>NZ_JBDQQP010000019.1:0-161496 GCF_039888735.1 Streptomyces sp. CAU 1734
ACACTTTGAAGGGCGAAACGTCAGCGAGGCCGACATTCGAAGAGTGTCCCGTCAGCCGGTCCGCTGAGGGTTCGGAGGTGGAGTTGTGTCCCCCCTGAGGGGACACAACACGCGGGAATGTCAGCGTGGCCGACATAAGTGTCGGTGAGGCTGACATACTGCTGCCGTCCAAGATCAGCGAAGTGGAGAGCAGCCTCGTGTCATCCGAGCCGCAGCGCCGCCGTCCCGCACCGAAGCGGGCGCCGCGCCCGCAGCTGCCCGCCGATGATGAGGTGCGGGCGTGGTCCCGGCCGGTCGAGCCGGTGGAGGACCTGGACTCGGTCGCCCGCCGCTACCCCCGCCGGAAGCTGTCGCTGAGCAGCGAGCGTAAGCAACTGGAGTTCTACGACACCCCGGAGCGCCCTAAGGCGTTCTCGATGGACTCGCTGGAGTTCTTCTTCCTGATCGCGCAGTACTTCCGTGAGGCCCTGCCGCTGCGGCTGATCCTGTTGATGATCGCCTGCCAGAAGGCCGGCGGGCAGATCCGGCTGACTCAGGAAGAGATGTCCACGGTCTTGGACGTGCACCGAGGGAAGATCAATGAGGCCCTCGGTGAAATCATGTCTCACGGCATCGTCTTCAAGGTCCGCCGGGGCATCTACCAGTTCAACCCGCCCTACTCGTACCGTGTAGCAGAGTTCATCCCAGGCACAGAACTCGTCGAAGCCGACTATGTTCAGGTCGACCAAGACAAGATGATCTCGAAGATCCGCAGAGACGAAAGCCTGCCCGACCTGGTGCGCTTCCCGTCGCTGGAGCACATGCGCGAAGAGATCGAGGCCCTGAGGACCAAGAGGGTCGAAGACCGCGCTGCCCGCCGGCTTGCCCGCGCGCAGCGCCAGGAGAGGGGAACAGCTCAGTGAGCGGCATGAAGTGGGCGGCGACCAACGCCGACGGCCTTCTCTCGGACCTGGATCTGCCCCCCGCGGCTTACCGCGCCCTCCTCAAGCTCCGGGCGCTCAGCGAGCCTGGAGGGCGTATCGCGATGGACCAGGCCACCCTCGGTGAACTGCTCGGGTTGAGCCGCCCCAGCGTGAACGCCGCACTGCGCAGCCTAGAGCTGGCCAAACTCGTCAAGAAGGTCCGCAACGGCGTCTACCAGATCAATCCCATGCTGGCTGGCTACTCCTCCCCCGAGGACGCCCACGACGCCGTCAAGATGATGCCGAAAGCGGACCGCCTGGACAGCAGGAACTACGTGGCGAACTACCACAAGGCCGTCACGGCCTACCAGGACCAGCTCGCCGAGCAGCGCAAGAAGCGGGCTGCGGCAGCAGCGGCGAAGAAGGCCGCCGACGCCAAGCGCCGCAACTCACTTCACGCCGTCGGCTGAGCCTGATCCCCCGCCTCACGACAGCGGTGCCGCACCCGCCCGCAGGGTCCGGCACCGCTGTCGTGAGCAGGCGGGCCGGCTTGAGCACCACCAGCCCTTCGCGCAGCATCGGCCGGCCCGCCGAGAACGGCTGGCTCCAGCTCGCCTACACCGCCGTCCGCCCGCAGGGAACGCGCGTACATCGTTCCCCGCCAGGGGAAACCGCAAGTGCGACCTGTTTGAGCGACCCCGGAGCACCGGCCGTGCTGATCCGCTGCTCCAGTACTGCGCGCAAGCAGCAGGACCAGGGCGTCGCCGAGCTGCTGCCCCTGGTGCTGCCGGTTGAGGAGGGGGCGTCCAGCGCTTCTCGGCCGCATCGGCAGGGACTGGAGGCGTGGCCGGCTATCCGCTCCGAGCGTCCCGGAGGCCGGTCTCCCTGGCGCGGGTCCGGTGGTGTGGGATGTCGATGTCGAGGTCGGCGCTGGCCAGGGCGACCGCGACGGCGAAGTGCCGGACAGCGAGGAGGCAGTGCTCCGCCGCCATGCTCGGATCGCTCTGTCCCCGCGCGCCGTCCAGCGTCAGCAGTCCGACCGTCACCGCGCAGTCGGCGGCCTCGTCGAGGATCTCGCCCGCGGTGAACGCGCCGGTGGCGACGGCCTCCTCCACCCGGGCGATGGCCTGTTGAGGATCGTCCGTCCACCGCTCGCAGACCAGGGTTCCAACCTCGAACAGCGCCCTGCCCTCCGACGGCACTCTGTGCGCCGGGACCGCGCCGACGGACCGAGGCACCGGCGCGCCCCCTTTCACCGCCCGCTGCGGCCCGAACTCGGCGCACCTCTCGGCGAACGTACGGCGGGGCACGGCCCGAGCTGGCCTGACGTCCTCCGGCCAGCGGGCCGCGTCCTCCTCCACCGCCAGGTCCAGCAAGAGCTGCGCGGACAGGCTGAGCTGCACGCACTGCAGCAGGGAGACGGGCACGGCGTCCTGTCCGGAGTCCGCCTGGGAGATCGGGCCGTACACGTCGCCGGCGGACGACGCGCAGGCACCGATCATCGTGGTGAGGGCGGCGATGAATCGCGCGTGGCGGCGCCGACGGGCTGGTAAATCGAGCAGATCCGCAGTGGTGGTCACCCCCTGCACTATGCCGTGCGGCGGCAGCACTCCGGGCCTCTTTCGGCGGTCCGCCCGGCCAGGGACCACGGCGCTGCCCCGGGCGCGGAGCCGACCGTGCTGCTCCGCTGCAACGGCCCGGGTGCACAGGCAGCAGGACCAGGACGAGAAGGAGCTGCTGCTCGCAGCACCCAGGCCGCTGCACCGGGCTGCACGAGCAGCACCCTTGTCCCGCCCGGGCCGAGCAGTCCTAGTGTCAACGCTCTCCGGCACCACGCAGCACCCCGGCCAGCAGAGCAGCGCTGCCCAACCGGCACTACCACGAAGAGCAGCACCAGGAGCAGCAACCGGTGCACCAGGTGCCGGTGCTGAACTCAACGGTGAAGACGACGGTCCCGTCGATCACACCCGTCTTCGAACCCGGCGGAGCCGTCGGCGGCCGGGGACGCAGCAGCGCCCCGGACGGGCGGTTCCGGGGCGCTGCGTTCCGGTGCGGCCGCAGGCGCGGCCGGCGGGTCAGGTCTCGATGTACGCGACCACCACGATGGTTATCTACCGTTCTGATCTGTCGCTTGTTGTGTATCGAACATCGCTAGCTCGCCGTGACACGACCAGCCGCCATCGGGCTTTCCCGGATGGCGGCTGGTCGTGTCTCAGTTCAGCCTGGCGGCCGCGTACGCCTCGATGGCGTCGCGCTGGTACGCCGCCAGGCCAGGAATGACAGCCTCGTATGCTGCCCGCCACGTCTCGTTGTCGACGACGGAGCGCCCGATGGCCCGGTAGTCCTCGGCGGAGACAGCGCGCAGTGCGGTCAGTGCCCGGTACTGGGAATCGATCTCGGCCTGGACCGGGTCGGCGTCGGCCGGGTGGCCTGCCGCCATGAGTTCGGCCAGCCGGATCATCTGCGCGGTGCGCTCACGGTGCGCGGCGTCCGCGTCGGACTGGCTCATCGCGCCGGCACGTCGCCCGACCTCTTTGGCGAGGTCGGGGAAGTCGCTCATGTTCTCCTTGTACTGGGAGGGCTGAACACCCTCGAAGAGGTTCTCCGGGCGGTTGATGGTCATGGGGTTGCCGTCCTTCCTGGACTGCTCCAGTTCGGCGATCGTGCGGGAAACGGTGCCGGCCAGTGTGTCGAGCCGGTCCCGTTCCGCGAGGAGGCGCCGGCGGTGACCCCGCAGGGCATCCACCTCATCTACCTGTTCCGACAGGATCCGGCCGATCTCCGGCACCCCGACGTCCAGCGCCCGCAACACGAGGATCTGTTGCAGCCGCAGGAGCTGGTACTCCTCGTAGTAGCGGCGCCCGCTGGCCCCGATCCGAGCCGGCGGCAGCAGGCCCGTCTCGCCGTAATGGCGCAGAGTCCGGGCGGTGACGCCCGACATCCGGGCGACCTCCTCGATCGGCCAGTCCATCACGACTCCCTGCACGTGTGTCGCCGGGCCGGTTTCTCCGGCCCTGGTCGCGACGGTAGAAGCTGCCGCAACGGCAACTTCAACCCCGCGAGCCAAGGATCCTCGCAATCGAACAGGCACGGCGCACACTGCCGGCGGACCAGTCTCCGCCTGCTGCCAGAACTCGTGAACAAATGTGCCCTGCCCAGGGTCCAGGTGCCTCCCGAATCCCTGGAGAAACGCTGTCGTGTCTCTCGTGAGCAGAGCCAGCAAGGAGAGCCCCGATCCCCAGCTGAGACATCCATGAAGCCCTCCAGGACACCCGCGGAGATCCTCAAAGCCGCACGCCAGCGGGACAGCGCCGACAAACGCGGACGCGTCCTCAAAGCCGTCCAGGACATGCTCCACGACAACCGGCGCATCACCTTCGCCACGGTCGCCCGCGAGGCGGGCGTCTCCAGCTGGCTCGTCTATGCCCCTGGCCTGCGTGAACGCATCGACCAGGCGCGGGCCCGTCAGGCCGCCCATAGCCACCACGACCAGCAGAGCGGACGGAAGGTCTCTACCGCCAGCGAGCAGACCGACCTGCTTCTCGCCCGCCAGGAAATCAAGCGGCTCCGGACCGAGAACGACCAGCTGAGGCAACAGGCCCGTGTTCACCTCGGGCAGCAGGTCGAACAGCTCAGCAACCACGATCTGGTCGACCGCGTCAATGAGCTCACCGAGGAGAACCTGCGCCTGTCCACCGCGGAACGGCAGGCGACCACCCAGAACGCGGAACTCCAGCAGCGAGTCGCCGAGCTTGAAGGCGACCTCGCCGCCGCCCGCACCAGTCTCCGTCGCATGATCCGGTACCAGAGCCGTTGACGCGATGCGCAAGCAGGAAGGCCCATTTGAGTACATCTAGGCGGACCGAGATACTCCCCGGATGACCAACACAGGCAACGAGGTCGACCAGGGCTGGGATGAACCTTGGTACCGCGTCCGCACAGAGCAGTTCGAGGCGTCGTTCTTGCCCAGCGCGGGCGAGGATCTGGATGCCGTCTGCAACGTTGACGTCGAGGTGCGGCTGGCTGCAGACGGCTCCCGCTGGAGCGCGACGGTGTTCACTCTCGCTGAGGTCGAGCGATTGATGAAGAGGTGGTCCCAGACCGGCGAGGAGCTGGGCGGTCGCTACTTCTGGTGCTCTGATGGCCTGATCGTTCGGGAACCTGGCATCGAGAGCATCACTCAGGTGCTCGTAGGCCTGCTCGATGCTGGTGACTTCACGCAGATTCTTCAGCGGCTCGACGACGAGTGACCGGTGGAGCCTCACCCTGAAATGATCAGTGGGCAAAGCGTCCCGTGACTCACGTCCCTCACACACCCATACCGGCCGGAACCGCGGATACGCTCCGCGAACCCCAGATAACCACGGTGCGCAGCACGGTGACGAAGTAGAGGCCCCGGACCTGTTCGACGTCGTCGGTGTACTGGCGCAGCTCCGGGCCGGCGGTGTCGCTGCCGGGGATGGGGTCGCCGAGGTCGGGGTCGACGGAGAGCGCGACCAGGGCGCGGTCGAGGGCATGAAGCTCGTGCTCGGTGGTGAGTGCGTCGAGCTGGCGGGCGGCGGCGTCGCTGAACACGATCCGGGCCCGGCGCGGGGAGTGGCGAGGTGTCATCCGGGTCAGGCGGCGGTGGGACGCTGGGCGGTGAGCCGGCCGAGGTGCTGCTCGCGCAGCTCCTCCCACCGCGTGCACCCCTCCACCGCAGGGAGGCCGTTGGCGGCGATGTCCTCCAGGACCGCGGCGAGCCGGTCGGCGTCCGCGCGGGCCCGGGCCGCATACGCGCGCAGTCCGTCGGCGGCGTCGGGCTCCAGCTGCTGCCGGGCCGCGGGGGCGGGGGCCGGCTGTTCCCTCATCGAGGGCCTCCAGGGCACGGAGCGGGCGTGTGTCACCACGGTATCGGCCGCACCGCGGCCGTGGGACCGCTCTGTTCAGCCGGGCAGGGGGCTCGCGGCCGCGGCTGCTTCGACCTTGGCGCACCACGGTTCGCCCGCGCACCGCCGGCCGAGGCCCGGCTCGGCGCAGGTGCACTGCGCAGCTTCTGGACCTTCGCCGTGGCTTCTTGGATCGAGGCGGCGTGGGCGGTGTAGATCAGGGTGGCGGCGCCGGAGTGGCCCCTAACTGTGTGTCCCGTCTCACTGAAGCTTGACCGGTCTCACGGAAGGTTTGACCGTCCCTACTGGTGTGGCTCAGGCCGGATGCAGCACGGCCATGGCGATCTCACGCACGCGACCGAGGGTGATGCCGGTGCGTTGTTCGACGGCGAGCGGGTGGTCGGTGGGCTCCAGCTCGATAAAGGGGCGCTTGCCGACCGGCCGGGTGTGGGCGTTGGTCTTCAGGTTGTTGGTGCTCTCGGGATAGAGCGCGAGCTCGGTGCTGAGCCAGCCGAAGTAGGGCTTCTCGGACTCGCGGCCCTCTGTGTTCCATACCTCAAGAGCACGGGCGAAATTGTCTCTGCCCAGGGAGACCCAGACGCCCCATGAGAAGACGTACTGGCTGCCGATCACAGGTATCTCGATCAGACCCCTGATGAAGAAGTGCTGGCCTTTGATCACGCACTGGTCGGACGACAGCATGCTGTCCGGATCGCTCTCGAAGCTGGGATCCCACACGTCAGGGGCCATGGTCGAGTAGCTCATGGGGAGCTCTGCGTGGTGCTCGCCGCAGCATGAGCACGTGAAACCGAGATCACTAGCCATGGCGCGATTCTAGTGAGCACCTGTACGGGGTTATCCCAGGCCGTCCAACACAGCCGAAGCCGCTGGTGGCACCCTGCTGCCATGATCCAGACCCGGCTCGACAACCGTCTGGTGAAACTTCGATGAGACGAACAGGCCGGTCGTCAATCTTCAGTGAGACCGGTGAATCTTCGCTGAGACAGGACACTGTGGACGGTCACGCAGCGATACGGGGAGAAAGCGCCAAGAGGAGGGTGTCACGCTGCGGAGAGGGCCCGGAACGGGCCCCGGGGCCCGTGATTGCAGGGCGGCCCCGGCAGCGTGACACTCGGCGTGACAGCGATTCCGGGCCGCCGTGACACGGGGACCGTGACAGTGTGACTAACCCTCAGTGAAACGAAGCGGGGCGCGCCCTCGTACCTACCAGGCTCCCAGCTCACCTCCCAGAACTTCGGTTTCCTGAGGAAACGCGGGTCAACCTCCCAGACATACGGCCTGAATTGGATATTCGGGCTCCCAGGCTCCCAGCTCGCCGACGCTGAGCTGGGAGCCTGGGAGGTCACGCGCGGTCATCTCCCAGAGGCGCGGAGGGGGTGTGCTCACCGGGTGCCCGGGTTGCGGGCCGTGATCCAGGCGGCGAGCGCGTGGGTGGCGGCCGGGTCGGCCGGGGCGAGCCGGCCCGCGACCTCCATCTCGCCCTCGCTCTCGCCCTCGGCGCCGAGGGCGAGAGCGAGGGCGGCGTGGGCGCGTACTTCCACGGGCAGGGAGCCGGCGGCGGTGGTGCGCGCGGCGGGGTCGGCGTAGTGGCCGGAGCGGTCGGCGAGGGCGCGGGCGAGCCAGCCGTCGACCACCGTGGCGTGGTAGTCGCCGCGCCGGGCCATGACGTCGCGGGCGTCCTCGTCGCCCGGCCGGCTCTCCACCGTGCGGTCGAGGCGGCCGTACGCGGCGAGCTCGGCGAGGTGGTCGGCGCGGGCGTCGAGCTGCTGCTGTTCCTGGAGGCGTTGCTGTTCGGCTTCCTGCTCACGCCGGTCGGCGGCGAGCTCGTCCTGGACGACGGCGTCGGCGGCCGGGTCGTAGACGCCGCCCGCGGAGCGGAGGAGCGCGGTGATGCGCTGCCACTCGGCGATCTCGGCCGGGCCGCGCGTATCGCCCGCCAGGTCCTCGCGGTCGCGGTCGAGGTGCTGCATCCACTCGGCGCTCTCCAGCGCGGCGGCGGCTTCGTCGGCCGTCATGCCGGTGGCCCGCCGCTGCACCGCCGACCGGCCGACCTTCGCCCCGTCGAACCCCCGACGGGCTGCGGGCGCGCCGGTCGTCGGGGTGCGCGGGCGCTGGCTGGACCGGGGAAGAGGGGTGCTCACAGAGGTCTCCCATCTCGCGGCAACGGTGAAGCTGGATATCCGGCCGTGACGGCCCTGGACAGGTTTATAGCAGGCCGGAATTTCGGGTGAGCTAGAACCGGAAAGATATCGAGGTCACCGCCGTGAAATTCGCTCGCAGTCCGTCGGCCCGCGTTCCCCATTCCGTGAAATACGACTCGGTGATGGCCTCCGCGACGATGGGATGCAGTTCCTCCTCCGTCGCTCCGGCTTCCTGGAGGGCCAGGATTTGCTTCACGTAGGTGGGCGAGATGTCCGTGGTGATGTGGCGCTCGCGGCCGTCGTCCGAGCTGCCGGTGCAGGTGAATCCGAAGTACGCGGTCACCTCCACCATCATCCCCCGGGAGGTGGCCGCCTGGGCGCGTGCCTGTGCTCTGACCTGGGGTTGCCACTCGGATTCGGTCGCTTCCGCCAGGGCGGCCCGGAGTCGCTTCTGCGGCTTCTTCAGCTTCCCTGCACGGTAGCGCTCGATCGTGCGGGTTGAGGTGCCCACATGCTCCGCCACGGCCTTGGCCGACCCCTTCATCTGCGTGAGAAGGAATTCCACCTGTGCATTGGCGGACTTCGGCGCGGGCCGGGTGAAGACCTTCCGCTCCGCCCGCGCGAGGGCCTCAAGGACCTTGCCTCGGCGCGGTGCCGGCTGCTGCTCGTGATTACTCATCCCGGCAGTGGATCCGGGGCGCCCTGTGGACAGCGGCCGGGCCTCGGTGCCGTGGACCAGCGCCGAGGCCCGGTCCGGGAGGCGTTGTCAGCGGCGGCTGCCACCATCCGGCCATGCCCATCAGCGGGGAGTACGCACGCTCCCTCTTCGCGGACCTGACGCAGCACGCCGCAGTCCCGCTGGATCCTGACGAGCTCCTCCACATGCCCAGGCTGCGAGAGCACGGCTACGTCTTCTTCGGCGACGTAGCGGTGCGCTGCTACAAGCACAAGAGCCGCTGGCCGTACGACGAACGCGACATCCGCGCCGCTGGCCGCGTCTTCGCGGACATGGAGGTGCGCCTGGACGACGTCGTCGACGTCCGGCTCCCCGTCTACCGCGACATCCCGGAGCGCGACCCGCAGCCGGTGCCGACGACAGCCGTACGCCCGCGAACTGGAGCACGCGCACGGGGTCCACCGGTTCCAGTTGGAGTGCAGCGGTCGGCACGTGACCGGCAACTGGACGAAGGACGTCACGACGTCCGAGGCTGCCGCGCTCGTGCGAGCTTTCGTCGGCGCGGCCCTCGCCGCGCAGGAAGGCCAGCCTTCCGCGGATCCGGGTGCGGGCGCTGGGTGACCGCCCCGCGTCAACGTCGTTGAGCAGGACGATCTGCTCCCCCGCAGATACGCGAGCGAGCCCCGGACCAGGGCAGGTCCGGGGCTCGCGGGCTGTTCGGGGCGCGGCGGCTACAGCTCGAAGTCCAGGTGGACCACGTCGGTGATCCGCACCTCTTCGAGGGACCCGGCCCGGCCGCCGTTGTCCTGGAAGTACGTCTCCTTGAGGGCCTCGGCGGTGAGCTCGCGCAGCCGGCCCTCGTCGGCGCCCTGGTCCTGGGCGTCGAGGAGGCGGGCGGCGTGCCGGGGTGGGAGGGCGACGGTGAGGTGGCGGATGCGGCTTTCGTCGGTGGAGCCGATGGGGGCGGTGTAGCCCATGCGGGCGTGGATGTCGACGACGATGCCGCCGGTGGTGGCTGCCTTCTTGCGGGCCTTCGCCTTGATCTGGGGCTGCCACCGGGCCTTCACCTCGCGCTCCATGCGCGCGGCCAGCTCGGGGCGGGGTTTCTTGATCTGGTCCTTGACGTATCGCTCCACCGTGCGCTGGGAGACGCCGAGGAGCTGGGCGACGGCCCTGGTGCCCTTGTGCTGTTTGACCAGGTACCGCATCCGGGCGCCGGCGGTCTTGGGTGCGGGGCGGGTGAACGCTTTGTGGACCGCCTGGTCGAGGCCGCCGCCGAACTCGCTGTTCATCGACGTGTTCTCCTACTCGCCGTTGTCGGTGTCGGTGATCTGGCCGTCCTTGATGTACCGGGCGAGGTTGAGTTCCGGGGCGTTGAATTTTTCCCGGACTTCCTCGCCCCACAGGACGGACTGGGTGCCCTCGTGCTTGACCAGGCCGGGGTTGATGCCGAGCTTGAACCCGCCCGGGAGGGGCTTGCCGTCCCGGTGGGGCAGGAAGTCCAGCGGGGTCTCGCCGTGGGAGGCGTAGACGACGCAGTCGGAGAGGATCGCGATGGGGTACTGGCCGGTGAACGCCGCGTGCTTGACGATCTTGCGGTGGAGGTTGATGCGGGTGCGGGAGATGACCGCCGCGCGGATGTCCGGCCGCCACGTCGGCCGTGCGAGGGCGCGCCATGGCTGGCCGGGCCGCCAGTTCTCGCCGCGGGGGCGTTCGCGGAGCTTGCCCAGGCCGCCCTTCACCGTGGCCTTGACCGCAGAGACGACGATCGCCAGCTCGGGGTCGCGGGCCTTGTAGCCGTTCATCGCCGCCAGGAAGTCCTCCGGCGGCAGGTCGGGGTCGACGCCGAGGTCGGCCATCGTGGCGAGGTAGGCGTCGCGCAGCCGCTGGTACCAGCCGTCCAGGTAGCGGCCGTTCTCGTACCGCACCCACGCCTCGGTCGGGCGCACCTCGTAGCCCAGCTCGACCGCGTACGCCACCGTCGGGGTCGCGTACCAGGCCGGGCCGGCCGGGCGCTCACCCTTCGGCGTGAACGGGCTCGGCAGCAGGCCGCCATCCAGCTCTACCCATTCCTTGCCAACCTTTACCTTCGACAGGTCGACGTGGCTCAGATCCACCAGCCAGCTGCCGGGCAGCTTCGGGTCGAAGACGGGCTTGGTGACGTGCGCGGCCTCTCCGAGGCCGACGTTCAGGCCGTTGGCTCCGGCGGCGAAGGCCATGTTGACGTCGATGCCGACCAGGTGGCGCGGAGTGCACTCCGCGTCGGTCATCGGACGGGCCCAGTCGTACGCCTCCTCGAACAGCTTCTCCGCTGGCCCGCGCACGTGGAAGCGGGGCAGATCGGCGAGGACGGGGTGGCCGTCGGGGACCTCGCACGGCGGCCAGTTCATCGGGTCGACCGGGTCCTTCCCCAGCGAGCCGGGGTTGTGCTCCGAGGTGCGCTTGCCGTCGGCGTCCGGGGCGGAGGCCCGGGTCGCCGGGTGCAGCGCGGTCATCAGCTCCAGACCGGTCACGGCCGTGGAGCCGCGCGGCGTCATCACCCGGGACGCGTACACGCCCAGCACGCGGGCCAATTCCGGCGCCTGGAGCTGCCCGGCCGCGCCCCAGTGCCGCGTGTCCAGCGCGTTCCACGACGGGATGCACAGCTGCACGCAGGCCCGCTCCGACCCGGTCGCGGGGCGGTAGATCCGCGCCCACGGACCGAAGCCGCGCTTCGTCAGCTTCCACTGCGCGCGGACCAGCTGCTTGATGACCTTGTGACCCTCCGGCAGCCTGCCGGCGATCCGCTCCTCCTCGGTCAGCGCGGCCGGGAGGCTGTAGCGCTCCAGCGCGGCCTCGGTGAGCACGATCAGCGGATCGGCGTCCTTGCCCGGCCCGGACAGCTTCGGCGCACCCAGCTTCGCCTCCTTCAGCGTCCAGTCCACCAGGGACGGCAGGGACTTGGCGGCCACGTCCAGGACCAGGCCACCGACGCAGTACGCCAGCACCTTCCCGTCCTCGACATCCAGCACCGCCAGCGGTCCGTTCTCGAACCGCGGGTCGGCGCCGCCCGCAGGGGTCCCGGCCGGGGCCGCCTTCTTCGCGCCGGGACGGCGTGACGTCGACGCGCTCCTGGTGGTGCTCGCCGGGCGGGACGCGGCCACCGGAGCAGCGGCGGCGGGAGCTGGGGCGGGGGTCCGTGTGTTCTCGTTCGCAGTCATGACCGCAGCCTCGGGGGCGGGGCCTGTAGGCAGAGTTTCGACTTCCTCCGGAGCGGGCGCGCCAGTGAACGCGGCCGGGACTGCCACGGCGCCAGAGGCCTCCGCCGGGGCTGCGGGGTAGAGCTTGGCGAGCCCGTCGAGGAGCCGGGCGTAGGCGTCGCGCTCCGGCGGACGCGGCTCGGTCTTACCGGACTCCCACCCGGACACGGTGGCCCGGCGCACCTTCAGCGCGCCCGCCACCTCGTCGATCGTCAGACCGTGCGCGGCACGCAAACGCTTCCGCTCCGCCGGCGGCGGGAGAACGGCGCGCGACGAGAGCAGGGCGTCGACGGCGTCGAACAACTCGGACATGAAACACCTCCGACCCGAAGCATACCTCGCGAAACGCACTTCTCGCGTACGAATAGCGTACGTGAGCCGTACGAATAGCGTTCATGGTGCCATGCCGACGCCCGCGGGGTACGTATCCTGTGCCATCGAACTTTGAGTGGTCGGGGCCGAGCGTTAGGAGCGACAGTTTTCGATCGCGCGGTGCAGCCTCGGGTCGCTGTTGTACCGGAGGGCGCTGGGCGAGGCCGTCGCCACGGCGCCTGCGGTACGCGACGGCGTGCCGTCGACCGGCTCCGCACCCGCGTACGCGCAGGTGCGGGCCCTCGTCGACGGGCCCGGCGTCACGTGCCGGTGAGTTTGTCGAGGTCGGGGGCGTAGACGGTCATCCAGTGCGGGTTGAGCCGGTAGTAGACGACCTCGCGGTTCCAGTCGAAGGCGTCGTCGCCGTAGAAGTCCTTCAAGTAGGCGCGGAGTTCATGCCAGTCGGCCGTGGTCTCGGCGTCCTCGGGGTTCAGCTCCTCCACCGTGCCGTGGGTGAACACGCCGAGGTCCTCGCCGCGCATGTGGGCGACGCTGGCGGCCGGACGGGCAGCGAGATGACGGGTCTTGGCGGCGTTGCGAGCCGTGCCGAAGTGCCACCGGCCGTGCAGGAAGTGCCCGTCGGCGCCGCTGATCCGCGGTTCGCCCTTTGCGGTCACCGTGGAGAGGGCAAGCGTGCACATGCCGGTGAGGACCCCGGCGAGCTGCGCCGCCGTGATGGTGCGGCCCTCGACGATCGAGCGGAGGTGTGCGGTCGAGCCGGAAAGGGAGGAGTCGAGGAGGGACTGGAGCTCGTCGAGTTCTTCTGGGGTTTCGCGCATACGTCCATCGTCGGCCGTAAACCCGACACCCTCTGTCGTCATTAACGAAGCACGCGCCGACAGCGGATGCACGCCCCGGGCAGACACCCGCGCGTTCGACCCCCGACCCGCTACACCACTCGGCAGGACACCAACTGATCCGGCCGGCTCCCGTCGGAATAGCCCACTCCCCTATCGGCGCCCGCTTCGGCCGAATCCATCAACACTGCCGGGCCGTCGGTGCCCCGCAGTCCGCTGTCCTCCCAAATGGTGTCCGGATCGGCCAGAACCGTCTCGGCTGCGGTGAACACCTCGGCCTCGTAGTACGCAGCCAGCCGCCGAACGAACACCCGCTTCTTCGGCAGGAAGCACGAAGTCTGCCGCCCTCCACTGACACCGCTCGGAAGCCGGAGCCGGGTCGGCCCCCGACCACTCAAACCTCGGTGGCAATCGCTCAAAGTTCGATGACACAGGACAGTACGCCACGCCTTTGCGTTGAAAATCGAACATGCGATCTAATTTGGCCATGGCTCGACAGCGCACCTTCCCCACCGACCTCCTGGAGACCCAGACCGCCTGGTACCGCGCCTACCGGCATCTCGCCGAGACCGCGACCAGCACGTCGGGCGCGGGCGCGCACCGCCGCCGGCTCCTCACCCTCTCCGCCCGGATCGCCGCCCACCCCTACTGGGACACCTCCGCCGGAACTCCCGCCGCCCGCGTCGCGCTCAAGGAAGCCGCCCGCTCCCTCGCCGGGCCTGGGAGGTGTGTGTGTCCGCCCGGGTGATGGCAGCGAACCCGCCGGACCCGAACTGGTGCGGCCACGGTCACCGCGGTTGCGCGAGGTGCCCCTCCGTTCAGCCGCAGGCCTCGCACAGGGGCAGCCTGGATGGCGAGCGTGCGGCGGCCGGGGCCCGCTGTGGGACATCCACAAGGCCCCAGCGGTTGCCCACCAGTCCCACGACAGCGGCGAGTTCATTGGCAACCCACGAGCTCTCCGGGCGGCTGTGAGCGGAGAGCACCATACAGGCTTCGCTTCTCCGTCCCGGCCGTGAAAGTCCTCGCTGTCCGCCGCCCGCACTGGGAACGGCCGTCTACCTCGCGCGGCCGGCTGTTTGCAGTTCCTCCGGAGAGCGCCCGTTCGCACGAAGCGGCACCACCGGGACCAGGCCCCCGGCGGGCGGGGGTCCGGAGGAGCCCGCCGGGGGTTCGCGCAAGGGCGCAGCCCGCAGCCCCTGCGCGAAGCGGAGGGGTCGCCAGTAGGAGGCCGCCACGGTGTCCAGCCCCGACCGGGCAGGATCCGGCCTCCGGAGGCGACGCACCGCCGGACCGGGCCGCCAGGCCCGGTGCCCACCCCACAACCCCGGCACACAAGACAGGCGCCAACCAGCGAGCTGGGTCGTCCCCCGGGCCCGGATCCACGGCGGCCACGGCCCGGACCGCCGGTTCAGTAGAGCTGGATCCGGGTCAGCACGCAGTGGGGCTCGTCAGCGTCGGCGACGATGACGTACTCGGCCACGCCGAGGGATCCGTCCGGCCCGAGCGGGACACGGCGCTGCTGGGGCCACCTCGGCGAGGCGGTGCTGCCCGGCACATACCCCTTGGTCTCATTGATCTGCACGGTCACCGCGATGACCGCGCCAAACACACTGGCTGACAGTGAGACGTCGCCCAGCAGGGCGTTGGCCTCGGCGGACAGCAGGCAGGGCCAGCCCTCCGGCTCAGCGCCGTACGGCTCACTCACGTGGGTACGGCGAGCGGGTCGGCGGACCCGACCCGGCTGCCGACGGCGGTATGCGGGTGGCACTCATCGGGTTCTCTCCCTGGCTGACGGAAGCGGCATTTCTCAGTGTCGGGCCCGGACCGCCCGGATCCCCCGGCCGCCACTCCATCGGGTGACACGCCGCCCGACCCGATACCGCAGTGCCGGGAGGGGGTGACGTCGTACGCGGGGCCGGGTAGCTGGACCGCTCGCTCCACCGCTCTGGCCCGCCCCGCAGGCACGTGCCCGGACGGTGCCGGCTTCAGAGAAAAGATCATGCCGGTGACACAGACAGCCTGCCGCATCCAGAGGGGCCGGAGCGACAGCCGGACCTGCCTCAGCGGGGACACTGATTCGAACATGCATACTATTGAGTCATGGCTGAAACCGACTTCCCCGTAGATCTCCGCGACGCGCAGCTCCGCCTTCACCGGGCGCGGGCCGAGTACGCGGAGCTGTGCCGGGAGCTGCCGTGGTCGGTGGAGCCGGCGCCGGGCTGGGAGGGGGACAAGCAGTTGCACAGTGACCGGCGGTCCGGGATGCCGGACTCCCCCGGCTACACCGACCATCAGAAGGCCGAGGTGGCGCGGCTGCGCGGGCTGCTGCTGGAGCTGGCCGAGCGGGTGACGGCGGACCCGTTCTGGCGGACTCTGTCCGGGCCGGCTCTGGTGGAGGCCCGGATGGAGCTGAAGCGCACCGCTACCGGCGCCGGGCCTGCGGCGCCGGCGGGCTGAGTTCTGTGCCCGGGCCGTCCGACGCCGAGCGGCTGGAGTGGCTGTACTTCCTGCGCCGCGTCCAGATCCAGGACCTGGACCGCACCGAACGCTGGATCCGCGAGGCCGAACAGCACCTGTCCCGCCGCTCCCCCTGGCCGGACCGCGGACGCCCTGGCCCGCGGCCGACCCCGGCCGGGACACTGGGCCCGTCTTCTCCCGCCCCCGACTGGCTGGTGGAGCAGAGCATCGCCGGGCCGATCGGCCTGCACACCGGCGAGTGCTGGATCCCCGCGCCCGGCAGCAAGTCCCTGACCCGTGATGAGGCCCGCCGCGCACTCGCCGAAGGGCTGCCCGCCTGCCCCGACTGCAAGCCCGACACCGCCCTGGGCTTTGTCGACTGACAACGCCCAGCCACGGCGCGGGCGGCGCGGGCGGTGGCAGGCCGGCGTGGTGTCCGCCGACGGTCCGGCGCGGGCACAAACGGGGTGTCAGATGTACTGCTCGGCCCAGACGGCGAGGAGGGTGACGGCGCTGGTGCCCAGGCCGTAGCAGGCGCCGCGCAGGAGGTGCGCGGTGGCGATGCGGCGGTGGCGGGTGGTGCGCCGGACGAGTGTGGGGATCCGCACCCCCTCCCCGGGGAGCGGTCCCGGAAGTGCGCCGGTGTACGCCCTTTGCACCAAAGACGAATGGCAGGGCCCGGATGCGCAACACCAGACCCAACCAATCTCACGCACCGCACAACTTTAGTAACAGACAGATGTTCCCCCTGTCGTCGGTCACCTCTTCCACGCACCCCTCGCCCGCACCTCTGACCTGGACCGCCGGAACCCGGTCAAACGGTCAACCACCCGCCCTGTACCCCCTCAATCACCCAGCGAGTGATGCACATCACAACATGTGCCGATGGTCCTAGAACCCGCCACCGGATGGGCGGGAATCGGCCTACGGCGGGGACTCGGGCCAGATCTCCGGGCTGGCGCACCCGACGCCATCCATCCGAGCCCAGCGGTCGGGTAGACCATCAGCGGCAGTCTTGTCGCGAAGCGGCTTTGGCCCGGTCCCGACAGACCGAACCCGCGGGCGCTGGCTCCTGTTTCCACGGGGCAAGAATCCCTCCCCTGGCATCCGACCGCAGGCACTGCTTCCGGCCAGACGGTGATCGACCCTGCCAGGGCAGGATGTCTCCTTGCGGCAGAAGGCCCTGACGGTGCCGTCGATATCCCGGCGTCTGGCGTCAGCGCACCGGCCGGGCCACGCTCGGCGCGGGCGGTGACGCCGATGATGGTCAGGCGGGCAATCGGGCCGCTGGTGATGACACCGTCGCACTCCCAGCGGTTGCCGCTTCCTCTGGCGGTGAATCCGTAAGAGGCCGATATGGCCTTCTTGCTGTCCTTGTGAAGTGGGGCCCTGGCGGAGGTAACGGCGGTTTACTGGAGAATGCCCGGTGGGGCCGACACCCCGACGGAGCAGGCTCTCCCGGCGCCCGTGGCGAAACCCTCGCGGCTCATCGCAGAGCCCCGGTACCCTCGACGCTTCTGTTCACTACTGACGTCAGAAGCGCCAGAGGTCCCGCCAGAATCAATTCTGGCGGGACCTCTATGTGGCTACGAATACAACTTCAGCCAGTCCCAATCGCCGGGGCACGTACTCAGCTCTCGAATGCAGTACTTCAGGCAGTTCTGGAGGGTGGGTGCGTCCGTGCGAATCAATCCACGTTCACCCAATCCCGGGCCTGACATTACCATCGTCCAGGGCTTGTGCCCCGAATGCATTCGCTCGTGGTCAACCTTGAGGAGGACAGTGATGCCAACCCTTCCCAGTTGATCCATGAGTAGCTCGATATCCACCATTATCGCTCCCGTTCAGTACCCTCGCAACATCGAGGCAATCTTCCCGACGTCCATGCTGTGACCTGATCTTCTAGGCGTGGCTACTCGAGATATAACGCTCCACAAATCATCCGAATTTGGCCCACTAGTGATGCCGTTGCGCTCCATTAGTAGAGACACTGTGGCATGAGCGGTTCGCTTATTTCCATTGTCGAACATGTGGGCGCCGGCAATGTCTCTGATTATCACAGCGGACTTCTCCCAGAAGCTGTCATAGCGACTTGCGTTGAGCAATGCATTACCAGGAGATCCGCGCTCCGCGACCATCCCGCCAAATTGACGATTCAGCTCCGTTATCTCACCCGGGGAAACGGGGTTCTTGAAGCCGCCATCGCAATTATGAACGAGGAGTGGAGTGACTCCCGTCAGCACATAGTATGCATGCAGGTCGCCAATGGTGAGATCGTGCGTGCGCTGGCGCTTCTCGAAGTAGCGTGTTCCTTCGACCAGTGCGGTCGAACCACTAGGGGTGGTGAGGTGCATACCCGGCTTAAGTTTGCCGGCCCTGATCCACTCGCGTTCCGCCTCGACCCAGAAAGGGTGGGTCGTGGTGGAGATCAGGGACGATTCCACGCCATCCGTAGTGATGGTGAGGTCGACGAAATTCTTGTCGTCCTCGGTGACGATGGTTCCGACGACCTTGCGGACGACCTCTTTACCCGTTTGGGGGTTGGTCGTGGTGATCTCATCGCCCGGTTCGACGTCTTCGATCGCTTTCGTTGATCCGTCGGCCAGGAGTACCAGAGTGCCGGGCAGGAAGCTGTGGCACTTTTCCTTTTCCCTCCTCTTCGTTTCCTTCGCCTTGGCTGCCGCAAGTTTGTCCTTGGCCCGGTCGAGCTTCTTGGAGGTGTCGTAGGTTTCTTTGAGCCCGAAGACGAGGTCGCCGAGAAGTCCTACGTTGCGCTTGATCCTCCCGGGAGCTTCCCAAGGTCGTCTTATGTCGACGCCGCCAGCGGCGATTTGAACTGCCTTGGCTCCGACCAGATAGCTCGCGACGTTGAGAAGTGTCTCGCCGCAGTCGCTCAGGTTGCCGGTGGAGATGCAGTCCATAGCTGCCGTGACGCCGAGCTGGTCCAAAAGTTCCTTGCCGAGCGCGTCTGCTGCCTTCTGCATCTTCTGCTTGGCGTTGTTGTGTGACTGCTGGGCATTGTCGACATCCTTCTGGGCCTTGTTTACCTCCTTCCCAGGGCCACTACCGCTACCGCCGCCCTTTGACGGCTTCTTCTTCTTCGGTGCACCGGGCTTGGAGGGGCAGTCCTCATAAGGACCACCGCATCCGAGCACCAGGCCTGTCGGGTCCGCATAGGTGGTCGGGTTGTCGTTCGCGTATGAGTACCCGTTCATCTGCTGTGGGTCGTTCACGTCGATGATCGGGTCGACGGAGATGAACTTGCCCAGGTCCGCGTCGTACTGGCGCGCCCCAATGTTCGTCAGGCTCGTGGCGGCGTCAATGGTGCCTCCCACGAAGCCTTTCTGTCCCGGCCATGCACTCGACTGAGTCCCGCCCGAGCGCGGGTTGCCGTACGGGTCAGTGCGGCGCTGGGTGACCGCACCGGTGGTGGCGTCGATGGCGAGGTCACCTGTACCGTGCCTGTCCGCTGCGATGAAGGAGACCTTGCCTGCGGTGCGCACAGCGACGGTTTCGCCGGCGTGGCTGTAGTAGCGGGTGCCCTGGGTCGTGGTGCCCGTGCCTGCCGGAAGGTGGAGTTCCGTGGCGCCCGGGAGGTAGAGGGTGGTGCCGGACGGGTCTGTGCGCTTGAGGCGGTTCCCCCCGGAGTCGTAGAGGAACGTCGTCGTCTTCGACTCGTCCTTGTCCGGGGTCGTCTCGTCGTCGGGCTCGGTGATCTCGTCGACCTTGCCTTCGGAGTTCCACCGCAGGGTCTGGGTGTCGCCGCCGATCTTCCTCTGGACAGTGTTGCCGGAGGCGTCATAGGAGAAGAACGAGTCTTGCGGCCCCGTCACGGACTTCTCGGTGACTTTGGTGACGGCGTGCGGGCCTCCGTCACCTGTCTCCTTCGTCGTGCCGTTCTGGTTCGCGTCAGAGTAGGTGTATGTCCGGACGATGTCCTTCGACGCCACCCGGCCCACGTCGTGGCGGATCTCCTTGCTGCGATTGCCGATCTTGTCGAAGGAGTACGAGGTCCAGTACGGCGCCGGGCCGCCGAGCGGGTTGTTGCCGGGTTCGGCCGAGGTGCAGGCTGTGGGCGTGCTGCCGGCGTACTCGGGTGTCGCCATGCCGACTGTGCCGGACCCGGCTGCGGTCGCCGCCGTGGCCTGAGGGGTCCAGATCTCAGTGAGTCTGCGCTGGCCGTCGTAGGCGTAGCACTGGACGTCGAGAGCCGATGGGGTGCTGGTGTCCGCTGTGTCGGCGACTGACAGGACGTTGCCTGACAGGTCGTACGAGGTGTGGACATCCTTGGCGGCGCGCGCCATGCCCTCGACGGTCACCAGCTGGCGTTCGACCCGATCGGTGCCCTTCTCGTAGAAGAAGTGCTGTTCGGACTGTTTGCCGCCGGTGTTCAGCGTGAGGGTGGAGAGCTGACTGGTCGGCGTCCAGGCCGTGTTGGTGACGTAGTTGTTGCTCGCGCTGGTGAGTGTGGTCGGCCGTTGCAGGTCGTCGTAGGTGGTGACCAGGGTTTCCTGCGGCAGACCACCCATCGCGGGCAAGCCGGTCGATTTGACCGTGCCGTCCGGGTTATAGGTGGTGGTGTAGAGGTACGTGCCCTTGAGCGCGCCTTCCGTGTCGGGGATCTGAATCGCTTGCTGAATCGGCCGGTAGAGGCTGTCGAAGCGCACGACGGTGGCGGCAAAGTACTTGTCCGCGCTGACGTAGCGGTGAGAGGCGTACGGATATCCGTGAGCACCTGCCCGGTCGTACTTGGTTTCCGTCAGCCTGGGGCTGGTGGTTGCCGGACCGTCGTGGGTGGTCAGCGGGCGGCTCAGCACGTCGTACGCCGTGGTGACGGACTTTCCGCGCGGGTCTGTGACGGTCGTCGGCCTGTCTGCGGCGTCGTACGTGACCTCGGTGATTCCGGCGTCGGGGTCGGTCGTCTTGGTCTTGCGGCCGAGCTGGTCGTACGCGTACGACCAGATGTTGTTGTCGTCGTCCGTAACAGTTGCCAGCTGCCCGGCGGGCCGGTAGGTGTAGCTGGTGCTGGTGTGTGCGCCGAGCGGCCCGCTGACGACCGGGGATGCACCCTCGAAGCGCCGGATCTGGGTGACCTGACCGGCCTCGTTGACGAGCGATGTGGTCGGGATGGAGCCGGGCGGAGGGTCGCTGTGGATGCGGTCGCCTGCTGCGGTGGAGTCGTAGCTCGTCGTGGTGCGCCATTGCTCGTGGCCGGCGATGGCGGAAATTACGGCGGTGGGCCGTCCCATGCCGTCGTACACGTTGCGGGTCTGGGCTCCGACCTCGCCGTCCGGAGTCGTCACCAGTTCGTCGGAGGGTGTGCCCAGGGCGTTGTAGGTGGCGTTGGTTTTGGCGATCCTGCCGTGGCCGTCGTACCAGACGTCGGCCATCATGCGCGTGCCGTTGGGTCCCTCGGTCTGGTGCTGGCGCGGGCGGAGCAGCGAATCGAAGAGCTGGTACTCCGGCGGGTTGTAACCGCTGCTGCTCGCCTTCTCCGTCTTGATGGCTGAGGCCTTGTCCTGACGGATCAGATAGCTGTGCCTGATGTCCGGCGGATTGCCAGCCTTGGGACGGTCGGGCTGCCACACCCCTGTCAGTCGGCCGAGCGCGTCGTACTCGTAGTCGACCCGGCGGCCGTTGGTGTCGGTACGGGCTGAGGGATGCCCCCACGCGGGGGCGTACTCGGTCGTGACGGTGTGGCCCACGGCGTTCTTCGCGGTGCCTGTCGAGACGAGGCCGTGGTTTTCGGTGTAGGTGAACGAGGTGGTCGCCTTCTTGCCGTCGGCGGCCGCAATGCGATCGTCGGTCTGGCTGACTGGCCGTCCGTCGGAGTCGTACGTCGTAGTGTTGGTGATCTGATACTTGGGTGTGGTTCCGTCATGGGCGATCAGCCGTTCGGACTGGGTCACCAGGCCCCTGGTGGGTGCTTCTCCGTGCTTCTTGCCGTCGTACAGGGTCAGGTCATCGCTGATGACCTGGGTCGCACGCTGCGGTGTGACAGTGCAGGCGACAGAGACGGTCTCCACTCGGCTCGGCAGGGACCGGATGTTCAGTGACGGGTTGTCGGCGTAGTCGGTGCGCGTGCAGGTGTCGTCGGTGGTGTTGAGCAGGTCACCGAGGTCGTTCACCTCCTTGACTCGCCCGACCACGCCCTCGGCGGTGTCCAGCTTCGTCTTCGACATCGACTTGCGCCATTTGTCGTCGCCGGGCAGAGCGGTGAATCCGCGAGTCTCTTCAGCGGCAGTGACGCCCGCGTCGATGACGACCTTCTTGCCGTCCCACGTGCGAGTCTGGGTGCCGGTGGAGTGGTACCAGGGTGTGGTGATCGTTTTTGATGCGATCTTCCCGCCTTGATAGGCGGCCTTCTCCAGCTCGAAGCCGGTGAATTCCTCACGGTCGGTGTGGAGCGTGCCGTCGGAGTCGGTCACGGACGAGGTACGGGCGCTACCGTCGGCCTTCTCGTCACCGTTCAGGCCCTTGAGATAGGTGTGCTCAATGCGTGAGGTCTGCTGTTGGCCGTTCCCAGTGGTGACCCGCACGTTTCCGTAGCCCTGCCACTGTCCCCAGGTCAGAAACTTGGGGTCGGTGATGCCGTCGGGCTTCGTTTTCCGCCAGCCGGCGTCGTCGAGGTAGTCGTACTCGGTGACCATCGGGTCGCTCTTACCGGTGCGGTCGGAGTGCTGCACTGATGCGACGACGTATTTGTGGAACCAGTCGGTGATCGGGTCGAGATATCCGGGCGGCGCCCAGACGACCGGGTAGCACCGCTTCACGGATGCTCCGGGCGCGGGCAGCGAGGCGACCGTACAGTCGGCGGGCTTGTAGGTCACATCGAGTTGCGCGCCCGACTCGCTGAGCACCGTGTGCAGGCGGAACCGCATGATCGGGGAGAGGTTGTTGCCGACCACGTCGACACGGTTGTCCAGTTTCCTGCCGATGAGCTGGACGGAGGGGAGCTTGATACTGCCGCCGCCTGCCCGTCCCTCGTGCTGGATCTCTGAGAGCCACAGAGTCTTGGAGCCGTCACCGTTGTCGGTGAAGAGGTGCTTGAGGTGCCAGGCGTCGACGTCCCCGTAGGCGGTGGCACCGGTGCGGAGCTGGGTGGTGACCCCGGTCAGTTTCTTGCGGGTGAAGAAGGACGGGGTGGCCTGGCTGAAGGTGCACTTGGTGTTCACCGCGCAGTAGCGGTCCAACGGGGTGTCGGGCCAGCGGGCGGCATTCGCCGTCGTCCACTTCGTGGGAGCGCAGTCGAAGTCGGCTGTCTTCTCACAGCGCTCGGCGGTGGTGAACAGCACACGAGCCGGGGCCGCCGCGGTGAATAGCTCGTCCTGGCGCTGACCGTACTCGATGCGCTCCAGGTGGCCGCCGCGGGTGTAGGCGGTGCCATTGACATCGGTCTTGCCGCCGCGGGCGTAGGCGTTCAGTTCCTTCTCGTAGAAGTACGAGATGGTGTTGCCGTTGCGATCCTTGGCGTAGTCGAGGTTCCAGCGCCAGGCCTGCTGGCACCACGCGTCGGCGAAGGCCGCCTTGTGACAGGGCTCGCCACTGTCGTCGCCGGCGACGGGGACGGTCCAGGTCGAGTTGGTCTCCGGTTTGCCACTGGTCCAGCCGGTGCGGCGGTTGAGCCCGAAGAAGTACTCGGTGCCGTCGGCAGTGACCTTCCAGTGCTCGCCGTCGTCGTCGCCGTTCACGGCACCGGTCAACTTCTCGAACTTCCAGCCCAGGTCGTTGACCATGCGCCACTCGCCGGTCTTGTCGTCCAGGATGAGCTGGCCGGACTCGCCGTTGAGCATGACGGTGGCGTTGTCGTGGGCCCAGCACAGCTCGCCGGAAGTCTTGTGACCGTCGTCGGAGCATGCCTTGTACTGACGCTCGATGTAGCCCGCCTCGTACCCGAAGGACTCACCGATCCAGGAGCCCTGGTTGTTGGTGATCGCGGTCTTGCCGTCCGCGCTCTGAGAGGAGTACGAGAGGCCGATATCCGGCTGGAAGCCACCGGGGGTGGGAACTGCCTCCATCGGGTACGACCAGCTGAAGCCGCCGGAGGACGGGGAGACGTTCCAGGTGGCGGAGGGGGCGAGCGGGGTCGCGTCATAAGAGCCCTGCGAAGAGCTGGCGGTGGCGGCCACCGCCAGCAGGGGCGCGCTCCTGCCGGTTCCCACCGGGATATCTGCGGCCAGCGTCTTCTTCTCGGCGTCGTTCACCGTCCGCAGCGGGACCGGTGCCTGGGGACATGTCTTCGAGCCGGGTGTGGCAGTCAGGGCACAGGCCGGGAGCTGGAAGAGGGCGAGCCGGGCACCGTAGTCGCCGCCGTGGCCCTCGGCGAAGCTTGTGTAGTTGAGGCCGATACGGGTCTTGGCCGTGGCCGCGGTGCCCTCGTGGGTAACTTTGAGGAGGGTGCTCGCGCCGACCGCGTGTGCCCGGGACTGGTCGACGATCTCGACCCGTACCTTCTTCGCGGCCGGGGCGCCGGGAGGGGTGGTGGAGGCGGCTTGGGCCCTGCCCGCCTTGTTGTTCTTCGGCACGACGGGGGTGGTGAGGGTGACGGGCAGACCTCCGGGGCGGATGGTCGCTGTCTTCCCTGCTGTCAGATCGGCGGAGGCAGTGCCTGCGGTGGGCCAGTGTGCCGGGTCCAGGGCGGGCACCGCAGCGTTCTTCGTGGCGTCGGCCGGCCGCGGTTTCGCCTTGCTGGGTGTGGTCTTGGCGGGGTCTTCGAATCCGGGCTTGTCTGCTTGGTAGGCGCGGCCCGTCGCTTCGGAGGCCGTCGCGGCCTGCACTGTCGATGCCGTGAGCACGGTCGACAAGGTCAGCACGAGGGCCGCGACGGCTCTGGAGCCGCCTGGGTAACGCGGGCGTGGTGAACGTGCGGGCATGCGGGACTCCCGTGGCAGAGGGGTGAAGGAAAAGTCGCGTCACACCCGGTGGCCGCTTACGAGCGGCCACCGGGTGGTGGGCGGTGTGCGATGGGCGGTACGCGAGCGGCTACAGATGCGGCTTGACGTACACGTCCTGGAGTTGTCCGATCGTCGGCCTGTCGAGGACACCGTTGTATAGGCGGATGTCGTCCACCTCTCCGGCCAGGTGGTCGCCCCAGGTGCCGGCGGCGGTACGGGCCCGGCCCACCTGGAGTCCACCGGTCGCCGGCCAGGTCATGGCGACCCCGTCGACATGGCCCGAGACCCGTTCCGGTGCTCCGGCGACCGGCTCGGCTGCGTTCCCGTCGACGTACAGGCTCAGCCGCTGGGTCAGGGCGTCGTAGGTCACCGTGATGAACTGGCCGATTCCTTCGTCGGGGTTTCCGTCCGCGTACGCGCGGGCCACCGCAGCGGGTGTGTCGGCACTGTCGTTCCCGGGGACGACGAGCTCCCAGTGGCCGCGGCCGCCGCTTGGCGCGGCAGTGAAGCGGACCACGAAGCGGCTGGTTGTGTCACCGGGGAGGGAGAGGAGGGCCTGCTGGGTCGTTGCGTTCCTGCTGGAGAGCCGGACGCGGGCCGTCAGCGAGAAGCTGCCGGTGCCGGCGAGGGGTGCCGTCGCGGTGGCGGCGTGACCGCTGTCCTTCAGAGTCAGACGGCCGCCGTCGGACAATTGCCCCTGGTCATCCTGGCTGATCATGAGGGTGTTGCCCTCGATGACGTCCATCACGGTCTCCTGGGTGTACACCGCGCCGCCGCCCATCACCAGGGGCTGTCCTCCACCGGCCGCGGGGAACGATGATGTCCCGTCTATCACCTGGTCCAGGTTCCAGTAGCCGAGGCGGTCCAATCGGGCCGCGACCATTTTCCTCGCCTCGTCCGCTGTGGTGGCCCGGTTGTAGACCCGTACGTCGGCGAGCTGACCGTGCCAGTTGGCGCGGTAGCCGGTCTTCGTCCGCTCCCGGCCGATCTGGAAGGTGCCGTGAGCCCGCCAGGGCAGGGGATGGTCCGCCTCGGCCTTGAGTTCTCCGTCGATGTAGAGCTTGAGGGGTTTGGCCGCACCCGGGTCGTACACACCGGCAAGGTGCCGCCACTGCTTCTCACACACCGGCTGCGAGGTGCTGCCGGGGCAGGTGCGGTTCGCCGTCGTCACCAGTGTGGTCTCGTCCATGGCCGCAACGTCGGCAGTGGGGAGCGCGAACTCGAAGGTCTTCTTCGCCGCCTGGTACCCAAGCCGGAAGCCCGGCTCGCCCGTGCCGTTCTGACTGGCGACGGTCATGTCCCGGCTCAGGGCATCGGGTTTGACCCATGCGCTGACCGAGAAGCCGCGCTCGGTGTTGAGGACGGGGCGGTCCGTCTCCAGCCAGGAGTCCGCTGATCCGTCGAACTGCATCACCACATCGGCGGCCGTGCCGTTGCCGGCTACACCGGGGGCGACCTTGGGACCGAGCCGGGCAGCATGGTTACCGGACATGTCACGGGCGCTGGTCTCGTTCGTGGCGTCGTCCAGCGCCCACTGGGCGGTTGCGGGTGCGCCGACGACCACGCCGAAGAAGTACGTCGTCGGTTCGCTGGCGTTGTTCGCTCCGTCGTAGGAGGTGACGAAGAGTTTGTGTCCGCCGCGGCTCTGAGGGGTCCACCGCACCGTCACCGGGTCGCCCACCTTGGACGGGGTCACCGTCGCGGCAGGCTGATTGTCGGTGTCGAAGTCGTACACGTACTTGGTGACACGGTCGTCGAAGCGGTCCTCGGTGTTGGGCGAGAGGGTGAATTCACCCATCGTGCCCACTCCTGAGCCGTCGGTCTCGGCGGGGAACTGCTCGGAGTCGACGAGCGGAGCCCCGGGCACGTTCGCGTCGACCAGGAAACGGCAGGTGGGGCTCCAACCACTCCACACGGCGCCGTCACTGACCCGGGCGGAATAGCTGACCACGGTGTTGTCGGGAATGATCTTCCCCTTGGGGGCGATCACCTGATGCTGGAACACCGCGCCGGGCGATGCCGACTTGGTCGTGGCCGGGTAGGACTGTGCCGCGCCTGAGGCGTCAGTCCAGGAGATCTTGAACTCGACCTTCACCGGCTCCGCTTCGGCGGAGCTGTGATCCGGGTCGCTGGGCTGGGCGTACAGCTTAGGCAGGCGGCTCGTTCTGACACCGGCGGTACTGGTGTTGCAGGCGCCACCGGGCAGGCTGGAGAGCCTGCTCGCGGTCAGTACGGCGGGGGGCCGGTTGTAGGTGACGGAGAGGTGCGCGTTGCCGCACAACCGCTTCCACTCGGCGAACCGGCTCTCGTCGGCGGCGCGCAGCCCGAACGTCATTTTCGCCCAGCCGGCCTTGACGGCCGCCTGCACGTCCTTGGCGAGGGCTCCGGTCTCCGCGGACTCGAAGTTGAGGTTGGGAGGCGTGCTGCAGGAGCTGGGCTGGATGGCCTTGTCGACCGTGGCGAGATGGGTGTCCCACAGGGCGCTGGTGTTGCTCCAGCTGCTGGAGGACGAGATGCCGAAGTCCTTGTTGCCGACGCGGTAAAGACGCACCGGCTCTGCGGTGGGAGTGGCGCCGTATATATGGGCGACCCGGGCCGAGAAGGTGGCCTTGAGGATCGTCATGTCGGGGCGGTACGACGTGAGGGGAACCGTGTACATCAGCCGGCGGGTGTCGATGCCGTCACAGGACTTGGCGCTGTAGTCGGTGGGGCACTTGCCCATGCCCTCGTTGCCCGTGAACTTCCAGTTCTGCTCGTTGGGCATGCCCTTGATGATCGAGGTCCACGCGGAGGCGGGACTGCTCACCGTGGGGTCGATGACCACGGGGAAGGAGGCCGGGTTCGCCAGCAGCCCCGCGTCGGGAATGAGGGTGAGGGAGTCCTTGCCAACAGCGAAACCGACGGGTGCGACAGTGGCGTCGGGTGCGGGGGCGAGCGGGGGGCCGTCAGCCGTGGGGCCCGTCGGAGCAGGTGCCGCAGCGGCTGCCTTGGTCGCCTTTGAAACGCGGTTCGGTGCCGTTCCAGGCCTCAGCCGCGCGGCTGAGGCGGCCGCCGGGGTATCCCACATGGCCGGCGCGGCGGCTTCGAAGACGACTCCCTTGGACTGACTGTCAACAGCCTGAATGTCGCCCGACGCCGTCTTGCTCACAGTCAGGGCGTCCGTGCGCAGCCCCAGGTCGATCCGGGCGAGGTCCGGATTGGCGGCGGCTTCGGGCGTCTTGATGACGACGAAGTGGCCGAAGCCCTCGGACTCGGCTCGCACGACCAGGTCCACGCCGGGCAGTACTTCGGCGTACGTGGCGGTGTCACGGCTGACCACGGGGGCGGGCAGCGCCCGGCCTGGCCAGGTGAGGGCGAACTCGCGGCCCGCCTTCCTCACCGAGGCAAACGGGCCCGTGCCGCCGCCGGAGACAGTGAGGTCCACGGTGGCCGACGCGGGCCGCCACCGGCCGTCGGCGGACTTGGCCAGTGTTGTGTCGATGGGCTGCCAGCGGCCCTTGCGCAGTGCGCGTACGGGCTCCAGGAACTCCTGAGCGGTGAAGGTGCCGTCGCCGTTGGCGACCACAGTGCGGCGCTCTTCGCGCAGCCCCGTGACTTCGACAGGTTCCTTTGCCCGGGCGGCTGCCTCTTGGGCGGCCGCCTCCGTGGGCACGCCGTGGGCGACCGCAGCCTTGAGCTGGGCCTGACTGGCTTTGACCGCACCGGTCGTCAGCCCGTCCCTGACGAGCTGTGCACCGCCGTCGGCATCACCGGGGCCGAACCGGCCGCTCGTGACGAGCATGACGGTCGCCACTGCCGCGACGCCCGCCGTCCACGCGCCTCGGCGGCGCACGCTCCTGGACATTGCTTGTTCCCCACCCTTGTTCATCTGCACTGGCACGTTGTCGATGGCGCCCCCAGGGGCCGGGACATCAGTGGATGGCCGCGCCGAACGCCTTGTTGTCGAGTGGAATGCCGCCTCCGCCGGGCCGCCAGCTCTGGGATGGGGCGGTCGAGAAGGGACCGCCCCTGGGAGTGGTCCACGGGTAGTAGTGGACCGCGCGGTCGGTGGCCGGGGCATAGGGCAGTCCGAGGTAGACGGCGCCCCGCGTGGCGAAGAGGTTCGCTCCGGTGAGCAGGTGGTCAGCCGGTGTGGTGGGTACGCCGGCACCGGCCTCGAGCCAGACGTCGCCCGTCCCGGGGGGACCGATGAGAGGCAGCAGGGCGAGACCTCCGACATCCGTGACGGGTGCTCCGGCGTCCTCGCCCGAGTCCTCGCCCGGGGCACCCACGGCCAGGTGGGCATTCTTCGCCGATGGCTGGGTCAGGACATCCTGGTTGGCCACGACCAGAGACTGGCCGAACCGGTCGCCTGCCTCGGCGATGCCCTCTACATCGGGTGAGTCCTGAGTGATCCAGGAGTGCAGGGCCGCGCCTCCGGCCGAGGTCACCTGTGCGATCTGAACACCGCCTGCGTCGGATACATCGCCCACGTCCTCCCCCGGGGCCCCGACGGCGATGAGGGCCTCGAGCGGCGTGGTGGGCGAGGCAGAATTCGGGCAGCAGGCGACCATCGCCAGCGAGGTGCCGTACGCGTCACCTGTCTCGGCCCCGCTGTCACCGATCCCCGTCCGGGCCTGCCCTGACCCCCATGCGGGGTCAGGAATGCCGTCGGTGTTGATCGACGCTTTGAAGACGGAGATCGCACCCGCGCCTCTGCGCTGGTCCATTGATTCGCCTGGAATGCCGACGGTGAACCAGTTGCCCGCTGCGGCCAGGGAGTACCCGAAGCGGTCGTACGCTTCGGCGCTTTCCCACACACCAATACTGTCCTGGGTGAAGCGGGTGACGGTGTACGCCGGGCCGTGGACGGCGACGACCATGCCGATGTCCGGCATGCCGGCGCCGTCCTCTCCCGGGGATCCCGTGATCAGATACTCGATGCCGGTGCTCGACTTGGTGGCCGCGAGAGAGTGGCCGAACAGGTCACCGGCTTCCAGATGCTCCCCAACCCAGCCGTCACTGCCCTGCCGGAAGCCCTTGCCGCTGACAGTGCCCTGTCCGAGGCCGTCGGGTGAGCCGTAGAGGAGATGAACGAACCCGGCGTCCTGAACGGTCCCGATGTCCTCGTACGGGATACCGACCGCGAGATCGCTGCACCCGTCCCGGTTCGCGTCGTACACGGCGAGCGAGAAACCGAATCGGTCTCCCGCCTCGGCGCTGTCGGAGATGTTGGGCGAGTCCTGGGAAAGCTCGACGACCCCCTGGTTATTGCCGAGGACGATCCTGACGAGCCCGGCGCGCTCCTTCTCCGAGACGGTTGCCTCCGGGTCGGCGATGACCGTGTCACGCGCCTGGTCCCCGTTGAAGTCGCTGTCCACACCGCCCTTGCACACGGCGGCGGCCTTCGCCGGGCCCGCCGCCGAGACGTTGACACCAGCGGCGATCAAGCCGCCGAGCGCGCAGACGGCGACCGCACGCGGCCATTTCCCCACCTTGGACACAGCTCTGCCCATCCATATGTCGACTGGTCGACCACATGGCCGAGCAGAAACGATCATGCAGAGTCCCGGTTACCCGAAGCAAGACTTTCAGTGGGGTGTACATTCAATTGGCGGTTACAACATCATCACGCCTGGTGGAGCGGGGAACCGCACCTGAGCTGCCAACTACGAGTTGCCGTGCCGGCAGCGTGAAGTCCGGACCTGGACATCGAAACTGCGACGCGCTCCACCATCGCCCAAGATCCTTGCGGCCACGGATCCACCGCGCACGCAGGGGCGTGGTGATCGAACGTGTGCCTGTGTTGCTCCAGGGCGGGCTGATCCCGGTTCTGTCGGTTCCCGTCCTTCAGCCGCTGGGGCGGGGAGCAGGTGGTTCCCGCCCCAGCGACAGAGGTGTTGCTGCTTCAGGGGGTGGTGGCGACGAGGGTTTTGAGCTGGTGGGCGAGGTGGGGGCTGGGCTGGTGGATGGGGCCGAGTCCGTCGACCTGGTCGACGGACAGGGTCTGGACGGTGGTCCGGACGGCGTCCTCGGAGACCGTGGTGCTGTCCTGGGGGAGGCAGATGTGGACCGCGACTCCCATGGTCGGGGGTTCTCCGGGGTTGAGCACTCTGTGTGCGATGGGGGCGTAGTGGCGGGGCTGGCAGGGGTCGTCGTTGAGTACGGCGGTCTGGCGTGCCCAGTGTTCGGCGTCGCGGAGGTCGCCGCGCGAGAGGTGGAGGAGGTAGAGGCACACGGCGGCGGAGGAGTTGCCGGCGCCGGCGGCGAACTGGAGCCAGAACTGGGCGCCGGCCTGCTGGTCGGCGAGGATCAGGAGGCAGGCGAAGGCCAGTGCGCCGCCGGGATCGAGGGCCTGGTCGAAGCGGGCGATCCGGCGGGCGGCGTCGGCGTCCCGGATGATGCCCTGGCACAGGGCGCGCAGGTCGTGGGCCGCGCGTTCGTGGAGGGCTGCTGGGGGGTGGGGGTCCGGCGGGGTTTCTGTTCCGGTGGCCAGCTGCTGGATCCAGCGGAGTTCGCTGAGTTTTTCGGTGATGCGTTGCCGGGAGCGCGCCAGGTGTTCGGGGGTGTAGCGGCCCTCGAAGACTTTGGCTCGTTTCAGGGCTTCTTCGAGGTTGCGCGGTGCACGGCGCATGGGTTCGTCACTCCTCCCCGTCGGCGTTTTCGTCTTCGTCGATCGTCAGTCCCAGGTCTGTGGCGAGCCGGAGTTTGGCCGTCCGGCTGGTGGACCGGACTGTTGACTCCTTGATGCCCATGACCAGTGCGGTGGTCCGGGTGTCGAAGTCGAGGGCGTACTGAAGCACCATGACATCAAACTGGCGCTCGGGGAGGCGTGCCATTGCGGCAAAGAGCCGCAGACTGTCCTCGAGTTCCGTAATCTGCCCCTCGAACTCGGGGGTGAGGGTGTATTCCGTGCGGAATCGGGTGCGGAAGTCGTCCAGGATCGGTGTCGTGGCGGCGCGGATCGCCCGTTCGAACGCGAGAGTCTCGGCTGCTGCGGGGTCCCGCCCCTGGAGCCGGAGTTCGCCGGCGACCCGTTCCTTGAGGAGCCGCCAGGCGTAGGTGCCGACGTTCTCCTTCTGTATGAAGGCTGGCCAGATGATCGCGAGGTAGACGAACAGGTCGTCGACGAGGTCCTGGGCGTCTTTGTCGCTGCCGAGCTGGACGGTGGTGTATTCGAGCCAGGGCTGGTGGTACTGGGCGTGCATGGCCCAGTAGGGGGCGGGCGGGTAGTCGTCTTCGGAGGTCATGCCGGGTTCCGGAAGGGGCTGACGGGTCACAGGGCCCCTCCCTTGCCGGTGAGAGGGCCGGGTCGCTGTCCCTGGGGCGCTGTGCCTCGGGTTTCCGCGGCCGGGCGGCGTCGCAGCACACTTCGCGCGTGGGGGGCGAGAGCGCGCACAGCTGCGGCCGCAGCCGGTACGAGACCGGTGACTTCGTAGTTCAACGTGGTCCGAGCCCTTCATGATCACCGACGCCCGGGTGGTCCGACCCCGTTGTCGGGCCGCCTGGGCGTCTGGAGCTTCGTTGCTCCTGCGGATCAGGAAAGCGCTAAGACCGGTCAGAACGTGCAGCGCTCTGACCACGAAAAATTAACGGAAGGTAGTCTTCCGAATACGATTAATACCGTACGTGAGTTCACTGGTGCACCCATTGAGGGCGGGGTCCCGTGTGGCACGCCTGTGACCTGCACTACCGGCAAATCATCGCATAATCAACCAACGATTCTGCGACTCTGTGTAATCATTCGAACACTTTATGTGTGATGCAGCTCACGTGCGGGCATCCCGGATGAACACAGGCGACGTCAACGATCAGGCTGAGTCTGCTCACTAAGGCAGTAGCGGACCCCGGCGCCGGAAACGGTCACGCCGCGACAGCCGGGTCCGCAGGCCTTCACGGCCCGGCTGCGCGCCCCGACTTCTCCCCGTGGACCAAGAGCAGCGGCACGGCGCCGACGGCGAGGACTCGGCCCAGGTCTCCGGCCCGCCGCCGCGCCACTCCACGACCGTGGGGTCTGTCAGGTCGAGGTCCTCCGCGTCGGTCATCCCGGCCGCCGTCAGCAACACCGCGATATCGGACACCTTGTAGGCGGTGACGAGGATCTGCCCGTCCCAGCGCACCCGCCGCCACCCGCGCTCATCGGGCGGATACACCACCAGCCGGGGACTCGCCATAACCCCGGCTTCACCCCGGCCCCGACGGACCACACCGCGAACGCCGACGCCCCGTATTGCCGGCCCGGGCGCGCGAGAGGCCCGGACCCTGCCGATGGGACGGCGGAGCCCGGGCTTCTCGGTTCGGTCAGTGAACGGGCGAACCGCTCGCAGGGTCCGTCTCATGCGGCGACCGTGATGCTTGTGTCCATGTCGACGGTGAAGGTCGTGAGGTGGACGGTGCCTTGGGCGACCATGGCGGCGGGACCGGTCAGATACATGGTGTCGTCGGGAAGCACGGCGATACGAAACCGGCAGCCGGGGGTGTCGACCAGGTAGCTGTCGGTGGCGGCCGTACGGTCCGCGTTGCATACGGCGGCGATGGCTCCGGTTCCGCAGGTGCCGCGTTCGTGGACGCGTAGGGCGATGTTGCCGAGGTCCTGGAGTGTGGCCGAAGCCGTGGCGGGCGGCGGCGCGGCCGACGCAGCCCAGCTTTGATCGGCGTTTCGATGCTTCAGCACTCTTTACGGAATGTCACTTGTCACCCCAGTATCAGTTATCTCAACGAAGGCATGGGGGGAGAAGGACATGTCAACGGGAACGGATAAGGAGTACTGGGCGGCGCAGGCGCTACCCAGCGTGCTGAAACACAAACTGCTGGCGCACTACATTCCGCGCTTCGGCGGGATGACCGGCTCGCGCGGGCGCCACCAGGTCGTGTACCTGGACGGCTACGCGGGCGAGGGCCGTTACGAGAGCGGTGACTCCGGCTCCGCGGAGATCGCGATGCAGGTGGCCGCCCATCACCAGGCGAAGAACGCGCTGCGGTGGAGCTGCTTCTTCGTGGAGCAGAAACCGGAGTCTGTGGCCCGGCTGGAACGGGTGGCGGTTCAATACCGTGCCCAGGGCGTGGATGCCCGCGTGCACCACGGCGATGTGGATGGCGTGCTGGACCAGGTTCTGCGAGCGGCCGGAGGACTTCCGCTGTTCTTGTTCCTTGATCCGTGTGGTCTGGGGTTGCCGTTCGACCGGATCGTGCAGACGCTGAACCAGCGGCGCGCGTCCGGGAATCTCTGGCAGCCGACCGAGTTTTTGATGAATTTCAGCATGGATGCGGTCCGCCGCCTGGGTGGAAATGCTCATTCCGCCAAGGGTCTTGAGCGGTCCTCTGAGCGCTTTGATGAGGCATGTGGCGGTCGATGGTGGCGGGAGCACTTTCGTCCTGACAAACCGGTAGCGGCAGACGCGGACGAGATTGTCGCGGCCCAGTACGCCGAGCGGCTGGCGGAGAGGACGGGCATGTTCGTGCAGTCTGTTCCCGTCGTACGCAAGCCAGAGCAAAAGGCTGTCTATCACCTCGTGTTCGGTACCCGCAGTGAGCACGGGTTGTGGTTCTTTGGCGACAGTGTCGCGCGGGCCCGGAATGCCTGGTGGGAAGGTCTGGAGTACAAAGAGGAGCAGGAAGACCCGGGCGCCTTGTTCTCCGTTGCCTCGATGATCCGCCCGGATCCGCAGGATGTGGCCGACGCGGCCCTGCCCGTGATCGCCGACAACATCGAGCGGATCCTGAACCGGCAGCAGCAGCGGCCGTTCAAACTGCTCAACCACACCCTGGAGGTGTTCGGTGACTACTACGGTCAGGTCACCGAACCCGCCGCGCGCAATGCCGTCAAGCTGCTGCACAAGAGCGGCAGGACGGCCAGCACGGGCATCGGCGGGAAGACGCACGAACTGGTCGTCGAACCTCCCCGGTGAAGGCAGGGGTCAGACAACCGTGAGAACGGGCTTCTGATCCCAGGTACGGCCCTGCAGGGTGCGGCCGCCCGCCTTGGGCGTGTGGCCGCCCCATTGCTTGAAGAAAAACGCCACATCGGCGTCCTGGCAGGCGTCGCGGATCTGTGTCACCCAGGCTTCGTCGAGCGGCCGGTGACGTGGGCCGGATTCTCCTCCGGCAATCACCCAGTGAATGCCTTCCAGGTCCAGCCCGTCCAGCGGCCCCAGTAGTGGCTCACAGGACAGGAACCGGACGGCGGCGGGTACCTGCCGCAGATCGTCCACGCGAGGCAGTTCCTTCACGGTCTCCACCGAGACCCCCACCCACAGGTTCGGCGGCCATTCCAGCCGGCCCGCGACCTGCCGCATGCGCCGGGCCCGCTTGGTCAGCACCTGGTAGGTGTGCTGCGGGGTGTTCGCGATGACCTCGAAGACTTGGCGCACGAAGCCGATCGGAATCTTGGCGTGGAAGAGGTCGGACATCGAGTTCACGAACACCGTCCGCGGGCTCTTCCATCCGTACGGAACGTCCAGCGCATCCGGATGCACCGTCAGTCCGAAACCCGGACCGGACGTCCGCGGGTCACCATCATTCTGATATTTGGCCGCACCCATGGCCTTCAGCCGCTTTGACAACGTCAGCGCATAGCAGTTGTCACACCCCGAGGACACTCGGTCGCACCCCGTGGTCGGGTTCCATGTTGCTTCTGTCCACTCGATCGAACTCCGGTCAGCCACAGCTGCCCTCTCCCTGTCGCGTCTCACTCCCACATCAGCCGGCTGTCCACTGGCCCGCCCAGGCGGCCGGGCGACCGGGCGCCGTCAGAGCGCCGAACTCTGGCCATCCAACCACCGTCTGCATCGCGTATCAGCCTGATGCCAGTTGGTCTCACCGCTCCGCATATCTACGCGGCAGACCGCCAGCTTCGGGCCAGCCGCAGACGGGCGAGAAACGCTCGCAGCCCGGACGGGCTGCCTGCCATCTACTGGCGGCCTCGGCCTGAAGCCGACGATCAAGGGCAGTGCAGACTTCAAAGAAGTTTGCCAACTTCGTGAATATCTCGATCCTTCGTGAGATTATTGGTTTTTGGCCAGATGGATGCGAGGGGTACGGAGATGGCTGAGGGAGACGGGACGCCGCGGGTTCTGCGGATCAGCTTCGAGTTCCACGTTCCGCGTGCGCTGAAGAAGAACATTCACGGGGCGCGGGTCGACAAGGCTCTGGACACGCTTGCGGAACGGGTCCTGGGATTGGCTGAAGGGCTCTTCCCCTGGGCCGACCGGGCTGTGGTCCGCAAGGAGTGGCTCTACAACTGGACCGACGACCGGAAGGAGATCCCCCTTCCGGCCACAGAGGACAACACCCCGAAGTAGTCCGCGTAATCGCTCTCCACCAGGAGGTGAGAGGCTTTTGTGCGCCGTTCCATGTTGTCGAGGAGGTTTGGTGGGAGAGAGGGACGTCGTGCCGGTGGCCTTGCCCGGCGGGGCGAGCGACGGGGTTCCGGCCCAGCTCATCCCCTCCGTGTTGACTAAGGACGCGGTCCGCCAGGGGCGCCCGGTAGTGGTGTTCGTCGCCGGGCAGGCCAGCAGCGGCAAGACCCTGGTCATGGATCTGGTGCACGCAGCCCTTGACCAGCGTGGTGGTGCGGTGCGGGTGGAACGCGACGCGTACAAGGCCCACCACCCCAACTACAGCGGCTTCCTGGCGGAGGATGTGCGGACGGCCGGCGTGCGGGTGCGGGAGGAGACCTACCGCTGGCAGGCCGAGATCGAGGCCCATGCCCGTACACGGCGGTATGACGTGGTGGTGGAGGAGGCCTTGGGGGATCCGGAGGGGTGGCGGGCTTCGCTGGCCGGTTGGCGCCGGGCCGGGTACCGGATCGAGGTTGTGGCCCTGGCCGTGCCCGAGGCCGTGTCCCAGCTGGGTGTGCTGGACCGGTATCTGCGACTGGCCGAGGAGGGCCGGGCCCGGTATGTGGGGTGGGGCAATCACGATGCGTGCGCGGCCGCGTTGCCCGCCGCCCTCGCCGATGTGGAGGCCGGGTGTCTGGCCGACCGGGTCACCGTGGTCCGGCGCGCTGGCGAAGTCCTGTACACCAACAGGCGTACGCCCGAAGGCCGGTGGGACCGCCCGCCGGGTGCGCGCGAGGCGCTGCTCGTCGAACGCTTACGGCCGTGGAGCGCGGCGGAGACCGGGGTCTTCCGCCGGGCTCTCGCGGATGCCGACCGGCGTGCGCACGACCCGCGGCTGCCCGGGGACTGGGCGCTGGCCGTGCGGCGTGACGCCGAGCGGGCCGCCGCGCTCGCCGAGCCCGTCCGGCGTGTGGCCCAGCCCCGGCCAGAGGCGCCCGGGGTTGACTACCACCGGCTCTCCGCTGAAGAGCACCGCTGGATTTTCGATGTGCTCATCGCCCCGTCCTTCCTGGAGGGCATCACCTGGCAGGAGCGGCCGGTAGCGGTGTTCGTGATGGGGCAGCCCGGCTCCGGCAAGTCCAGCATGACGCCGACGCTGCGCCGCGCGCTGCGCGGCCGGCCGACGCGGATCAGCGGCGACGACTTCAAGACTGCCCATCCGGACTACCTCGAACTGCTGAAGGAGGAGCCGCGTACCGCAGGTGCCCGGATCCGGCCGGACTACCGGGCCTGGCAGGCGATGGCCGAGGCGTACGTACGTCAGCGGCTCGGGGACGTGGTCGTCGAGATCGCCCCTTCCAGTGCGGCCGGGTTCCTGGACAGTGTTCTGCTGTACCGGGAGGCGGGCTACCGGGTGGAGCTAGTCGTCCTGGCTGTGCGTGCGGCGGACTCCCGCCAGGGCACCGCCGACCGCTGCGCCCAGGTGCGACGGCTCACCGGCCTGGGCCGGTTCACCACCGCCCACGGGCACGATGCCCATTTCGCCGCGCTCGCCGAGGCGGTGGCGGCCGCCGAGCAGGCGATGGTGGCCGACTCGGTGATGGTGCTGCGGCGCGACGGCAGCGTGCTGCACCACAGTGGACCCGTCTCACGGGGCGGCCGGCCACCTGCGGCGAGTGCGGCCGGAGCACTGCTGGCCGAGCAGATGCGGCCCTACACCGATCAGGAGGCCGCGAGGTTCTGGACCGTACAGCGCCGCCTTCGGGCCGAACTGCCCGACTACCGCGGCGATGTGGAGCAGATCGCCTCCCTGGCACGGCCGCTGATGCCCGGCCATCTGCAACCACGGCGGCTTCCCGGTCCCGCCCCGGTGGCCGCGCTCCCCATGGCCCGCGCAGACGCCGGCTTCGGCTACGACCCGCCGGCGTCCAGCTCCTTCAGCCGGGCCGCGTAGAGGGCGCTGATGCGGGCGACCTCCTCGGGCGCGGCTTCCTCCAGCCGCTCCCGGCCCCGCACGCATGCGCGGTACTGGGCGATCAGCCGGTCCAGCCGCTCAGGGGCGGAATCGGGTGAGCGCCGCTCGGCGCGGATCCGCTCTCCGTACCAGGCGATCACCAGCCCCACAGTCTCGGAGGCCACCGTGTTGACAGGGCCAGGGCAAGAAGGGGGCGGTGGGGGGAGGGAGATGCCGGATCGTGCACGAGAACAATCAACCTATGCCGTACGGGGCGCGCCGGCGGCATCCTGACGGACACAGCGATGCGGCCGGTGGTGGACTGGTTTCTGGCCACGGCCGACAACGATCCTTTTGTTGTTTCCTCGTCGAAGGCGGCTTCGAGCGCGTGATCCTCACGATCCGGCTCGCGCTCGCCGGCGCCTTCGACCTCGACCTGGCCACCCGCGCCGCCGGGCTCAACCTCCGGGTCCCGGCCCGCTGGCTCGCCAAGAGGCCGCTGGTCTCCGAGAACCCCTACGCCTTGTGGCCATAGCACCTGCACGGCGCGATCCGCACGGCCCTCCGCGACGACCGGACCGAGGACCACTGGACCCCGGCCGACTGGTACCAGGTCGCTGGCCGTGCCCTGGCAGCCCTCGGCGAGCAATGGACCTCGGCCACTGCCTCCGCGCCGAGCCGGATGCTGCTCGTGGCGTGCCTGCGCCAGGGCCTGCGCCTGGCCCGCGACCACCGTCTCACCGATCTCGGCTGGCTCACCGACGCCGCCCACGTATACACCGACGACTCCATCTGGGAGCCCCTCGCCCCGGCCGGTACCCGGGCCGGCGGCGATGGAGGCCAGGACGCCACCGCGTCCGGCGCGGGCGGCGACGGCACCGGCCTGGAGACACCGGCCGATGCCCTGGCCGAGCTGCTGACCGCCATCGACCGCCGCCAGCACGAACACCGCGCACGCACCGCCGAACGGATCACGGCCGTCCTTGACACCGGTCTCCTCGACGGCGAGCTCACCGCGCTGGCCCTGTACTACCGGGCCAAGGCCCACAAGGACCTCGGCCGGACCGGCGCCTCCCGGGACGGGATGCGGCAGGTCGCCGACGCCGGCGGTCGGCTCGCACCCAAGGCCCGCCGCGGTCTCGCGAACCTGGACCGGATCTCCGGAGACTTCCCCACCGCCCTGGCCGCCGTCCCCACCCTCGGCTGGAAAGGCCGACACCACCGCGTCGCCGGCGACATCCACTGGCCCCACGCAAATCTCGACCAGGCCATCGCCGCGTTCGAAGCCGCCCGCGCCGAAGCCGAACAGCACGACGCCGCAGGCGAGCGCGCCATCATCCAGATCCGCCTCGCCCTCGCGACCGCCTTCGCCGACCCCGTCCGCGCCGACGACGAGCTCGACCTCGCCCACCAGCTCCTCGCACCCCTCGACCAGCGCGCCACCACCCTCCTCGCCCACATCGCCGCTCTCGTCAAAGACGCCGGGGACACCGGATCCGACGTCCCCGGCCGCTCGCACCGGCTGCGCAGAGAGGTCACCGACGCCGGACTCCCATGGGCTGACCGGATTCCTGGAGATCGCCCTCACCTTCCACCACGCCGTCCAAGGCGAACACCAGAACCTCGCCGACCTCATCGACCGGCTCCACACCCTCACCACGAGCGGCGACTTCGCCTACTTCACCGACATCGCCGCCGCCATGGGCAACCTCCCCCACCCGCCCCGCCCCATCGTCCACTGGCTCGACGGCCACGAACCTGTACGAGACCGCCGGCACACTCTCGTCACCGCCCGCCGCACCCGCATGAACCCTTCGCCCTGACCCCGGACCGCTTCACCCGCAGCTCACGGCTGTGGCAGGCCCACAGCCGTGCGAAGAAGAGAATCAGCGTGCGTCGGGGCCCCTGCCCTTGAGCGTGGGCAACAGCTCGACGAAGGTCGCGTTCACGCTGCGCCGCTCGGTGAGGACACCGTCGATCTTCTGCTCCAGACCGTCCGAGCGCTGACCGATGACCTTGATAGTCCTGCGGTGCTCGACGACGGAGCCGTCAAGCCCCTCTTCCACCGCCATCAGCCGGATGTCCACTGCGGCCATGTCGCCGCGCACGATCCGCAGAGCGTTCGCATTGCGCCGGGTCAGGGCAAGTGATCGCGCCCTGTGCGATGAGGTCCTCGGGCACACGGGGCCTCGCCTGAACACGAAGAGCAACGGTCATCAGATGCTCCCCCGATATCGCGGCCACCAGATGCAGTACCGCCCGGTGAAACACGCCCACAACGGGACCAATACCCCCCCGGACCACTGCGGCACGTGACGCAGTGATGGACCACCCATGACGGCGAGGCCGGGTCGCGGACATGGGAAAATTCCCAGGTCAACCGGCCAGAGTATGGCCATCTCGCGGGACCCACGAGCTTCACTCTGCTCTCCGCAGCCAGTACGCGGTAGAGGTCACCTTCCCGAACTCGGGATGGCGTATCGCCCGACCGGCCTGCCGGGCGATACTGGGGGCATGACCGTGCAGCCCCTCTCGTTTCCCGTACCGGACGCGTTCGAGCTCTTGTGTGCGCAGTACGCACAGCGAATGCCGGCGTCTCTGAAAGACCTGGCCGGTCCCAGTCACGGAACGGTCGACCTGCCGCTGCACGTGGTCTGGTCGGGCCGCCGCTCCTACGGGCTGGAACAGCCGCGCTCCCGGATGGGCCTGTACCGCACCGTCCTGGCCGAAGGACAGCGCCAGGACCTGATCGAGTTCCTGAACCGGGATCTGCTCATCGCGCAGTGGCCTGTGCTGCGCACCCTGATCAGCCGCCCGATCAGGCACGTCTGGGAAGCCGCCTTCCCCGAGCTCACCGCCGCGACGGCCACCACCGCCGCGTGAACCTGACAGAACTCCACCGCCGGCTCCTGGCCGACGTCCTCGCCATCGGCGCGCCCTACCCGCTCGTGATCACCGGCGGGTACGCCGTCCAGGCACACGGCCTGGTCGACCGGCTCTCGCAGGACCTGGACGTCGCCACCGAGAACCCGGCCCCGATCGACGAGATCATCCGCACGGTCGGCGACGGTCTGGCCCAGCGCGGCTGGGGCGTCCGGCACATCGAGTCCAGCCCACTGTCGGGCCGGCTCATCGCCACCGACCCTGCCACGGGCGAGGAGTGCGAGGTCGACGTCCTCAAGGAAGCCTTCTGGGCACCACCGACGGTCACAGAACACGGCCCCGTCCTCGCCCTCGACGACGTGATCGGCACCAAGGTCCGCGCGCTCGCGGACCGCGGCGCGGTCCGCGACCTCATCGACGTCCACGCCGCGATGCGGCACCGCTCCACCGCGGAGCTGGAGAATCTCGGCCGGCGCCACGCCCGCTTCGAGTTCAGCCTCCACGACCTGCGTGACCGCCTCGCGGGAGCCGAATGGTGGGACGACCAGGACTATGCCGACTACGGTCTCACCCCCGAACAGACGGACGGTCTCCGTACATGGGCGCTGGCCTGGGCCACCGACCTCGACACCCGACTCCACCACGACGACCACTCCGACGAGTGAGATTCCAACCCTCGCAAAGCATTGGAGGGAGCGGTCGAGTCAAGAGCGTTCGGTTCCACCAGTGCGACCCGGCAGTGGCGGGACGTCGACGTGGGGCTGCCACAGTCTGGGGCCCTCTGTGCGGCAGGTGACCCACAGGCTGGACTTCTGTGACCCGGGCACGAGATTGAGATGGTCGCCTACCACCGCAGCAAGGTCCGCTGAGTGCCCACTCACGCCGCTGACCAGCGCGCGGCCCCGTAGACCGGATCGAATCGCACCAGCAGGCATCTTGGTGCCGCGTGTCCTCTTGAGCCTGGGCGGCGTGCCGGCTACGCAGCACCGCATGATCAAGACAGCGATGGCCGGCCGTTGGGGCAGGCATCTGGATCCCTTCCCGAAAACTAGCCCCACACGTACGCCCCAAGTGGACACTCCCGACCTGTGCGTGTCCGAGGTACCGCTGCGCTGCTGGATCGGACCAGTCCTCGGGTGTTCACCGCGGAGTCCGTACACGCGAGGCCATCGCTGAGCGGTGGGATCGGTGTTCGTACCATGCGCTCCTCGGTCTCCTCGGCAGGGGAGCTGCCTCTGCGCGGCCGGCTCGGTCAGGACCGGATGCACGCCTCTACGCAGCCGCACGGCCATCCCCTTCCGCCGAAGACGGACAGTTGGCGGGGTTGTTGGCGACTTGGCGCAGCCACAGTTCGGCCGCGACCGCGTAGTGGATCGCGCCTGCCGCGCCGGGCCGGCCAGACGCCGCCGCAGCTACCTCGCCGGCCACCCCCGCCGGGGACCACCTCGCCGACGCCACCGAGCAAGGCATCCACCGCGTCAACGCCAACCCCCGACTGCCATGGTCATTCCCCGCCCACACCGGCCTGACCATCCACCCCTCCACACCCACCGAACCTTCGAAAGGATCAGTAGTGATCAGCGGTCACAAATAAACCTGGGGGGTTGCACTTCCGGTGCAGACCGCCTCGGCTTCGGCGAATGCGTGGTTGCCATAAGTGGTGTCGCTGGAGAAGCCCCCCACGCCGATGGTCGCCCGCGCTGAAGGCTCCCAGCGGGTGCTGCCGAAGTCGTAATACCAAATAGTGGCCTTGACCCCCAGGTTGTTCCGGTAGGACTTGATCCCGGACCACGAGTCGCCCAAGTTGTAGTCTTCCAACCACCAGCAGTTGCTGACGCTGCCGGTCGAGAGCTCCATCGTCCGGAAGAGGGTGCTCCGGTAAAGGCACAGCTTGGTGGACGCGCATGGTTCGTCGGCTGCGGCGGGTGGGGCGGCGAGGACACCACCGCTGACGGACAGGGCCAGCGTTGAGACGAGTACAGCGATCTTGCGGCGCAGGTTCACGGCTACCTCCCGGTACAGGCACGACACGGCACGCACGGACGACCCGCCAAGACTCGGACTCCGCATCCGAATCCGGCCAATCTGCCTGATCAGCACCAGAACCTACTCGCAGACAGACCGTCAGAACAGATGCCCTACGCACACTCTTCCGACGCCACCTCCTCTCGCGCTGCGGCACGGGAGGGGCACTTCGCCGTGCCCGGGGGCGGTCCCGGCCTCGACGTGGCTGGAGCGCGCCCGCCGGGTCAGTCACCGGTCGGTGTGCGGGGTGCGCGGCGGTCGCCCGCCGCATCGAGAGCATCGGCGGACGCGCACTCGTCGACCAGGCCGAGGAGGACGGTCACGGCCCGCGGGTCGTGGGTGGCGTCGGCCAGTGTCCAGCGGCCGCCGATCCTGCCCTCGACGGCGGTGTGAACATCCTCGCGGGAGCGCAGCAAGGCGACTTCCACCGGCCGGCCGGGCAGACAGCAGAGCGACCGGACCTTCCTTACCGGGTACCCCAGCGACCGGAACTCCGCATCGAGGGCGCCGGCCTTCCCGAGACAGTCGCCGCGGCCGACCGTCAGCAGTTCAGCGGCCGTGTGCGCGCCGTCGGTCGCGTGCGGAATCGCCCGCATCCGCTCGAACAGCCGGACCGGCGCGTCCGCTGCGGTGTTCAGTGGATGATGTCGACGGCGGTGATGACCAGGACGTCGGCGTGGATCCAGTGGATGACGATGGCTTTCGGCTGGGTGAGCATCCGGCGGTCCTTGCCCTGGCCGCGCGGTGCGGGGATGGATCCCTGCCCGTACGGGTCGGTGGAGAGCCGGCGCATCCCGTCATCGACCGCGGCGCGGACCGGGGAGTCCATGGACCGCCGCTGGGCCAGGGCCTGATCGGAGTACTGAATCCTGTAGCGGCTCACGTCGCCCCGGCCCGGACGCACCGGCGTCACCAGCCGTGCTGTCCAGGTCGTCCAGCGGGGTGCGCCAGAGAAGTCACCCGCTCGATGGACGCGTCGATCTCGTCCCACGCCTGCCGCGGCAGCGCGTACGCCGCCACCAGCGCCGCACGCTCCAGAGCCGGAGTGCTTCCGAGCTGCGCCTCGAACTCCGCCAGGCGCTCCGGATCGTCGGCGAGGGCTTCGCGGACCGCGTCTGTCGTCGCGGGGATCTCCACCAGCCGTCCCCCGACGTGGGCCCGCCACGTCGGCTCGGCGAGTGGCATACCGAGCTCACCCTCTCTGCTTCACCTGGAGCTGTGTGAATCGGTGACGGGTATCTGACCCGGCCACGGTCCTTGTACTGGCCAGCGGCAGACGTGACCTGCGGAGTCGCCGGCCGCTGAGGGCAGCGACCGTTTCCACGTGCTGCCGTCACTTGTCTCGTCATGAAAGCTGTCAGACGCAGTTTCCTGTGGCCTGGTGACACCATGGCCGGTCTCGCCGGCTCGGCGGTCACGGAGCGGTTTCGTATTCCACGGCTGTGTCGGGGCAGGTGTTGGCGAGTTTCAGCAGTGCGGCGCGTTCCTTCTCGTCGGCGGTCAGCTTCCACCGCAGTTTGGTTGCGGTCCAGTCTGCGGCGTATCTGCAGTGAGCCGCTCCGGCCGGCGGGAGCCATTGGGCCGGGTCTTTGTCGGATTTGGAGCGGTTTGATTTCGCGGTGACGGCGACGAGTGACGGCTCGGCGCCGAGGTCGTTGGCGTAGGCCTGGCGGCGCTCGGGCGTCCAGTCGTGTGCTCCGCTGTCCCATGCCTCGGCGAGCGGGACCATGTGGTCGATGTCCAGCGTGCGCGCGTCGGTGACCTCGATGTTGTCGTAGTACGACCTCCACACGCCGCCGCTCAGGGCGCATCGCTCGCCCTGCCCGGGTTTCGTCGTGGCCTCCGTGATGAGGACTTCGGCCCGGGTGTGGCATCCGTCGCCGTCGTCGTCGACCCAGTGTTTGAAGCTGTCGCGCTCGTACCCGTCCCGCTTCTCCGCCCCGTTCTGGATCCTCGCGACGGCGGCCGCGAGCGAGAGGCCTCCCTGTGCGGGTCCGCCGGCCACGCCGGACGGCGTGGGAGGCGCGCTGGAGCCCGGCGTGGCGGGCTTCGTGTCGTCTTCGGCGGGTGGCGCGGTGCAGCCGGCCATCGGGAACACAAGGAGCGCGGCGGCAATCGGCATGAGGCAGCGGCGAATCATGGTCGTGCTCCGAAGAGTGAGACAGCGATTGAGCCTCATACTCCCAGGCGAGTGGACGGTGGTGACAGGAGGTCATCTGTTCTCGTTGTAGTCCGGTCCAGTACGGCTCGGACTTGCCGGAGAACGGCGGCGCCCCCGGGGCCGGCCGAACACATCGCGTGCGCGGCTGCGGTGTTCTCATGCGGCAGGGCGGGCTTCGACTATGCGTCGTTCTCCAGCGGCACGCCGCGAGGGGATCTCCCGGTGCTCCCCCGCCGCCCATGGCGGGGTGACGCCGGATCGTGCGGCCCGGGGGCGGGGGTCCCGGGCCGCGCGATGCGGTGCGTTCCGGTCGACGGCTGTCCGGAGCACGCACCGCGGGGCCGAGGCCCCAGCGGCCGACGTCCGGCGCTCCAGCGCGGTGAGGTGGGATGGCCGCGCCGGGATCCTCAAGCGCGCGGCTCGCGCGGAGGGCCGTCCCGCTCGCCCGCGATCCTCCGACCGGAAGGAATGCCGTGAAACGTTCTCTGATGACCCTGACTCTGCTGCTGTCCCTGCTGGGCATCAGCCTGGTGACCGCTCCGCCGTCCGGCGCCCGGCCCGCCGCGGCGGCCGCCCCGGCCGGGTGGACCGTCGTCGACGGCTCCGACGGATCGGTCGCGGGGTTCCACACGATCCGTTCCGCCGCGAACAACCGGTACGTGACCGCCGAGCAGAACTGGAACGGTGACCAGTACGGATGGGTCCGGGCACGTTCCACCACCGCCGACCTGTGGGAGCAGTTCGATCTGGTGTGGGACGCGAGCACCGCCTCCTTCGCGATCAGATCCCGGCTGAGCCTCCTGTACGCGGCGGCCGAACTCCGTTGGCCGGACATGTACTACGGAGTGATCCGGGCGCGTTCGGCCACCGTCGACGCATGGGAGCGGTTCACCCTGCTGTACAACCCGGGGTCCGGCCGCTACGCGCTTCAGTCGCAAGCGAACGGCCTGTACCTCGCCGCCGAACTCAACGGCTACGCGGGCTGGTACGGGGTGCTCCAGGCACGCTCAAGCACCATCGACACATGGGAGGAGTTCCTTCTCGCCTGAGGCCTGCGCGCCCGCCCTGTCCATGGTTCCTCCCGGCCGGCGGGAGGAACCGTGCGCGTCGCGCGGGGGAAGGGGCACCGCCGGTGCGTTCCGCGCGGCCCCGGCGTCCACCACGGGTACGGCGTCCGCCCGCCGGTCCGGTGTCCAGTAGTGCTTGGCCAGCGCGGCCTTGGAGGTGGCTACCCGCGTCACTCTGTGTGTACCTGCCCTGGGGTGAGGCTGTGGAGTTCGGTGGCGGCTTCGGTTTGGAGGGGGTGGTGGTGGGTGGTGAGGGTGTGGAGGGCGGTGGTGAGGGTGGTGCGGGCTTCGTCGGGGCGGTTGAGGTGGCGCAGGGTGCGGCCGAGTTCGAGCTGGACGGGTCCGCTGCGTGCGGGTGAGTCGGCCTGGTCGAAGGCGGTGAGGGCTTGGCGCAGGGGGGTTTCGGCTTCCTGCCAGCGGCCGAGGGCCGCGTAGTCGCTTCCGAGTTGCCGCAGGGTGAGGGCCCGGTAGACGGCGAGCAGGTGGGTTGAGAGCCCGGGGATCCCTCTTCGGCAGATTTCCAGGGAGTGGAGGTGGTGTTGGAGTGCTTCGTCGGCGTGGCCGTGTTGGCGGAGGGTTTCGCCGAGGGTGTTGAGGGTGGTGACTTCGGCGAGTCGGCCCTGGGTGGTGGGGTTGTCGTGGTGGCAGGCGGCCGAGGCGCGGAGGCGGGTGATGGCTTCGTCGGTGCGGCCGAGGCGGCGCAAGGCGCCGGCTCCGTATCCGAGGGCCCAGCCCGTTTGGAGGCGGTCGCCGCAGGCTTGTGCGGTGGTGAGTGCGCGGTTGGCGGTTTCGAGGGCGGCGGTGGGGTTGTGGGCGCAGATGCTGTGGGCCCAGGCGAGGTAGTTGAGATGGGTCGCCTCCTCACGCGGGCTGCCCAGGGCGCGGGCCGAGTGGGCGGAGTGCTGGAAGACGTCGGTCCACTGTGGCCAGTGCTGGGTGAGGTCGGAGAACCAGTGCATCGCCTCGGCGGTGTCGACGACTTGGCGGTGCCATCCGGCGGTGTCGGCGTGGTGGGCATGGTGGAGGGCGGCGAGCCACTGGTCGCGTTCGGCCTCCAGCCAGGAGCGTGCCTCGTCGCGCCCTGTGGGTGCGGTTGGGGGGTCGGGGTCGCCGGTGGGGGTGGTGTGGTGTTCGGCGTCGAAGTGGAGGGCGGCCGCGCGGGCGCGGGCGAGCATCCAATCGGTGGTGCGGTCCAGGGCGGCGGTTTGGGTGGCCGGGGTGTCGTCGGCGGTCAGCTGTTCGGCGGCGAAGAGGCGGAGGAGGTCGTGGAAGCGGTAGCGCTCGGTGGTGGGATGGGGCTGGAGGAGCCCGCGGTCGCAGAGTTCCTCCAGCCCCAGTTGAGTGTCGCGGAGCGGAATGCCGGTGAGGAGGGCGGCGGTCTCGGGGCTGAAGTCGGGGCCTGCGGCGAGGGCACAGCGGCGCAGGAGCCGCCGGGAGGTGTCATCGAGCTGTTGGTGGGAGAGGGCGAACGCGGCGCGGACTTTGAGGTCGCCGGCCTGGAGGAGATCGAGGCGGCGTTCCTCCCGGCCGAGGAGGGCGGCGAGTTTGGCCAGGGTCTCCTGCGGGCGGGCGGCGAGGCGCTGTCCGGCGATCCGCAGGGCGAGCGGCAGTCCTGCGCATTGGTCGGCCAGGTCGCGGGCGGCCTGCGGCTCTTGGGTCACCCGGTCGGGGCCGATGACGCGGGTGAGGAGTTCGACCGCCTCCTCACGCCGCAGGAGCGGCAGTTCGACGCGGTGGACGGCTTCGAGGCCGGCGAGGCTGTTGCGGCTGGTGACGATCGTGAGTGTGGTGCCGGTGGTGGGGAGGAGGGGGCGTATCCGGGTTTCGTCGGCGGCGTTGTCGAGGACCAGGAGCAGACGGCGGCTGGCGGTGAGGGAGCGGAACAGGCCGGCCCGGTCCTCCACGGTTTGGGGCAGGGCCTGTCCGGCGACGCCGAGAACGGCCAGGAGCCGGGCCAGGGCTTCCCGGGGCGGGACGGGTTCGGGGTCCATGGCGCGCAGGTCAAGATACAGGCGCCCGTCGGGGAAACGGGGTGCGAGGTGGTGGGCCGCCCGGACGGCGAACGCCGTCTTGCCCAGGCCGGGCTGGCCTGTCACCACCACCACGGGCGGACAGGTGGTCGGAGGCGGGGTGTCGGCCAGGGTGCTGAGGGTGGCGAGGGCGTCGCCGCGGGCGGTGAAGTCGCCGACGGCCTGTGGCAGCGCGAGAATCCCCGGCACAACCGAACCCGCGTTCGCGGCCGCAACTGGGTCGGTGGCGGCTGCCGGAGCCGAGCCCGGGGCCGTGCCGGTGGGCAGCCGGGGGCGGCCCCGGCCAGGAGCGGCCGCCGCTTCGAGGGAGTGGGACTCGTCCGGGTCCAGGCCCAGCGCACGGGCCAGGGCCTGAACGGTGCGGCGCTGCGGCCCCGTGGTGTGGCCTCGTTCCATATAGGCCAGCGCCCGCACGCTCACCCCCGCCGCCTCGGCGAGCTCCTCCTGGCTCAGCCCCGCACCCAGCCGCAAAGCCCTCAACCGCTGTCCGAAACCACCGGGCATTCCGGTCATGGGGCTACTCCCTGGTCAACCCGCATACGACAACGGGTGGTTGATCTTCCCGCAAAAGTAGCGCAGCCCCTACTTTTGCGGGTCGTTCTGCCTGGTGACGGCTGTGGTTCCGCTGGTGGACTCGGCGCGGAATGATGCGCCCCTGACCGGATGACCCGCCTCGATGGGGCTTGCTCGCTTGCGTTGGGGGCCGGACGAAAGGGTGCTTCCGTGCCTTCTGACGCAAGATCCAGACCTCCACTGCCCTGGGGCTGGCTGCCTGCCGGCACTTGGCGGAGCTTTTGCCTCCGGCGGAGGCGGCCACCGGCGGACGGCCGGGCCGGGCCAGGGTTTCGGCCGGGTGTGCTGCGGCTGTCCGCTCTGGGCTCGGTACTGGCCCTGTTGGCGGGCCTGATCACGGTCTTCGCCGCCACCACCGCGGTGGCACTGCCGGATGTGCCGAATACATGGATAGCAACCCAGAACATGCAGAGGTCGTCCATGGTCTGGTCGGGCCGGGTGGAGAACCTGGTTCGAGGGCATCATGTGGTGGCGCTGCAGGAGGTGCCGTTCACCATGCCGAACGGACCGGGCGATGCGTACATTCCGGCGCCACCGGATCGCGCTTCTGGCATCGTTGAGAACTATACGAACCACCAGCGGGGGGCGGGCCAGCTCCTCCCCGCTCTTCCCCCTCTGGTCACGGAGTACCGGTGGAACCTGGGCCGGCACGGACAGGATCAGTTCGTCTATCTCTATCTGTTGCGGATGCGCGGGCACAGTGGCCTCCCGGTGGGAATGGTCACCCATACCCGGGCCTGGAATGCCCTGAGCGTCTCCGCGACCGGAAGCTCTCGTGACTCCCTCGTCCTCCTGGACCGCGACCACCACATGGCGTACGCCACGTATCACGCGAATGCGGTGACTACGAACAGGGGCGACCTGATGGTCCAGGCGGTCCACGACGCGGTCGACGGGCTCCCGCGGCCTGCCGGGGGGCGTTGGAACTGGGCTGTAGTGGGCGACTTCAATCGGGACCCGTCCTACTACATTCATGCCGGCGGCGGGACACCCACGACTGAAGGTCAGCAGGCGGTCGCCCGGCTGGGCGCCAGGGTCTATGCCCCGTCGGGGCCGACGCAGAATGGAGGGGGAACCCTCGATTACATGATCGCGTCCACATCTCAGCCCGCTTGGCAGAGGACCGGGACTCTGGGGTCGGGAAGTGATCACCGGGCGGTACTGTTCGGCAGTGCCAGAGGCAGCGCGGCGCTGCCCGAATTCGTCGCCCTTCACAATCGGCATACCGATCTCGCCATCACCGGACGCGGGGAGCGGCTGACCCCGCGCGGGGAGCATTTCAGATTTGATCACTCCCAGCTGTACTCCCTGAACTTCTTCACGACCGAAGGGGGCCACGACTGGTTCACCATGGTGAACTACGCCACCGGACTGGGAGTGGCGTCGGGACACCTCGGCACGGTGGGGAGTCTGGTCGTGCCGGCTCCTGAGCTCATGCCTGACTCCTTCCTGTGGCGCAGGGACGGCGATACGATCCGCAATTTCGAGGGCAGGCTCCTTGCCATGTCGGGAGCGGATCACCGTCTGTGGGCCCATGAGCCCGGTGTGGTGCCCGAAGGCGCCACACACTGGTCGATCCGCACCGTCGACCTCGACCACTTGAGCACGGCTGGGTTCCGTGCGAGTGCTGACCAGGCATTGTCCCTCCAGAACAACGCTACTGGTCTGCCCGTAGCGGAGGTTTCAAACGAGTACGTGGTCACGGGGATCCCGCCCGGCGACGTGGGTGGCTTCACGGGGCAGTGGGTACTCCGCACGGCGAAGTATGCAGGCGCTATGTATCTGGTCAACCGGATGACGGGCAAGTGCCTGCGCCAGTGGGCGAAAGTGGTGGCGTTTGCTCTCGTCGCCGCCTGCCCGACCGCCGAGAGCACTCCAGAGCAGATACAAGATATGTCGTGGCAGGTCGTGGGAGGCCAGATCCTGAATGCTTTCACCGGCGCGGCTCTGGGAAGCCGTCGCGGGGAGTCGGCTGCGGGCAGTCCGCTCATGGTTCTCGACGAAATCTCCGACCGGTATGACCAGATTCCCGTCGGAGGGGACGTTCCCTCGGTGCCGGGAGTGCCTCCGGGGCAGTCTGTGAAGCTGGCGGTGATGCCTCTGGGCGACTCCATCACCCTCGGCGTGGGAAGTGATGGACGTACCGGATACCGACCTGCGCTCGCTCAGATGCTGGCCAAGGACTCACCCAGTGTGCAGTTCGTGGGGTCGATGCGGGACGCGGACGGCACCCGGCACGAGGGGCACTCCGGGTGGCGTATCGACCAGATCTCCGCGAACATCGAGCGCTGGATGGCCGAGGCGAAGCCGAACCTGGTGCTGCTGCACATCGGCACCAACGACATGAACCGCAACCACCAGGCGGACACCGCGCCGCAGCGGCTGGCCGGGCTGATCGACCAGATCCACACCTCCTCACCGAGCACCGCGATCGTGGTCGCCTCGCTGGTCCCGGCGGCCGACCGCACAGTGCAGGCGAGGGTGGACGCCTATAACCGGGCCATTCCCGGCATCGTCGCCGACCGTGCCCAGCGCGGCTACCGCATCACCCAGGTGAGCATGGGCAGCCTGACAGTGGCGGACCTCGACGACAACCTCCACCCCAACGACCGCGGCTACCGGAAGATGGCCGGGGCATTCCACGGCGGGATCGTCGAGGCGGCCCGCAAGAAGTGGATCGACGAAGACGTCACCGTCAAGCCCGCCCCGCCCGGCACGGGCACTCCTGCAGCTGCCGGCGACTACCGTGTCGACATCAACGGCGACGGCCGCTCCGACTATCTCGCTGTCCAGGACAACGGGGCCACCCGCGCCTGGACCAGTTCCGCCACCGCCGACGGTACGGTCAAGTGGGCCGATCAGGGCGTCATCGCCTCCGGCTCCACCCAGTGGACCGGGGAGCAGGTCCGCTTCGCCGACATCGGCGGTGACAACCGGGCCGACTACCTCATCCTCGCCCCCAACGGGGCCGTGCGTGCCTTCATCAACGAGGGTGGCGACGGCCGGGGCGGCTGGCGGGACATCGGCACGGTCGCCTCCGGCTCCACCGCCTGGAACAGTACCCAGGTCCGCTTCGCCGACATCGGCGGCGACACGAAGGCCGACTACCTCATCGTCTCCGACCGGGGCGCGGTACGCGCCTTCATCCACACCACCGCCGCCGACGGTACGGTGAAATGGAACGACCAGGGCAGCGTGGCCACCGGATCCCCGCGCTGGACCGCCGAGGACGTCCGCTTCGCCGACATCGGCGGCGACCCGAAGGCCGACTACCTCATCGTCGACGACAACGGCGCGACCCAGGCATACCTCAACACCACCACCAGTACGGTCACGTGGGTGTACCACGGCCACATCGCCACCGGCTCCACCCAGTGGACCGGTGAACAGGTCCGCTTCGCCGACATCACCGGCGACAACCGGGCCGACTACCTCATCCTCGCCCCCAACGGGGCCTTGACCGCCTACGAGAACACCCCCGGCCCCGAGGGCTCCGTGCGGTGGACCAGCCGGGGCATCATCGCCACCGGCACCGGCAGCCCCGCCAACCGCGTCCGTATCTGACCTGTTCGCCCAGGGCCCTGCAAGCCCGGTCATCCATCCCTGACGGGCCCCGGCACATGCCGGGGCCCGTCACGCTGTTCACCGGACACCCGCTGAGCAGCGTAGAACCCGCCCACCATGCCCTGATCACAACCCGGGAAGGGCGAAGAAGAACAGCGCCACCATGCGCTGCTCGCGGGCCTGGCCGGCGTGCCCACCGCCGGCGACAGGCACGCACCAGGCAGCGGTCCGAACAGGACACCGCCTTGTCGGCCGGCGCCCGCACACTCACCCCCGCCGCTTCGGCGAGCTGCTCCTGACTGAGCCCCGCGCGCAGGCGCAGCTCCCGCAGCCGCCGTCCGAACTCCCCGGGTATCGGGCGTTTCACGTACAGGCCCCCTGATGTGTGCCCCCGTACCGGAGGGGTGACTGGTCTGGCAGAAGTATCACGCACCCCTACTTTTGCGGGTTGTTCTGCCTGGTCATCACGCTGGCGCCGGTGATCGACTCGGTCCAGGCACCCCCGGCCGGACGCACGAGCCGACTCCGGCAAAAAGAGGGGGCCGGCGCCATACGGCGCTGCCGGAGACGAGGAGAGAACATGAGTGTGCGAACGAGAGTAAAGACGGGCGCGGCCGGGCTGGTGGCCGCGGCGTGTGTGGCGGTCCTGATGGCACCCGCCCAGGCGTCCGCCGCACCGGCCCCGACCGGGGCGGCGGGCGGCGGGGACAACTGCGTCGCCAACCTCGGCACCGGGACGGCCGCCTGCTATCCGTCGTTCCGGGAGGCCATCAAGGCGGCGACCGGTGGACGGGTCGCCGACGCCCCAACCGCACGCCGGGCCGCCGGGGACAAGGACTTCCTTACCCGCCTGAACGCCCCCGCCAACGGCGGCGGGGCGCCGGACGCGCGCATCGCGGACCCCCAGTACGTCCAGGGTGTCCTCTACGAACACGGGGGCTACAGGGGCCGGACCCTCGTCCTCCAGAGCTATCTGAATTGCAATGCCGGCAAAGACAAGTGGTTGCTTGCTGGTTACGAGCTGCACGACTTCAACGACATCGTCAGCTCCGTGGTGGTCATACCGGGCTGCAAGGTCACTCTCTATCAGCACGCCAGCCACCAGGGCGAGGCCCGGTCCTACACCGCCTCCACCTCCTGGCTCGGCCTCATGAACGACCATGCCAGTTCCTTCAATGTGCACTCGCTCTAGGACTCGCCTCTGCACCACGTGCACACCCCGGCCCGGCGCGGCGCGGTGGCGCCGGTCCGGGGCCAGCTCCAGCCGGGCAGGAGGGAAAGGACGGGGCGGGGCAGGCACCCCCTCGGTTGCAGCCCGGCAGGCCCGATCGACCGATTCCGCCCCCGGTAGCGCTATGGATTCCCGTGGGCCGTGAACCACGGCCTGCTTGCCTGGTGTGTCACTCACCCGTGCTTCCTCCATGTCCCTGATTCCCGGCGCCCGCCCCCTTCTCCATGCCATGTCCTGGCAGGCCGGCGGTCAGGGCGGTGGGACGAGCCAGACCGCGGTGACGGTGAGTGCGGCCTCGGCGACGTAGTAGACGACGAACACGTCCCGGACCGTCGCGGTACGCCGGTCACCCAAGCGGTGTCGCAGCCATGTCAACCGTTGAACGAGGTGCGCGGCAATCATGCCGCCCGTACCCCCGCCAGCCAGAAGGAGCCCCCACATGTCCGAGCCTTCCGTCCACCGTCCCGCGCCGACGCGAAGAAGATTGACGCGTCTCGGAGCCCGGCTCGGTGCTGTCGTGGTCGCCCTCTGCGCGACCATCGTCCTGGCGCCGTCCCCGGCCTCCGCGAACCCCGTGACCATACGGTTCCAGATGTACGCGTACAACGAGTGTCTCGACTCGGACATGTGGGGCGACGCGTACACCCATGATTGCGGTGACAGCAATCCGTACCAGAAGTGGATCGTGTACAGCGGTTCACGAGGCTGGCAGCTCCAGAGCACGGAGACCGGGCGCTGTCTCGCCTACACGCACAGTTGGGGGCAGGCCAAGCCCCATACCGTCGAATGCAACGCGGCGAAGGACGAGCAGTGGTGGGTGGACTACGACACCACCCAGTACGTCAATCTGGTCAACTACTCCACCCGGAAAGCCATCCAGTGCATATGCAACAACAAGGGCGAACTGGTCATGGTCAACCCTGACCTGGGGAACTTCGCCCAGATGTTCCGCGCCATCAACGTGTAGCGGCAGGCCTCTGCCCGGCGGCAGGTGATGGGCACGAACCCGGGACCGGAAGCCTGGGGTGACCGCCCGGCCTCCGCGCACACCGACGGTGCGCGGAGGACCCGCATCCACGGCCTGGAGATCACACAGACAGAGCACCGCTTCAAGCTGATCGAACTCGACCGCTTCCGCTACACCACCCCGAAGCAGATCCAAGCCTTCGTCAACCACCTGGACGGGGTCGAGCAGCATCTGCGGCTGCTGAACACGAGAAGGGGCATGCTCACCGACGGCACCATGCCCGGGTACCTGATACGCCGCACCGGCGGCGTCGTCGGACTGCTCGGACGGCTCATCGAGGACGGCACCCGGGAAGCGATGGACAGCGGCAGAGAGATCCTTGACGAGGAATTGCTCGACGACATCATCCTGCGCAGGGAAGACATGACCGACGCCCCGAACGAACCCATGCCCCCGGCCAGGCCGCCCGCCGTCCTCCCGCCCTCCAGCGCGAAATGCCGGCCGCGCAACTCCATGTTCGACGATCACGGACCACGCACTGCCGAAGACGGACTTGCAGACCGTCCTCCTGGACCTCCTGGACGGTGACGAGCCCGCAGAGGTCGTCTCCCAGCGATTCGTCAATCTCCAGGTCGCCATCTCACTGATCCAGGCGGGCTGGCCCATCGCGGCCGATCTTGCCCCTGCCGCGACCCGAGCCATTCTGGACGCGCATCTCGCACCACAGCAGCAGGATGGTTTCAGCCCCGGCCCAGCGGCCGAAGCGCCAGCTCGCCGACCGTCGCCGGGATCCGCACCTTCTGGCCGTCGACGAGCGTGGCCAGGACGTTTTCCCGCCCATGGCGCAGCGTCCTCCCCCTTCGGCCGCCCACCGTTGAGGGGTCAGGTCGATGCGGGGATACGAGGCCGCAGGACGTCCGCTCTGCGTTCCGGCAGCGGATCCGGACGGCGCCCGGGCGGCGGGGCAGGCCGTGCAGGGGCTCGTCCGAAGGGGTGGTGGTCTTCGTGCGCAGGGAAGTGCTCCGTGCGTTCCGTTTGACGCTGGATCCCACCCCCGCCCAGGCGGAGGGTCTGGCCCGTCACGCCGGGGCGGCGCGGTGGGCGTTCAATCACGCCCTGGGGGTGCAGGTCGCCGCGCACCGGCAGTGGCGGGGCGAGGTGCAGGCCCTGGTCGACACCGGTCTCACCGAGGCCGAGGCGCGCAAGCGGGTCACGGTGCGGGTGCCGAGGAAAGCGGAGATCCAGAAGCATCTCAACCGAATCAAACCGGGCCGCAGTTGCCCGGACTGGCCGGCGGGGAGCATCGGTCCGGCCCGGCCCTGCCCGTGGTGGGCGGAGGTCTCCACCTATGCCTTCCAGTCGGCGCTCATCGACGCCGACAAGGCATGGAAGAACTGGCTCGACTCGTGCACCGGGAAGCGGGCCGGGCGCCGGGCCGGCTATCCGCCTCCGCCCAGGGGCGCAGACGCATGGTGCCGGGGAGTTCGAGGTCGGGCTGCCGGGTCCGGTTCATACGGCCGGGCGGCACCACAGGAGGTATCGGCATCGGGATGGTCACCGGCCCTGGTGTTGCCGGGCCGCGGCCTTCCGACAGGGCCAGCGGTGGCTTCCGGTCGGCATCGTCCATGGCCGGGGCGGGCGCGGCACCGGTGCGGGGAATCATTCTGCCTCGACTCACTCGCCGGATCAGCCGGGAACACTCCCGCGTCACTCCGCGACCGTTCCGGACGGGCGTCCCGATCCCATGGGTGCCGAGTGGCGGAACGGCGGGAGGGGGCTGTGGTGGCGCGCCCCGGGGGGTGTCCCGGCCCCGGGTGGCCGGTGAGGTCGACTTCACGGAGGCCCGCTGGGTCGCGGCGTCCTCGGCGAACTGGCGCCGGGGCGGACCGCCCCGGCGACTACCGGGTCGACCGGGGGGTCATCCATGTCACCAGGGCGGCTTCGCCAGTGCCGTGCGGGCGGTTTCAGGACCCGGGGCACGGGGCCGCCGTGCACTACATCGTCCGCAAGGACGGGCACGTCACACAGATGATCCGGGAGCTGGACGTGGGCTACCCGCGGGGAACCGGGACTACAACCAGCGCAGTGTGGGCATCGAGTACAAGGGGTGGGTGCACCGGCCCTCGTCGTTCACCGGCCCCATGTACGCCGCGTCGGCCCGGCTGGCGGCGCGGATCTATGTCCGGTACGACATCCGCCGGACCGCGAACACATCACCGGGCACGTGGAGGTGCCCGGTGCCCTGGACACCGACCCGGGCCTTCGGGGCACCGGGGGTGTTGACCGGTCGGCAGCAGGCGCACGTCTCGACACTTGGAGAAGTACACGGTGACCGTTCCTGCGGAGTCCGTCGAATCGGTGGAACAGCTCGCTTCAGTCTGGCGTCGGGTGGTGCTCGACCGGGACGCGAGCGGGGACGTGCGCGACCTGCCGGGCCTCGCGGTGCGCTGGGCCGACTCGCAGTTCCCCTTCTGGAACTGCGTCGCCCTCACCGGGCCCGGCACCGGGGCGGCGCTCCTGGAACGGCGGCTCGGACAGGCCGCCGAGGTCATGCGCGCCAAGGAACGCCCGGGCTTCCTGTGGCTCTTCGAGGACATGTTCGACGAGGCGGCCCGCGCCGCGCTGGAGCCGGCGGCCGAGGGAGCGGGGCTGCGGTACGCCTTCTCCGGGGCGGGCATGGCCGGTGACGTGCTGCCGCTGCCGGAGCCGATCCACGACGACCTGACCTTCGCCCGGGTGCGCACCAAGGAACACCTGCGGGCGTACGCGGACCTCAACGCCCGTGCCTACGGGCTCCCCGCCGAGAGCGTCCACGAGGGACTCCTCGGCTCCGTGCTGTGGACCGACACAGCCCACTCCTACCTGGCGCTGCGCGAGGGGGTCCCGGTGGCCTGTGCCGCCGCGGTGGAGGCGGAGGGTCGGCTGTTCGTGGCGCTGGTCGCCACCGACCCGCAGTGGCAGCGCCGCGGCTACGGCGAGGCGGTCACCCGCCGGGCCCTGCACGAGGGGTTCCGGGCGACCGGATCGACCCGGGCGGTCCTGCACGCGACCGCCGCCGGCGCCCCGGTGTACCGGCGGATCGGGCTCACCCCCAACTCGCCGATCCGCTTCTACGCCCTCGGGGACTGATCCGCCGACCGTCCCGGGCGTTCCGTGTGCCGCACGGCACGCACCGCGGCGACGCCCCCTTGGACGTCCGGCGGACAGCGAAAGACACATGGTCAACCGGATTGCTGAACGCTTGGGCCGAGATCGCGGCCGTCCAGCACCTCAATGTCGGTGATGGTCGTCCGGTATGGATCCAAGCTCAGCCAGATGACATCCATGCCGTCACGTTCGAGTTGGATCATCGTGGAACCCGACGAACCGAACGGCGCAGTCAGCAGGTTGATGCATGTTGCGGTACAGGTGCACGGGCCGTGATAGGGCAGGTCGGCGACCACCTCAGCCAGCGAATCGCCCTCGGCACGCAGCAGCTCAGCGATCTCGACGGCAAGCGCTGGGAACGCATCCGCAAGTCGTGGGTACAGCCCATCTGTCATCACGGCACCGTACATCCAACAGACCCTGAGAAGCACTGGAGGTTAAAGCACAAGCTCAGCAGTGTCTCGGAGCGGCTGGTGCTGCTGGAGATCCGGCGTGACCCGAATGCGCCCAGGTTGGGCCGGGGTGAGGGCCGGGGGGCCGGGACTGCCGCGAAGCTCCTAACCGACGCCGAAACCGCGCGCACCGAGGTCCTGGCGGAGGCGGAGTGAGCCGCCTGCCCGAACCGGACCCGGCCAGGAACCGGCACCCCCGCCAGCCGCCGCCGCGACCCTGGCCTGAACCGGACACACGTACAGCACCCCGCCGGCCGCTGAACTCGCTGCCCTGACCTCAGCCCCGCCCGCGCTCGGGTGGCCCCCATCCGCGGTGGCGACCTGGCGGGCAGCGGACTCCCCGCACCTGCGGGGGTGAACCGGTTGTCGATGGGCTGCACCACGCCCGACAGCCTCTTCCCGCGAAGGCGGGGTCGCACTGCCCGGTCGTGCACGCTGTCCCCGCCCACGCGGAGTGAACCGCAGCAGAGCACCCGTCGGCAGACGGAACCGTCGCCCCCCTTGACCAGGAAGCGCGGGGCGGGCTCCGTGCGGTCCACAGCGCGGCTCGGAACGAAGATGAGTACCGGTGCTCATGATCTGCCGGCACCGGAGAGCGAGGATGGGCCCATGTCTTCGCGGAAGTTCACCGTCGCCGTCTTGGTCGCCGGGCTCGCTCTGACCGGGTGTGGGGTGTCCCAGGACGAGTTGTTGGTCAAATGGGACAGCGCCGAAGCGTCCGTGGAGCCGGGCCCCCGTCCCGCCGGCCGGGAGACGCCGGGGCCCGACACCCCGCCGAACCACGCCGACAACAGCCGCGCCCGGCTACCAGGCGAGATGAGTCCCCAGGACGAGGAACAGGGCCGCCGGAAGGCCGCTGACGTCGGACAGGCGCTGGAGAAGCTGCGCCGGGAGGGCAGGACCGGCCCGTCGGAGGTTCGGCCCGTACTCGAACGGCTCGCCGGCCCTGCCCATCTGTCCGTGGGACAGCTGCCGATCGGGTCCCCGGCGGTGAAGGCCAACGGCAGCACTTACGGCATCTGGATCGGCAGGACCGCCTTTGTCACCGGAGTCGTCAGCAGTGCCCGGGCCTGGGCAAACGTCAACGGCCACTACCCCGAGACCCGCTGCATGCCCCCGGCAATGACCCAATAAGAACGAAGCAGTACCGCAGCAGGACCCAGCAGTGAAGCCAGCGAGCAGCACCCCGGTAACCCAGATGCCGTGGAGCGGCCGTCTCTGCGAGGATTGCTCCATGACATTCTCCAGAAAGGCCCATGCCGCGTAGACGGCCCGGACGTGTCCGCGCCGAACAGTGGCAGCGGCACCCGCTCACCCATCGCGTCACCATCACCGGCCTGTCCGCGCCCGCCCGCGCCGAAGTCGCCAGGGTCGAGAGAAGCCGCAACTTCCTGTGGCCCGGCGTCACAGCTGATTCCCTGAGACTGTGGAAGGAGTTCGTGCGCCAGCCGTACCGCAAACTCTGGAGCGAGTACGAGAACGGCAGCTGTGGTATATGGGAATGCTGCGGAAACCCCTTCGAGGCGCGGGAGTTCCTGGACGCCGTCGTCCACGGCATGTCCCGGCGCCGAGCGCGCGAGCTCCGACTCCTCGTTGACCGGCTCGACGACTCGTACTGACCGCTTCCGGGGAGAACACCTATAACCACCTGACGGACCAGACCAGGGGACGGGACCGAGACACCGCCAACCACACCTCCTCCGCCCCCGCCTCCCGGCTAGCCCTGGGTGGTGGACTTCCCGAGAGGCGGTTGTCCACCGAGGACGCTGCGGGCACGGAGGTCCGTCAGGGCGATGCCGGGCCGGTAGGGGCTCACCATCGATGTCGGCCTGACGGTCCGCCCCATCCCGATTTCATCCTCCGCTTGGGCGACCGGTCCCACCGGGGCGGGCTGGCAGGTTAGTCACAAGCGGTGCACATGCCTCTGCGACCTCGAGCACGGCACCTGCATCATCGACTTGGTCGACCCCGTCACGGGAACGGGCATCCACTACGACAGCAGCCGCTGGGGCCGCACCGCCGACGAAGCCCACCACCGGCAGATGGCTGAACTGAACGCCAGAGCCTTCGGGTGAGAACACCTGAGCGAACCGGCCGGGCTGCTCGGTGGCCAGCGCGCCGATCACTGCTCCGAAGCCGGGTCCGGGCCTCCGGGGGTGCGGTCAGTGGCTGTGGAGGATGCGGACGGCGGTGACGACCAGGTCGAGGCCGCCTGTGACGTAGTAGCGGACCACGGCACCGGCGATGGTCGCGGTGCGGCAGTCTCGTTCCTGGGGCTGCCGGAGTTCGTGTCGACCAGGCCCAGCTCTTGGTCGATGCGCTCGGCAACCCCGACGAGGCGGCCAAAACCCTCGGGTGCGCAAGGCTCCGCCGGAGCCTGACCGCCCATCGTCCGACTGCCCTCCGCAGCCGCGACGGGGAGGAGGAAGTGACGGAGAATCCGGGCGGTCAGACCGCGGGCTGGCGGGCGGCGGCCTGTATCACCTGGCTCCACACCACCTGCAGATCCCGCATGGCGATGTCCGTGCCCCCGTGTTTGTGCAGGGATGTCACCGGGTTCGGTAGCACGCGGTATCCCCATCCGAATGGCCACTGTGTCGCCGGTTCCCGTATTACGGAGAAGTAGAGACAGGCAGCAGGGCCATCTCCATCGGGCTGGCCGGGCCAGCGCCTCTTCGATGGGCTTTGAAGATCAGCAAGTTGTATCCGTCCCGCCCTGTGGGCGCGGGGACATCCGAACATCCATAAGCGAGGGCTATCCCCGCGCGGGCGGCCATGATGTGCTCTTTCAGCGGAGGTGCGGCGTTGGCTGATGCACTTCCCGCGCCGCCCGGTGTTACGGGGCTTTGGAGATGCTCCCGGCTTTGACGGCCAGTGCGGCCATGTGCCGCAAGCGCTCGTAGTACTCGATCGCGCCGTCCTCGTCATCGATCGACGGCAGGACCGCCTCGACGGCAGCGAGACAGACGAGCAGGGTTCTCTGGCGCTGCTCGTCAAGGGGCCCCGACAGCGTCGAGGAGACACAGCCGGCGATATCCGCGTCCAGCAGCACCATGTCAAACAGCATGCCGTCGTGGGTGAACTCCCGGCCGCGGATGTGGGGTGGGAATGGCGTGCGCAGGTGCTCTTTCCACAGCCGTGAGAGCAGGTCGGGTTCCGGTTCGGTCATGCTCGAGATCATCCCTCACCGGCCAGGCTCGGAGAGAACGGGCTCTCGGAACCGTCCAGCGTCCCCGCGTGGACGGGGCGCATCAGCAGACGAGGAGCTGCTGGACCGCATGCCGGGAACGCCCCGCGCGGGTGGGGAGGCTCAGGTTCGTTGGTCTCACAGGCCTAACGGTTGCTGGGCTCTCCTTCCTCGGTCTGTGGGTCTTTCCGGCGTACGGGGCCGATCAACGCTTCCGTGGCCTGCAGGAGCAGGTTTGTGGGGCGGCTATCGCCGAGTTCGATGGCGAGTGCGGCCCGGACGAAGGTGGTGAGGTCGATGCTGCCGGTGCGCAGTTGGAAGGAGCGCAGTACCGCCTGTGTGTCGGCGGCGGGGTGGCGGCAGCCGGCGTGCAGGCAGTGCCCCTCTGCGGCCAGACCGAGCCGCTTGAAGAGGGCATTCTTCTCTTCGGTGAGCTGGGCCGGGCAACCGAGGTGGTCGAGCGTGATCTGGAGATGCACGCGGGATTCCCGTACGGTGAGCCGTCCTCCGCCCGGTGTGACGTAGCGGCCGACGGTCACGACAGCGTACGGGTGCAGCAGCGGCAGGCGAGTGTCGGTGCCGTGCAGGACGGGCAGGTTGTCGTACCCGGCGTGTGGACCGGCGGCACCGGGGGGCTTACTCGTCATGGGGTTCTCTCCTTCATGCGGTCGACAGCGATCCGGTGCTCCTGGCCCTCGTCATCTCCTGATGGTCGTTGGCGCGCCAGACACCGAGCGGGCCGACCCAGCCGCGAGCCGGCGGCAAGTTGAGGGTGCTCCTTTTTGAGCCGCTGATGAGCACGGAATTGCGGGCTGGTTCTCCTGGGGCCGGCGTGCGATACAGGTCCATGGTGGCTTGTCACCGCCTGCCGTACGGCATGTCTCGGCCCTTGCCCGCCGACTGCAGGCGAAGGCACAGGGTGGTGCCGGAGTCGGCGAGCAGGGTGACGGCGGCGTGGGTGATACGGGTTCCGGGGCCGATGAGGAGTACGGCGAGGTAGCTGGCGGGGATGTGGACGACGTGTGGTTGTTGACCGGGACGATGGCGTTGTCGTCGCGGTCGATGTGGCAGCGGTCGGCGTAGATGCTGGAGATGCGGTCTTCCAGCCGGTGCACGTCCTGGGGGCGGGCTTTTCACCGTGGTTCAGGCATGGGCGGTTTCCTGGGTGAGGGGTGCGAGGGTGAGAAGTCCCTGGCCGTAGGCTTTGGCCGGGCCGATGCCGTTGAGGAGTGTGCGGCGCAGGAGGTCGGGGTCGGTGACGCGCAGGCGGCCCTGGAAGGTGGCGGTGGACAGGGTGAGCCGGGGGCCGTTCGGGCGCTTGCTGAAGCGCAGGATGTCGCGGGCGGTGAGGGACACGGCGGGTGCGGGAGGGCCGGGCCGGCCGAGGCCGAGTGATGGTGGCGGTGTGGGTTCCTCTGTGGGAGGGATGGTGAAGCCGTGGCGTTCGGTGCGGTCGAGGAGCCAGTGGAGCTGGTGCTGGGCGGTGCGGTGGGGCACGCGGAGGCCGCGGATGTTCCGTTCTGGGGCGGTGCCTGGTTCGGCGTCCTGTTCGGCGGGCTGGCTGGCCTGTTCGGGGCTGGGTTTCGCGGGTTTCCGCAGGGACTGGACGGGGTTGGCGGTCAGGCGGAAGGCGAACGTCCGTCCGGGGGTGATCTTGTTCAGCAGGGGGGTGTAATCAGCGATGAGGGGTGCGCTGTTGTCGGCGCCGGGCCATCCTGCCTGCTCGACGATGTGGTTCCAGGAGGGGCGGCTGTCGGTGAGGACGAGGAGCTCGGCGCGGTGCGGGTTGTCGTTCTCCAGACGCCACAGGACGCGTTCTGTGACGGGCTGGACGGCGAGGCCGGCCAGGATGGTGGCGTGGAGGCGGTGGGGGTTGGCCAGGAAGGTGATGGCGTTCCGGCGCTGTGGGTTGAGGGCGATTTTCGACAGGTAGGGCATGTGGTCACCAGCCCAGAAGGGCGAAGGGGTCGTGGCCGGAGGCCGGGTCGGTGTTGGACTGGGTTGCGGGTGAGTCGTGCCCGGTGGGGATGGTGATCGAGGTGTGGCTCACGGTGCGTGTGCTGAAGATCGTTCCGGTGCGCAGGTTGTAGGTGTCGGGGGTGTCGTCGATTCTGTGTTCGCCGTCGGGGTCCTCGATGGTGGCTGCCAGGGTCACGCGCGCGCTCCGGGTCCGGTTCCGGTGATGGGCCGCTGCCTGCCAGGGAACGCCGCTCAGCACGTCCGCCAGCGTGCTGTCGGGGTACAGGCCCATGCTGATGCGTCCGGCCGGCGGGCAGGAGCGGCGTCCCAGGGCGAGCGGGAACGCCGGATTGCGGACTGCGTGTTCGAGGGCTTCCAGGAGCGGGGCGGGTCCGCGGAGGGCTGCGGTGAAAACGGCGTCCTGGAGGTAGTAGCGCTTGGTGACGCCTGTGTGCTTGGCCGGGCTGGTCTTCTTCTGGATGCCCTTGGCGTTGACCTGGCTGGAGGGCATCGGCAGGCCGCGGTGGTCGCTGACGGTGTGGTAGTCGCGCAGCATGCTGCCGGGCTGGTCGGTGCGGACACCGAGAAGCAGGCCGAGGAGGTCGCCGATGGGCGCCTCGCGGGGACGTCCTTCGGCTGCGGCGAGCAGTCCGAGGACGCCGGACTTGGTGGGCTGGTGGTGGGTCTCGCGCTGGTTGTACCGGGAGGGCCGGCCCCAGGACTGCAGGGGTCCGGCCAGCCGGAGGACGAGGACGGCCGATTCCGTCATCAGGAGTCCTGCGCCGCGGTCGTGGTGTGTGCCGCGCCGTCCCGTGCCGGCGGTACGTCGCCGGGTGCCGGATTGCCGGCCGGGATGCGGCCGTTGGCCAGCCAGCTGTCGAGGATTCCGCGCAGGGAGTCGAGGAGGGCGGGGAACGGGACGGAGAGGCCGAAGGCCTCGGTGAGCTTGTCGCCCTGGAGGGCGTGGGTGGAGAGGGTCCGGGCAGGTACGGATCCCCAGGAGGTGCCGATGGTGTCCAGCTCGGCCGCCAGCTTGACCGCCGACTCCGCGGCGAGGCCGCTCGCTCCGGTGACGGGCTGCTCGAAGGCGGATACGAGGTTGACCGGCTGGTCGGTGCGCAGGGTCACGAGCACCAGTTGGGGGAGGGTGCGGTGCGCGAAGGTGTTCTGGTGCCCGGTGGGCATGGACCGGGTGAAGGAGTCCACGAAGCGGACCGCGGTGTCCAGGGTCGCGTCGGGGGCGGTGAGGTTGTCGCGCAGCTGGTGGACGCCGAGTACGGCGTACCGGTAGAGCGTGGACGAGTTGAACTCCACGGTGCCGATCATGCCCGCGCCGGAGTCCTCGGTGTTCTCGTCGTCGACCGCCGTGTAGTAGTCGAACTCGGTGCGCACGGCATGGGTGGAGAGGGCATGGGCGACCTGTACCGCGGCGTCCACGTTGAGGGCGGGCAGGTCGGCGACCATACGGCCGAACAGGGCCACTTCCGCGGGGTGCCCGCTGGAGAGCGTCTGGACGACAGCGAGCTTGCCGATCTCCTCCTTGAGTTCCTTGTCCGGCAGCGCGGCCAGTCCGGCGGCCCGCCCCTCCAGGAGCGCGATGAGGTCATCGAGCTGTCGCTTGCCGAAGAACAGCAGGTACGCGGACTGGTTCGCCTTGGTGGCGGACTGGGTGATGCCCAGCGGAGCCAGCAGAGCGCCGGCCAGGCGGTCAGCCTGGTCCTGGGCAAGGCCGGCGCCGCCCTCGGCGGCGGGTTGGGTGAGCCGCCCGGTGAGCAGGCTGCCGATCCGCTTCGTGCGGGTGGCCCGGTCAGCCTCGGGGAATCCGGCCGCGAAGTGCATACGCGTGGCGCGCTTCCACGCCTGGGAGGAAACCCTGGCCCGGCGCGCGCCCCCGTACAGGGCCTGCTTCGGAGTGCCCGAATCATCCCGGTTGATGTTGGAAGGCGGGAGGCTCTGCAGAATGTGAACCTCGACGAACAGTGTGGGTGTGCTCATGATGAACTCCTTCAACGAGATGCTGTGACCTGGTAATTCGACGATGGTGGTGGTGCGGCTGCACGGGGCCTTCCGGGGAGCGGGCGCTCCCGAACGGCCCGAGGTGCAGCCGGATGGGCGCGCCGGCCGGATCGCCACGACCAGGCTGCCCGGCAGGGGACACCCCGGCGCCCGCGGCGTGCTCCGCGCAGCGGTGGAGGCAAGGCTCAGCGTGAGGGAGAACCGGTGAAGTGGAATGTCCGGTCCCACCGGCTGCGGATCGCCGCCTGCTTACCGGGAACATCCCAGTTCAGCAGGTCCCTCTCGAGGAGGCTGTAGTCGAGAGGCTGATCCACCACGCGCAGGAGAGACACGAGGCCACGCACATGGCGTCCCAGCTCATGGCCGTCCACGGCGGTCAGAACATTGCCGAAGCGCCGCTCCAGGCCTTCCGCACTCCCCCGCCCCGAATCCCGCAGCCGCCCACACGCGGTACCCAGCCCCATTCCCGGCAGATGCATCACCTTCCGCCGGCCGTGCTGATGCAGACCGAAGAGGACCAGCACCATGTGCTCGGCGACCAGCCGGCTCCCGAGCGCACCGGTGCTCTGCTCATAGGGGCTCACCTCCGCCCGGTACAGATTCCACATCGCGGGAACTGTCCCCGCCTCCCGGTCCGCCCCGGCCCGCAGTGCCGCGAGCTCGGCGGCCGCGCGGGATGCCCCGGGCGTATACCGCTCCCAGTAGGAACACTCCTCCCCGGAAGCCCCGAGATGCGGCCCCGGGGCACCGGGATCCGTCCGGGCCAGGTCCCTGTACTGCAAACCCCAGGCCCGCACCCGCCGGTTCTGCTCCGCCTCCGTCTGCTGCCACGCCCGCACGTCGAACAGAAGACGGGTGTAGTCCAGCCCGATACCGGCACCGCGCAGCAACTGCACCAGCGGCCGCAAATGGTGAGCGAGCTCCTCGGAACTGAGTGAACCCGCCAGGGCTTCCATACGCCGATCGACAGCAATCGGGCTGACCTGCCCACAGCCGCGCAACACCCGGCAGGCAGCACCCAAGCCGGCCCCCGCCCGGTGAACGCTCCGCGGCCGGCCCTGCTGGTGCACACCGAACAGGGTCAGCGCGACGTGCTCAGCAGCCAGGCCCGCAGATTCCTGCCCGGCCGCCCGGTCCTCATCAAAGACCTGCGCTCGATACAGACGCCGCATCCCCCGCACGGCTCCCGGTTCCCTGCCCACGCCCGCCCTCAGCGCGGCGATATCCCTGGCCGCGTACGGCTGCCCGGGAGAAAACGTCTCCCAGAAATACGGCCGCAGCCGGCGGACGGATCCGCTGCCCGTTGTGGTCACGCCGCCTCACCCCTGCCGTCACCGTGTGCGTCCGCCGCACGGGGCAGCGCCTCCCGCAGCGTCTTCCACAACCACATCTCGGCCCGGCCGCTGCGGTGAACGGTCTCCTTGTTGTTCTCCCGGGTCACCCGCCCCACGACCGCCCGGGGCGGCACAGCGGCCAGGAGCTGCCCCGTCTCACGGCCGGCCTCCTGCCACAAGGTCAGCTCCCACGCCTCCCGCCCGCGTTCCAGCAGATCCCAGTCCTCACCGACGGTGCGCAGCCCGGCCAGCAGACGCCGCATCCGCCCGTCCACCGCATGCAGAAACCGCAGCGACGGCCGCTCCCCCTTGTCCCGGGGCAGCGGATCACCGCCCGCCGCCCGCCGCAGATCCGCGTGAAAGCGGTCCAGAGCTCGGCCGGCCTGGTCGGCCTGGGCAGCGCAGCCCAGGACGGCCTCCCGCACGTCCGGGTTCCCGGCGACGAGCGCGGTGACCGGCAGCGGAAGACTGTCCGCGATGGCGTTCTCGACGACCGCGCTCTGGTTGCCGTACTCCAGCGCGCAGATCTCCACACCGAGGGGGTAGTCCGCCGCGAGATAGTCCTCGGCGCTCAGGTCACCGGCCTGCCGCAGCAGCGCGGAGGTGGTCGGGCCGTTGCCGTCGGCGGGCAGATCCAGGGCGAGCAGTGCAGCCAGGCCCTGCCATGCAGCCTTACCCGACACGTGACGGCGAGGGCGCTGCGCCGGCTGCCCGGCCTTCGGCTTGGCCGCGTGGTTCCACGCGGTGTGCACTTCCTCCTGCGGGGTGCTCTCCAGACGGTCCCCCGCGCAGAGCACGACCCGCCGAACCCGGGGCCCGTCACCGGTTTCCTCCGGGATCAGCCGGACCCGGCGGGACTGGAACGTCATCAGGTCCAGCAGCCCTGACACCGGACGTGAAGACCACCGCGCGGTGGACGGATCCTCCCCCGCCGCTGGCGCCCGGCGCTCGTCCCAGGCCCACTGCGGCCGGTCGCCCGGGCCCAGGCCGTCCGGCATGATCGGCAGATTCAGCAGCAGCGTCTCGTACAGAGTCCGGCCGGCCGGCACGATCACACCAAGCTGCCCCAGCGGCCCGGTCGGATTGCCTGTGGTCTTCCCCTTCACGACCGCCGGATCCCCGGCGGCACCCGTCTTGATCGCCGCCGTGTCCCAGCACTGGACATGCAACAGCCACAGCATTGCCTGCGCGGGCGTCAGGTCCAGCTCGTCCGCCTCACTGAAAGAGCTGAACAGCGGCACATTGTTCCCCGAGGCGATCGACGGCACCAGCACAACCGACGACTTCGTCTCCCCGCTGACCGCCTCCAGACCCGCGACCTGGGCGAACGGCCGGGCCTCGTCGAAGAGCCGGAACCGGTCACCGAACCGCGGCCCCAGATAGTCCTCCAGCCGGCCGGTCTCCTCCGGCGTGAAACCACCCCGCTCGAACCGCTCCGCCCACTGCCCCGGAGTCCGCGGCGCACCGAGCGCGTCCAGTACCACCGGCAGCAGGACCTGCCGCAGCACCGCGGGCAGCATCATCGGGTCCGGCAGCTCGAGCCGCCGGATCAGATGCGCCCGCGTCAGCACACTCAGAATCCCTTCGGCGGACCGGCCGCCATCCACACCAATGGCGGGTAACCAGCCATCCCGCACAAGATCACCATTCACCGCTGTACTTCTCTCCCTGTGCCGTCGAGCGCCGGCGGACGCCGGGCGGCCCCGAAGGCGCCCGCTGTCCATCGAAGTTTTCAATGTCTGCTTGTGGTGTTGCATCCGAATCAGAGACAGTGCACCCAATCGGGTGACCCCGCTCCGTCAGACCCGCTGCCGCCAACTGAACCCGGTACGGTCGCCAACCGCCTCCGGTCTCCCTGCGCAGCAGGGGTGTTCCTGTCTGCTTGTGGACGTCGTCCCCGCCACCGCGGGGGTCTGCATCTCCTCCACAACCAGACCCAGCACCTCGTCGTACCCCACCCGGAACGGCCCCAGCACGGCCCAGCCGTCCTCCTCCAGCACCAGCGCCCTCGCATACCGAAGCCACGGATCCACCGCCCACCCCGGCAGCGCCCGCAACTCCTCCTCCGCCACCTCGGTCAACTTCAACGGCAGCCTCACCAGCCCGCCCAGCACCCGCTCCAGCACCTCCGCTTCCCCCACCTCACCATGGGCCCCGAGCCGGCCCCCGCCGAGCGCCGCGTACCCGCCCCGCACCCGACGGACGACCACCACCTCCACCGAACGCTCACCGTCGCGGACCAGGGCGTCGAGTTCCTCCTCGCCCCGCACACCGTGCGCCCCTCCGTAGTGCAGACCCGCCAGCGTCTCCGACGCCCACTCACGCGGCCGCGTCAGCACAAAGTCTTGAGCCTTCGCCGCCCGCTTTGCCTGCTTCTCCAGCCATACCTGTTCGGCGGCCCGCTCACGGACATCCCACGGCGCCGGGCACACCCCGGACTCGCCATAGGCCCGCGCCACCACACCGGGCACCTGCTCCGGGATACTCCATCCCGGTCCGCTGCCCGGCCCTCCGTCCTCACCGGCATCCGCATCCGGGACCGGAGGGAGCGCGCCCGCCGCCTCGGCCACCAGAGCCGCCGCCCGCAACAACGCCCACTCCCCATAAATCGCCTTTGACGCCGGCAGGAACACCGGCAGCCCTGATCCACCGCCCGCAACGCCCGTCACCAGCACCCGCGGCACCGCCAGCCCAGCAGGCCGCCTCGTCCCCTCGTGCCGGTGCAACCGCCCCACCCGCTGCAGCAGCAGATCAGCCGGCGCCAGATCCGTGACGAGCACATCAGCATCGACATCGAACGACTGCTCAGCGAGCTGCGTCGCCACCACCACCATCCGCCCAGGCCGCTCCGCCCCCGCCTCCGGACCCATCAGCCGCAGACACCGCTCCGTCCGCTCGGCACGGTCCGCCGCACACAGCCGTCCGTGCAGCAGGACCAGCTCCCCGTCAAAGCCGCCCGCGACCAGCGCCTTGTAGACGCTCTGCGCCCGGTCCACCTGATTCACCACCACCAGCGCCACCCCGCCGTCCGCCACCGCCTCCCGCACAGCGTCCGCCACCGCCACACCCTCCACGGACACATCCGGCAGCCACTCCACCCCCACCCGCACCGACGCACGCCACGACGGCACCGCCTCCGTCGAACTCTCCACCACCACACGTCCGTCCATCGCGTACGCCGACGTCACCGACGGATACCCCGCCGGCTCGGGCACCACCTCCACCCCATCCACCCGTCCCGTCACCCCCGACAGGTAGGCGTCCACCAGCGTCTGCCGCACCACCGGCGGCAGCGTCGCCGACAACAGCACCACCGGAACCCCCGCCTGCCCCAGCCACCGCAGCGCCTCGACAAGGAACTGCCGCATATACACATCCGCGGCATGCACCTCGTCCACGATCACGACCTTGCCCGCAAGACCGGCGAACCGCAGCATCACATGACGCGTCCGCGTCGCCGCGTACAACAGGTGATCAACCGTCCCCACCGCGAAACCCGTCAGCAACCCGCGCCTACTCTCCAGAAACCACCGGACAGGCCCCTCCCGCTCCGCCGCCCCACACGAATCCGCCTCCCACCCGAACTCGTCATCCTCATCCACCGCCCCGTACTCATCCCCCGCAGCACACTCCTGCCCACCCGCACCGGCGTACCCCTCCCACAACTTCCGCCACTGCGCGTTGAAACGCCGCTTACCATGCAACAACGCCACCTGATCAACCAAAACTGGATCAAACGACTCAACCCACGACACCACCTGCGCAAACATAGGATCACTCGTCGCCTGAGTCGGCATCGCCACAAACACACCATCCAACCCAAAACGCGCCGCCAACACCTCCGCGACCGCCAACGCCCCCTTCGTCTTCCCCTCCCCCATCGGCGCCTCAACCACCACCAGCCCCGGAACCGGCATCCCCCACACCCGCTCCACCAAATCCACCTGAGACGCCCGGGGAACCACACCAAAACGCACCAGAGGATCCACAGCCGACCCGGGAACCCCCAAAACACCCCAACCACCCCGAAGCCCCAACTTCGACCACCCCGCCACCGCCCGCCGCCGCGCACCCGCCAACGACACCTCCCCAATCTCCCCCAACCCCTCAAAACACGAACTGTCACTCGCAATCCAGTCCGCCATCACCACCAAACCCGACAACGCCAACTGCTCCGCCCTCCGCAACCCACCCACCGGACACACCGCACCCAAACCCTCAAAACCCACCGCACGAGTAAAAACATCCACCAAACTCCGCTGAACCCCCAACCACCCCTCACCACGCCCCTGAAGCTCCACCGGCGCCTTCAGACTCCCCGCCGACGGAAACGCCCCATGATGCCCAGCAACCAACGGCCACACCCACCCAGCCGCCTCACGCCCCCACGCCTCACGCAACAACGGCGCCAGCAACGCCCCACCCGCCACATCGTGCCGCCACCGCTTCGACTTCGGCCAACGACCCCACGTCAACCCCGCCGCAACAACCGGACCCGCCTCCACCGAATCCAGCGACTGAAAAGCCGGAGTCGCCTTCCCGCAATCATGAATCCCACAAACCCACATAAACCACTCACGACCACGCCCCCCACTCACCTCATCCAGCCGACGCCGCAACGACGGAGCCAAATACTCCCCCCACATCACCTCAGCAACCGCCGCCGTATCCAACAGATGCCCCAATAACAGATGCGTCCGCCCCCCATTACGCGCCGCCGACTTCCCCCACAACACCGACAACCGCCCAACCACCTCCGGCGCCAGCCCCATCGACCCCATCAGACCAACAACCGAAACCTCGGCATCCACCCGGACCAAACCCCCTCGCGCACCGCTCCGACAGATGCCGGGCACTGTACGCCCCACCACTGACAACGCCCCCAACCACTCACATCACCACAGCTCAGAGCCCATCAACACCCAACGCAACAAGCCGCACAGCCCATTGGACAGCCCACAGAGACGGGGACGACTTGACCGCTCCGGCGCCGCGGGGGCATGTCCGAAGACGACCCCTGCGCGGGCGGACCGGACAACTCCAGTCTTGATCGAATCCCAGCGCGAACGACCCCCGCAGGCGGGCAGGGCGGACTGCCAAGCATTTCCGGTCCCCTGGTCTACTCGAGAGCTACCCCCGCGCGGGCGGGGCGGACAGGTCAGGTCACCGGAGTCGGCGGATGAGTGCCGAACTACCCCCGCGCGGGCGGGGCGGACCTCAGCATCCTGGGTGCCGACATCGGATCGCGGGAACTACCCCCGCGCGGGCGGGGCGGACGGCCTCATCATCAGCGACCGGCCCCGCGGCTACGAACTACCCCCGCGCGGGCGGGGCGGACGCAGCTCGGCGAGATCCATGAGGTGTGCGTCGAGAACTACCCCCGCGCGGGCGGGGCGGACCGACGACCAGCCAGCCGAGCTCGTGCACTCGTAGAGCTACCCCCGCGCAGGCGGGGCGGACTGAATGCTCAGCCGGAGGCCATCGGCGCTCTGCGAGCTACCCCCGCGCAGGCGGGGCGGACGCGGCGGCGGGAGGCATCTGGGGCCTCCCCGAGGAGCTACCCCCGCGCAGGCGGGGCGGACCGCGCCTTGGGGTGCGCACGGGCACAGTGCCGCGAGCTACCCCCGCGCAGGCGGGGCGGACGCTTTAACCCCGTACGAGCACCCCGGCACGAGAGAGCTACCCCCGCGCAGGCGGGGCGGACGCTTTAACCCCGTACGAGCACCCCGGCACGAGAGAGCTACCCCCGCGCAGGCGGGGCGGACGCGGCAGCGTGCGTCCAGATCCTGATGGGATCCGAGCTACCTCCGCGCGGGCGGGGCGGACAGGTACCGCCCGACCAATGGACGTAGATGGGGCGAGCTACCCCCGCGCGGGCGGGGCGGACTCTGTGTCAGTCCGTCTGTCTCCCTCACTACAGGAACTACCCCCGCGCGGGCGGGGCGGACACCGAACTGGAGCCCGACTACTACGGCCGGCTGGAACGACCCCCGCGCGGGCGGGGCGGACCCCGGCAGGTATGCGGCGAGGGAGTGTCGACAAGAACTACCCCCGCGCGGGCGGGGCGGACTTGGAGCTGTCGGCCTCCTTGGTGCCGTCGGCCGAACGACCCCCGCGCGGGCGGGGCGGACGCAAAGCCCCGGCCCTCACAGCGGATGAACGCCGAACGACCCCCGCGCGGGCGGGGCGGACGCTCGCGGTGATCGTGCTGGCGTCGCGGACGCCGAACGACCCCCGCGCGGGCGGGGCGGACGCCGCCGCACCCGCACTCGCGAACTTGCTGGTCGAACGACCCCCGCGCGGGCGGGGCGGACCCCAACCACATGCTGGAGCAGTTCTCCCGGGAGGAACGACCCCCGCGCGGGCGGGGCGGACACTTCGTGACCTGGGGTGTTGTCACGTGATCATGCTGTTTTGCTTTACATGCTTCAGGACCCACTCCAGGTGCCTGCTCCGGTGCTGGCGTCGCCGGGATCTGGTAGCACCGTATCGATCCGGATGGCCCCGTGCCGCCGGTTTCTCTATGCAGGAGGAAGAGATGGGGCGGACGGGTGGGACGAAGGTGGGTCGGCCTCGATCAGTCCCTGTCCGGAGTGTCCGGACTCGCGAAATGGAAGGGAACCGAAAGGTGGGCGGCCAGACCGCTACCAGCCCTTTCAGCGGCAGTCGCCGCCGGATGACGTGGGCTACCGTCCTCGTCCTCGCCTAGGTACCGCTTGGCCGTGCTCGCGTAGATGGTGGCCAGCAGATGGTCTTCCGCAGGTTCGGCGGTGATGGCCAGCAGTCTCACAAACCAGTCGTGGACGGTGTCGCCGTCCCAGATCGCCTCGATCGCCACGATGCGGCCAGCGGCGCCGCCAGCACGGTAGGCCAAGGACTCCAGGTCTAGCGGACTGTGCGGGGCACGGGCGATCCTGTCGCCGTAGTGGGCGTAGCGGTCGCCGACGATGAGCTGAGCAGTACCGACCCCCACATCATCACGGACCAGGCCGACATCGACGACGACACGGATCGCCGCGAGCATGGCGTCCTGAAGGACGTACCCGTCGATCTGGTCGCGGATCCCCGCCGGCAGCTGCTCCCACCAGGCGGTCCGGTCCGGTTTCCGCATCATGCAGAGCCTGCCTGTTCCCCACGCGGCCCTCACCGCAGGGCCCCGCGCGTCACTGTACGTCCAGCACCGCGTTCACCACAGCACGAAGATCCAGAGAGGCCCCAGAGCTGCCACACGCCACGCCGCCGACCACTGACTCTCTCCCGTCGCCCGACACCAGGGTGCAGTCTTTGATGCTGGAAGCGTCTGCTTTGATCAGCCCTATGACGGACTGGTCTCAGCTCACCCATGCCTACGGCACCGCCGAAGACGTGCCCGGCCTCCTCAAGGCAGCCGGGCCCGATCCGGAGAGTCCCGCGTGGAACGAGCTCTGGTCCCGCCTGTGCCACCAAGGAACGGTCTACCCCGCGAGCTACGTCGCCCTGCCCGCGCTCGCCAAGAAGGCGCGCCAGTTGACGGCTACAGACCGAACCATGCCCTTGCTCTTGGCCGCTTCCATCGTTGCCAGCACCGACCGGCCCTACGGGACGCCTGATCCAAAAGATGCCTACGCTGCCGAGATCGCTGAGCTGATCGAGCTGGTGGAGCGGGCACTGCGCCATCCGTCGCTGACCGGCAGTCCAGATCGCTATGTGGAACTGCTGGAAGCCCTGCTGGCTTTCGAGGGAGTCGAGGTGTGGGGGGAGGAACTCCACGGTCTCAGCGGTGAGGAGTTCGAGGTTCCCTGCCCTGTGTGCGAGGCCGAGAACTTCGTGGTGTTCGGCGAGTACGGCTACTTCTCAACGACCGGCGGCTTCTACATGAACGAGGCTGCTGGGCACCGTAGGGAGTTGCAGCCCGCAGACCCCCCCTCCTTGGAAGGGATGGCCAAGCGGCTTCACGCGCGTGCTCTCGCCGATGGTCAGCACGAAGTCGCGAGCAAGCTGACCTATGTCTTCGGCAGTGCGTACTGCGCGGAGTGCGACGTTCTCTTCCGCGTCGATCACGCCATCGTGGCCCGCTGGAGCAGTTGACCTGCGACGCGCCACTTACGAAACCCTGCGCCGCACTGACATCTACTCTGCGCCCGACAGTCACGGAGCCGTCGTTCCATGCATGCAGCGGGTGCGGTGTCAGACCTGCCCTATACCCTCCGGCCGTGACGGACATCCAGACCTCTCAGCCGCCCGCTCCCATCATGGTCGGCAAGACATGCATGGCGTTCCCGCCAGGGTCCTCCCTGTACCCGCCATGTGAACGGCCTACGCGCTCCAACAAGCTCTGCGACGCTCACAATCAGCAGCGCGCGGCCGGCAAGGACCTGCGCCCGATCCGGCAGCGGCGGCGGACCATGCCGGAGTTTTGCACCGGGCCCGGGCCGGAAGAATCCAACGCACCGTGCGGTCTGCCCACGGTCGGCAGGGGGCTGTGCAACGCCCACTACCAGCAGGACGATCGAGGCCGCGAGCTGGTGCCCCTGTTCACCCTGCGGATCAGCCAGGATGAGGCGAATTTGCTGCTGGAAGCCGGCCTGAAGCGGTGCCCCGCTTGCAAGGACGTCAAGCTCCTCGCAGAGTTCGGCCGCTCGTCGCCCCAGCTTGGCGGACGGTCGACCTACTGCGCCACTTGTCAGCCGGACTACGTGCTCATGAAGCGGTTCAAGTTCCCGTCGATGGAGGCAGTCCGAGATTTCCGTGAGTCCCGTGACCACCGCTGCGACATCTGCAAGCGGCAGTGGCAGGAAGGGGACAACGCCTTTCACATCGACCATGACAGCGCCTGCTGCCCATCCCGCGGCCCCTCATGCGGGAAGTGCGTCCGCGGCTATCTATGCCAGCTGTGCAACACGCAAGGGCTGTCCTGGTACGAGCTTGTCGGCCGCAGCGTCACCAACGTGCCGGCTTTCGAGGACTACCTCCGGAGGTACGAGCGTCGCCGCGAGGAGTCCCTTCTGCAAGATGCCACTGACGCGCTCGATGTCGCGGGCCACTGACATTCCCATGTCGCCCGACAACAGCCACTGTTCCGGTGGGGTTGTCGTCTAGAGGGCCGGCGCCGAGCTCTGCCGGCGGGCCGACCCACGGAACGGACTTCGCCAAGTGGCGGCAGCACGAGGTTCTGGAGCCACCCCGCGCGGGCGGGGACGACGACATGGTCAGCCGCGCGCCCAACGCGGCCTGGGAACGACCCCCGCGCGGGCGGGGACGATGGCTTCGGGCGAGAGTGACCGTTCTACCCGTATATGACAGCGGTTCCATACATTTGGTACTTCACCACGGTTTCGATTCGGTCGACGGCCCGGGGTGCCGCTGTGTGTGTATTCGTCTCCGTCATGATTCTTGTACCCAGGACGGATCCAGCGCCTCCTGAGGCTGCCTGCTCCTGCAGCTGGCCTATGCAACTGGCGACGTCTCCATGTGTCCCGCTCCAGACCAGCCAGCTCTGGAGAACGGGACGTCCCTGTGCGGCACCGTCGGTATCGGTCGTCACCACGGAAACATCCCTGGGCTGTATAGACATCACCCCAGTGTGGCGATCTTCCGCTCTTCCGGGAAGAGCCCGGTGGCAACTCAGTCGCCAGCCAGAACATACAGCGCTTCCACCGAGCCAACCCTCCCATTCCGCGAACAACCCCCGCGCGGGCGGGGACGACGCGCCGCCATCACCGAAAAGAAGTGACTCCCAAGAACAACCCCCGCGCGGGCGGGGACGACGTAGAGAGCGGATCCGGCGGAGCCGGATCGGGGGAACAACCCCCGCGCGGGCGGGGACGACACTTCCTGACCTGGGGTGTTGTCGCGTGATCATGCTGTTTTGCTTTACCTGCTTCAGAACCCTCTCCCAGGTGTCTGTGCCGGTGTGAGTGTCTCCGGAGCCGGTGACACCGTATCCATCTGGATGGTCACTGTGCTGTCAGTTCCTTAGACAGAGGAGCAGAGACGGGGCAGCAGTGCGTTCGCTGCTATCGCAGTCGGCTGGCGTCTCTCCGGCGGAGGGTTCCAGCACCAGGAGGTCGATGCCGTCTCGCCCCGTGCGGGCAGGGACGACTGGCTGGTCGGTGCTGGCCGGAAGATCGTGACGAACGACCCCCGCGTGGGTGGGGCGGACACTGCGGCCATGTCGGTCACGGTCGCCGCGCCCGAACGACCCCCGCGTGGGCGGGGCGGACACTTCGTGACCTGGGGTGTGCATCGTGATCATGCTGTTTACATTCACCTGCGTTTCGCGGGTCGAGCCTACCGGGCCCGGCGTCCGCGGCACTCCCCGGGAGGAAACCCGGCGAATACCCGTCTCCAAGTCGCCGATCGGACAACCACTGTCCCGGTGGTGTCGTCGTCCAGAGGACCGGCGCCGAACTCTGCCAGCCGGCCGACCCACAGAACGGACTTCGCCAAGTGATGGCAGCACGACGTCCTGGACCTACCCCTGCGTGGGCGGGGCGGACCGGATTCCCCGCTGTCATGAGATGAGCAGACCGTCCGGGATGAGGCAGCTCGTACACAGGTGGCTGGAACCGGATGAGTAGGTGCCTGGTCCTGGGTGAGTACGGCAGCGGAGGCCGGAGTACGCCTCGCTCGATAGCGTCCCCGACGTGCATCCGAACAGATGAATCATCACCAGGGAGGGCACACATGCGTGCAAGAAGAAGAACGCGGAGTCTCGCGGTGGCAACAGCGGTGGTCCTGTTACCGGTCTCGGCGACTCATGCGGGCGCGGCACCGGGCGCCGGTAGGTCGGTTGAGTCGTTCATCGTGCCCGTTGGCACAGCGGTTCCCTCGTTCAGGGAGCTTCTGTCTCCCGGGGCACAGGAGCAGCTGCGGAAGGTGTCCGCCGAGAGCGGCTCCGGAGTGCGGGGGCTGGCGCGGGAGACCGTTGGCCCGGCACGGACACTCGGCGGACTGCTCAAGGAACCGTCCGCCACCCCACCGCTGGCCCGGCCTGAGAGGGACGTCCATTCGCTGGCCCCGCCGGGCGGGATCGTCTACCCCGGCCCGTCACGGACAATGTCCCTGACGGAATGCGTCAAAGGTCTCAAGGACAGACCTTTTGTTATCAAGTCCCGTTTCGCCGCCTGCTCCGGCGCCTCCTTCCACCAGGTGTGGACGCGTAATGGACGACCACAAGGTGAGAGCCGGTTCATCGCCGTGGTCATCGGAACCATTCCGGAGAACAGCAGGACGATCAAGTACACCTACCACTTCACCGAGATGAACAAGACGGGATCGGCGCCCACGGCGGGCTTCATGATCACCACGACGCCGAAGCATCCGCAAACCTGGCCTTCCACTGCCAAGATGCGTCACGGAGGAAACACGCCGAAGAAGGCCTTGAGCTTTGACCAGCTCAAAGGCCTGAAGAGCTTCCACCACACGGTCACCGTCGATGCGGGGCAAGGAGACAAGAAGAAGAAGGACGACCGCGTCTTCAGCGTGTACGAGCCCGTGATCAAGCTCAAGGCTCCCCCCGGATACACCATCGGCGGGGCCACGGAGGGACGGCTCTTCATGCTGCCACCCCGCTGGGACGCCGCCAAATACCTGCACCACGCCAACGGCGTCAAGGGGAAACCTGCCACGAAAGGCGCCGCAGCTTTCGCCTACGTCGGCTACCTCCACTACAGCTCGAAGGCCGGAGCGAAAGAGAAGGCTGTCGCCGAACACATCAGGACAGCGTTCAAAACACCCGGCGGGACGAAACCGGTGAACGCCCGCAAGAACATTCCCGGATCCGAAGTGGCACGCCCCCTGAGCCGGCTCTTCCACGACGCGAAACGCAGGGCACGAAACCGCGCGGCCGCTGTGAGAACCTGCGTCCAGCACTGGGGCCAGAACTACACGGACGGCGGAACGAAGCAATGCGACGAGTTCCCCTTCGCCACCACGTACCAGGGTGCGGCGCAGAAGAAGGATGAACCGTCCGCGCTGGCCGACAACTTCTCCGCTCTGCCGATACCAAAGAGCGACAATGAGGCCGGCGGAAACATGCTGGCCCAATTCTACGACAAGTACCGTGTCCTGGACGGTCTGAAGAGCAGCCCGGGTGACTCGGACGACGGATTCATCGTCGTCATCTCCTAGACCGGCACCACAAACCCTGGGGTGCCGTCCTGCCGGCGCAAGCAGCCCGGCACCCCAGGATTCACCCGTACGGCCAGAACTGCACCAGCCACCGCTCAACCCCCTCGGGAACATCCACAGCCGCCAGCTCGGCCACCCGCGCACGCCCGGCACAACAAACCCTCACCCGCCAGCGGGCACTCTCTTCCCCCAGGGCCACCGTCTCCTCAATCGGACCCGTCACACCCCACACAGCCAAACCGCCACCACTCGAGACAAGCTCCGCCTCCCCCGTCTCATCCCACACCTCGCCCCCACGGGGCGGCTCACCATCCCACACCTCGACCCGCATCACCGCTTCGTGCGTATGTCCAGCACTGGTCAGATCGATACGACCCTCCCGGGCCACCAGAAACTCTCCCGCACTCCAGCCTTCCGGCCACCTCACCGGAACCACCACATCATCAACATCCTGCAGACAAAGACCGTGGTAATCAACAAAAGGCTTCAAAACCTGCACACTCACCTGCTGCACCACAATCCCCATCCCATCCCCTCAAACCGCGCCGCGGCATCGCGAGCCTGACACGCGGAAACCTATCCAGAAGACGGACCAGGCACCGTCCATTGAACAAGCCAACCGCAAAATGGATCCCGCGCATCGGGCGGCGCCACCGGCCGCTGCCAGCCTCGCGACTGCGGACAACACCGGATGGATCGGCGACAAAAGCAACGAGCTACCCCCGCGCAGGCGGGGCGGACGTACCTCATCCACTCAGAAAGAAGAGGCACACCGAGCTACCCCCGCGCAGGCGGGGCGGACCCGAAGTCGTTGTGGGTGATCGCTGCGAGGATCGAACGACCCCCGCGCGGGCGGGGCGGACCGTCGCTCCCACGTCGGCGGGGTCGAAGGTGAGGAACGACCCCCGCGCGGGCGGGGCGGACATCTGGGAGACCGGCCCGTCCATCCCCGGAATCGAACGACCCCCGCGCGGGCGGGGCGGACGCCGTGTCGAGCTGGACGCCCGTGTAGCTCTGCGAACGACCCCCGCGCGGGCGGGGCGGACCCGGAGTGCGGCTACGGATGGGTGGCCCTCCAGGAGCTACCCCCGCGCAGGCGGGGCGGACACGCCATCGTGCCTCCCTGATGAGAGTCGGGGGGAGCTACCCCCGCGCAGGCGGGGCGGACCCTTCTTGACCTGGGGTGTTGCATCGTGATCATGCTGTTTTCATTCACTTGCGTTCCGCAGGTCGAGCCTACCGGGGCAGACGTCCGAAGCACGCCCCGGGAGCCGGCAAATGCTTGTCTTCAAGTCGCCGATCAGACAACCGCTGATCCGGTGGTGCCGTCGTCCTGAGCGCCGGCGCCGAGCTCTGCCAGTCGGCCGACCCAGGGAACGGACATCGCCTGGGACGACGCAGCGATCGTCCTGGAGCCACTCCCTCGCGGGCGGGGCGGACTTGAGCCGATCCTGCTGCATGGCTGGCGTCGGCGAACGAGCCCTGCGTGGGTGGCGCTGACTCAGATTCTCCGCTCCAGAACCGGTCCAGGGCGGCGACCTGGTGGAGGTGGCCGGTAGCCCGGCGGCGAGGCCAGATGCTCGCACGTCCCGCCGTACGCGGGGAACGCGACGCCGGTCTCCTTCTCCAGCGCCGGGAAGAACTGCTTCGCCTCCGGGGACTGGCCAGTGGTCTGCCACGTGTAGGCGGGCCCGTCGGCGAGCGCCCGGCGTATCAGCCGGCGGCCGATCCCCTGACGCTGGTGCTCGATCGTGATGGAGATCTTGTTGATGCTCCCAACGCGGCAGTCATCGCACACCATCCACACCAGCATTCCCACGTCGTACCCCTCGCGGTCGAACATCCGGATGCGACGGTGCCCGGCCGGACGCCGCGGCGGCCAGTACAGGAACCGCACCTCCTGGCGCTGAGTGGTGAACAGAATCCACCACCACCGCAACGGTGAAAGATACTCAGGAACGGGTGGCGTCATCAGCTTCTCCTTTCGTCTCCTCCGGAACACTGCAGCCAGCGTGACGACCACACCATCGCAGGTGTACAGACCGATGCACTCAGTGAACGAGCTACCCCTGCGTGGGCGGGGACGACCGGTGGGCAGGGTGGCAAAGTCGGTCTCCTGCCCTTGCGAGCTGCACTCAGGTGAGGTCGAAGGTGACGTTCCCGGAGCCGTTCCAGTCCGGTGCCTCCGTGAGCGTGAGGGTTCCATCCCCTGCCTCGACGACTCGCACCATGATCCCTCTGCGGTCCTCACCGGGAAGCGCAATGGAGAAGTGGGGATCCATCTCCATGAGGAACTCCCAGCCCTCGCGCTGGGCCGGGTCAAGGGCGCTGGCATGCCGGCCGGTTGCCCGCCACTGGCCGACCGCGTCGACAGCGACGGTGATGTCGATGTCGTACATCTCAAGGCAAATCGAGTGATTGGCCCACCACTCGAGGCGGCCCTGACCCACGAATTGATCCATCAGCACACTATGCACGGTGCCCAGGCCCGCCAGGCAAGCCCGTACGGCTGCACGGCCGTCCTGGGCCAAGCCGCGACAGAACAGAATAGGGAAGACCCGACAGGGCCCCGCCTCAACCGACGGCGCCCCATACACCTCGCCGCCTCACGACCTCATTCTGAGAGCTACCCCCGCGCGGGCGGGGACGACTTGAGCGGCTGCATGTCCCGGGCGATGGTGCGGGAGCTACCCCCGCGCGGGCGGGGACGACGACATCTGGATCCCGGCCTCGGGGTAGACGCCCGAGCTACCCGCGCGCGGGCGGGGACGACCGGCTCACCGGCCGACCGCCGGCCGGTGAGCTGGAGCTACCCCCGCGCGGGCGGGGACGACCGTGATCCATCCGGCCGAGACCCGACCCGCCTCGAGCTACCCCCGCGCGGGCGGGGACGACACCTTGTGACCTGGGGTGTTGTCGCGTGATCATGCTGTTTTGCTTTACATGCTTCAGGCCGCCTGCTCTCAGGTGTCTGTGCCAGCGTGAGTGTCACCGGGTTCACGGTATCCATCTGGATGGTCACTGTGCTGTCAGTTTCTCTATACAGAGGAGCAGACGGGACAGCAGCGTGTTCGCTGCTATCGCAGCCGGCCGGCGCCTCTCCGGTGGAGGGCCGAGCACCAGGAGGTCAATGCCGTCTCGCCCCGCGCGGGCAGGGACGACTGGCTGGTCGGCGCCGGCCGGAAGATCGTGAACGAACGACCCCGCGCAGGCGGGGCGGACCGAGACCGGCCTCGTGAGCACAGGTCTCGAAGAGAACGACCCCCGCGCAGGCGGGGCGGACCCTCAACGGACGGATGGCCTCATGAGCCAGGTCGAGCTACCCCCGCGTGGGCGGGGCGGACCGGGTCGAGCCCCGGAGACCCCACCGCGTGCAGGAGCTACCCCCGCGTGGGCGGGGCGGACATCGCCCGGGACTCGCGCATCAGGCCGTCGTCGGAGCTACCCCCGCGTGGGCGGGGCGGACGCCGCCACCAGCGGGATGTACGCCACCGTGCTCGAGCTACCCCCGCGTGGGCGGGGCGGACGCCCGGTGTGCTGGCGGCACGAGGCCGGACGGAGAGCTACCCCCGCGTGGGCGGGGCGGACTGGAGCGAGGCGAGTCCGAGCACGACGGTGCGGGAGCTACCCCCGCGTGGGCGGGGCGGACGCTTCGTGACCTGGGGTTTTGCGTCGTGATCATGCTGTTTTCATTCACCTGCGTTTCGCGGGTCGAGCCTACCGGGCCCGGCGTCCGCGGCACTCCCTGGGAGTGAACCCGGCGAATACCCGTCTCCAAGTTGCCGTTCGGATAACCACTGGCCCGGTGGTGTTGTGGTCAAGAAGGCCGGCGGCGAGCTCTGCCAGCCGGCCGACCCACGGAACGGACTTCGCCAAGTGGCGGCAGCACGACGCCCTGGAGCCATCCCCGCGCGGGCGGGGCGGATGGTCAGGCGGCGGTGTCGGGGTGGCTGCCGGTTGAACGACCCCGCGCGGGCGGGGACGACAGCACCCGGCAGATTCAGCCGATCGCGTGGGGCGAGCTACCCCCGCGCAGGCGGGACGGACCGGAAAGAGGAAACATGAAACTCGCTGAATGGGGAGCTACCCCCGCGCAGGCGGGGCGGACGACTTCTCGCCGACGCCCCATGCCGATTGCGTCGAGCTACCCCCGCGTGGGCGGGGCGGATGCTTCGTGATCTGGGGTGTTGTCGCGTGATCATGCTGTTTTGCTTTATCTGCTGTGGGGCGGTTGCCGGGTTGTTGTGGTGGGTGTCTACTGCTGGGTGATTCCGGCTGGATCGATTTTCATGGGGAAGGGGGTGTCGATCCGGGTGACGGTCCCGGGGAGTGCGATGGCCTTTTCGACGTATCGGCCGCTGTCGAGTTCGCTGATGATGAGACGGGGGGCTGGGTCGAACTCGAGGCGCCAGTAGTGGGGGATGGCGGCTTCGGCGTATAGCAGGGGCTTGAGTTTGCGGTCCATGGTCTTGTTGCCGGGCGAGACGAGTTCGACGATGAGCTGGACGGCTTCGGCGTCGATGCTGACGGTGTCTTCGGCGGTCGCGCCGGCATCGGCGACGACGATGTCGGGGACGACGAGGCCGGAGGGCAGGATGACGTTGATCGCCTCGAGTACCTCGACCGGGGCGTCGGCGGCCTGGGCGGCGGCGTCGAGAGCGACGTGGAGCCGGTAGCTGGCGCGCTGATGTCGCAGGCCCGGGGCTGGGGACATCACGAGGGACTCCCCCAGGAGCTCGTATCGCACGGAACGGTCCTCCGGCAGAGCCAGGACATCAGTGACGGTCCAGGGGCCGTGGTGGTGCATAAAGCTGGCAACGCTCACTCCTCCACCTCCTCATCGACAGCACAGCCAGTGTGCCTCGCAAAGAAGGCCGGTGTCCCCCGCAACGAGATACCGGCCGTGGAAGGGCTCGGTCTCCGCGCAGGAGACCCCGCGCAGGCGGGGACGACTCATGGGGGCTCCTTCAGGAGGTGTAGAACCGCGAACAACCCCCGCGCGGTCGGGGCGGACCCGTCCGTGGTGGCCGGCTGAACGCAGGGTCAAGAACGACCCTCGCGCGGGCGGGGACGACCCTGTCATCCCCCGTGAGGCATACACCGCCCAAGAACGACCCCCGCGCGGGCGGGGCGGATACGAACAGGCCGTCGTCCCCGCCGATCGCCAGGGAGCTACCCCCGCGCGGGCGGGGCGGATACCGGGCCCTCACTGGGCGCAGGCCGTGGTCCCGAGCTACCCCCGCGCGGGCGGGGCGGACGAGCAGGCCATCGAGCGGGACTTGCCGGTCGTGGAACGACCCCCGCGCAGGCGGGGACGATGCTTCTGAACCTGCGAAGTTGCAGGTGAGCCGAGAGCTACCCCCGCGTGGGCGGGGCGGAAGTGTCTCTCCGATCATTTTCGTGGACCAGTCTGCCGGGCGGCAGAGTGCAGCAGAGACACGACCCAACTCTGCATCGTTTTGAAGCGGTCGTCATGCAAGCCAGGTGAGTAACGAGTGAGGGAGGAACGTCAGGCCCGTCGGTGCGGAGAACTCTCATGAAGGAGCCGCTGCTCAAGAAGCACCAGCGGGCCTGACACTGCCTTCAGACAACTCGGCTCAAATGAAGGCAGCGAAGTGAAATGACAGCTACGGTGCTGGCGATGATCCCGGGAATCTCCGGCTGCAGACTGAGCAGGTAGTAGAGAGCAGAGGCCACAGCAAGATCGGGCAAACCGGGGCGCGTCCATTTGACGCTGATGCCGCGCCACCTCTCTGGTTCCATGGACGTGCCTTCCTTTGGTCTAGTGCCGTGATCGTGGCTGGACGTCACCGGAGGCCACCTGGGATGAGGTGGCCTCCGGTGACGTCCAGTGGGATGACGACCCTAGAGCGCTGGAACCTCGGCGAGGCGAACCAGTAACGGTAGTCAGCCACCCCGTTGCCAAGCTCGCTACCGGCTTGAGGCATGTTGCTTAGCTCGCTGGCCACTTAAGCGGCTCACCTGAAACTTTTATATCCACCCATTTCGGAACTGTTCGAATGTGTGAAGATTGTCCATTTATCGGCTATCCAGACGCAATATCCAGCAAGCTCGCCACAGAGTCGCAGTCGGATTCCTGGGGGGATCCCCGCAGTCACACATCAGTGAGCACTGGGCACACGTTGGGCTGAGCCCCGCGCGGGCGGGGACGACGCGGTAGGACTAGGACTGGGGCCGGGCGAACGACCCCCGCGCGGGCGGGGCGGACCACATCAGCGAGCTGCGCCTCAGCGCACAGCAGGAACGACCCCCGCGCAGGCGGGGCGGACGGCAACGCCGACGGAGTGGACGGGAACCGGCACGAGCTACCCCCGCGCAGGCGGGGCGGACACGAACCCGGTAATGGACGAAAAGATCATGGAGGAGCTACCCCCGCGCAGGCGGGGCGGACCCAGCTGGTGCACGCCGCGCCCCTCAGCCGAGGGAGCTACCCCCGCGCGGGCGGGGACGACCGCATGACTGACGCACCAACGCGCGCGCAACGAGAGCTACCCCCGCGCGGGCGGGGCGGACCGCGGAGGAACCTCTCCACCGAGGCGACCGAGAGAACGACCCCCGCGCGGGCGGGGCGGACGCTCGAAAAGATCGTGTGCCTGAGACCCCACCGAACGACCCCCGCGCGGGCGGGGCGGACCCTTCGTGACCTGGGGTGTTGCATTGTGATCATGCTGTTTTCATTCACTTGCGTTTGGCGGGTCGAGCCTACCGGTCCCGGCGTCCGTGGCACTCCCTGGGAGTGAACCCGGTGAATGCCTGTCTCCGAGTCGCCGGTCGGACAACCACCGTCCCGGTGGTGTTGTCGTCCAGAGGGCCGGCGCCGAGCTCTGCCAGCCGATCGACCCACGGAACGGACATCGCCAAGTGGCGACAGCATGACGTCCTGGAGCCAACTCGCGCGGGCGGGTACGAACCACCGGGCCGGCAGCGACTGAAGCGACCGGCCGAACGAGCCCCGCGCGGGCGGGGCGGACGCGGCGACGTGCTCCCGCGCGATCTTCTGCCACGAACGACCCCCGCGTGGGCGGGGGGCGGACGTGACCAGGGTGTTAGAGCACCCCGGCCGCGCCGAACGACCCCCGCGTGGGCGGGGCGGACACTTCGTGACCTGGGGTGTGCATCGTGATCATGCTGTTTACATTCACCTGCGTTTCGCGGGTCGAGCCTACCGGGCCCGGCGTCCGCGGCACTCCCCGGGAGGAAACCCGGCGAATACCCGTCTCCAAGTCGCCGATCGGACAACCACTGTCCCGGTGGTGTTGTCGTCCAGAGGGCCGGCGCCGAGCTCTGCCAGCCGGCCGACCCACAGAACGGACTTCGCCAAGTGATGGCAGCACGACGTCCTGGAGCCACCCCGCGCGGGCGGGGACGACTCGACTACGCCCGCCCCGGCGACACCATCGTGGGAACGACCCCCGCGCGGGCGGGGACGACACCACCACGGCCGCGGCTGACCCAGACCTGACCGAACGACCCCCGCGCGGGCGGGGACGACCTGGCCCGGGCTTGCGGAGCCAACCCCTCGACGGAACGACCCCCGCGTGGGCGGGGCGGACCGGCGCATCAAGTGGCCGTGGGAGACGGGCGGGGAACGACCCCCGCGTGGGCGGGGCGGACACTTCTTGACCTGGGGTGTTGCATCGTGATCATGCTGTTTTCATGCACTTGGGTTGCGCGGGTCGAGCCTACCGGTCCCGGCGTCCGTGGCACTCCCTGGGAGTGAACCCGGTGAGTGCCCGTTTCCAAGTCGCCGGTCGGACAGCCACTGTCCCGGTGGTGTTGTCGTCCAGAGGGCCGGCGCCGAGCTCTGCCAGCCGATCGACCCACGGAACAGACTTCGCCTGGTGGTGAGGTTCCCCCGCTGTGCGGGAGGTGCTGACTAGCTGGTCGGGATGGGTTGACGTGGTTTCAGGTTCACTGGTTCGGTCGTTGCCTGGTTGGCGTAGTGCTTCTCCTCGAATTCGATGGGGCTGAGGTAGCCGAGTCGTTTCTGGATGCGGCGTGGGTTGTAGAAGCCGTCGAGATACCGGAAGAGCGCGAGGTTTGCCTCGGCTCGTGTGGCGAAGACGCGGTCGCGGACGCATTCGGTCTTGATGAGCATCCACAGGTTCTCCGCGAGGGCGTTGTCGTAGCTGTCGCCGACCGAGCCCATGGATGCCTGGATACCGGCTCTGACCAGGCGTGTTGTGAGTTTCACGGATGTGTATTGGCAGCCGTGGTCGGCGTGGTGAATGAGTTCGCCGGGGGTGACTTCGCGGCTGGCCAGGGCGTACTCCAGCGTGGTCAGGACCAGGTCCGCGTCCGCGCGGGCGGAGGTTTCCCAGGCGACGACCCGGCGGGAGAACGCGTCGCGGATCGCGGAGAGCCACAGCGGGCCCTCCAGGGTCGTGATCATGGTCAGGTCGGTGACCCAGAGCCGGTTCGGGACGGCTGCGGTGAAGTCACGCTCGACCAGGTCGGGGGCCAGTTCCGCGTTCGGGTCGCGGCGGGTGAATCCTTTGGCCCGACGGGGGCTGATCCCGGCGAGGCCGGCCTGGCGCATGAGACGCTCCACGCGTTTGCGGCCCACGCGGGTGCCCTCGCGTCTGAGGACGGCGTGAACGCGCGGGGAGCCGTAGATCCCGCCGGAGTCGTCGTGGATTTTGCGGATCCATTCCGTCAGCTCGACGTCCCGCCGGCGTCGCTCGCACGGCTCGGACTCGGCCCGGCGCCGGCGATAGTAAGTGGTGGAGGGGATGTGAAGTTCCCGGAGCACGTGCTCGACCCCCAGGTGCGGGTGCTCGTCGAGGAGCGCGGTTACCTGGGCCGGGTCGGGTCGAGCTGGGCCGCGAAAAAAGCCGAGGCCGTCCGCAGGACCTCGTTCGCCCGCTTGAGCTGGACATTCTCCTTCCGCAGAACGGCCAGTTCCTCGCGCTCAGCGGTCGTGAGCAAGTCGCCTCGTTCACCGGCGTCGGCCTCAGCCTGACGGATCCAGTTCCGCAGGGCCTCGTGGTGCACGCCGAGTTCCTCGGCCATCCGCCGGATCACCGGCTTCGGCTCGGTGGTGCGATACATCCGGACAGCACGCTCACGCAACTCCGGCGGATATTTCCTCGGTGCAGGCATCGTCTGAGCTCCTCTCATGACACCCATCTGACCCCCTGTCACCACTTCCCGCATCCCGGGGGAACCTCATGGCGACAGCACGATCGTCCTGGAGCCACCCCCGCGCAGGCGGAGCGAGCATCCAGCGCCGGCGGGCCGGGGGCGCGTGTCCCATGAGATTTATCTCTGCATTCAGAAGGGGCTGTGACCTCAGGAACGCAAAGTGATTCGACCTGTGAGGAGGGTGCTCTGTGCAGACTTACTCTGCGTTTTCCTTGCCCATGGGGATCGCCGCGTGGGTCACGTTCAGTTGCTGACGTCCTTCTTGATCTGCACCAGCGCCTCGTCCCACACGTCCCTTCCATCCGCCCAGGTCCACAGCCATTGGCGCAGAGACGGTGCCGCGTAGCGCAGGCCATCGTGAGGGTTCTGGCCCCAGTCTGGTTCCCAACCGTCGGCGTCCCAGAGGAGCACTGGGTTGTCGATCGCTATCAGGGAGACGTGCCACTCCATGGTGCAGCCGCCACCCGTCAGGAAGAACCACGACGCCGGTGGCCCCCATTCTGGCCGCTGGTCGTGGACGGCGGTTGCGCAGTGCCAGTCCTGGACGTGCCAGTGCGGAATGCTGCGCGGTATCAGTGATGCTAGGCCGCCATCCGGCCCGAATCCTCCGTCACCGATCTCGGTGTAGATGCGCCGAAGCAACTCGGGCAGCCGATACCCGAGCTTCTGTTCCGCGTGCTCGACTTCGGCGAGCGTGACAGGCGGGAAGGGCTTGTCGGGGAGGCTTCTGCGGGAGGGGATTGCGCCTCCGGCGCCCCATGCGAGTGCGTGCAGTTTCTCCAGAAGCGCGTCGTCGTCCGCAGCAGTGCGGTGGGTGGCATCGGTCACGAGCCGGAACTGTAGTGGGGAAGGGTTGTTGCTTCGGAGGCTCGGCGCTTCTTCGCGACTGAGCTACCCCCGCGCAGGCGGGGCGGACTGCTGCCCGGCGGCAGATCGGGCATAAGTGTCCGAGCTACCCCCACGCGGGCGGGGCGGACGGGCCGGTGCGCACCGGGTACGACCGTGACGTGGAGCTACCCCCGCGCGGGCGGGGCGGACTCAAGGCGGGCGCCGAGATTCTTCGCGATCGTCGAACGACCCCCGCGCGGGCGGGGCGGACGATGGGTGAGGGCCGGGTACCACGCGCCGCCGCGAACGACCCCCGCGCGGGCGGGGCGGACACCTGAGGGGCACCCCGGACGGCCGGGGGTGCAGAACGACCCCCGCGCGGGCGGGGCGGACCCCGCCCGACGAGCACCTTCATACCGGTCCGGAGAACGACCCCCGCGCGGGCGGGGCGGACTGCGTGAGCCCGCCATCGAGGAGCACATGCAGAGAACGACCCCCGCGCGGGCGGGGCGGACGCGATGGCGGCCAGCTCAAGGGCGGTGATGCCCGAACGACCCCCGCGCGGGCGGGGCGGACTGTTCACGATGCTGTACCGGCGGTCCGCGGCGAGAACGACCCCCGCGCGGGCGGGGCGGACTTCCGGGCCGGTTCCCCCTCGCTGACCTGCATGGAACGACCCCCGCGCGGGCGGGGCGGACTGGTGTGCCGGACGTTCTCTGATGGTGCGTCAGGAACGACCCCCGCGCGGGCGGGGCGGACGTGCCGCGTGCTGCCGCTGTGGGCCGCGCAGGAGAACGACCCCCGCGCAGGCGGGGCGGACATCGGACTGGAGAAGTCCTCGACGTGGTCCGGGGAACGACCCCCGCGCGGGCGGGGCGGACACTTCGTGACCTGGGGTGTTGCATTGTGATCATGCTGTTTTCATGCACTTGGGTTGCGCGGGTCGAGCCTACTGGGCCCGGCGTCCGTGGCACTCCCTGGGAGTGAACTCGGCGAATACTCGTCTCCAAGTCGCCGGTCGGACAGCCACTGTCCCGGTGGTGTTGTCGTCCAGAGGGCCGGCGCCGAGCTCTGCCAGCCGATCGACCCACGGAACGGAAATCGCCTGGTGGCGACAGCATGACGTCCTGGAGCCAACTCGCGCGGGCGGGTACGAACCACCGGGCCGGCAGCGACTGAAGCGACCGGCCGAACGAGCCCCGCGCGGGCGGGGACGACTGTCGCTCACCATCGGCTCTCTGACCGCACTGAGAACTACCCCCGCGCGGGCGGGGACGACCCGGCCGCTGCCGGTGCCGGTGGCGCCGTGCCGGAACTACCCCCGCGCGGGCGGGGACGACGGCGAAGGCGCGGGCCGCGTCCTGGAAGGGGAAGAACTACCCCCGCGCGGGCGGGGACGACACTTCGTGACCTGGGGTGTTGTCACGTGATCATGCTGTTTTGCTTTACATGCTTCAGAACCCTCTCCCAGGTGTCTGTGTCGGTGTGAGTGTCACCGGGTTCTGTAGCACGGTATCCATCCGGATGGCCGCTGTGCCGTCAGTTCCCCTACTCGGCAGAGCAAAACAGAGCAGGGACGGGGGCAGGGAGTTCCAGCTGGCCTCGTCGCTTCCCAGGCGACGGTCAGGGCCTGGCGGGTGAGGTCGACGCGGCTCAGCTCGGTGGTTATGCGATCATCGCCCCGGTGGTGTGGCCATCCAGTGGCCGGGCGGCGAGTTCGGGCAGCCGGTCCGTCCACGACACGGTTGCGGTCTGCTCGGTGCGGTCGGCGGACCGCTCGCGCAGTTGCTTCAGCCGTGCCGTCAGCAGGTACTCGGCAGCACGCTCCCTCGCCATATCGGCGGCCTTCGTCGCCGCGGCAACAGCGTCCGCACCGTTCGGGTTGCGCTGGAACCAGCGCCGGTTCTGCTCGGTCTGGTACGCACGCCGGGCCTCGGCCTCGGCCTCCTGGGCGCGGCCCAGCATCGCCAGAGCGTCGTCCTGGTACTCGCCGACGGCCTGCTGTGCGGCCTGGAACGCGGTGAACGCGTACGCGTCCTCAGCGGCCTGAGGATTGGCCTCCAGGGTGGCCACGTCGGTGATCTGCAGGAACTCCTGCCACGCGGCGGCGCTGCGGGCGCCGATGGCCGTGCGGGCCCCGGCAACGGCAGCCGCGATGCTGCCCGGGTCGCTCAGATCGGCGGACCCGGCCGCCGCGAGGAGACCGGCCTCATCGATCAGGGCCTCGGTCTGACGGCGGTGGTCGCACTCCTCGCACAGCCCGGCCGACCGGCCGCGCCCGCAGTCCTGGCACGCCAGCGCCTGGCGGACCACGTCGGCGGCGGCCGTGGCCGCGCGTTCGCGCTCCTGCTTCTCAGCGGCTGCCGCACGGGCCTCATCGCGCCGGGTATGTTCCGCGCGGGCCTGCTCCTGACGCCAGGCGAAGTCCTCCGCCTCCAGCGCGGCGTACTCACGCAGGCGGGCCTCGACGGCGTGCGAGCGTGCGTTCTCACCGAGACCGGGCTGTTCCCGGTCGACATCGGCTGCGGCCCGGGTCCGCCAGCCGCGGCGGATGTGGATGACGTTGGCGCAGTTCTCGCAGTCCTGCCCGGTGTCGAGCCGGATCCCGTCGTCGCACTTGCGGTGCGAGCACGCCTGCCGCTGGGGCAGACCCCGCCGGATCAGCCACGGGAACGGCTTGCCGACCAAGGCCTCGCCGCCGGTCTCCGCCAGCCGGTTGGTGAGCCGGTCGGCCAGCAGCCGCGGCGCACCCTCCGGCGCCACTCCCAGGCCCGCCAGCTGTGCCAGTTCCGCCCTCGCGGCGGCCTCCACCTGGTCCTGCTGCCACCCCGATAGCCGCTCCCACAGCCACGCCACCGGCTCCAGAGCCACCCGCAGACGAAGAGCGGCAGGCAGGGCCCCCCGCTTCCGCTGCTGCGCGTTTTCCCACCCTCCCGCCTTCGGCCGGCCACCGGCGCCAGCCCCGGCAGCCCGCTGCCCCACCCGCTCAACAACGGGGGACTCCCCCGGCTTTTCCCCGCGCAGCGGGCCGCCCTGAGCCACTGGCTTGCCGTTCCCGGCAACGGCGGCCTGGCCGTCGATGGCCAGGCCCTCGCCCGCGCACACGCGCTCCGGCCGACGGCTCTTCGCACCACGGCATTCGCCGGAAAAACCACCAGAGAGCGAGAGGGAAAAGATGGGAGTAACCACAGAAGCGTGAGAGGCGTGAAGGTGTGCAGCATCGGCGCGGTCTGCCGAATCGGCCTCCAAGCCCGCCCCGGCGCCCCGGACGCAAGTAACCACAGGGGGCACAGCCTCAACCGTCGCCTCATGATCTCCGGATGCAGTAACGGCGAGGTCTGAAAACATGGCGTCGGCGACCTTCCGGGCCTCCCGGACGGCGATCCCGTGCGCTCTGGCGACCGGCAGTAGCCGGACCCGGCTACGGGTGTTCAGTCCCGACACGGTCTCGCGCCGGTCGACCGACAGCACGTCCTGCTCCTGGAGCCGGGACAGCAGCTTCGCCCCGCCCGCCGGCGAGCAGCCCAGCAGCCGGGCAGCCGTCGCCGCCGGACGGCCCCGCTCGGTGTCCACGCTGCCCGAGCACAGCCGCAGCCAGCCCTTTGCGTTCGACGACAGCACCATAAGCAGCAGCCCGAGCCGGTCCGTCGCCGCCCCGCGCCCCGTACGGTCCGCGAGCATCCCGGCCGGAGTCGTCCGGCCGTCCTTGTGCGTCCAGCCTGGCGCGAACAGGGTCTCGATCAGCTTCAGGAGCACGATCAGTTCCACCCGCGACAGGGCCAAGGCGTGCCGACGGTCCCCGCCGTGCTGCGCCCGGTACATCGGGATCACCCAGCACTCCAGGCCCGTCATTCTGCCAGCCGGGCTGACCGTCTCGTTCGACCCGAGCACGCCACGGTCGCGCAGCTGCGGAAGGACGTGGTGGGCGATCCGGGACGGCTTCAGTCCGACCCACCGACCGAGCTCCTTCGCGGTGATCGTGGTGCAGTAGTCCTTCGCGACCTGAGCCTTCGCCATCAGCACCACCGCCGCCAGGCGCGCGGGGTCACCCGCCCCGTCCAGGGCGGGGTCGGACACCAGGGCGCGTACTGCGGTGAGCAGCCGGGTGCGCATCGTCTCCGTCAGCTGGAGCGGGTTGCCCACCTTCAGCGGCACGACCGGCCCGGCCTGATCCGGGACCGACCGCAGCCGACGGCGCGCAGCCTCGCTGGCGAAAATACGGGGCCGCGGGAGTGCGGCCGCTGCCGCCACGGCGCTCACCGGCCCACCGCCCCGGCGAGGGCACCGGAAGTCGTACGGGCGGCGATCTTCTGCGTCTGCACGGGGCCGGTCTGCACGCCGGGGCGGACACTCCTCTGAGCAGCCGAAACGCTCGACTCCTGATCCACGCGACGACCCTGCACCAGGAGCCCTGTGGACTGAAGCTGGTGAGCTCCGATTGCCCCCGTCCCTCCCGCCGGGCGGGCAACAACCTCGGATCGCGTCCTGCCACACGGGAAGCCGCCCCCGAGGAAGCTCCCGCCGACGGAGTTGCGGACGACGTCCGCGAGCGGGTGCACGAGCCGGACGGCCGACGCCGCGACCGAGCCCGGTGCGCCCCCTCCGAAAGCACCCCGCTTGTAGCTTCCTACCGGAAAACCCTCTTCCGGCATGAAACGGAAAAAAGTGGATGAACCGTACGCCGATTCCGTCACACGGGAAGGCCGCCGCGCCTGAACAGGGCTGAAACGGACAAGGTCAAGCTGACAAGGGGACACCACTTCAGGCACTATGAGAAACAACCTGCTCTCCATATGGCTGGACCGACCAGAGCCCTTGGGCTCGGCCGAACCGGATGTGTGGATGTGTCGGGTACCGCCCCCTTCGTGAGATGAGGGCGGGCCTGGATCGGGTGGTGGGAGTTTTCTCCTCTCCTCTTGATCTCGGTGAACCGCAGGGCCCCTGTCACGGGGCCCCGCAGATCGGCGGGACGTGGCCGTTGTCAGCGGCCGGGTCGTGCTGGTGTTACAAGGCCCTTGTCAGGGGGCCGACCCGCTTGTCGAAGGCGGGGTAGTACAGAGATGAACTGGCTCGATGAGCCGAAGCTCAGGACCGGCGTCAACCGGGATTGAGTAGCCGAACTGAGGTGTCACGCCCAGTCGGTGTGAAGGGCCGCGCTGGCCGAAGCGGATTGTCAGTCCGCAAGATGGCCGCGCGGCCGGTGGCGTCTACGTCACCCCGACCCCCTTGAATCCGAGGCTGGCGTCGGCGTGCCCTCATTCAGCTCAGCGGCCCTGGGGAATCGCTCTGCGAGCCGCTTGAGCAGGTGGATGTAAGCAGTGCGCTGCGGGCGCCGGGGGTTGCTCTTGCCCAGTTCCCAACGCACTACGGCCAGGCGCTTCACGCCGACCGCGTCCGCGATGTCTTGCTGCGTGAGGTTCGCGGCGAGGCGTAGCTGAGCGCGAACGAGTGGCGGCGGCAGGACATCGTCCAGGCCGTCGAGCAGGGCATCAACCCGCTTCAGGCGGTCCGGGTCGGACATAGCGCAGGCTCCCATGATCGATCGATCTCTGAAACATACACCATTTGATCTCCGGTGAAGGTGCGCCGCTGCCGTGAACGGTGCTGCGTCCGACGCCCGGTAGGGTCCGGGACCGTGCACCGACTCGCGCTTTTCGATTTGGACGGGACGCTGGCCGACCGGCAGTCGGCGCTCAGCGACGCGTTGACACGCCTGTGCCGATCCCGCGCTCTCTCCCCAGACGCCGAACTGTGGCTGCGCATCGAGCTGGCCGATCGCGCGACCGTCAACGACTTCGCCCGGCTGCGGGACACCTATGGCCTGGAGGCGTCGGCTGCGGATCTGTGGCAGGAATACGTCGACCTCATGTCGGCCGCCGTCACCTGCCGCCCCGACGTCCTTGAGGGCTTGGCCCACCTGCGCGCGGCCGCCTGGACAATCGGCATCGTCACCAACGGGGCCAGCGACATCCAGCGCGCCAAACTTGCCGGAACCGGTCTCTCCGACTTGGTCGACGGCGTCGCCGCCTCGGGCGACCTTGGGATCCGCAAGCCGGACCGGCGACTCTTCGAACTCGCGGCCACCCGGTGCGGTCGGAGCCTCGCGGACGGCGGCTGGATGATCGGCGACAACCCGATCGGAGACATCGGAGGCGGCCACCAAGCCGGCCTGCGCACCATCTGGCTGCGCGGCCGACCATGGCCCGACGGACTTCCCGCTGCACACCACGTCGTCGATGACGCCACCGACGCCATCACCATCCTGCTCAACGAGACCCCGGAGTAGCACCGTGGACCAGCCGACCGTCGGCATCCTCCACCCCGGCAGCATGGGCGCCGCCGTCGCCGCCTGCGCCGCGACCAACGCTGACGCAGTCCTCTGGTGCGAGACCGGGCGCAGCGCCGCGTCCGTAGAACGAGCCACTCGGTTCGGCCTGACGCCCGTGGGCGCGCTGTCCGAACTGCTGGACCGCAGCGACATCGTCATCAGCCTCTGCCCGCCAGCCGCAGCCGAAGACGTGGCCCGCGACGTCGCCGCTCACTCCTTCACCGGGATATACGTGGAGGCGAACGCCATCAATCCCGAGCGGGCACAGCGGATCGCCGCGCTGCTCGAACCGGCCGCGACCGTCGTGGACGGCGGCGTCGTCGGCTCCCCACCGGTTGGCGGCAAGACGCCGACCCTGCACCTCTCCGGGCCCGCCGCTGCGACCGCCCGCATCGAGGCGCTGTTCACGGGCACCGCCGTCCGGACAGCGATGCTGGGCACAGAGGTGGGGAAGGCATCCGCGCTGAAGCTGTCGTACGCCGCGTTCCAGAAGACCTCACGGGTGCTGGTGGCGCTCGCCCTCGGGATGGCGCGCGAGTATGGCGTCGACCAGGAGCTCATCGAGGTCGCCTCACGGCGCACCGACTCGTACCTTTCCGAGCCGCAGTACGTCGCCAAGACCGCAGCCCGCGCCTGGCGATGGGGCCCGGAGCTGGAGGAAGCCGCCGACGCGCTTACGGCCGCTGGCCTTCCGTCGGAGATGCTGCGCGCGGCCGCGTCCACGCTGGCACGGTGGCACGAGGCCAAGGACGACGGCGAGCTCACGCTCACCGACGCCCTAGACCGACTCGCCCAGCCGTAGCCCGCGCTCATGCCTGCTGCGCCAGCAGCTGTTCGATGAGCCGCGCTGCGTCCTGCGGAGATGCCGCCGTGGTGTCGACAGTCAGGTCCCAGGTCATGCCCGGGTGCGCGTCCAAGTCCTCACGGGTCGCATCCCACGCCATCAGGCGCGCCGCGGTGTCGCTGTCGCCGCGCCCCGCCGACCGCTGCTCGGTCACCTCGCGCGGGCACCACAGCAGCACCACCGACCAGTCGGCAGGGTAGCCCTCGACCAGCGCGCGGATGCCATCGACCTGGCCGAGATGCACCACGGGGACCCCGGCCGTGAACGCCGCGTCGACGCCGGGCCGGTCGATCACGTACGTGTTGCCGTACCGCGCGTTCGCATAGACGACGTCGCCCGCGGCCTTCAGTGCGCGCAGCTGCTCCGCTGTGCCCATCCGGTAGCCGGCGGCCTTGCCCGCCCCCACCTTGAGCCGTGCGAACTGCGCGTACCTCGAGTGCAGCTCGGTGAGCGCGGCGGTCACGGTGTCCTTGCCCGCCGCCGGCGGGCCGTACAGGATCACGCCCTGCTTCGGCTTCACGCGTTCATCGCCCCTATCGCCTGCCGGGCCTGGTCCGCGAGGGTCACCGCAGTCCCCAACCTGTTGTCCACCACCAGGTGCGGAACCGCCGGACGCAGCTCCAGATCGATCGTGGCCATGTACTCCTCCCACCGCGCCAGCTTCCACGCGTCCCGGGCCGCAGAGCGGAATCCGATGTACTCGCGCATCGACTCCTCGTCGCAGCGGACCCACACCGGGAAGACGTCGACGCCCAATGACCCCGCGCGATTGGCCAAGCGCTGCATCCAGGCCGGATCTGTCAATTCCGCGATGAACGGCGCGCTCAGCACCGTGCTGATTCCGCACCGGATGTTTGCCATGGCCGCCTGCATCAGGCAGTCGTACTCCACCGGCCGAACGTTCTTCCGGTAGAGATCCGTGTGCCGGTCATTCGCGTCGCCGCCCAGCGCGACCAAGAGGCGTTCCACCAGCGGGCGGGTCAGCGGGTCCTTGTCCAGCAATGGCCATCCCGTGAGCTGCACCAAGAAGCGGGCCAGCTCGGTCTTTCCACTGCCCGCGTACCCTCCGACGAGGATCAGTACCGGTCGATGCGGGTCGCCGCCGGTGTGACGGCGCTTCCAGGCATCGATGATCCGCTGCTGCAGAGCGAAGTGGTCAGCTTCTTCACTGCCAGGCGCGATGCGGTGAATCGCCCGCTCAACGGCCAAGACGTGCGCGCCATTGAGCCGGTCGTCCATCGGCGTGATCTTGAAGGAGCTCTCCTCACCTGGCAGAGCGGTGCGGAAGCCAAGGTCGGGCTCGGTTGCCCGATAGAGAAGACAGTAGGCACGCCGGTAATGCGGACCCGGGTAGACCTCGCCCTGCTCGTGCTGCCACAAAGTCTGGGGATTCGCCGCCGGAATGCCCTTGAGCCTGGCCTGCTCGGCCACCTGGCGAAGGCGTTCGCCGGCCTTCTCTAGCGTCAGGCCATGAGCCTCGCGCTGTTCACGCAACCGGTCTGGCCGCCATCCCGCTCGGTGCTTCCCCACCCTCTGCCCCTCCGTCATTGTCATGGCCGCGAGCCTAGGGCGCTGGCCTCGAATCTCATGTGTACGCGGATGTTGAAAACCCGTGAATGCGGGTGTGCACAGGCTTCGACAAGCCGCTGTGATGTTGCGTCATGCCCAGCGCGAGTGTGATGGCCCCCACACGGCGAGCAGTTATGAAGGGGTTGCAGTGGGCGAGTTCCAGGGCTCAGGCGTCGAACGCGTACTCCAAGACGTATGCCGCACTGTCCATGGTCATTTCGTTCACCTCGACCGCGCGGAGGTCTGCGTCGTAGGCCGTTCGACAGAGCTTGATGACGGGACGCTCCAGGGGCATGGCCAGTCCCTCGGCTTCTTCAGCGACGGGGAGTCTGCAGCGGATCTCCTCGCGGAAGTGCATAGGTCCGTGGCCAAGCTCAGCGAGCCGGGCGTACGTACCGCCTTCTCCAGTGTCGACACGCATGATCGCGGTGCCTTCGGCCAGCTCAAGAGGCAGGTAGGAGGTCGCGAGCATGACCGGCCTACCGTCCAGCACAAAGCGACGGGACCTGGCGCATACGGGCTCGTCTTCATCGAGCTCCAGCATGCGGGCGATGTGCGCGGGGACTGGCACGCTGTCGACCCGGACATCGATCGTGACGGGCCGTTCCTCGTCGGCGGACCAAATGGATTTGCCAGCACCCCACTGCTCACGCGCGAGTCGTTGGATGCCATGGCGTCGGATTGGGCGGAACTCGATGACGCGGGCACCGGCGCCCTTCTTCGATTCCACCAAGCCCTCGATCCGCAGGATCTTGAGCGCCTGGCGGGCGGTGAGAACGGCAACTTCGTACCGAGCAGCGAGCGCGCTCTCGCCTGGCAATCGATGGCCAGGCTCGTACTCGCCCGACTCGATCGCTGCCTTCAGGTCGTCGGCAATCCGCTGGTACTTGGGCCGCTGCGGGCCCGTCTCACTCGCCATACGTCTCCCTACCTCGTTAGCGATCCTACGGCGGCTGGCTATCGAGGACCCGGCAAGGGTGTCTCGGCGTACGGCAAAGTTACCGGGAGAGCGTACCTCGTTAACGTGCTCCTTGACATCGTTAACGAGCTTCGCTGTACTGAAGCAATGCGAACCTCGCTAACGAGGTGAGAGCGGGGGCGCCGAAGGGCGCTGCTTCGCTCTGTCCACTCGCCATCGGGACGCCTTCCGAGCTCAGCACGTCAGAGAGGAGCACCACCCCATGAACGTCACCCGCCACCCCGCCCTCAGCCTCGCCACCGAGACCTTCGACGCAGAGACGCTCGTGCTCTTGGAAGCGGTCGATGTGCCGCTCGCCAACTTCGACCACGTGGACATGGACATCGCCTTCGGAACGCCGCTGGAGATGTACAGCCTGGTGACCACGGACGAGCTGGCCCGATGGGACGTCGCGGCTGCGGTGAAGAAGGGCAAGACCAAGGCCCGCGACGAGGTCATCGCGGAGTCCAGGGCGCGGCGGGAGGCAGCGCGGGACATCCTTGCGGCCGACCCGTCGATCACCGAGCTGGTGCGCGAGCTCCTGGTCGACGTGCTCCTCCCCCACGCCGCGCACCTGTGCATCACACCGTCGGCCGGTGTCACGTCCTTGCCGCTCGCGGCATAGCTCAGCCGGGTCCCTCGCGGACCCGGCTCTCCCACCCGGAACCGCCCCTGGCGGCGCCGGATGAGGGAGCCGGATCTCGGTCCCCACCTGCGCAGACCGACCCATCGTCGGCGGGCCACGCCAGGCGCGAGCCCAGAGACGAGAGCAGGCGGAAACGCCCGGAGGGCCCTCGGAAGGGTCCGAAGGAAGCGTTCGTTCTTTGAGAACTCCACAGTGTGATTCATCCACCACCGCAGTACCGGCCGTGAATGCACCGGCCGGGGATGAGTGGAGACCCATCGCGAGGGTCGACACCCTCGCGACGTCAAGAACGACGCGGCACACCTTTACCGCACTGACCGCCCGGACGGATCTCCCGGACGGCCCGCGGTCCGCGTCTCCCCGAGATCTGGCAGCGGCTGCTGGGGAGCAGCCGCTGCCGCGCCATCCACCCAGGTAGCCCTGCGCTACCTGCGGGCACCAGCCGCGATTCGTGTCTGGTGCCCGCGGGGGGTACAGCAGGACACCCCGAACACAGGTGCGCCGCCCTGGGATAGGAGCCCGGGGCGGCGCGCACAGGCCAACCCTCGAAAGGAACACCTGTGCAGACAACGATGCTCTCACGGCCGGTTCCGGCCGTCTCCCCCTTCAGCGGCACCCCGCTCCGCGACTCCAACCCCTTTTCCCTGGTCACTCTCGGCGTGCGAGCCGGGGCGACGTTCGGGGAGACGGGAGAGGCCATCCAGCGAGAGGAGGACACCAGCGGCCCCGACGGCACCGGCTACAGCAACGAGCCGGAGCCCGAGGCCCGGTTCCACCGTCTCGTGCGGCACCTCGTCGCCGACGGCGACCGGCGGGCGGCCCGTCTCGGCCGCCAGGCCCGGCGCACCCTCGATGAGATGTGGGCCCGCCCCGGCACGGAAGCCGCCGTCCGGTGAACCGTCGGCTCCGCCGCCTGGCGACCCTGGCATGGCAGTGCTGGATGTGCCGTAACCAGGTCGACGACCACCTCAAGCGCTGCCCCAACCACTGATTCCGAGAGGACTCACCATGCTGACGACCATCCGTCGACTCATCCGGGCCCTCGGATCGTGGACGTGCCCGAACTGCAACTGCCTCAACACCGGCGACAGCAGCGACTCGTGCGCCTTCTGCATTCCGGACGGTTGCTGATCCCCATCGTCACCGCGCGGGATGCCCAGCACCACGCGCTGCGGGCCATCGCCCTCCACGGCCTGGCCCACCCGGCCACCCACGCCCTGCTCGCGCTCGCCGCCACGACGGCCGCCAGGGCGTGGGACGCCGGACATCGCGTCGCCGCGCTCCATCCCCCGCCCCGACCTCTGGAGCACTCATGACCGATCCCAGCACGGTCCCCGTGCCGGAACCCGACGCGGATACCGGCCCGAGTTCCGGCACTGCGGTGGACACCGTCCTCGCCGGGGTCCATCAGGCGCTGGAGACCGCAGTCCTGAACCGCCTCGACACCGGCACCCCGAACTTCGGCTGACCAACTGCCTTTTCCCCCGCCGCTTGGCCCGCGACTGACCGGGCCCGCCTGGCGGGAGCGGATCACAGATTCCTGTCCGCTTCCCTGCACCACTGGAAGGCCGGCCGGCCGCCCGCCTGACGGGCGGCCGGCTTTTACGCACCTCCGGCCCGGGATATGCCCGGATCCGGTGCACTCCTACGGAAGGACACACATGGCCGACCAGCCGCACACACAGCAGGCCGCGACAGCGCGAGCCGCCTACATCAAGGGCGACATGGTCCTGGTCCGAGACGCCGAACGGTTCTGGCTCGGCCTGCCCGGCCACACGTTCGTCGGCCGGGTGGAGCGCTCCTGGCGGCACGCCGACACCGGCAAGCTCCTCTACGACCTGGTGGAGCTGAGCGCCAGCCGCGTCCGCGCCGGGATCGACCCCGACTACATGCGGCCGCTCCCGGCGGCGGACGCGATGCACGACATCGACACCGCGCCGCTGAGCGAGCCGGACACCGGGGCGATGACCCCGGCCGCCGTCGCCTGGCTGCGCCGGCACCTCGGACAGGACAGCAGCACGCTGCCCGCCCGGCACTGACCACCTCACGCAGACGGCCCTCCGGATCCCCGGCATTCAAGCTGCCGGGGATCCGGAGGACCTGGTCACGACCCTACCCACCGACACCGAACCACGGTGGCCTCTTGCACGGAGGCGCCACAACAAAAAAGAGAGGACAAGCCTGTGGCCCCCAAGACCGCCACCCCCCGCCGCCAGCGCCAGGCCGCCCCGGCCACGAAGCCCCGCAACTCGCGCGCCAAGGCTTCGACGCCGGTTTCCATCCCCGCCCAGGCCGCTGCTCCCGAGGAGACGGTGCTGGTGTACCCGGAGGCCGACCCGGTCTGGGCCGACGCCGCCGACCGCGCCGCCGACATCCGCGACCAGGCCGCCGACACCGCCGTAGGGATCGTCGCCGACGGCGAGCAGCAAGCCGCCGAGCTGCTCGACGGCGCCCGCACCGAGGCGGCCTCGATCACCGAGACCGCCGCGAGCGAGCAGTCCCGTTTCCTGGCCGCCGCCCAGTCCGACGCCGACCAAGTCCGTGCCGAGGCTGACGCGACGGCCGAGCAGCTGCTCGCCGACGGCGAGGCCCGCGCGGCCGAACTCCTGGACAGCGCCCACGACCGGGCGCTCCTGGTGGTGGCCGACGCGGAGCGCATCACCCGGGACGCCGCCGACACCGCCCGGGCCGGCGCCGTCGAGTACCTGGCCGACGCGCGGGACCGTGCGGCGGACATCACCGACCTCGTGGCCGACACCGCCCGGACCCTCGCCGAGCAGACCGGGCTCGCCCGCGAGGACGCGGACCGGGCCCTGTCCGCGGCCCGGAGCCAGGCTGACGCGCTGCTGGCGGAGGCCAGCGTGTTGCGCGCGGAAGCGGCCCAGAAGGCCACCCGTCACCGGATCCTCGCAGCCCGCCAGGCGTACGAGCTCGGCACGACCGCCCGGACCGGGGCCGACCGGCTGCTCGCCGGTGCCGAACACCGGGCCCGCACCGTCCTGGAGTCCGCAGCCGCCGAAGCACAGCGGCTCACCGCAGAGGCGAACAGCGCGGCCGACGAATGCCGGGCCGACGCAGACCGCATCCGCGGTGAGGCACAGGCAGCAGCGGGCGCGCTGATGGCCGGTGCCGAGGATGACGCGGCCCGGCTGCGCGCAGACGCGCGCCAGCACGCCGATGAGGCGACGGCGGCCGCCGCGGCCCGCGCCGATCAGCTGCTTTCCGCAGCCCGGACCGAGGCCGACCGGCTGCTTGCCGAGGCACGGACCGCGGCCGATGAGGTCGCGGCCGGGGCGGAGCGGCTGCTTGCCGACGCGCGCCGCCGGGCCGAAGAGGTCACCACCACGGCGGCCGCGCAGGCGGAGCGGGTCCGCACCGAGGCCACGCAGTCCGCGGCGAAGGCCCTCGCCGACGCGGAGACCGCGCGCACCGAACTTCTCGAGGCGGCGGAGCGCACCGTCAGGGAGACCCGCGCCCGCGCGGCCACCGACGCCGAACAGCTCCTGGAGCAGGCGCGGGGCGAGGCCGACCGGGTGCGCGAGAGCGTGGACGCCCAGGCCGCGCAGGTGAAGGCCAGTGCGGAGAAGGCGGCGGCCGAGCTGCGTGAGGACGCCGCCCGCGAGCGGGAGGTGTCCCGTGCAGACGCGGCTCGTACACGCGCGCTGGCCAAGGAGGACATCGGCCGGCTGCGGGCGACGGCGGCCGAGGACGCCGAGCGGCTGACCCGCACCGCCCGTGAGGAGGCCGACCGCCTCCTGACCGCGGCCCGTACCAAGCGGGACGCGGACCTTGAGGAAGCCGAGCAGGCCCTGGCGCGGGCCCGGCTGCGGGAAGCGGACGCGGACGTCACGCTGAAGGCCGCCGACGACATGGTTGCCGAGGCCGCCGCCCGGATGAAGCGCGCCACCGACCGCACCGAGCGGGCACTGGAACGCAAGCGCCTCAAGCTCCAGGCCAGAGGGGAGCGCCGGGACGCGAAGGAGGCCCGCAAGGCGAAGGTCCGGGAGCTACGGGCCGCGGATCGTGTCGGGAGGCCAGCCGTCGCGGACCGCGTGAAACAGTTCGTGAAGGTCAACGCCGAGCGGCTGATGGTGGTCGGTCCGATCACCGCCCCGATGGCCGTTGCGTGGACGGGCCAGGCCGGGTTTGCCGAGGACATCCTCGGCTGGGTCATGCCGTTCACCATCTTGTTTGCCGCCGCATGGGAATTGAGCACGGCTTTCGTCGGGTGGATGTACCACCAGGCCCGCAAGGACTCCGACGCTGGCACCGTCTACCGCATCAGCACGTGGATCTTCGCCCTCGGGGCGGCCGTCATGAACTACTGGCACGCCTCCGGGATGCCGGAGGAGGGCACCCGGGTCTGGGACGCGAAGAAGGAGATCTGGACGGAGCAGATCACCTACTGGCACTTCACCCCGAAGGCGGTGGCCTTCGCCGCCATGAGCATCGTGGGAATGATCTTGTGGGAGCTGTACGCCTCCCTGATCCACCGTCGCAAGCTCCGCGCCGACGGCAAGGTCGCCACCGCCCGGCCCTCCATCGGGATCGTGCGCTGGTTCCGCTACCCGAAGCACGCCTGGACCGCGTGGTCGCTGGCGATCACCGACGCGGAGCTGACCACACTGGACCGGGCGTGGACCGCGGCTCAGGTCCGGCTCACGGACCGCAGGTCGGTCCGCCGGGCAAAGCTCGCGGACCGCAGGGCGGTCCGGTCCGGACATACCCTCCAGCGCGTGGTGGTCCCCCGGGTCCGGACCGGCGATCACGGTCCGGCCGCCATCCCCGCGGTCCTCACCCTCACCCGCACGGACCGGTCCGGACCGTCCCACACCCTCCGAACGGCCGGCCCGGTCCACCCCGGTCCGCACAACGCCGGTCCGGTCCGCCCCGGTCTGTGGGGCGAACACGCGGTCCACGGGCCGGTCCGGACCGCGTTCGGTCCGGACCGTGAGAGCGGTCCGGCGCTCGCACTCGAAGCCGGTCCGGACCACCACACCGGCGCTGACCTGGACCGGACGGACGGTCCGGACCGGAACGCGCGGGCGCTGCCCGCCACCGGGACCGGCCCCGCCGGACACGGCCTGACCGTCCGCACCGCCGACTCCGGACCGGCCGCATCTGCCGCAGACCGGTCCGGACCGCGTACGCACCCGGACCTGGAGACGGACCAGTCCGGGCGCGGCGGTCCGGACCGGACCGTCATCACGCTCACGGACCTGGAGCGCACGGCGCTGGACCGGCTCCGGTCCAAGGACCTGCCGCTGAACCGGTCCAACATCGCCGCCGAGGTCCGGACCGCCGGGGGGACCATCGCCACGGACCGGGCCGGACAGATCGCCGCCGCACTCAAACAGCGCACCGCCGCCTTCTGACCGACCGGTCCGGACCGCACACGGTCCGGGCGCGGTCCGGACCGTTCCTGACGCCGCGTCGTCACCCCCGCCCTGCGGTCAGCAGGGCGGGGATGGCGACGGCCGCCAGGCCGACCCGAGTGCTGCGGCCGCTTTCCAGGGCCCGCCGCAGCACCAGGGGAACCACTCCGCACCCCGGACAAGGGAGCAGCACATGGGTGACAACTACTCGGCCAGCACGGAGACCTCCGGCAGCACCGGCCCGGACCAGACCAGTCCGGCCGCCCCGGCGGACGTGATGGCGCAGGTCCAGGCCGCCCACCAGGCGCTCGGCGACGCGGTCGCCAGCCGGATCGAGACGGACCGCAACAGCGCCTGACCGTTCCGCCGTGCATGAACCGGGGGTGCGCCGGCCCGCTTTCCAGGGCCCGGCCGACGCACCCCCTCCGCACTCCGAAATTGCTTCAGGAGGCACCTCACCATGGCCTTTTTCGGCCTGATCGGCAACGACCGCCAGATGGCGGACACCACCTATTGCGAGCGGGAGTCCGCGAGCGAGAAGACCGCCCGCAAGCGCCGCGCCGCCCACCACCGCAGCGCCCGCGCTGTGGACCGGCAGGGACAGGCGTGGGAGGACGGCGAGCGCCGCCGCCAGGACCGCAGCGGCTGGTGGCGATCCCAGTGACCACACCCCAGCCCCGGCCCGTGCCGGATGCGAAGACGGTCATGACCCGCCGCACCCGGCGGGCACGCAAGGCCGTCAAGACGGTCCGCTCCGCCCGCCACGGCGCCGCCGCGTGCACCGGCCGCTGGGCTCTGTTCGATGCGGCGGAGAACGAGAACGCCTCCCCCGTCATCCGCATCGAGGCCGCCGCCGTCTGCGACACCTGCCCGCTGCGCGCCACCTGCGGATTCCGCGTCACCGTCCGCACCCTCACGGGCGCCTCCTCCTGACCCCTGCACCGGGCCGGGCCCAACGGGCCCGGCCGGTCGGTCTTCCCTCTGGAGTTCTCAGTGCTGCTCAGCCGCTTGTTCATCCGCCGGCCCCGGCGCCTGCGGCACCTGCGCCGCCTCGCCGCCACCGCCCCGACCGCGCCGCGCACCCTCACCCGACTCCCCCCGCGCCTCACCCCGCACGGCACCCGGCAGGTTCTGGTGGCGGGTGTTGGCGCGGACGAGATGCGGGTCCGCATCTGGCTCCACCACGACCAGCACGGCCGCACCGACACCGCCCACATCCGCCGCACCGCGCACCGGCCCGGGGGTGACCAGCGATGACCAGCCCTTCCAGCGGCGGTCAGCCGATCGAGCCGACCAGGATCGAGATGTCCGGGGAGCGTACCGACGACCGTAAGGCACCGCCCCCACCCCCGCTTTCGGTCCCGCCCGCTCCCCTGTCTCCGTCGGACGCGCTGGCCGGGAGCGGGGATGAGTTCCTCCCGCCGCCACGGCGCGATACTCCGCCTCCGGCCGGGCCGCCCGCCGTGCCTCCTCCCCCGCTGCCTCCGTCAGATGGTGGAGGACCGGGCCTGCCCGAGCCCCAGGACTGGTGGCGCGGCGGCGGGGACGACGGCAGGGTGGCGACGGTTCCCGCCCCGGTGTACGTGGCGGCCCCGCCGGTCACCTACGTGACGCACAATCACTTCTATCCCGCCACTCAGACCGCCCCGGCCCGCTTCTCTCTGAGCCGGCTGCGCCCGGTCTGGAACGGCACCGCCGCCCTGACTGGGCTGCTCCTGGTACCGGTCACCGGCCAACTGGACGTCGACCACTTCGGCGTTGTCTACGCCGCGGCCGCCATCGCCGTCGTCGGTGAGCTGGGGGCTCGCATGAAGCACCGGCGCAGCGGCTGGCCGGTACGGGTGCTGTCCTGGCACGTCGTGCAGATCGGCTTCCTGACCCCGGCCGGGATCCACGCCCTCGCCTACCTGTTCACGGGGGCCTGACGGTGACCGGTATCCAGCTCTCCTACGGCGGCCTGGGCCTGGCGGTCGCCGTCCTCGTCCTGACCGCCGCACGCTGGTGGCGCACCGGCCGTCAGATGCCCGGCGCCGCCGCGCTGAGCGGCGGCCTGCTGATCGGCCTCCTCAGCGCCCTGTGCTCCGGCGGCCTCCTCGGCCTCGCCGCGCACTGGCTGACCGCCGAGGCCACCAATCCGCTCGGCGACCGGATGACCGGCACCGAGGCCCTGCTCGCCGACGCCGCCCCGGCGGGAATGACCGCGGGCGGCGGCGTGGCCACCACGCTCCTGCTCCTCGTCGTCGTCCTGGCCTGGCGCTGCTGCGACAACCAGCTGCGCCGCCAGATCGCGGCCGGCGCCGTCTCCGCCTCGGCCCTCGGCCTGGCGGGCGGCATCTCCGGCCTGTCCGCCGTGGCGCTCATGCCCTCCGTCAACGCTCTCGGCGACCACCTCCTCAGCCAGGTCGCCGCCGCCTACCAATAGCCCGCCCAGCCGTTCCGCACCACTTCACGTCGGAGGTCACTTCCGTGCTCAACATCCCCGCGTCCTCGCTGACCGCCGGCGGCCTGGCCGTCGGTCTCGCCATCCCGCTCCACTTCCTCGCCCACTGGCTCAAGGCCAACCTCAAGTCGAAGAAGAAGGACTGGAAGACCCTCGTCCCCTTCGCCGGCGGCGTCGCCTACGGCGGCATGGCCTCCATGTGCACCGGCGGCCTGATCGCCTTCGGCGCCGGAGCGATCACGTGGCTCGGCAACGGCGCCGGATCCTTGGCGATGTGGGGCGTCACCGGCGGGAACACCACCCGGGGCGTCCGCGTCACCCCGGTCGAGCTGTCCGCCGAGGGCAACATCCTGATGTTTCTCCTGACCATCATTGTTCTCGGCCTGTGGAAGGCGATCAACTCCGCCGAGAAGAAGTTCGCCACCCGCGGCATCGTCGCCGGCGTCCTGCTCGGTCTCTCCGCCGTCCTCGGCGGCGCGGTGGCCGTCAGCGTGATCCCCGCCGTCAACAACCTCGGCGCACGGCTCCTCGGCGCCATCGGCTGACCCCCCTTTTTTTTTTGCCGTTTCCCGGCGCCATCGGCCGCCCGCACCCCCGGCACACCGCTCCTGCGCCCCTGGCGGCCAGGGGCGGCCCCCGGTGTGTGCGGACGGCCGTCACCGCCCGGCCCCGGCCACCTCGCCCGTCCGCCCCCCCTTTTGAGGAGCACCGTGACACCCCATCTGCCCGACCGGATCATCCTCGACGCCGAATTCGTCGAGGACGACGAGCCGACCACCACCACGGCCGCGGACGGCAACGAGTCCGGGTCCGGTGTCGGCAGGCCCGGCCCGGCCGGCCGCGCCGCCACCTTCCTCAGCGCGGCCGTCACCCACCAGATCACCGCCGTCCGCGAGGGCCTGCGCGTCCTCGTGGCCGAACGGTCGGGGTGGTTCAACAGCGACAGCACCCTGGTCACCGACGCCCACGTCCGCGCCGACCTCCTCAACGACCGCTACGCCACCTGGCAGCAGGAACAGGCCCGCGAGGCGCAGCGCCTGACCGAGAAGGCAGAGGCGCTGGAGAAGTCCGCCGACGCGAAGCAGGCCGGGGGCAGCGCCGACGACGCAGGCCCGGGCGACCACAAGCGCGCTGGCGCGGATGCCGAGAGGCTGCGCTCGGAGGCTGCCGCGTGGCGCGAGCGGATCCGGCAGATCGAGGCCCAGCCCTACACCGGGCACCGCGAGCCCACCGCCGCCGAGCTTGCCGGGCACCGCAAGCGGATGGCCAACCGCCGCCGGTGGAAGTCGATCGCGATCGGCCTGGCTGCCGGGTGGTGCATGCTCCAGGCCGGCGGTCCCGGCCTGCTGGGCGGCATCCTGGGCACACTCGTGGCCGTCGGCTGGGCGAAGGGCCGTTTCAGCACTTGGCGCGCCGCCCCGCCGGAGGTCCCCCAGCTCGACTACGCCGCCCCGGCCACCCCCACGTCTGTTGCAGCGGGCCCGGGGGCGACTCCCTTCGTCCCCGGCCAGACCGGTCCGGCAGGTCCGGCGTTCACCAACCCGGTCGCTGCCGCGCCCGGTTTCACCGCGTCCTGGACACCGGCCGACGCCCCCTCGACCACCCACGCCTCGGCCGGGCCGGCCGGGGGAGAGCTGACTTGCGAGGAGAGCGACCAGCTCACCGAGGCGATGCTCGCCGCCGGAGCGATCAGCGAGGGCGCCGTCCGTCTCGCCCGGCCCGGCTCGATCACCCGCGTGCCCGGGGGGTGGCTCGCCCACCTTGTCCTGCCCACGGGCGACGGAGTGACCGCAGAGACCGTCCTGCCCAAACTGGGCCAGATCGCGGGGGAGATGGGACTGGACCGGGCGCGGTTCTTCATGGACCCGGTCCACGCCTCTGCCGGCGGCAACGCCAAGACGATCGCCGTCGCGGCCTTCCACCAGGACCCGTTCACCGCCCCGCGACCCTCTCCCCTGCCTGGCATGGAGGCGGTCGATGTCTGGAGCGACGGCATCCCGGTCGCCTTCGACGCCTTCGGCGCTTTGGTCAACCTCGTCCTCAAGGACACCAGCCTGGCGATCGGAGGGGCCTCCCGCTCCGGCAAGGGCGCGGCCCTGCGCGGCATCATCGCCGGAGCCCTGCTGGACCTTCGGGTGAACCTGCGCCTGGTCGACGGCAAGGCACCCGGGCAGGACCGGTGGAGGCGTTTGGCCGCCACCTTCGTCGACGAATCCGGCACCAAGGGAGCCAAGCGCACTCGCGCTCTGCTGGAGGCCCTGGTCGCCGACCTGGAACGCCGGGCCTCGATCCTCAAGCGGTACGGGATGGAACAGATCGACGACCCCGCCCTGATCGCCGAACTCGGCGGGCTGGAACTGGTCGTCGTCGACGAAGCCGCGGCCGTCACCGGAGACCGCAAGCACGGCCCGGCGATCAAGGAAGCGCTCAGCGCGCTCGCCGCCCGCGGGCTGGCGTTCGGCATCATCCTCGTCATCGCCACCCAGGTCGTCACCAAGGGCAACGACGGCGTCCTGCCCCGCCTGGTCACCGGCAACATCACCTGGAAATGGGCGATGCGGGTCACCGAGACCACCGAGTCCAACATGGCCTTGTCCCAGGGCGCGGCGAAGGCCGGCTGGGACGCCTCCAAACTCGACCCGGCGATCCGGGGCATGGGCATCCTCCTCGCCGACCGCTACCGCCGCATCCGCTCTCTCTGGCTCGACGGCCCCGACCTCCTCACGCTGATCGACACCATCACCCGCATCCGCACCACGGCCGGCCGTATGCGCGGGCAGTGGGCCGACCCGATCGAAGCCGCGATGCGCAACCTCAGCACCCCGCCTCCCGGACACACCGCGCCACCGCGACCGGCCTCCCCCACCGATCCGGACGACGAACCCGGCGATGACCCGGACGGCCTGGACGGCCTGGACGACGAGCTCGGCCCCGAGACCGAGGACTGGCAGGACGACACCGGCACCGAAGACGGTGCCGGGGACGACGAGGCCGTCTCCGCCGACGGCGTCCCCATCCTGCTGCTGCGCGCACACCGGACGCTGCTCGATGCCGGCGGCCGGATGCACACCGGACCGCTCGCCCAGGCGCTCGGACACGAGGACTCGCGCAAGCTCGGGATCACCCTCAACAGCCTCCTGCGGGAGGTCGGCGTCGAGCGTCCGGCGGGCGGCCAGCTCCGCGTCCCCGGCACCGACAAACCCGGCCTCGGCTACTACGCCGACACCCTCGCCACCGCCATCGACCGATACCGAAAGTGACCACCGCACCCCAGACAACCCCTACAGCGGCATCCCAGACGGCCCGTCTGGGATGCCGCACCTGTAAGGGGTCATGACCTGCGTGTATGGGTTGTCTGGGGTCAGGGAGTCCCCACGGAATCCCGCCTGCCGGGCCCCAGACAACCCATACACCCGGCCCCAACCCCAACAACCCCAACACCCCATACAACCTCACACACAGTCACCAGAGATGGAGTGTGAACACCACGACATCCCGGCACGCCACCGGCCCTGGATCCACGTCCTCTGGCACCCGTTGACCGGCCGACGACCGGCCAGCCAACTGCCCCGCCCCTGCGCCCCCCTCCACCCCGCCCGGGAGGGCGAGGACACCGCCCACATCACCCGCACAGACACCGTCAAGGGGCTCTTTCACGCACTTCTGGCCCGCGCCCGCTACTGGCAGCGCCCCGCCGTCGCGGTCCTGTTCGACATCCCGCTCGCCACGGTGGAGGCGCAGAACGCCTCCCGCGACCGGGTGGTCCGGGCGCACGTCGTACGCGAACTCCATGACCTGACGCCCACCCGCGAGCAACTGCTCGACGAAGGCTTCGCCACCGTCCACCTGGCCTCCGAACTCGCCACGGCAGGAGCCGGACGCCGAGCCGGACGGCGGGCACCAGGCCGGTGCCGCCAGCCTCGCCGCCCGCGCCGCACCATCCCACCGGCGCCGGGGATCCCCGACGTCCCATCACCATCCGGCTCGACCACTGACAAGGAGTCCTTCATGACCGCCCAGACCAAGGCCGACACCTTCGCCGCGCTCCGCGACTGCTTCGCCGCCGACCTCGCCGCCCTCATCGGAGACCATCCCGAGCGCGGCACCACCCCGAACGACTTCATCGATCTGTCGAAGAAGTCCGCGACATCCTCGCCTCATCCAGCATCGGCCAGTGGCAGGACGCCGGCGAGGAACTGGACGCCGCCGTCACCTACCTCACCGACGCACTGACCGACCCCGGCGCCGACCAGCCCACACTCCTGGCCCGGGCGCGCACCGTCTTCGCGACGGCATCGAGACCGCCAGCTGAACGCTCGCTCGCCTGAGTTGAGCGCACTCTGTGCCGCCCCGAACCCCGCCACCTGCCGGAGCCCGGGGCGGTCGCAGTGGCCCCTCAACCCACCAGGGGAGGAGATGGGCGTCATGCCCCTGCCCTACTTCGAGGTCGACGTCCCGATACACACCAACGACCGCGCACTGCACGGTGTGCACGTCTTCACCGGCAAGGCGGCCTCGGCCACCGAAGCCCCGAACCGCGCCCGCGGCTAACCGCGCACGTGCAGGCCGAATCCTCTGCGGCCCGGTACCTCCAGGCCCTCCTTCAACCGCAGTGACGGGATCTCATAGTCACCGAAGTTCTGGCGCCGGAACGCAATCGGCTCGGTCGTCTCCAGCGACAGCAGCCGCTCCTTCCACGCTGTCGCGGCGTCCTCGAAGTCGCCGCCGGTGATCTTGTCGGTGCCGTACAGCACGAACGGCGGCAGCACCTCCACGCCCGGGTAGTACAGGATCCCGTGGTGGATCGGGAACAGCAGGTCCTCGATCGGGCCGTTGATCCCACGATCGGTGTAGTGGGACTCCGGTCCCCCGACGGTCACCGACAGGATCGCCCGCCTTCCCTGCAGCGTCCCCTCACCGAAACGCTCGCCGTACCGGGTCTCGTCGTGCACTCCGACGCCGTAGGCGAAGCGGAAGGAGAACACCCGATCCACCCACCCTTTGAGGATCGCCGGCATCGTGTACCACCACATCGGGAACTGGAAGACCAGCGTGTCGGCCCACAGCAGCTTCTCCTGCTCGGCCGCCACATCGGGCGTGAGCGCGCCGGCGTCAAATGCCCCTGCCGAACTCGGTACCACCCGCAGTGGGCTCGTAGCGTGCTCGCCGAAGTCCGCCCCGTCCACCACCGCCTTCCAGTCCATCGCGTACAGGTCGCTCACCCGCACTTCGTGCCCCGCGGCTTCGAGAGTGGACACGGCGATGCCCTTCAGTGAGCCGTTCAGCGAACGCGGCTCGGGGTGGGCATAGACAATGAGCGTCTTCATGGCTGTTCCCTCCAACAAGGTCTGTAGCCATGGATGCTCGGCCGCCGAAGCCGCGTCGTACAGGGGCGCCGCTTCCGCCGGACGGGACTTCCTGGTAACGGCAGGACCACCCTCACCTGCCGCGCCGAGGCCATACTGGGGGCATGGACGATCTTGCGGGCTTCCTGCGGACCCGGCGTTCCCAGATCGACCCGGCGGCCGTCGGTATCCTCACCGACAGTCGCCGCAGGGTCGAAGGACTGCGCCGTGAAGAGGTCGCGCACTTGTCCGGAGTCAGCGTCGACTACTACGTACGCCTGGAGCAGGGCCGCGCGACCCAGCCCTCCGGGCAGATCCTCGACGCGCTCGCCCGCGTTCTCGGCCTCGACGAGACCGAACGCGGGCACCTCCACCGGCTCACCCGGCAGCGCCGCCGCCTCGCGAAGGCACCGGGAGGGCGGATGCGGCCGGAGCTGCTGCGCGTCCTCGACCTGGTCGCCGATGCACCCGCGCTGATCATGGACCACCGCCTCGACGTGCTCGCCGGCAACCGTCTAGCCGGGCTCCTCTTCGGTCGGCCGATGCCGGGCCTGAACACCGCACGGCACATCTTCCTGGAGGAGGACGAACGCGGCCTCTACGCCGACTGGGAGACATGCACCCTCGACGTGGTCGGGCACCTGCGCCTGGCCGCCGGGAAGTACCCCGAGGACCCCCGCCTGGCCTCGCTCATCGGCGAGCTGGCGATGGGCAGCGAACGCTTCCGCCGCCTCTGGGCCCGTGCCGACGTACGCGCCCGCACACACGGACGCAAAGCGTACAGAAACCCGCTGGTCGGACTGCTGGAACTACACCAGGAGAACTTCGCACTACCGAACGAATCAGGCATGGAGCTACTGGTGCTCTCCGCGGCCCCCGACAGCCCCACTGAGGACGGGCTGCGCCTGCTCGCGAGACTGGGCGCGGAAAGCGATGACGCGCAGACCGAAGCCGATTGCACCCCGTCGGAGACTGAAAACACCTGTTCGCGGGGGCCGTCCGGCGGCCGCTAGCCCGAATCCAGGAGGCCGGCCCTCCACCGAACGCTGGGGCCCAGCCTCCTTTGCGATCAGGGACGTGCCGGGTCAAGCCGTTGATCGTCCCTCCCTGCGCAGGGAGCGATCCCGGGGCAGCCGGCACCACGGTGAACATCCGCCGCGCTGTCTTCCGCCGCAACCGATTCCACGGCTGGCCCGACCGCCCGCCCCGCCCCCGAACCGCACCCGTGGCGGCCGGGGACGGGACAGGCCGCCCGGCCCCGCACCCCGGATTCGAGTTCGGTTGCCTCAATGCTCTGCGGCTTGCGGCCACAGAGTGTTCCGGGCTCTGGCCCGGGGGCCCCAGGGGGCGCTGGCGACGGTCGCTGGGGAGGTGAGCCCCAGAGCGCCGTTGTCCTTGCCATCCCGCATGTGGTCCAGCCAGCGTTCGTACCAGGAGAGGAAGTCCCGGGCCGAAGAGACATTTGGGGGCCAGAAGCCATCCGCGTTACCGGTGAGCATGCGGCCCGTGAGGGGTCCAGTCACGCCGATGAGGCACAGGTCTGTGCAGCCCATCTCGATGATGTGGAGGAACAGGTCTCCTCGCAGTGCGTTCGGGTGGTTCACGTGATGGAATCCCCGCGGGCTGCCGTCCGGCGGTTGGCGGTCCATGGTGAACAGCCTGCACTCCTCCAGCGGAAGCAGACCGTAGAAGGGGCCGGCACCGCTGCCCCCGAGCTCGACCAGGAACTCGCGGTAGGCCAACGGCAATTCGATGTGGTGTTCGCCCTCGAAGACGTCCGCCTGCACGGAACTGATGCGCGGGCCAAGGCGAAAAGCGTGGCGCTCAGCACCCGTCGAGTGGCTGCGCTGCACCTGGTACGGCACCTTCGCCAGCTTGGAGCGTATGCGCGATATCCGGGAGTCCATCGGAGGATCTCTTCTCTCGTCCGCCGCCACTCTACTGGCGCACCCGCATGAGACATCACCGGATGTCTGGAGAACCACCTGGATCAACGCCCTGACCGCCGCAGTCGGCCTCGCGCTCGTCATCGACCTGGCCGCCGACGCCGCCGCAGTCCTCACCACGGTCGCCCCCCCCGTCCGCACCTACCTCACCACCCACACCCAGGGCCTCCCGGTCGACGCCGCCACCGCGTACGCCCTTTGGCAGATCACGGGCCTGGTCGGCCTGGTCGCCGGGTTCATCCGCATCACCGCCGCCCGCACCCTCTGGATCACCTGGGGTGCGGCCAGTGTCGCCATGATCCGGCAGACCGCGCCGGACAGCAGTCGCACCGTCGCCACCGGCATCGCATGGAAGCACTGGCTGAACAGGACGTAACGGTGCTGTTCAAGGCCGACGCTGAGCGGATGGCAGAGAGGGACAAGCCATGGACCCTCGTCGCCAGTGGAGCGCCGTTGCGCGAGGACGTCCTTGTGCGAACCGATGCCGCGTCTGTGGAGCAATGCCTCGCAATGTGCTTGCCCCGCCTGCGTGAGCTGGGCTTTTCGTTCCCTGAGTGAGAGAGCGGGTGTGACCGAACCGCCGCCCTGGACGTCAGTGCCGGCTGCTTACATGAGCCCATGGACACCGTGCACACTACCGCCGCCCTCCTCCCGGACCCCGCCGAGCTCCGCGCGTACCTGCGTGCGCTGGCCGTGCTGGACCAGGCGATCTGCCGCGACCCGCGGTTCTCCCGCTACTCCTTCTCCACCACCTGGGGGCCTGGGACGGAGGCGGCCCTGATGGACAACGGCTCGGGTGACGACTTCTCCGTCCTCTTCACCCCGGCCGGTGTGCTCGTCCGCGGCTTCGACCACGAGTCGGAGATGAGCCCGTACGGCACGGACGACGAACAGGTCTGGCCCGGTGTCATCGACGAGGTGCCCGCCGCGCTGCGCCCGCTCCTGGACGACCCGGCCTTCGTCGACGAGGGCCTCGGCGCCCCGCGGGTCACCGCCTGCCTGTGGTGGGAGACCGGCGGCAGCGCCTGGCGCACCGGCTCGGGCATCGAGTTCCCCTCGGGCAGCCCGGACCCGGACGGCTCCGGGTACCTCTTCCGCCTCCTCACCGATCGCTCCCCCGAGGCCGTCCAGGCGCACTTCGAGGAGGACTACGGGCGGCCCGTCCCCCTCGACACCGTCCGCCACGTCCTCGCGGGCCACCCCCTGACCCCCGAAGCCGCCCGCGGCCTCAACCCGGCCGTGCTCTCTGACGAGGCCCTGCTCCGCCGGATCGCCGCCGAGCCCGACGTCGAGGCGTACCTCGCCTGCGACGGCGAGTTCGACCTCACGCGGACCGACCCCATCGAGTCGATCGCCCTGCCGGCCGGTCTGCCGGTGGAGCCCGTGGCCGGCTGCAACGCGGGAGGCACCCTCTACCTCTGCGGCCCGGCCGGCTCCGGCCGCGTCCGCCCCGTCCTCTACACCGACTCCGAGGGCCAGGCTTCCCTCATCGCGGAGTCCCTCGCCGAGGCCCTGACCTTGGCCATCGTCCTCCCCTCCTGGCACGACGCCCTGGCCGGCTTCCGTCCTCCCGCGCTCAACGCCGACTACCTTGAGGACAACCCGGACCACCCCGAGGTCCGCGACCGCCTCCTCGCCGCCCTCCGCCTCCCCCCGGCCACTGAGGCCGAGGTCCTGGCCCGCCTCCTCACCACGGCCGCCCGCACCGTCCCGGACGGCTTCCTCCCTTCGATCGAGGGCGAGGAGGACGCGGCCTTCGAACCGATGCTCCGTCTGCCGACCGAGTAGGACAGCCCCGCCGTGCGCCGCCTTCCGGACCGCCGAGGTCCTGCCGCACTGCGGAGGGACGTCGATCTCACGCAGGTGCACTTGGAGGCTGACCGGGTTCATGGGCTGCCTGGCTGGCGGCCGGTGGGTGTGCCTGCGGCTGCTGACCGGCTACCTATCGGGGGGCGTTTGCGCAGGCAGCACGCGCACGACCGCATGGCGGTCGACGAGCTGCCGACGTAGGTGACTGTTCTCTGTCGTGGCCTGGTGAAGGGCGCCCACCAGAGCCTCGACGTCGGTCTTGAGCTGGGCGATTTCTCGGGCTTCCGCGTCGCCGAACAGCGAACCGGCAACACCGTCCTCGTCTGGGACTACCTCGGCCTCCACCCACTGGCCCAGCGCGAAGCGAAGTACCGAAACGAACAACCCAGCCCGGAACAGCGGGAGACCGACCGCCGCTTCTTCGCCATCGTCACCGCCCTCACCGGCGCGGTGCACGTCACCCTCGCCGACACCACCTGGGGCCTCTCCACCCGCCTCTGGGACACGCTCACCGTCGTGCTTGACGAGCACACCAGCGCCCACCGTCCCGGTACCCGGACCAGATGATGGCCGACCAGGATCTGGTCGACGTCGACCCGTACGACGACGGCTCCCTCCCGGTCTTCCGGTGGCAGCGGGCCAGCCGTACGGATCCGGCGACCCGCCGCCAGCTGTGGGATTTGGGCCTGCGCCCCGGCGGCCAGCAGCCCGCCGCCCGCATCGAATGCCACGACGGCACCCCGGCCGCACCGAACAGCTACTTCCCGCCCCGGCCCACAGCCCCGGGCGCTTGTACCCGTCCCGGAGGGAAACCGTGAAAACCACCGCTGACATCGCTCCCGGTACCGCTTGCACCGACCTGGAGACGCGCCTGACGGAAGCGATCCGCACCGTGATCGGGGAGATCAGCCGCACGGACGGGAAGGCCGCCGTCCTCCTGGCCGCCTTCTCGCTTCCCCTTGCGGTGCTCCTGGCCGCCGTCCCAGGTCGCAGCCTCCCGGCCCACGCCACCGTGCTGGTCGGGCTCGGCACCACGGGCCTGGTCGCGGCCATGCTCACCGTTCTGTTCGTGGTCCGGCCCAGCATCTCCGGCATCCGGCGCGGGACCTTCCTCTACTGGGCGCGCTGCACGCCCGAGGAAGCCGTCGCCGACATCGCCGAGGCCGACTCGCACAGCCATGCCGAAGACCTCGTCCGGGTCTCCCGGATCGCCCGCAAGAAGTTCCTCGGCCTCCGGTGGGCGGGTGATCTCACCGCCGGCTCCCTCACCGCGCTCGCCTTTGGCTTACTCACCTCGATCTGACGGAGGCCCCTGTGCTTACCTCTTCTTCTCTCACCGCGACCCAGGCCGGACTCGCCCGCCTCCGGCTGCCCGAACCGGCGCTTTACGTCCTCATTGGTGCTGCCGGCGCCGGTAAGACGTCCGTTGCCGCCGCCTTCCCGCCCGAGTGGAGGCTGTCCCTCGACGACTGCCGCGCCCGGGTGTCCGACGACGCCGGGGACCAGGCCGCGACGGCCCCGGCCCTGACCGTCTTCCACGCCATCCTCGCGGGCCGCCTGAGCAACCGGCTGCCGACCGTCGTGGACGCCACCAGCACCCACGAGTCCCACCGGATCGCTCTGGTGGACCGGGCCCGCGCCCACAAGGTCCCGGCCGTCGCGCTCGTCGTGCGCACCCCGCTCACTGTCTGCCAGGCCCGCCAGCACGCGAGGTGGCCGACACGGCAGGTGCCCGCCGGCGTGATCGCCCTCCAGCACGCGAACATCCCCCACACTGCGGAGCTGCTGCGGGAGGGCTTCGCCCAAGTCCACGACGTCACGACGCTGGACCTGCTGCGCATGCTCCTGGAACGCGCGGACGCCGACGCAGGCTCCGACGGCCTGCGCACCGAGTTCCGCACCGCCTTCGGCGACGACCTGGCCGCCGCTGCCGCTCCCCACCCCGCCCCCGGGCACCTGCTCCTCGCCGTCGCCGGACGCGAACTCCTCCTCCGCCGCCAAGACGGCGGCGATCCGTTCGACCACGGCTGGGAGGCCCGCCTCCCCGAGCCCTGCCCGGACGGCTGCGACGGCGCCCTGTGGACCCGGGTCACCGGTCCGGCCGATCTCCTCGCCGTTCACCTCGGCGGCGCCCCCGACGAGCCCGTCTGCGACCAGTGCGACGACCTCCTCGCAGCCGGCCCGCCGCGGTGAATCCCCGGCTCCCGCCCCGAAGCGCCGGCATTGAGGAGTCTCCATCACGCCCGCACACATGGAACGCCGTGCCCGCCTCCAGCGCGGGCACGGCATCCGCTGCCACGACACCTCCTGGAGACGATGAGAATGCTTTTCCTCGTTCGCCACGCCGAATCCATCGAGAATGCCACTAAATACACCGGTTTCTACGACAATCCTCGCCCGTGGACCGGTCCGGCCGCGCATGCCCTGTCCCGGGACATCGTGGGCCTGACGCCCCGCGGTTTTCTCCAGTGCCTGTGGCTCCGGCAGACGCTGCGGAATCTCACCGGACCCGACCCGGCGATCCGCACCTCGCAGTACCGCCGCGCCCTCGACACCACCACCCTCGCCCTGCCCGGCCTGCCTTACGAGACGACCGCCCTCCTCAACGAACAGCATTACGGCGCAGCCACCTACATGACCAAAGACGAGCTGTACGCCACCTACCCCGAAGGAGCGGAGGACCGGCAGACCCGCAAGCACCTGTGGACGCCCCCCGGCGCCGGCGCGGAGTCCCTCGCCTGCGGCGTCGTGCGCAGGGCCACCGCGTTCGTCGACGGCCTGCCCGCCACGCCGACGCCGGATGTCGTCGCGGTCACACACCACACCGCGATCCTCGCGCTGCGGGCGGTCCTGGAGCGGCGGCCGGTGACCGAACTGGTCGACGAGGCCCGTGCGTGCAAGACACCCAACGCCGCGGTCCTCGTCTACGAGCGGGCCGGCGGCCTGTTCCACGCCCGCAGCCTCATCCAACCGGACTGCTGAGAAGGGCTGCGGCCATGAACCTCCTGTACCTCAACGGGCCTGTGCAGAACGGCTGCTTCACCCTCGCGGATCGGCCGGGCAAGGCGGTCGGGATCCGTGCCGCCGAAGCCCTCAACACCCTCCTCGGGGCCGGGCCGGTTCCGCATCTGTGGAACACCGTCACGCTGGCCGGAGACCTGCGCCACCGTGACGCCCACGACCGGGACACCGTCGGCCGGCAGGAGCGGGAGGAACGCGCGATCACCGCCAAGTACGCGCCGGCCCCGGCCCCGGCCGGTGGCGTTCTCACCGACACCGCGCCGGCCGTGACGGCGCTCGCGCTGGAGATGACCGAACGCCTCCTGCGGGAAGGCGTCCTGGCAGTCGTACCCACCGCAGTCCGACTCTGCACCCGCTGCGGTCACATGACCGGCTCCGTCGCCCACACCTGCCGCGCCTGCGGGCACCACGGCTCCCGGCCCCACACCCGGCGGCTCCTGGTCTGGGACCGGCCCCCGGGCACACCCGTGCTCGAGCGCGACGACTTCCACGCCCACCGGTCCCGGCCACCGCACCACCTGCTGACCATCGCCCACAACGTTCCCGAACAGCTGATCCTGTCGCGCACCCGCGACCACGGCATCAGCCTCGCGCCGCTCGGGCTGGACGGCCTGGTCCTGGACCCGAGGGCCGGCCTGCACATCGCCGTGCTGGCCGCGGCTGCCCGGTCCAGCGCCGAAAGGCCGGTGATGACGGTCACCGAGAACGCCGCGGCGAACGTCGCCGCCTACGGCGCCCCATTCCGCCGGCACAACGGAACGCGGCTGCGGTACGCACTGCACGGACACATCCCGTACGACGACACCGCGGCGCTACAGCGGCTGTGCGAAGTACACCGTGTCAGCCCGGCGCTGAAAGAGCTCTTCCTCACCTGGTTCCTGCCCCTGTGCTCACTGCACCTGCGGGCAGGCATCACACCGGCACAGCTCCCGGCCCTGCTGAAATTCTGGCGCCGCGTCCACCTGGCCCGGCCGGACACACCCGGGAGTGACGTCCCCGCCGAACTGCGGCGCAGCGTCGCGGCCGGTGATATGCGCTGGGTCATGGACCTCCGGACTCTGTCCCGGGTCATCCCCGAGCACCCGAGCACCCAGGGCTTCGCCAAGGAGCCGGAAGGAGCGAGCTGATGAGCGAGAACCACAACGAATGGCAGTTCGTGAAGAAGCGGACCGCGGCCGAAGGAGCGGTGTACGTCTCCGCCGACGGAACACGCTACCGGCGCACCGGCGGATCCGGCCTCCGGGCGGAGGCCGCATTCCAGCGCCGGATCGCCGGCCTGGGCTACCCGGTCCCGCACATTCTGGAGCAGGGCGTCACCGACGACGGCCTCCACTACGTCGTGGAGGAGTCGCTGGGCGAGCAGACCCTGCACGACCGTGCCGTTGCGGCTCTGGGCAGCCGGCGCGACCTGCCCGACGACGTGACCGACACCGCCGCGCAGGTCGCCGCCCGGCTGCTGCATGCCCAGGCCGCCCACCTCCTCAAGCCCACGCCCCACGCGCTGCGGCAGTGGCTGAACAGCGCCGGGTTCACCCGGAACGTCTTCGAGGAGAACCCCGATCTGGACACCCCGCGGACGCATGCCGCGCTCGATCACGCGCTCGAGCAGCTGGGCACGGTTCCCCTGACGGCGGGCCACCTCGACTACGGCCTGCCCAACCTCCTGCCGGCCGGGGTCATCGACTGGCAGCACCACGGCCAGGTGCCACTGGGATACGACGTCCTCCCGGCCCTGGAGATCATCCCCTTCAAGGGCGGCAACAAGGGCTACACCGCCGGCCCCGGCCAGCGCCGCAGGTACCTTGCCGCGGTGGACGACGCGAGCCTGAGCACCACCGGACAGCCGGTCAGCCAGCACCTGGGCGCATATCTGCTCGTCAAAACCCTGTTCTTCCTCGCCCTGATGCGGCCCACCGACCTCTCCCACAGGGACAAGCACCTGAAGTGGCAGTACCGCCGTCACCTCCTCACGGAAGGACTTGAGCAGTATGAGCGCACCGGGACGGTCGATACCGCCCTCTTCCCCACCCTCGACGACTTCGCCGCTCGGAACCGCGCTGGCGACCATCCGTGACCGCGACCACCTCCTGGACCACGCCGGAGTGATCTTCAAGGTCATCGGCGATGTGCACCCGGGTACCCACTTCCTGGGGTATGTCAAGTACTACCCGGACCCCGCGGCGACCGGGTCCTCCTCGGCCGGACCTACCGGCAGAACAGTGTCGTGTCCAAAGCATTCGGGATCCTGGCCGACCGGCCGGAATGCTACGTCTACTCCCCCAGCGTGGGCTGCGTCATCACCGGCGTCCCCCGCGAGGACATCGCCACCCACTACTCCTGCCGCCAGACCCTGGCCACCCTGCACCGCTCCCCCGAACTCCTCGACGGCTCCCCCGTCAGCAAGGACCTGCTCACGATTATCGACCGGGTGGTGACAGCGGGCGCCGACGACGTCATCGGCGTCACCGGCTCCTTCCTGGTCGGCGCCTGCAACGCCCGCTCCGACATCGACCTGGTCTGCTACGGGCCCCGCGGCTACGAAGCGGCACAAACACTGTTCGCCGACCGTGCCCTCATCCGCCCGTACGAGGGCCACACCCTCACCCGCCTGTACGTGCGGCGCGCCAAGTACATGGTGGGGGGAAACTTCGACGCGCTCATGCGCCAGGAAGCCCGCAAACTGCAGGGCCTGACAGCCGGTGCGGGGCGCACATCAACTGTGAGCCGCTGAGGGCCGACGGCGACAAGACGTTCGCCGGGGTGGTCGCCAAAGAGGTAGGGGCCATATCCGTTCTCGCCCGGATCACGGATCACTCCGAGGGACTGGTCACGCCGGCGCTCTACGGGATCGAGGTGGACACGGTCACCGAATCCACGGTCGACGAGCCGTCCGTGTTCGCCCGCCGGATCACTCACCTGCGCAGCTACCTCGGTGCGTACACCGGGGCGTTCCGCACCGGCGACGTCGTCTACCTGTCCGGCCGGCTCGTCCACATCCAAGGACCCGATGTACACAGCGGCTTCGGCATCGAGCTCACCCCGTGGTCGGCAGCCGAGTCCTTCCTCGCCAACCTGACCCGCTGAACCCCACGTACCGAGCCCAGCGCCCGAACCAAGAGCCGACGCACCCTCCACCGGCGTAGCGGCCAGCCCGGACGGCGACCAGCCCACGCATCGGGCCTGGGCGGACAGTACCGAGGCCGCGAGCTGAGCGCACCCGGGACCCTGCTTATCCGCCATGTACCGGGGCGGTCGCAGTGGCCCCTCAGTAACAGAGTGCACGTGAGAGGGGATCAACGTCATTACCCGGGCCCGGTTCACCCCGCGTGGGTGAACCGGGCCTTCTCGCGTTCCCCATCCAACGGCGGTGGCCTCGCGCTTGCCAGCACCGACCCAGCAACTGACACCCAAGACCCCCGGCTCCGCAGAGACAATTCCGCCGGCGTGTCACAGTCCGGACACATCCGCCACAGCACGCCCCCGCTTTCGGGACGATGACCCCTCACACGTTGTCCTTGGGGGGACCATGCGCACCCGCACCATCACCGCCATCACCGCGGTGCTCCTGTTAACGACGCTCACCGCGTGCGGCAGCGATACGAAAGACCAGGCCGAGTCGGAGCCGAGGAAGAAGATTCCCGCCTCCCCCAGCCTCACTCCTGAACTTGAGTTCCTCACCCAAGCCATGGCCGCAGGGTACGACGGGTGGACGGACACAGCTCCGATCGAGTCGGACATCATGCACTTCCCCAAGGAATGGTGCGGACTCCTGGAGAACGGACATAGCGTCGACTACGTGTTCGGAGCAGCTGGCAAGTACCCCTTCGGAGCCGGCTGGGGCACCAAGAAGCCCGATGCGCACAAGCTTCTCCTCCTCGCTGTGGACACCCACTGCCCCACGACGCGCGACCAGGTGACTGCTGAACTCCGCGACGCCGGTGAGTACTGACGGCCCACAGCTGGCTCGGGCTGGCCGCCTGCGCGGGCTCCCCGACTGAAGCGTCAGCATTTGCGTCACAGCATCGCTACATCGCGTACACATGAGCCATGCACGGCACAGCATGGCCCGCACATCACCATGTTCTTGGGAGAACCATGCGCACCCGCACCACCGCCGCCGTCATCGCGGCACTGTTCACACTCGCTCTGACCGGCTGCGAGCACACCACGACCGCTACCAGCCCGTCCAGTTCCTCAAACAAGAAGGCAAGCGACGAAGTGCAGACGGCGGAATCGGCCCCGCTTCCGAACTTCACCGGCAAGGGCCTCCAGTCCGCCCAGGACGAAGCACAGGCCGCCGGATTCTTCACCCTCACCTCGCACGATGCCCTCGGCCGCGACCGGATGCAGACCTTCGACCGGAACTGGAAAGTCTGTACCCAGGAGCCTGCTGCAGGCACCCACCCCACGGACACCAGCATCAACTTCGGCACGGTGAAACTCGATGAGGACTGCCCCGCCGAGGACGCGGGGAAAGCCGACACCCAAGCGGCGGACAGCGCGTCCACCATGGCCGACTTCACCGGCAAGTCCGTCAAGGCCGTCAGGAACGACCTGGACTCCTCCACCAGCCTGTCCGTCACCGACGCATCAGGGCAGGACCGCATGGTCCTCATGGAATCGAACTGGCAGGTCTGTACCCAGGAGCCCGACGCCGGTACCGAACTCGAGGGCCAGCCCGTAGCGCTCACCGCAGTGAAGTTCGACGAATCCTGCTGACTCGTTCCACGCACGGCCCGGCCAGCCCGTCGTGTCCGGGCCGTGCCCACACTCCGGAGGAAGCGCCGGTCAGCCTTTGACTTGATTGCGGACAGCCAGGACTTGCAACCACAAAGGAATGGGCTTGCTACACGGTAGCCATCTCGAGAGAGGCTCCGGTCATTGTCGGCACCTGGCCCGAGGGTTGGCCCACCACCATGTGCCGTCAGCTGCTTCCGCTGGTCTGAGAGGCTGGTGTTCCGGCGAGAGACGAGGAGCGGGCTGTGGCTGTTGAGTTACCGGCGGACGTCCAGGAGCGCGGTGAGGAGCTGGGTGAAGGCGTCGCCTATGCGCTGAGGGTTTTGGCCAGGCAGCTTGAGGACGATCCGCTGCTGGGCAGCCCCACGAGTGACCCGTCCGGATACGTCGCGCGGATCGACGGTGAGGTGTTCGAGGACTGTCCGGACCTGAACGTGTACTACGCCTATGGTCCTCCTCTCCTGGAGGAGGGGCAGGTTCGGATCCGCAGGGTGGAAGCGGTCCGGCAAGCGGCTGGCGAGCCCGAACAGCGTGGTGCGGTTCTGGTGCCGGATCCTGGCAGGGCAGAGCTGGAGGTGCGCCAGGTGACCGGGGCGTGGCTCCGGATCGAGGCGTGGCTGCGGGAGCATGCGCCGGTTTCGTACGCGTCGCTCAGGGCCGGTGCGTCCGGGGAGGAGATCTCTGGGCTGGAGGGTGTGCTCGGTGTCCGGATTCCCGCAGGGTTGAAGGCACTGTGGCGGCTGCGCGCGGGTGTCGATGGTGGTGCGGGGGCGGTGTTTCTGCTGGAGAACTGGGCCCTGATGAGCCTTGACTCGGTGATCTCGTTCCACGAGCGGCAGATGTGGTCGCAGCAGCGGGACGGTGGCAGTGATCTCCCTCTTTGGAAGGCTGCTTGGATTCCGGTCTGTTCGTTCGGCGCGGACGATCAGACCTATGGCCTGTATCTGGATGCCGAGACCGGGCAGCTCTGCACCTGGGACAGGTACGGGGAGCGCCGGCCGGCGTTCGACTCGCTGACCACCTACTTGGAGGAGATGGCGGACGCTCTTGAGGCGCCCTCCCTTGTTACGGGCGCCAGGCCGGGTCTGGCCCATGGCGGCCTGGCGTGGGGGCCTCCGGCTGATCCGGACATTGAGGCGGCCTGGGTGCCGTTCACCGGGTGAGTCGACAGCGGGGGACCCGGCGTGTTCCGGGTCCCCCACTGCGTCTCTGTGTTCAGGTGCTGCTAGCCGATCTTGCGCCAGTCGCAGGTGGTGGGTGCGCCTTTCGCGCAGTGCTCGTAGCCGGGATTGCTGACGAAGAAGCCGTCACCATCCAGCAGCCGCCAGAGCGAAGGCTGCATCTTCTTGAAGGCTTCCTCGTTCTGGACTCTCGGGACTGCGGCTCGTCCGCAGGGTTCCCGCCACGTCGGGCCGTTCTTCGCGGCGCGGGTGTCCGCGAGCAGACCGAAGTTGGTGCTGCCGTCGCCGAGCTTGTCGGCATACAGCTGGGTGCATTCGTTGCCGGATCCGACCTGGTTGGGCCCTCCGGGGAATCCTCCGCTCTCGTGGGTGGAGGCCATCGCGTACTCGTCACAGCCCAGGGCCCCCAGAGAGGCATCGCTGGGGTGAGCGATCCAGCTGGACGGGCATACCTTGCCCCGGCTGTCCTTCGACGTCCATGGGGCGCCGGTTGTCGGGTTCTTCACTGTTGTGTCCGGGCCCAGGTAGCGCAGGAGGGAGTCCCAGCGAGTGGATCCGGCGTGGTCCGGCATCTTCTCCTGCATGAGCCAGTAGTAGGCGCTGGCGGCGGGGTAGCGGTTGGTGTCGACGGTGTAGGTCGGTTTGAAGAATGGCAGGGCGCAGCCGGGTGCCACGCCGTTGAGGATGTTGTCGCAGCGCGGGGCGAGTTCGCGTACACGGACGTCACCGCTGCTGCCGAAGTCGGCGGTCGCGCTGGCGGTGGAGCTGGCGTCCACGGTGGCGGTGATGGACCATCCGAGATCGATCGGCTCCTTCCCCGTGCCGGACCAGATGGTCTGCGCGGTGCCCCAGCTCGACTCGTACGGGCGGCCGTCGTTGGCATAGGCCCAATGAGCGTCGGACGGCTTGTTGAGGCTGTCCACCCACTTGACCTGTGACGTGGTGCAGGAGCCGCAGACGACTGCGAGATTCCACCGGAGGGTGACGCCTTGCAGGGCGGCGTCGATGTTGCGGGGGGTCAGGGTGATCTGCTGGTCGAACTCGCCGAAGTTGCTTCCGCTGGCGCCTTTCGACGGATAGGTCCTGATGTGCTGCTCGATGTTGAAGGTGGCGGTCCCGAGCGCGGGTTTCTGGGGATCGGTGTCGAGGAAGATCAGTGTGGCGCTGCCGATGTTCTTCAGGCAGGCATCGGCGCGGTTCATGTAGTCCTTGCCGTGTGCCTTGGTCACGCACCAGTCGACCAGTTCGACCGCGGCCGCGGAGCGGGGGGCCGGAGTCTTCTCGGGCTGCTGGGACGGTGGATTGATTTCGATGCACAGCTTGCGACCCTGCGGGTCGACGGTGGAGCACGTTCGCTTGGGGGCGGCCTTGCGGGCGGCGGGGAGCGCGGGGCCGGGGTCGGTGCGGGTGACTTCAATGGCCTTTTGCGCGACGGGGTCGATGGTGGACGACGTCTGCGGTGCGGGGAAGGTCACGTAGGGGGCGATCTTGAAGTTTGCCCAGGGGGACCAGACCGTTTCGTAGAGGCTGCCGTCGAACGCGTTGGTGCGGAAGGTGTACGTGACTCCGGGCTTCAGGATTCCGTAGTCGACCTGGACCTGGGCGGTTGCGCCGGAGGCCACATACGGGGACACCAGGACTCCGTACGGATTGGCGTTGGTCAGTTTGACCTGAGTCTTCGGCTTGCCGGCGGCGTCCGTCGTCCAGACTTCGAAGGTCAGTGTGCTCCGGTCGCCGTCGGCATCGGTGACGGTGTTCTTGAGCACCGTCTCAGGCGCGATGACCTGCCAGGTGGTGCCGCTCTTGGTGAACTGCGGTCCGGCTGACGGGCTCCTGCCCGAAACGGGTCGGGCTCCGGCGGCGGCGGAGTTCTCGGGGCCGGCGGCCGGTCGGGCGGAAGGTGGTGCTGTCTGGGATGTGTTGGGGGTGAAGTCGGTGGCTGAGGCCGTACCGGACCCCATGAGTAATCCGACGGCTGCTCCTGCGGCGAGACTTCGTAAGGCTCGGATGCGGTGTCTGCGGAGCACGTTGATCCTCCTTGAGCGCTTCGGATGATCCGAGGAGAGCCCAGCAGACATGTGGCACTGGTCATATGACCGGCGTCACGGTTTAACCGGCCCTGCCGTGTTCGAGCGGGGTGTCTCGTGTGGAGAGTTGAGGGGGAACGCCCTGCGTACGCCCGGCTTCCATAATTGAGAAAAAGTAGTCATGGGCATGCCATAAATACTTGGTGAAACCCCCACGTGATAGCGCCAGTCCCGACGCCTGGTTTCCCCACGTGGCGCCGACAAGCCCCGCTCTCCACACAGCAAGGCCTCCCCCGAAGACACATGACGCGTGTCAGACCCTACGGACCCGCCAAAGGCCGGCGAGCCTCACGCGCCACCGCACATGAGAGCCCTGGTCCGGCCGGGCCGGGGACGTCACGCCACCTCTTGCGCACCCCGCGACCGTGACACCCCCGCCTGCGACGTGGCCGGGAACCCACTGGGGCCGATCCACCACACATGCCACTGTGTACGGATCTTTGTTCGGCAGTGCGCGGAGTAGCGGGGGCTGGTCGGTGGGGTACACGATTCCTGATGGCGTCGACACCATGCTGGACGTCGTCGGAGTGGGATGGCCGAATGTCGACGAGGACGCGTACCGGGACATGGCCGACGCACTCCGAGAGTTCGCGGAAGACGCCGACGATGACGCGTACACGGCTCATCAGGACATTCAGCGCCTGCTGTCGTCGGGGCAGAGTGAATCCCTGACCGCGCTGGACCGGCACTGGAAGAAGGTCCAGGGCAAGAACACGGACCTCGCGAAAGCGGCGCGGATCATCGCGGGCGCGCTGGACCGGGTGGCCGACATCATCGTGGCGCGGAAGATCGCGGCAGTCGCCGAACTCGCCGATCTGTGCGCGACGGTGGGGATCGCGCTCGCGGCGGCGCCGTTCACCATGGGACTGACCTCGCTGCTGGCGGCGGGGAAGATCGCGGCGACCCGGATCGCGTTCAAACGGATCCTGCAGGAGATGGCGGAGTCGGCGGTCGCCGAGATCACCGCGACGCTCACAGCGCCGGCGGTCGCCGCCCTGGAGAGCATCGTCACCGATCTGGCGATCCAGACGGCGATGAACGTGGCGGCCGGCCAGGACGGACCTCCTGCGGATCCGGCCGGGCCAGGAGGCGGGCAAGGACTCCAGCTCAACTCAGCCGGCCCCGGGCCCGGCAGCGGTCCGGTGATCGATCACGACGCCCACGCCGGCACCGGCACGAAGCTCGCAGCCGTGCAGGTGTCGATGCAGACCCGCGCGGCCGGGAAGATCGGGAAGGCGAAAGGCCACCACGGTCGCGCGAAAGGCCGGGACTCCCTCACCGCGGCCCTGGACACCACCATTGAGGGCGTCGTCGAGAAACTGGTCAAGGGCCACGGAGATCTCGGCGACCACCTGGGCAGGAGACTCCCGGACGCCATCAAGGGCAGCTCCAGGACCCACAAGAACACCGACGGAGACGTCCGTGACGGCATCAACAGCATCACCGGCAGCGGCCGCAAAGACGACTCCGGCCTGAACGGGCACCGCGGCAACACCGGACCCGCCCGCGACAGCCGGGGCTCCGCCCGGCGGGCCGAACCGGCCTCTCTCGACAAGGCCACGACGGATCCGCAGCGCCACGCGACCCCGCTCGGGAACAGAACCTGCCAAGGCGATCCCGTCGACGTCGCCACCGGTGAGATGGTCATGCCCCACACCGACCTCGCCCTGCCCGGCATACTCCCCCTCATCCTGCGCCGGGTCCATGTGTCCGAGTACCGCTACGGGCACTGGTTCGGCCGCAGCTGGGCCTCCACCCTCGACGAACGCATCGAACTCGACACCCGGGGCCGGAACGCGATCTGGGCACGCGAGGACGGCTCCCTTCTCGTCTACCCGCGCTTGCCGTCCCCAGCCGACAGTGACGGCGTCCTCCCCCTGGAGGGAGCCCGACTCCCCCTGACACACGGCGGCGAACACAACGCGGTCACCACCTACCGCATCACCGACCCCCACACCGGCCTGATCCGCACGTTCACCGGCTCCCCGTACAACGCCTCCCCCGCCCACTGGCTCACCGGAATCGAAGACCGCCACGGCAACGGGATCACCCTGGACCGCCTCGGTGACGGCTCCCCCACCCGCATCACCCACGACGGCGGTTACCGCGTCAACGTCACCATGCGCGAAGCCCGCGTCCGCAGGATCGCGCTGCACACGCCCGACGGACCCGTCACCGTCATGCGCTACGGCTACGACACCGAAGGCAACCTGGAAACGGTCACCAACTCCTCCGGCCGGCCGCTGCGCTTCACCTACGATCCGGACGGCCGGATCACCTCCTGGACCGACCGCAACAACTCCGCCTTCCACTACACATACGACACCGCCGGCCGGGTCGCCGCCACGGCCGGCCCCAACGGCTGCCTCTCGTCCACCTTCGCCTACGCATCCCATCCGGACACCGGCGGCAGCATCACCCGACACACCAACTCCCAGGGCGCCACCACCACGCTCCACATCAACAGCCGGCATCAGACCGTCGCCGAGACCGACCCCGCCGGCCACACCACGCGCTACGCCTTCGACGCCCTCGACCGGCGCATCTCGGCAACCGACCCCCTCGGCCGCACCACCCGCCTGGAGCGCGACGAATCCGGCAACATCACCGCGATGACCATGCCGGACGGCGAACGGACCACCGCCGTCTACAACAACCTCCACCTGCCGCTCGAGATCACCGAACGAGGCGGCGCACGGTACCGGTACACCTACGACACGGCAGGCAATCAAACCGCCGTGACCGGCCCGACCGGAGAGCGCACCGCCTACCTCCACGACAGCGCCGGTGCCGTCACCGAGATCCGTCCACCAGCCGGCAGCCCCCTGCGAATACGGAACAACGCCGCCGGCCTCCCCCAGGTGATCACCGCGGCCAACGGAGGCAGCGCCACCTGCACCCGGGATCCCTTCGGCCGCGTCACCACCGTCACCGACGCGACGGGCTCCACCCTCCGCCAGGAATGGACCCCCGAGGGCAAGCTGTCATGGCGCGAACTGCCGGACGGAACCCGCGAAGAGTGGACCTGGGACGGCGAGGGAAACCTGCTCCAGCACACCGACCGCATGGGACGCACCCACACCCACACCTACAGCCACTTCGACCGGCCCGCCGCCACCCACAGCAGCGACGGAACCGGCTACACCTTCACCCACGACAGCGAACTGCGCCTGACCCGGGTCACCAACGCAACAGGCGCCCAATGGACCTACACCTACGATCACGCCGGCCGGCTCACCGAGGAGACCGACTTCGGCGGCCGCACTCTGACCTACCAGCACGACGCCGCCGGACGTCTGACACGACGCCGCAACGGCGCAGGACAGGTCCTCGACTACGAACGGGACGTCCTCGGACGCGTCATCCGCGTAACCCACGGCACCAGCACCGTCTCCTCCGTCGCCTACTCCCCCACAGGCGCCATCCGCGAGATCACCAGCCCGGACGCACACATCACACGCGAAACCGACCCAGCAGGCCGCCTCCTGGCCGAGACCGTCAACGGACACACCTCCCACTACCGCTACGACGCCCAAGGCCGCCGCACCTGGCGACAAACCCCCTCCGGCGCCGAGAGCAGCCTCCACTACAACGCCGAAGGCCTGGCCTCCTACCGCACGGGAGAACACACCTTCCGCTTCGACCGCGACGCGCTCGGCCGGGAAACCTCACGGACCCTCAACCATGCCGTGACCATGCGACAGACCTGGGACCCCGTCGGCCGGCTGACCCACCACCACGTGCACCACGGCGACACCGAAATCCTCGAACGCCTCTTCACCTACCAGCCCGACGGCACACCCACCTCCATCAGCGACAGCACCACCGGCCGCCGCACCTTCACCCTGGACACATCCAGCCACATCACCGCCGTACACGCCCCAGGCTGGAACGAGCAATACACCTACAACACAGCGGGCGACCAGACCCGGGCCGAACACTCCGCCCCCTCCGCCCCCGGCCAGGACACCGCAGGAAGCCGCCACTACGACGGCACTCTCCTGACCCGGTCCGGAAGAACCACCTACACCTACGACGCGCAAGGCCGCCTGACCCAACGGAGCACCCACACACTCAGCGGCAAAAAGCTGACCTGGACCTTCGCATGGGACGCAGCCGACCACCTGATCCTCGTACACACACCACAAGGCACCACCTGGCGCTACCGCTACGACGGCCTCGGCCGCAGAATCGCCAAAACCCACCACCACGCCGACGGCACCATCACCGAGACCACCGACTACCGCTGGGACGGAACCCAACTCGCCGAACAGCGAACCGGCAACACCGTCCTCGTCTGGGACTACCTCGGCCTCCACCCACTGGCCCAGCGCGAAGCGAAGTACCGAAACGGACAACCCAGCCCGGAACAGCGGGAGACCGACCGCCGCTTCTTCGCCATCGTCACCGACCTGACCGGCAGCCCGCACTCCATGCTCGCCCCCGACGGAACCGTGTCATGGCGCGCACGCACCGCCGCCTGGGGCGCAACCCAGTGGAACAACGACGCCACCGCCTACACACCACTCCGCTACCCCGGCCAGATCTTCGACCCCGAAACCGGTCTCCACTACAACCTCCACCGCTACTACGACCCCGACAACGGCCGCTACATCAGCCCCGACCCCCTCGGCCTGACACCCGCCCCCAACCACTACACCTACGTACCCAACCCGTTCACCACGGCGGATCCCCTCGGGCTGGCCGGCTGCTCCCCCGACCGCACCTGGGGCGGACGTGTCGTCTTCACCCAGGACAAACACGGCCGCCCCTTCGAAATGCACGCCACCATCACCCGCGACATGCTCGACGAAGGCACCGACGCGAACAACCGCCTCAAACCACCAGGATTCCTCGACGGAAACCTGTACAACCAGGCCCGCGGACACATGCTCGCCAGAATGCTCGGCGGCACAGGCGACCACCTCGACAACCTCTTCACCATCACCCAAAACCCCACCAACAGCCCCCACATGCGCGACCTGGAACAGTCCATCTACAACGCCGTTGCAGGAAATCCCGGCAACCCCGGCCAGACCGTCCAGTACAGCGTCTTCCTCGAATACACCGACAACGACCCCGACTCCGTACCCTCCCGTATCTACATGGCCGCCGACGGAGCCCGCGACTTCCACCTCGACACGGACTTCGCCAACCCCGACCACATCGCCCAGCAGAACCGACGCCGTCTAGGAATCCAGTGACCGACCTCCAGTCCCTCACCCGACTCTGCCCGCCCCCCAACCCCCCCATGAACATCAACTGGGATGCCATCGAGGCCCGCCTCGGCACCCCACTCCCCCACGACTACAAACAACTCGCCGACCAGTACGGCCCCGGAACCTTCGCCGACTACATCCACCTCTTCCACCCCCACGGCGCGACCGAGTACGTCAACCTCACCGGCCCCGTGCCCACCCGGATCCGCGAACAACTCCGCAAAGACCACCAGCAGGGCACCCACCCCGTCCCCTACCACCCCGACCAGCTCCTCGCCTGCGGGACGACCAGCAACGGCGAATACCTCTTCTGGATCACCGACCCCGCCACCCACCCCGACCACTGGCACATCGCCGTCAACGAAGCCCGCGGCCCCCGCTGGCACACCCACCACGGAACCATCACCCACTTCCTCCTGTCCGTCCTCACCGGGCAGGAGCACGTACCCCAGTTCCCCACCGGCCTCCTCGACACTCCCCCGGCCTTCACCCCCTCGCACCCCACCCTCTGGAAACCCGAACCCATCACCGACCAGCCCCCCACCGACACGGCCGCCATCCGCACCTGGGCCCGCGCCAACGGCTACGACGTACCCCTCCGCGGCCGCATCCCCCCACACGTACGCGAAGCATGGCAAAACGCCCAGACTCCCTGAGCGGCCCAGCCGCAGCCGCCCAAGAGCGTGAAGCAGACTCCGGGCAGCCATGGCGGGATCGCCGGGCACCGCTGCGGGGTCATCCTCACCGAGTGGCCCCCGAGGCCGGGCACGACTACGCGACCTCCATCCCGCCGGCGCTCCACCCGGTTCGGACCACAGAGAGCGTGATCCAGCGCACCAGACGTTCGGCTGCCCGGGCTCCGCGACCATTCACGAAGGTGCTCTGAAGCCCGCTCCGACGACGACAGCTCCCCTGCCTCGATCGGGACAGCGCTGCCGCACTCCTGAGGAGTCTCTGCAGTATCGGTGGCCGCTGACCTCTCGCAGCGATGATTGAGCGTTGTCATCGAAGGGTGAGCGGTGGGGGGCATGCTGATCCGACATGCCGGGCCCGGGTCGCGGGCGCGGCAATGGGGTGGGGAGGATCGCGTTGATCGTCTGGGTGAACGGGGCGTTCGGCAGCGGAAAGAGCACGTTGGTGGACGAGTTGCTTCTGCGCTGGCCCGAGGCGCTGGTCTATGACCCGGAGATGGTCGGCTACGTGCTGCGCGAGATCGTGGAGGTGCCGACTGGCGACTTTCAGGACCTTCGGCTGTGGCGGCGCCAGGTCGCTGACCTGGCGGTGGGACTGATCGAGGAGTATCGCCGCCCGGTCCTGATCCCGATGACGGTGGTGAATCCCGGTTACGCCGGTGAGATCTTCGGCGCGTTGAAAGATGCAGGCATCGACGTCCATCACTTCTTCCTCAAGGTCTCCCGAGAGGTTCTGGAGAAGCGGATCGACGGCCGCAGCTTCACCCCGGACAGCCCTGATCAGGACGAGAAGGTCCGGCACTGGTGCAAGGAAAAGATCACGCAGTGCCTGGCCGCCGCCGACACCCTGCCCAGAGACACCGTGCTCCTGGACGGCGAGTTGTCCCCGCGGGAGCTGGCCGGCCAAGTGCTCGCCCGGGTCCGAGCCAGTGGAACCTCCGGGGGGTGATCGCGGTGGCCGCGTCCGCGTCCAGCCGCCACCCTGACGGTCCTGCCAGGTGCCAGATGGACATGGCGGTCGCCAGCCTTCGGTGACAACGCTCAACCTTCCCTGCGAGAGGCCAGTCGCCGTCGGCATCCCCAACCTCGACGTGTAGATACGCCCGCGACCTGGGCGCCAGACAGCCGAAGGCCCGACTCCGCTCGAGAATATCGACGCGGGGTCGGGCCTTCTGCATATACGGATGACACACGGACAGGACGGCTGCCCAAACCTTCCAGGCGAGCGCTACTCCCCCGCAGACCGGACCAGGCCGCGGCGCTGCTCGGCCATCTCGTTGAGTGTGTCCACCAAGATCAGGAACTGTGCATCATCCATACGGTCGTTGAGGAACTCGGCAGCCTGGACGGCGTTGTCGTACGGGAACCTGATCCCTCTGACGACAGGCAGCGGGCCTCCATCGCCAGGATGGCCCCCTCGAGGAACAGGGACTCCGTCCGAAGCGTCCTTCCGCAGGGCCGCTGGCTCTGCCAGGCCGGCCGAGCTGCCGGGAGACGCCTCGCCACCGGTACCCGCGCGCCCGGTGTTGTTGTCCGCGGACAACAACACCGGAGAGTCGGTCTCGTCGGGCGACCTCTCCCCCACCGGACCCGCAGCGAGCCTCCCACTGACGGAAGGAACGTTGTCCGCGGACAACAAACCGTTCGGGGCAGGGGCGGGGGAGGGGTCGCCAGCCGGCGAGTGCGACGGACGAACCGGCGGGGTTTCGTTGTCCGCGGACAACGAAACCGCCCCCGCCGGCCGCGCGTCGCCAGCAGACTGACGTCCCAGCGGTTCGTTGTCCGCGGACAACAAACTCGACGGCTTGGCACTCGCCCCGCGCGCAGCCTCCAGTATCGCCCTGGCTTCTGCCTTGGACTCAGCCTCCGTGGCACGGACCGCCTTCAGATGCTCAATGAGGTCGGCGCTCCCCATCCCTGGATTCTCTTTGCTGTGTCGCGCCAGCAGACGACCGTCCCGCTCCGCCATCGCACCGGAGCTGAGCATGTTCTGGACCTCGTCCGGCAGGACCAGCAGCGCGAGCTGGTTGGTCACCCACGAGCGGTCCTTCCCCAACCGTTGAGCGGCTCGTGTGCGGGCGCCCCGCTCGCCATCCTCAGCGCACACCTCCACCAACTGCTGGATACCCCGCGCCCGCTCGATGACATCGAAGTCCTCGCGGTCCAGGTTCTCCTTCAGCAGGTGGTTGATGAAGTCTTCGCGGGTGGACGCGAGATCGTCCCGCACGACGAAGTCCAGCGCGTCCAAGCCCACGTGCACAGCACTGCGATAGCGCCGCTCGCCATTGACGAGCACATGGCGCGCCTCGCCAATCTGCTCCGCATGGTCAGGCCACAGAGCAAGATAGGCATCGCGCGTGACTGCAACACACGCTGCGAGCTGGGCACCGCGGAGCTCTTCGCCGAAACGGGCGAGCTGTTCATCCGTGCCGAAGTTCCGCCGCGGGTTCAGGGGAGTGGGGGAGACCTCCTCCAGATGGAGACGCACCAGCTCATACAGAGGGACATCTCCCTGCGCCACAGCCTTCGCCCGCCCCCGGGCACTGCGACCGCGGGCGTGACTGAAGCTCGATCCGGTTCCGAGTTTGTCGGCGACGCTCACTCGCTGATCCTCCTGGCGATCGTGCGCAGCGCGATCGCCTGTTCGCAGTCGGGTTCGTAGGCGAGGAGCGGCTGCTTGACCCGCACAGCCTCGCGCTGCTCCTTGAGTTCGGGGATGACAGCGAGAACAGCGGGATCGCCGATCTGGTGCCATTCATCGAGCGACGATGTGGCCACGTACCCCTTGCGGCTGTCGTACATGTTCACCACGAAACCGAGCTGGGAAATCGTGATGCTCATGTCCTCGGCGAGGTCCTCGATCTGCTCAAGGAGCATGTCGTAGGCATCGGCAGACGAGTCCTCCGCCAGGACAACAACGACGATGCCGGACTGACCCGCCTCCTCGCCATCCCGGGTACGGGAGTAGTACAGCGCGGTGTCCATGGCATAGCCAAGGCTCGGCGGGCAGTCGACGACGATGTAGTCGAACTCGTGCGCCAGAGGTTCAAGCGCCCTCTCCAGCGCCGTCTCCTTGATGCGAACGCTGCGGCTCGTGGCAAGCTTCGCATCGAGCAAGAAGGCGTCCTTGCACGCAGGCAGCAGATGGAGGCGGCCTTCGAAGTCCCCGCCCTTTATCGGCACCAGCAGATCGCGGATGTCTCCGCGGGCCTCGCCCAGCATGTGCTTGGCCAGGCTCGGAGAGTCGATGTCGAGCATCTGGTACCCGAGCTGCCTCGTCAGATGCCCCTGGGGATCAAAGTCGATGAGCAGGGTTCGCTTGCCCATCTCCGCAAGTGCCTGAGCGACGCCGGCCGACGTTGCCGTCTTGCCCACGCCGCCCTTCTGGTTGCCCATGATCACCCGGCGCGCACCGGACTCCCGGGGCGGCTGCGGGCGAGGGGAGGGGTGGGAGTCGAGCCAGAGGTGGATCGACTGGGCCAGGCCCTGGTTGTAGGAGAGCTTCCGGTCCTTGCAGGTGTCCTTCAGCTTCCCGTACAGCCCGGCAGGAAGGTAGGTCGCGAAGGAGGACCCGCCGGTGGTGTCGACCTGCGGCCGGCTCTTGGCCCTGCGCCAGGCGGTCACACCCTCGGTGACGGCGTCCTGAATGTCGACGCCGAGTTCCGCAGCACGGACTTTGAGGTCTTTGCGTAGATCGGTGGGCAGTTTGGCGACTACCTTTTCCCGATCACTTGGATGATATGGAGCGGTCATGGCGCTACCTTACTCACTCATGGCTGCTGAACAGCACAGCATCGCCGAGGCCAACCGGGCGAACTCGGCAACAGCCACACCTGCAGGCCCCAGAGTGCCTCGATGGACGACACGGCCCTACCTGTGGATTCGGAAGGGACACTCGCCAGATTCCTGCGTGTGGCCGACGAGTTCAGCATGATGCTGGATCTGCTCTACAGGCACGGAGACCGTGAGGCTGATGCTGACCAACTCATCCCGGCCAGAGTGTTCCCGCCGCCCTGTCTCCACTGGCGGGCGCTGGCTTGAGTGCTGGCGGGGCGGTCAGTTCTGGAACGCGCGGTCCTTCAAGCTGTGAAACGTTCGATTCCGCGGGCCGGGCCTTGGACTGCCTCAGAGCGGCGGCGTCCATTGCCTGAGCGATAGATGGCGGAAGTCCCGGGGGTGTGGCTCCGTCATGGTTCGGATGCCAGTCAGGTGGCAGGACGAGCTCAGAAGGGAGTCTCGCCGGCAGGCCGCCGATGGTCGGCGGTCAGGGTCCGGTGAGGATGTCGTGTCCGCCGATGCGGCGCCAGACGATATGCGCAACGCCGGGGCGTAGCGGTGTGCCGTATGCCCAGGTGGCGCGCCCCGGACACCCGGCGCCCATGGACCAGGAGAGTTCGTACACGCCCGGCGTGGTCCGTACGCGTTTCACGCGGAGTCCGGGGCGGAAGCCCTGGCCGGTGCGGAGGTCGTGGACGAAGGCTTCCCGGACGACGCGGCGGAAGCGCTGCCGTTGTTCGGGAGTGAGGTGGTGGAGGTCGGTGGTGAAGCGGGGGAGTGTCTCGTACGTGGGCACGGTGTCCTCCGGGCAGCACGACGAAGCCCCCGGCGGCTGCCGGGGGCTGATGGATGGTTCTCGGTGTAGGGCGGTGCTCGTAGTCGGTGGGCGTTTCCTGGTGCTCGTTGGTGTTGGTCGGCGTGTTGTGGTGTTCGGTAGGAGAGCGTTGACACTGCTCCGCCTGCCGGGCCTGCTTCCCGCCTGGCGGGCGCGGGGCGAGAAAGTCGGGCTGTTCCTCCCGTCTGGCGGGCCGTCACGCCGATTGGTCTGTTCTTGCTGGTCAGGTCGGTGTGGCCTGGTGTCCATGACGATGGATATCGAGCTGGTCACCGTGGGGCAGAGGTATCGCTACTACATGCGCCAGGTTCTGGCCGGGCATGGTTCCCGACCGGCGCGCGGGTCTCTTCGTGAGGCGCAGGAGGAGGCCGGGGTCCCGGCGGGGCGATGGATGGGCCGGGGCTTGGCCGTGCTCGGCCTGACCGAGGGGGAGGAGGTCACCGAGGAGCAGCTGCGGAACCTCTTCGGCGAGGGCCGCCACCCCGACGCCGACCGGATTGAAGCCGAACAGCTCGCTGCGGGAGAGTCAGAGAAGGCGGCGAAGCGGGCCGGGGCGCTCGGCCGCAGGGTGAAGGTCACCGGCGCCGACCTCGTGTTCCGGCCGCCGCCGACGGTCTACCTGATGTGGGCGTTCGGGGACGAGGAGACGCGGCGGGTCATCGAGGCCGCGCACGAGTGGGCGATCGGGCGGGTGCTGGAGTGGATCGAGGACCAGGCCGCGATCATCCGCATCGGCGCACAAGGCGTTCGTGAGGTCCGGCCGGTTCACGGACTGGCGGCGGCGCGGTTCCGCCATTACGAGGCCCGTTCCGGCCGGCCCCTGCTCCACGACCACCTGATCCTGTCCCTGCGCGGGCTGAGGCCGGACGGGAAATGGGGCGCGGTGCACTCCACGACCCTGCTGCGGAACACCGTCGCCGCCTCCGCCCTCTACGACGAACTCGTCCTCGCCGCGGTCTGCGAGGGGCTGGGGGTGGCGACCGAGCCGCGCACCGTCACCCCCGGGCGCCGGCCCGTCATGGAGATCGCCGGGGTGCCCCGTGAACTCATCGCGTGGACGGCCCGGCGCAGCGACCAGATCACCGCCTGCCGCACCGAACTGGAACGCGAGTACGTCACCGCCGTCGACGACGACGGGAACCCGAAGTACGCGCCCCAAGTATCCGAGCGGGCCCGCGCCAAACTCAACAAGATGGCCGCCCGCCAGACCCGCCCCCGGAAACGCAGGACGGCCCGTTCCCTCGCCGAACTCCGCCGGATCTGGCGGGAGAGCGCGGTCCGCAGGTTCGGCGCCGCGCTCATCGACTCCCTCCTCGACCTCGCCCGCACGGCCGCGGCGGCGATCCTTGTCCGGGTACCGGCCGTCATCGACCTCGCCCTGGCCGCCGTCGAAGTCGCCGCCATCGTCTACGTCATGAACAAGAACGGCACCTTCCACCACCATCACCTCCTCGCCGAAGCACGACGCCACCTCGCCCTCGTCCTCCGCGGCTGCTCCCGCCCACCCGACCTCGACGAACGCATAGTGGACACGGCCATCGCCACGCACTGCGCCGACATCACCGACTCCAGGACCCTGCGCGCCCGGACGCGCGCCCACCGCCTCTACACCACGCACTGGACCGACACCGACCTCCTGCCCACCCGCCGACAGCCGGCCATCCCGGACGCCGACCATCAGCTGCCACCCGACACCGACGGCGCCCCGGCCACGCCCCGGCTCCCGGACCAGGCGTCGGGGGAGTGGGAGATCCCCCGGGTCCCGCTCCGCTACGACCGGGCCGTCCTGGCCGCCGGGGTGGTCCGCGAGAAGCTCCGCACCACCCTCACCGTTGGGCGTGGCCGGGGGTATGACGTGGTCGCGCACCAGCAGGCGGCCATGCCCGAACAGCTCCTCCCGCCCTCGGCCGTTGAGCCCGACCGTGACGATGACGGCCAAGAGCAGGAGGCCGAACCGCGGGAGGCGGTCGACTTCACGGAGCTGCGGGCCCTGAGGAAGTCCCGCACCGATGCCGAATCCCTCGACCTCACCGCCGAGCAGCTGCGCCACATCCAGGAGGCGCACAAGCGGGCGGGTGAGGGGGCTCGTGAACGAACAGCCCGGTTCGCCGAACAGGAGGGCACCGGCGAGCTCCCGCGGCCGGTGCGCGCGGACGACCAGCAGGCGCACCGCCCGCAGCAGCCCGGACCCCACCGCGGCCCAGGAGCCGGCCGCTGAGCGGATCCGGCGGGTGAGTCCACCGGCCGGGCCCACTGGGCGGAGTGCTCTCCACCGGCGGGGAGTGTCCGGCATCGTCCGGCGATGCCGGACACTCCGGCTCCCGTGCCTCCGGTGCAGGCCGGATGCCGTACCCCCGTCGCTCACGATGCTCGGCATCGTCATGGGGGAGTGCTCGGCATCGTCGGACGATGCCGGGCATCCGTGCCGGTGCCGTCTCGCGTTTGTCCTTGACACGGGCCCGGGTCAAGGGGAATTGCCCAGCACTGGATGTCGGCATCCGGTGCGCGCGATGACCTCTTGGTCTTGCCCGCATCTTCTCGTGGGTGCACGGCATCGCGGGGGAGTGCACGACATCGTCGGTGCCGATGTCGTGCATCCACCCTGGTTCGCGCGCCCCTGCGATGTCCGGCATCCGGCACCGCCCAGGGTCCGGTGCCGGATGCAGGGCGGTGCGGGCCGCCGTGCCAGCGGCGCGTGTATCCGGCTACACGATGCCGGGCCGTCCCTGATGCGTACCCGGTGCGGGGTGTGCGGCGAGGGCTTGGTCGAGGGCGACGGCGTGGAGCTGGTGCAGGATGTCGGCGACGGTTTCGTGGTCTTCGGTGAGGATGTCGGTGGTGAAGCCGATGATGCTGCGGGCGATGCCCTCGGCCGCATTCGGTCCGGTCTGTCCCCAGGTGTGCAGGGTGTTGAGGAAGACGCGTCCGAGTGCTTCGAGGGCGAAGGTGTCCGCGCACGCCGTGTCCGTGTCGGGGTCGGGGAGTGCGGTGACGGGGATGACGATCCGGGTGGCGATGTCGACGAGGAGCGCGGGTATCCGCAGTTCGGCGGCGGCGAACCCGCCTGCGGCTTCGAGGTCGCCGGCCTGCACCGCGCGAAGGTGGTTGAAGGCGGCCGTCACCGCGTCTGGAGTCATCGGGGAGAGCGGTTCGGCGACGGTGGTCTCGGGCACGGGGTACTCCTGTCCTACGGCCGTCGTGCGGGTCACGGCGGCTGCTTCGGACAGCCTCTGGCGCGGGACCTGTGGACAGCGAACCGAGATTTCTCCCCCCTCCCCAAGTGGCGCGGACCATCCGGTCAAGGGCTGAAGACGTCACGCATCGGCCCCTCCTCCGCAGGTTGCCCTACAAGTTGCCCTACGACTTGCCGTACGAGTTGCTCTACAAGTTGCCTTATGAGTTGCTCTACGACTTGCCTCACCGTCCTCGGCGGAACGGGGAAAATTGCACGTCAGCGCCGTGGTCAATGGGGGCCGAGCGGGCTGACTACTTCTCTCAGGGACCCCCGGGAGCAATGAGGACCCCGGCGAAGTCGAGAAGGGCAGGAACGGAACGAGGGAGAGTGACAGGCTGGGACGGGCGGCAGGCGATACGGCAGGAAGCAGTCGCGGACGACGATGAGAGCACGGGACGAAGGAGAAGCACGAGCCACGATGTGACAGACCGGGAGATGATCGTTTCCCTCACTGGCGTCGCTGAACGGAACATGGGACTGAACGCGCGGGCCGCGCCCGGAGTCGAGCAAGGGGCCGAGCCGGCGGTGGTGAGCGCCTGTCATCTCGCCGACGCTGTTTCACCGGCGGCCTGGAGCACGGGCGCGGCGGAGGACGCACTGGACGCGATCGACGTCCTGGCCACCGTGCTGTCCGGGTTCAGCCCGGAAATCGCCGAGGCCCTCGCCGCTGTGGCAGTAGCCACCACCGCGGCCCGCCGCCACCTCGAACTCCCAACCGAGACCGACCCCGCCTCCGACGTCGCTGGGGGGTCGGCCGTGCCCGTGCCGCGTACCGGACAGCAGACCGGTCCCGGAGCGCCCCGGTTCCGGCCGATACGGCGCGGCCTCGGACCTGGGTACCGGGGCATCGACACAGGGCCGTGAACCCGCCTGGTGCTGCGCTGGGCGCTGGGTGCGCGCACGCTGGATGGTGTGGAGGGTGCGCCGATCACTGTGCACCGGCCGTCGCCGTCGGGTGGCCGGCGGGTCAGCGTGCACCGGCACGGGCGGGACGAGATCCTGGGCCTGGCGTTCTCCGACCGCGACCTGCCCGTTTTCCTGGAGGCCGCAGCGATGACGAAGCCTCCGGGGCCACGAGTCGGTGGGGCTTAAATGTTCGCCCACTGCCGCCTGCCGGTCGTTGGTAGCATCCGGCCTCACAATCCCGGGGGGAAACCATGCGCCGCATTACCGTCCTGCTCGTCTCCGTCTGCCTGCTCGCTGTTGGGGCGGTCGGTTGCTCGGAGTCGTACGACGAAAGCGCCAAGGACTGTGCCGCCGCGCTCTCCGAGAAGACCGGGGACGATTCTGCGGACATTCCGACCGTCAGTGAAGCGAAGGAACGGATCGACGGGTTCGACAAGGTGCTCGCCGATATGGTCCGTTCTGGGTACGAGAGCGCAGCCAAGGACGCGCTTGACATGGTGGAAAAGAAGGCCCAGGACGGCGGAAAGAGCCGGCCGGAGACGTGCGAGCCGCTCTCGGAGGACGACTACAACGCGCTGCTCATGGCCAAGGCGATCGGTGGTCTGGAGTGGACGGGTGAGGGTGGGGAGTTCGACAAGCTCAAGATGGTGGAGAGTCTGGGCGACTAGGAGCTGTTTGAGGTTCGGATCATGTGGTTGAGGTGAGGTGCTTGAGCCACATGATCCGAACCTCTGAGGTGGAGTCCTGCTTCATAGCTTGCTGGGGACTTGTCGTAGCGGGTGGCGAGTCCGCGCCAGGTTTTGATCTTCTGGAAGCAGCGTTCAACGGTGTTGCGTTGCCTGTACCGGTGCAGGTCGAAGGCGACCGGCCGAGCCTCTTCTCTTCCGGTTGGCGGCCTGGTCGTTCTTCTCCGGGATGACCGCGATGATCCCGCCTCTGCGCAGGTAGGCGCGGTTGGCCTTCGACGAGTAGGCCGTGTCCGCGGCCACCGCGCCGGGCCGTGTCCGCGGACGTCCGTGCGGGGCCTGCGGCCCTGTGCCGGAGGCAGGTCTGCCGGCGATCCAATGGTGCCAGACGGCGCAGGAGGGAGACGGGCAGCCCGGAGTTCCATCCCTTCGAGGCAGGGAGAGGGCGATGGGCGGGGTCGCGGAGCCGAGCAGTGTGGCGGGCGGGGCCGAGTCGCTGTCGGACGAGGTGAGTTCCTCCTTCGCCCCGGTGGAGTCGCTCCCGGACGTGCGTGTCCCGAACACCTCGGTGGGGCTGTCCTGCTGTCGTTCGGCTCCCAACCGGAACCCATCCGGCACTCTACGAGGGGAACTTCCGTGTCCCCCCTTGTCCTTTTAGCCCTTATTCTTCTGGCGCTAGTGACACTCATGTTCGCCGCCGGTCTCGTCTACGTGTCGCACCGGTATCCGGCGCTTGCCGCGCCGCTGGTGGTTGCTGCGACCGCCACCGGGGTGCTTGTGGCTGCGGTGAGGGTCATTGCCAGCGTTGACTAAGCATCCACCTCTTCCGCCGCGCAGGACGTTGGAAGACGTACCGGCGGGATCCGGTGGCCGCATCTGTGGGTGACGAGACGGCGCTCCTCGGTGCCGGTTACCGTCCTGCCGGAGCCCCCCGCCCGCGATCCGCGGGCTTGTACCGCGCAGAACGCGCCGTCCATGTCGTCTGGCTAGAACGCCCCGAGAACGCGCCTGGCTTCTCCGCCGGACACCCGCCTGCGGTACGGGCCGCTGGACCCGCGCGGCCGCGGTGAACCGCGCCACCCAGCAGAGCCACCGCGCCAGCCGCCAGACCGGCCGGAGCCCGCTCCGCCCCTGCCCAGCGCCGCGAGGGCAGCGAGCTGCTCCACGGTGAGCTTGTCCCGCCGGCTCTTGGTGTCCGAGAGCCACACCCCCAGCTTGACGGGCACCGGCTCAGCGTCGCCGTCGACCGTGATCTCCACGACCGCGCCGCGCGGTACGGGCCGCTGGCCCTCTACGGAGCTCCCGTGCGCATCGGTCCACCACGGCCGCCCGACAGTACGACACCTGCCGGGCGGCTACTGCCTCACGTCGCTGGCCAAAGACCGCACACATCATCCTCTTGATCGGGAGAATCGATCGGCGTTACCGTCGCCCTCTACTTTGTGTTACGAGAAAAGCATGTCAACGGCCTCGTAGTGCGGTTCTGATCCACTTCTTGTGGTGCTGTGACAGCACGTCACAGGAACCTGGCAGGATGCCTGTTCGTGTGACTGGAATCTGTTGACGGCTTTGTCCCATCTGGCGCCCGTGTTGGTCGAGGAGGTGACGGCGGACGGCGGCACGATGGTGCTCACGGCGAGGACAGTGACCCTGGAGGCGTCTTGTCCCGGTTGCGGTGAGGTCTCCGGCCGCATCCACGGTGGCTATCGGCGGCGCTTGGCCGACCTCGCGGTCGCCGGGCGGGAGGTTGTTATCGACCTGGCGGTGCGACGCTTTCGCTGCCCCGCAGCAGCGTGCGGCCGCCGCACGTTCGTCGAGCAGATAGCCGGACTCACCGAGCGGTTCGCGCGCCGCACCCCTGCGCTCCGGCTGGCGCTGGAGCGGATAGCCCTGGCCCTCGCGGGACGTCCAGCAGCCCGGCTGGCCGCGCATCTGTCGATCCCCCTCAGCGCGAACTCCCTGCTCAGGCTGATACGCAGGCTCCCGGACAAGAACCTCTCGGCTGCCCCGCGGGTGATCGGTGTGGACGATTTCGCCCTGAAGAAGGGCCACGTCTACGGGACGATCATCATGGACATGGAGACGGGTGAGCGCGTAGACGTCCTGCCCGACCGCACCTCCCAGACACTCGCCGCCTGGCTGGCAGACCACCCCGGAGCCGAGATCGTCTGCAGAGACCGCGCCAGCGCGTACGCCGAGGCCGTACGCACCGCCTGCCCCGACGCCATCCAGGTCGCCGACCGCCATCACTTGTGGATGAACCTGTGCGAGGCCGTCGAGAAATGCGTTGCCGCACACCGCGGCTGCCTGCCCGAGCCCGCCGGCGAAGCAGCGGCCACGCCGGTGCCCGACGGGCCGAACCCTGAAGCGCCGGCCGCGCCGGAGGGACGGCGCGCGATCAAACGGCGTGAGCGGCACGCGGCCGTGCACGACCTGCACGACAAAGGCGTGCAGATCCAGGTGATCGCCGAAATACTCGGCCTGGACCGCAAGACCGTGCGCCGCTACGCGCACGCCGCCACTCCCGCGGATGCCTCACTGGCCACGGGCTCCCGCTCCTACGGCCAGATCCACGCCTACACGCCCTACCTGCACAAACGCTGGAACGAGGGCTGCACCGACGCGGCACGACTGCACGCGGAGATCACCGAACGCGGATACCTGGGCAGCAAACGGACCGTCCGTCGCCATCTGCAACAGATACGGGCCGACGGCACACCCGCACCCGACAAACCCAGGGAACTGACCGTGCGGAAAGCCACCTGGCTGATCACCACCCACCCCGACAAGATCAGCGAGAGCAAGGGGTTGAAGATCAAGAGCCTTCTCGCCCGCTGCCCCGAGTTGGCAGCGGTCGCCGACTGCGTTCACGCCTTCGCCCAGATGATGACCGAGCGTCGCGGCGAAGAGCTCGGCCAGTGGCTCACCGACATCGAAAACGCCGGGCTGGCGCCTCTGCGCAGCCTGGCGCGTGGTCTCCGGCAGGACTTCGACGCCGTCACCGCCGGACTCACCCTGGAATGGAACTCCGGCCCAGTCGAGGGCAACGTCAACAGGGTGAAACGCATCAAAAGAGACGGGTACGGGCGGGCCGGATTCGACCTTCTCCGACGCCAGATCCTCCTCTCGGACTGAACACCGTCACCCTCCGCACCGGACCACAAGAAGTGGATCAGAGCCGCTTACGGAGACCGCCGTCAGAGCTCTGCGGCCGTGTGCGGGAGCTTTTCGGCGAACGCTTTGGCTTCCTCGACGCGCTGGTGGAACGTCATGACGGTGCGGAGGTTGCGGGCGGCGGCGTGCTCCAGGAGCGCGGTCTGGAGCAGGGCCAGCCGGCGGCCCCGCAGCGCCTCCTCCGAGATCCCAAGGATCGGGTCCGGGTCCCGGGTCTCCAGGACGTCGGTCTCGAAACCGGCAAGGCTCGACCGCTCGACCGCCTCGGAGAGTCCGAGGTCCACGACCCGGACCAGCGCCTCGGACGCTACCCAGAGCCCGCCAGCCGCCGAGGTTGCACGCGCGGCGCCGGGCACGGTTCGATCGGCCTCGATCTGCCTCCCCTGCACGGGAGCTGGCCGATTTCCCCTTCCTCCCGAGGGGGAGGCGCCTCCCCCGCCCGGGGGATGTGCGGCTCGGATGTCCGCAGTTCTCTGGGAGGTATGAAAGACACGATGAAGCGCCTGCTCGCGCCGGCTCTGCTGACCGCGCTGGCGGTGTCCGGGCTGTCCGCCCCGGCCTCCTGGGCCCGGATCGAGCTCCGGAGCGAGAGTACGGCTCCCAGCCGGTCCGGGGCTCACGGAGACGACGTCCGAGCCCGGATCGCGGCCATACCCGGGATGCGGGTACTCGGTGAACGGCCCGCGGCCCCGGGGCAGATCGTCCTCGATCTCGCCTACCGGCAGCCCATCGACCACCGGCACCCCCGCGAGGACTCCTTCGATCAGCGGCTGACTCTGGTGCACAGATCGACCTGGCGTCCCATGGTGCTCTACTCCGGCGGCTACGACCTCGGCCCGTCACCGGAGCGCCGGGCCGAGCCGACCGTACTGCTGGACGCCAATCAGATCACCACCGAGCACCGGTTCTTCGGGACCTCCCGGCCCCAGCAGCTGGACTGGTCCAAGCTCACCGTCCGGCAGGCGGCCGACGATCATCACCGGATCGTCACCGCTCTCAAGAAGGTGTACCGCGCCCCCTGGATCTCCACCGGCGGCAGCAAGGGCGGAATGACAGCCGTCTACCATCGCCGTTTCCATCCGGACGATGTGGCGGGCACGGTCGCGTACTCCGCCCCCAACAACACGGACGACGGGGACGACACCGCGTACGACGCCCAGCTCGACCAGGTCGGCACCCCGCAGTGCCGCGCCGCGCTCAAGTCCGTCCAGCGTACGGCGCTGATCCGGCGCGCGGCGATGACCGAGCTGTACGACCGCTGGGCCCAGGGCGAGGGAAAAACCTTCCGCACCATCGGCAGCGCGGACCGCGCCTTCGAACTCGCCGTGCTGCGCCTGCCGGCGATGTTCTGGATGCACCAGCCGGCAGGCAGCTGCGCCTCCGTGCCCACGGCCATGACTGACGACCAAGCGCTCTACGCGTGGATCGACCGGGTGACCGCGCTCCCGGTCTACACCGACCAGTCCCTCGACCGACTCACCCCCGACTTCCACCAACTGGGCACCGAGCTCGGCTATCCGCAGTACACCACTCCGCACCTCGCCGGGCTGCTGCACCATCCGGGCGTGCAGGATGTCCGCTCCTATGTGCCGCGGGAGATCCCGTTGCGATTCCGGCCCGGCGCGATGGCGGACATCGACCGCTGGGTACGTCACCGGGGCAGCTCGCTCATGTTCATCAACGGCGAAACCGACGTGGCGGTCGCGGAACCTTTCCGGCTGGGCAGGGGCACCCGCGACTCCCTCCTTCTCGACGTGCCTGGCGGCAACCACCACACCTCCATCGCCGCTCTGAAGCCGCAGGACGCCGCGCGGGCCCGCGCCGCTCTGCTCCGCTGGGCCGGACGGACCACGGCCGGGGTCCGCGCGCAGTAGCCGGCGGGACGGGACCGGGCCAGCCGAGTGGCCCAGGTGTTCCCAATCCGCGATCGGACCAGTGCCGGTGGCAGAGCCAATCCAGGAGGGGGTGAGTCTGCTGCCGTGCGGGTGGCTGTCCGGGGCTGCTCCTGGCCCCGTCCGGGGAGACACTGCATCGGGCCTGTCCTTGTCCGGCTGTGGGCTATCCGCTTCGGCCCGTCCCGCCCGAAGCAAACGCCCACCACGACACTCTCCCCTTCAGCTGACGGCACAACGACACACGGCGACCAGGACGGGCCCGTCCCGTCCTGTGGTCCATATGACGACACCCTCCACGGGTGCTGTCACACGGGCTGCAGGCGGATCGGCCGCCCGCGAATTCTGGAGCTGACCGTCCGCGCCGACCCCGGCCACGCCCGCCGCGGCGCCGTCCAGGCCCCGGCTGCCGGCACCGGCGACCACGACCAGGACGACGACACGGTGGGCCGCCGATGAGCGACACGCACACCGTGCTCCACGACCCCCAGGGCCTGATCGAGGCCGAACTCCCCCTGGACCGCGCCCCGCACGAAGCACTTGTCACCGCCGTCCTCGCCTGGAAGAACCCCGACCTCGCACCCCGCGACTACGAACAGATCGCCCTCCAGCTCAACGGGCACGCCCGCGCCGTCGCCGCCGACGTCCGCCGCCACACCGCCGCCCTGCCCAAAAACGACGGCCGCGGCGCCCTCGCCGACATCGTCCTCCGCGAAGCCGACAACCGCCTGTCCGCACCCCTCAAAGGCACCGCCCACTGCGCCCAGAACCGCGCCCGCCTCGTACGCGCCCTCTACACCCGGCTGGACCGCCTCACCGAACCCGTTCCGGCTGCAACGTAGTTCGCCGGGGGGAGCGCCCCAAGATCCCAGGGCCTACACGCACACCAGTGCGATGCCGCAGCTCAGAACCCCTGGGCATCGCACCCAGTACGTGTAGGCCCTGGGGCGGGATGCCGCCGACCCCGGACAGCGAAACAGCCCCGGGCGCACAGCGCGCCCGGGGCCCTTTCCCGCAGTGCTCACGACGCCGCCCACGCCCGCGAGGGCCGAGGGCGTCCAGCGCATTGCGTCCAGTTGGCCGGACACGAGCATCGACGCCCGATCAAGTACGCTTCGAACGCGCGTGCGGCGATGTTTGTTTCTCGGAAACGGTTCCATTCCCGGAGCAAGATCAATTCGAAGAGGACCAAGCAACTGTGGAGCCCGCCGAGTCTACTCGGCGATCTTCTTCATGAGTTGCTCGGTCGCCTTCCTGATGATGTCCTGGAGCTCCTGCTCGGAAGCCGGCCAGCCGGTGGCCGGGTCTTTGGCGTATCCGCTGGACAGGTAGGAGAGCACGAGCGAGCCGTCAAGGACCTCATACTTGTAGAGGAACGTGTCAACCGGTTTCCAGGCTTTGCCAACGTCGTGGCCCCGCCGCAGGTACGCCTCCTGCCCCAAGCCCTTCACCTGGGAGACCGTCACACTCCTCAGAACATTGTCCGCTCTGTCCGCGTCGGTCTTGTCGCCCGCCTCGAACTTGTCGTACATCTTCCTGGCGGCGTCATGGTCGGGATTGATCGCGATGAACACCTTCAACGTCATGAACCCGTTGGCGCCTTCGAGCCGCACGTCGCAGTTGCCGCCGGACAGCCCGGCTAACAGATGGCTCGACGTTTTGGTCGGAGCCGGGCCCGTCAGGGGCTCGAAGACGCTTGTGGACACCGCATCACACGCCTCGCCTTCGAGCGCGTAGGCTGGTGGGGCGCTGGGGGTGGAGGAACACGCGGCCAGCGAGAGCGTGGTCGCCAGCAGGATTACGGGCTGGGCGCGAGGGGGTCTCATGCGCAGAGGATTCCACGGACACCGGGCCCCGGGCAGGGTGATTGCCGTAACCGGAAGCCGCGGGGCCTCACTTCCGGCGCGAGGTCCGGGTGGCGGCCAGAACGTCCGACCACAGGCCGGCATCACCCAGGCCCGCACCGCGCTGCGGGACCGGCGTACCCGCCACGGGTGGTGACCACGGCCGGATTCGCGCGTGAGAACTGCGTGACCACGATGACGGCGCGGCATCAGCACCGATGGGCGAGTCATCGGCATCCACCTGGAAACCGAATCCCCGCACGTCCTGATCTGCATCGCCACGAGCCGCCAGTACGTCGAACATCAAGGCGGTCGGATCGCCGCTCTGGGTGATTCCTGCCCCGCAGTGCCACAGCAGGGCGCAGACACCAGCAGACTGCTTTGCCCAGGGCGAGCCGAACGGTAGCTGAGCAGAACAGCGGCCCGCTGCGCGCGAGGTGGTGCAGGACAGTTTGTTCGACCTCGATGAGTGAACCGACTTGGGGCTCGTGCACCACAGGTGTTGCATCAGCTACAGTGCTCAAGACCGCTCCTGATCTGCGGAAACTCCAATCGCACACCCATGAAGCCCCAGAGAATGGTCGGCGACTTCGACTGTTCCGGCGAGGACATCGAACGCGACTGGGTCGCCCGGACGGGCTGCTGGAGCCGCACCGAGAGGGTGCTTCTCACCCACGACCAGGTCCAGCGGTACGGGCTGCCCGCGACGGAGGGCAAGAGCGGCGACCCGCGGTGGCCCGCCTTCGCACGCCGTTACGGCTTCGACCCCGCTCGGCTGGTGCAGTGGGAGGTGGAGGCGCTGGAACCGGCCGGGCTCCGGCGCCTGGTCCTCGCCGCCGTCGACCCCTACATCGATCGCACGGTGTTCGCCCGCTAGGTCGCCAGCGAGGAGGAACAGCGCCGTGCCCTGGCCGCCTTCCTCGGCGGCTGGGGCGCGGCGGGCGGGGGAGCGGGGTCATAGGGCGCGGGAGTGCGTCCTGCGGCGGGAGGTTCTGGGGTAGGGGGTGAGGGCCTTCCTCGTCGCTGCCCGGCGGGTCCGGCGCTGTCGGTGGCGGGTGCGAAGCTGGACGAGGAACGGCCGCGAGCACGATCGTCTCCCGCGTCTGGTGTCGCGGGCCGTGTTCACCGCCGAGGATCAGGGTCTGGTTGTGAGGGCGGGGGAGACGTGAGAGACGTCGGTGCGCAGTACCAGGAGTGGCTTGAGGCGTTTGTGGTGCGTGCGCGCCGGGTGCGATCTCTTGGTTTTGTGACAGTGGGGTGAGAGACAGTGGGGTTTGGGGGCGTTGTCGCTGGTCATGGGTTGTTTCGGGGGCGTGGGGTCACTGTTCTGAAGGTGAGAGATCCACAGGGTGTCGCTGTTGTGGAGTGCTATCGCACGTGGGGTGATGCTGTCTCGGTTTCGTGAGTTCTGATCCGCTGGCCGATGGGTGTTGGTGTGCTCGGGGGTGTGGATCGGACAGAGCAGGGTCCGGCTCCGGAAGGGGCGGGTGGTGATTCGAGCAGGGCTTTGCCGGCTGTGTCGGTTCGGGCGTTGCGGGGGCCTGTAGTGCGTCGTTTGCTGGCCCTGCGGCGGGAGGGGAAGCTCACCACTGTGCAGGTGAGGTCGGCGGCGGATGTGCTGGGGGTGCGGGAGCGTGCGGTGTGGCGCTGGCTGGCGGCCGCCGAGCGGGACGGGGCTGCGGCCCGGGCACCGGGGGAGCGGGCCGCGTATCCCGGGCGGTTCACGGTCACCGCGGAGGTTCGGGCTCTGCTCGCGTTGTGGAAGGGGAACGTCGCGGCGGTGCATCGTGAGCTGGCCGCCCGCGCGGCCAGGGGTGAGGGCGAGTCTCCTCCGTCGATTCCGACGCTGCACCGGGCGATCCGCCGTGATCTGACGCCGGGGGAGCGGGCCGGACTCGCGGGTGGTGAGCGGGCGGCTCGTAAACACGATGTGTTCCTGGCCCGGCCGCGGGGCTGGCGCAACCAGGTGTGGGAGACCGACCACATGCTGGCCCCCGTCCTCGTCGATGTCGACGGCACCGCCCGAAGGCCGTGGATCACCTGGTTCACCGACTGCGCCACCAACGCGATCACCGGCGTCGCGGTCACCCCGGTCCATCCCTCAAGAGAGTCGGTGCTGGCCGCGCTGCGCTCCGCTGTCCTGCGCGAAGCCCCCTACGGCCCGTTCGGTGGCCTGCCCGAGAAGGTACGCGTCGACCGCGGCAAGGACTTCCTGTCCCGGACGGTGACCGCCGCGTTCGACCTCCTGGACGTCACCATGGAGGACCTGCCCGCCTACACCCCCCACCTCAAGGGCACCGTGGAGGGCCTCAACCGGGCGGTGGAGAGCATGTTCCTGGCCGCGCTGCCCGGCTACGCCCGCCAGCCGCGCCCCGGTAAACGGCCCTCCCGCCCGAAGGACGAAGCGCTGCTCGGCTTCGAGGACTTCACCGCCCGGCTGCTCGCCTGGACGCTCTGGTGGAACACCGAACATCAGCCCGCGCCCTTGCGGGGCAGGACCCCGCTTGAGGCGTGGCAGGACGATCCCACCCCGCTGCGGGACGTGGCGGCGGCGGATCTGTGGACGTTCACCCTGGAGGACGCCGGCACCCGCACGCTGACCACCCGCGGCATCCGTTTCAGGAAACGCGATTACGTGGGGTCGTGGATGACCGGCCAGGCAGGCATCCAGGTCCGTGTCCGTTTCATGCCCCACCACGACCACCGCATCGAGGTCTACCACGCGGCCACCGGCCGCTACCTCGGTCCGGCGGACCTGGCCGACCAGGCAACCGAGGAACAGATCAGCGCCGTACGGAAAACGAGGGCCGCCCGTGCGCGCCGCCTGAAGAAGGACCTGCAGGCCTCCCAGCGCGAACGCTACGCCGCCGCCACCCAGGCCGAACCCCCACGGCGGCTCGGCGCACTGACCACCGCCCAGGCCGGAGCCGAACTCGCGCAGGCCACCGATACGGACCTGTCGGACCTTGCGCTGCCGGACCTCATCCCTCCCACCGCGCCCCCTTCCGGGTGGCGCACTCCTGCTTCCCTGGCCGCACTGACCGGCCCCCAGCCCAATCCGATGCCACCCAGCCAGGACAGCGCTCCCGCACTGGAAGCCCCGGGCGGCCGCGCCATACCCTTCGCCACTGACGACGACGGAGACACCTGATGACCGCGGCCACCTACCAGTACGTCGACCTACCCGACGCGTCCGTGGTCACCACCCGCGCCCTCCTCACCGCCCGGGAGAACATCACCGACACCGTCGCCGCCCGCGCCATGATGTGCATCCACGGCGGCGCCGGCTTCGGCAAGACCCTCGCCGTCAACACCTGCCTGCGCGAACTCGAACCCGCCGAGGACGTCCGCAAGATCACCTTCCGCGCCCGCCCGACCGCCCGCGCGGTGCGCTACGAACTGTTCACCGCCCTCGATCTGGCCGGCGAGCCGCCGCGCCACCCCAGCGAGTTCGACCGCCTGCTGAAAACAGCTCTGGCCGAACGCCCCCGCACCTTTCTCGTGGATGAGGCCCAGTGGCTCAACGGGGAAGCGTTCGAATACTTCCGCTACCTCTGGGACGAACCAGCTACCCAGCTCGCGATCATCTTCGTCGGCGGCGCGGGCTGCCACACCGTGCTGCGCCGCGAACCGATGCTCTCCTCCCGCGTCTTCATCTGGCAGCAGTTCACCCGCCTCACCCCCGCCGAGATTCTCGAGGTCATCCCGCTGTTCCACCCCGTCTGGGCAGACGCCGAACCCCAGGACATCACCTTCGCCGACCAGCACGCCGCACACGGCAACTTCCGCGCCTGGGCCCAGCTGACCGCCCACACCCGCACCGCCCTGGCCCGAACCGGCCGCCCCCGCGTCGACCAGGAACTGCTGCGCTGGGCCTTCAGCCGCCTCGCATGACCCTGGGATCCGCCACGGGATCGCCGACTCTCACACTGGTCATGGACCCCCACGACGACGCCGCCCACACCCATGCCGCCCTGACCGCGCACGACCCGCCCTCGGGCCGGATCACCCTGCACCCCGGCCCGGGCACCACCAGCGACACCGCTCTGGCCCACGACCTCCTGGCCGCCCTGGACAAACCGCCCATGCTGCCGGGCCGTTTCCCCTCCGGCCGCCAACCCGCCTGGGAAGCCGCCACCGCATGGGTGACCGCCCTGCCCATCACCCGGCTGACCGTCCTGCGCGCCCACCGCCTCAGCCTCCGCCGCACCGAACGCCTCCTGCAACTGCACGCTGCCACGGGCCTCCGCCTCACCCTGGTCTGCCACCGCCCTAGCCTGCCCGCCGCCCTTCACCAGGCCCTGGGCACCATCGAGTACACGACCATCACCGGCATCACGGCAGCCCGCCGCCACTACCACCACGACGGTGACGGGCGGCCTGCCGCCGAGCCCGCAAACAGGACCGTTCCCGCCCGGCGGGCCGACCGCTGGATCACCGTGCCCACCCTGGACCGCCTCGTCTCCCACGACAGCCCCACCACCTGCACCACCCCGTGCACACCGCCCCCGATCGCCTGGCGACACCGCCCGCAGCCCGCGCCCCTCACCCCACACACAGCCAGGGAAGCCGCCCGCCGCCTCTCCACCGTCACTGCCCACCCCCGCCTGGCCGCCGCCCTCACCACCACGCTCTTCACCGGCGCCTCCCTCCAGCAACTCGCCACCGCCCGCCGCGGCGACTACGACGACGCCGCGGCCACGCTCGCCCTCCACGACCACGCCCGTTACACCGACGGCTGCGCCACCTACCCCGTACCCCCGTGGGGGCGGGTCTTCCTGCGGGCCGCGGCCTGCTTCGCCCGCCTCACGCCCGGCGGAAACCAGGAACTGCTCGCCGCGGAAGGCGACCGCACCCACCTGCTGCGCCTCGCGGAAACAGCCAGGCTGCGCCCGCCGCAGCCTCCCGCCGCCAACCGCACAGGCCCGGCCGGCCGGGTCGAGTGGGACTGGCGCGAGCGGCAGGAAGCCGAGAGGTACGACACGCTGCTGGCCGTACCAGAGGAATCCCCGCGGTGCTGAACAGTCTCTTCCGCAGGATCGGCTGCGCGACGAGCACTCTCCCGGGCTGGGCCGGCAGGAAGGTCATCCGATCGAGAAATCGGCGAACTCGACGTCGGTGAAGGCGATGTGCAGGCCATGGCCGCGCCGGCCCCCGTCACGGAAATACGCGTGCCCCAGCGCGCGGGCGAGAATCACCAGCTGCTGCTTCTCGTCCTGGGCGGCGAACAGCTCCCGGGCCACCTCCCCGGGCAGATCCTGGGTAATCCACCGCACCCGCGGATCATCCGACGAACCCGCCGAGGCGGCGAACCCGAACCGCGCCCTGGTGTGAAAGACGAAACCGTCTGCCTCGGCCTGTGCCCGCCGACGGGTCCGGACCCGGGGCTGCCACCGCGCCAGAACCGCCTCTTCGATCGCCCGCGCCTGCGCAGAACCCGGCGGACGCCGCGCGCCGGGCTTCCTCGCCACCCACCGCTGCACGGTGCGCTGCGAAACCCCCAACACTGCGGCCACCTTCCGGGTGGAGCCCTGATGCACAGCGAGCAGGAACCGCAGACGGGCCTCGGTGCTTGAGGGAACGGGCCGCGTACGCAGCGCGCGCTCCAATCCCAGCGCTATCTTCCCCACGTCTGCTCTCCAAACACTCCGCAGACTGGGCCGACTTCCCACGACCCGCGCCCTCAGGACTCCCACACCCGCCCGCGTCGGCCTACCGGTTTCGACATCTTCGGGACGCCATGGGCCAGGGTCGGCTACATGAGCCTCAGTGTCGATGGCAGGGTGACGCCCATCGCGTTCTCAGCTCTTGCTGTCCTGCACTGTGGCGGGCTATTTCTTGCCTGCGGTTTTGAAACGGAAGCCGAAGAGTCCGCCGGTTTCGTGTTCGTCGGTGAGACGGGGGCTGCGGATGTAGGGCTCGGGGTTGAATCCGCGGTGTGAGGCCATTCCCAGGCTATCGGTGTTGATGGTGACGATGTACTGCAGGTTCTCCTCCTCGGTGACTTCTGCGGCAAGCTTCAGGGCGGCGGCAACCTGCCGGTCGTCAACGCCGTCGTAGAGGTGGCTGTCGTGGACGAGGAAGTCCGGGCCGCGGCCGTGTCGGTGCGCCAGGACGGCGAGGGTCAGGTCGAAGCAGAAGATGACCATGTTGCCGATGCCCCGGCTGCCGTCGCTGTCGATGCGCGGAGTGATCGTCAGGCTGTTACGGCCAGCCTCAATGGCGAGGTACGCCTCACGGCCTTGCCCGTAGAGGCGCTGGGCGTAGTGGGAGAACAGCAGGATCGCTTCGTCTGTCTGCTGGCGGCGCTCCTGGAGATCGGTGTCGACTGCCTGCTGCAGTTCCACACTCTTCGCGGTGATCTGTCGTGCGCTCGCTTCGAGTGTCTGTGCCGCTTCGAAACGGTGGCGCAGTGCTTGGAGCGCGGCTTCCTCGCGTCCGAGAGCCGTCTGCAATGCCGTGAGGGCCTCCAGGGCCCCACCTTCAGCGAGGTCTCGAAGGAGCCGTGCCTGATCTTCGCCCAGGCGTGCCCGCTCGGTACGGCGTGCATGGAGCCGTTCAGTGAGTTCGGTGATCTCCTCTTCCAGGAAGCGCCGACGGTTGCGGACGACTGAGTGGTGGAAAGTCTTCACGTCCTCGAACCGGCGGCGGACTTGATCGCTGAGAATGACACCGAGCTCGCGGTAGACGGGCTCCAGGTAGTCGACCTCGACGTCGGATGTCTCGGTGACAGCTGCCTGGAGTTCTTCGAGGTTGTGCTGGTCGAGCACGTCTTCCTGCGCCAGTTGCTTGATGCGCCGGCTGACCTCATCCGCCCTGTCCTTGAGGCGCTCGTACTCAGGAACGACCTGAAACGCCGTGACCTGACCGCGCAGCCGCTCCACCTGAGCCTTGGCCAGCGTGATCTGGCCTCGCAGATCTGCGGTGGAACCGACGATGCGCCCCCACACGGGGTCATCGACAGCTTTCTTCAGCTGCGCGCGGGTGGCCTTGCGGGCGGCAAGCTGCCGGTACTCGTCGACGAGCTGCCAGTCCAGACCGAGCAGATAGGCCAGGTTGGAGGCCGCCTCCGGAGCAGACTGCCGGGAGAAGGTACGAGTCGGCTCGTTGAAGCCGTGCGAGGAGATACGGCGTGCGAGGAACGAAAGCAGCACCCTTCCGCTCACACCCGAGTGGTCGCCGCGAAGACCGAAAAGATCCCGCTCGATCAGCTGCGTCCACCGCTCCACCGGCAGCTCGTGCTCACCTGTGCTCGGGAACAGAGCACCATCGTGACCACCGGCCACATCCTGATCAAGCCTCACGAAACCGGAGCGCTGTCCGCTACGGCGGATACGAAGCGGAGTCTCCAGACCCGGCCAGTCCATCTCAAGGCCGAACGTAATGTGACGCAGCGCCTTGTTCATCGCGAGCGTGGTGGCTGAGGCCCGCGCTCCCAGCAGGAAATGGATCAGCTCGATCAGGCTGGACTTGCCGGCGCTGTTGCGGCTGTCGGTGTCCGCCGATGACGCAGTTGTCTCCGCGACCAGAAGGTTCAGGCCCTCGGTGAAGGACACCTCTTTGAAGCGCTCATCGTCAGCGCTCAAGCGGCGCAGCATGCGTACTCCTTGCAACGAGGACGTCCTGGTCCAGCTCTATGGCACCCATGCTGTAAAGAACATCCAGCGCCAGCACGAACCAGCCGAACGATACGGGCGAGGTATGAGCGTGCTCAGTCCGCCAGGCCCTCAGTCGGGACCATGCCTGGCTGACAGACCGCGGCTCTTCCAGCTGCAGCAGGATCTGAGCGCCGATCGCGAGCAGGCATCGGTCAGGCGCGATGCCCTTTGTAGGAGTGATCACGCCGATATCCTGAACCCAGGCTGCCAGCCAGCCGGGGGAGCTTCGAAGATGTCGCACCGCTCGAAGAAATGGGCAAGGACGACAAGGGCGGCCCGCAGGACCTTCCGGCGCGGCTGGGCGTTCCCCAGCACGTACATCTGGAGCTGCCACAGGACGTCTTCAGGGTCAGCCCACTCCCTGCGCACCTGCTCGTAGTACACCCGGAAGCCCTGAGCGACCTCGTCGTGTTCCAGCTCCCGCATTGTGCCTTCGTAGAAGGCGTCTACCAGGTGGCTCTGACGCATCCCGCGAAGTAGATCCTCCCGCGCCTCGCCTTCGAGCCGGTTGAAGTCCAGCTTCTCGATCCGCACGTCCGGCAGAGGCATCAAAGGGTCGGGGGTGGTGCGCAGGTCCTGGAGCTGCTTCAACAGGGGCTCAAGATCGTCCATCCCGATCCCGAAGGTCATCTCCTTGATCGGGATCTCGCACCGGAGAACGTCTTCGGCTGTCACCTGGTCCAGCTGCATGCATTCCTGCCACAAGCGCCGGCCACCCATCTGTTCAAAGCGCAGGGCGGGCTTGTCGGCGGCTGCCTGCGACAGCATGGCCGTCACTTCCGGGTGCACGCCGCGCCGGTCGTTGTGCACGAAGACGAACGTGTCGAACTGCCCACTGCGCTTGGCCAGCGCACCGGCCAAGTCGCCATCGAACTTCTCGCGGATCTTGCTCGGCTTCACTGTCTGCGGGGCATAGCATGCGTACAGCCTGCGGGAGTGCAGCGTGAGACCGTCGGCTGACATGTCGCCCAGACTGCCTGCGGTCCGTACGTCCAGGAAGTCCGGGTACCTGGAGCACATGAGCCGGTGGAAGAAGTCCTCGAAGTCGTTCTCGTACGACTCCGCCATGAGCTCAAGAAACTTAACCCGTGCGTAGGCACGCTGTTCGTACCGCATACATCCCCCTCACGGACGAGGAGGCAAGAGTAGCCCTACGTGATCACTCTCGACAGTCGTGTAGTTATATCAAGCGATATCCGCCCCGGACCTCTCGCTGCCGACTGGGACAAGGTTGGGCAACTGTTGCACCGTCGCGTTTTGCCACCGCCGGTCCTGTCACCGGGAAACGCCCCTGACCTCGGCTCGCCACCACCCGTGCATCCGGCGATTCCAACACCAACGCCATGAGGCCCCGGGAGCAGTTGCGCCCGGGGTTTCTGTGCACTTTGCTTGACCGTCGGGTTCATCGACTGGCTGTGGGTGGTGTCATGCCCATTCGATGCCGATGTTTCGGAGTGTGGTCCGCTGGTGGTGGGTGAGGCGTTCCAGTCTCTGTTTGGTGTTGGTGGCGAATGTGCCGAGTTTCACTGTGTGTTCGGTTCCGTTGATGGTGATCTGTTCGGTGTGGGGTCGGGGGACGGTGGTTTTGCCTTCTCTGGCGATGTACTGGGCGTAGGCGGTGACGCCGCGCTGGAAAGCTGCGGACAGTTTCTCCACCCCGGACCCGCCCTCCGTCGTGTTCTTTCCGGCTGGGGTGGGGGCGGGCTGCTCGGCCGGCGCGATACCGAGTGCGGTCAGCCGTTCCCGCTGTTCGTCGGTGAGCTGTTTCCAGGTGGCGGGTTTCTGCTGCCGCTGGATCCATGCCCCGAGGTCGTCGCTTTCGAACAGCACTCCGGGTTCGATGAACGGCAGCATTCCGCCGGGTTCTTCGGCGGCCAGGTCGCGGAGGACGGCGTAGTGGCGTTGCCAGTCGAGGGGCCAGGGGCACGCCCAGTCGGGGTCGATGGCGGTCATCTGTGCGGCCCTGGCCTGGGCCCGTTCGGTGTCCTTCCCCAGGCCGCCTTTCCTGCGGAGGTTGGCCATATGCCGCCCCACCGGCTGCGCCTCCGCCTCGGTCTCGCCCCAGACCGCGTCCTGCCGCGGAGCGAGATGCCCGTGCGCCCGGTGATACGAACGGAAGAACGCGAGCTTTGTCTCCCACGCCTCATCTCCGGGTTCCCAGAGCATCCCTTCCTCGTCCAGCAGCAGCCGGCGCCGGTCTTCCAGGTCTCCGGTCCGGGCTGCGCGGCGTTGCTGGGCTTCCCAGCGGCCGAGGGGGTAGTTCACGACGCCGACGGGTACTTCGGTGTCGTACGGGGTGGCCACGAGGCCGGTGATGCCGTTCTCGAACCGCCACTTTCGCCGCGCCTCGTACCCCTCCAGCCACACCAGCGATTCCGGCCGGTAGACGCGGGTGCGGAGGAACGCGGCGATCGTCGCGGGATCGCGTGGACTGGAGAAGTGCAGCAGCGCGGACTCGACCGCGGACTGACTGCCATCGCCCTGCTGCTCCTCGTCCCCGGCTCGGACGATCTGGCCGTCCGCGTCCCGCGTCACATGCGTGCGCTTCTCCTGCTCGCCCCGGGACAGCGCCCGGGACGCCAGCTGCTCGACCAGACGGGCGTCATGAGAGCGCAGGCCGTTGAGCACGGCAACCAGCGGCTTGAAGTTCGCGGAGGCGATCATGCCGCCCGGATCCTCGTCCCGCTCCAGGAAGATCGGCACGATGATCCTGGCCACCTTCGTGGTCCCGTCGGGGTTGGGGCGGAGAGCGCGGCCGATGTTCTGCACGATCTCGACCTGGGACCCGCGGGTGTCGGCGAAGCAGATCGCCTCGACGCCCCGTTCGCCCACGATGTCGACGCCTTCGCCGAGGACCCGTACGGAGGCGAGGAACGCCCGGTGCACACGGCGGTTGTTCGCATCGATGCCGTTGGCGAACTGGCGGATGGTCTCGCGGCGCTCTGCGACGAGGTGGTCTCCGCACAACCACGCTGCCCAGACGCGGTCCGGTGGGACGTGGCGGCCGGCTTCCAGCTCGTAGAGCTCCGCCTTGATGGACGATTTCGGCAGCTTCTCCGCGTCGGCCAGGGCCTGGTCGGGGGCTTCGGTGCGGTAGAGCTCTGCGGCGGTGTGCGGGAGTTTCTCGGCGAACGCTTCGGCTTCCTCGACCCGCTGGTGGAACGTCATGACGGTGCGAAGGTTGCGGGCTGCGGCGTGCTCCAGGAGCGCGGTCTGCAACAGGGCGAGCCGCCGGCCCCGCAGCGCCTCCTCCGAGATCCCGAGGATCGGGTCGGGGTCCCGGATTTCGAGGACGTCGATCTCGAACCCGGCCAGGATCGACCGCTCGATCGCCTCCGAGAGTCCGAGGTCCACGATCCGCTCCCCGTACGTCTGGGAGTCGTCGCTCATGCTCGCGATCTCCAGCTCGCGTCCGTCCTTGCCCTTCTGCGGGCGGGGCGCGGCGAGGATGCGGGGGGTGGCGGTGAGGTAGAGCCGGAAGTCGGCGGGGATGCGGGTGTTGTCGTGGATCGCCGCCCACGGACGCCCGAGATCACCGGCGGTGCCGTGGGCCTCATCGACCACAGCGAGGTCGAACGGGGCCATGGTCTGCCCGTACAGCCGCTCCCCGCCTGCCAGGGCGGCTTCCAGCGGCCCCCGGATGCGCGTCTGTCCGGTTGGGTCGGTGGGGTCTTCCCGGTCGACGAGGGAGGCGTACGTGGCCAGCACGACCACGGGCCCGGAGGCGGCCCACAGGGCGAGCTGGATCGGGTTGGTGGTCGACCTGACCCCCAACTCCTTCAGAACGGTGTCACCCTCCAGCGAGCACACCGCGACCATGGGGGCCTGGTGGCCGACCCGGCGCCATGCCTCGGCGGTTTGGACGAGGAGGTCGAGGGTGGGCACCATCACCAGGATCCGCCCGCCCCGGAAGCAGTCGAGCGCGGCAACAGCCGTGGTGATCGTCTTCCCCGACCCGGTTGCCGACACGATCATGGCACGGGCACCGTGTTCCGGCACAGGCGATCTTGCGGGGAATCCGACCCACTTGCGGATGCGGAAATTCGCGTCGGCCTGATGCTCTCTCAGTGTGATCCTGTGAAGTCCGAGTTTCACTGCTATCAGTTTTCCTTGATGAGAACGGTCTGAAATACTTTTCAGTCGTCACGGGTATCGGTCAACCTGTGTCTATTCACCAAGTCCTTTGAGGCCCCATGCGTTGAGCCCGGAATAGACAGTGGCGGTTCGGCATTGGGGTGCTGACATGCATTCGGCCACTCCGCGGTAGACAGCCACGAGGGAGTCAGTCCCCCGCCACCATGTGTCCGAGAGTCCGGCGACCTCCAGGACCGGCTCGAAGCCGTCAAGACGCAGTGCTTCCACCGCGTCTCCGCTCACCCTGGTGATGGTGCCTGCACACCGGAAGGCATGATGCGCGAGGGCGAGAGACTCCACCCATCCCTCGATACTGGCATGCAGGGGGATCCAGTAGTCGGCATGGATACCGAACTCTCCGCCGGGGCCGATCATGAAGGACCAGGGAAGGGCAGTGCGCTGCAACCCGGCTTCAAACCACCAGCCTTCCGTCTCCGATCCCCCCGGAGTGTCCGCACTGAACGAACTGGGACCGCCGTCGTAGTGCGGGGAAGGAGGAAGAGCTATCCCACCCCAAGCCCGCTGGTAACTCACAGCACGGTCGACCTCCACTGCAGGGATTCCATGATCCAGCCACCCGGCCCGGTCCACGTCAGGGCAGGGGATCGAATACCCGTGGACCTCGACGAAGTGCCGAGCTCTACGAGTAAGACCTCCAGGAATATTCCGCCCGATCATCGCGCAACTTCTCCCATAGCTTTCCCGCCACACCCACCATGGCCAAGGATGTCTCCTATTTTTCACAACTCTACATGTTGCCTACTCTCCATACCCCGCCCACCCGGAAACCCAACCCGATCAAGCCGCCCCCACCCTTCTCACTGCCGCCAGTCCGCGGAGCGGACCCTACGGTCCCGGAGCGCAGCGGAGGGACTCTCA
>NZ_JBDQQP010000002.1:0-593721 GCF_039888735.1 Streptomyces sp. CAU 1734
CGAATGACGAGCGGACCCGAGCCCTGGCAGACTTCCTCCACACCTACAACCACCACCGCAGCCACACCGCCCTCGGCGGACACCCACCCATCAGCCGCGTAAACAACCCTGCGGGTCAATACAGCTAGGGCGCACAAGACTCGGCCCCGCCGGAGGCAGCCGCGCCGGGCCCGGGGCGGAGCCCCGGGAAGGGACCCGCACCCGGGGCGAGGGCGCACAACACTCCGCCCCGCCGGAGGCAGGCGCGCCGGGAAGGCGGCCGGGCTACGCGGGTCCGGGCGGGGGTGGCGGGAGGGCGAGGAGGCGTTCCACCACGCGGAGGAACATCGCGGCGTCGCGGAGGAGCCCCTCCGCCTCCGAGTCGCTCGCCGCGTCGCGTATGCCCGCCTCCGCGCGCGCCCTCCGCGGCGCCCCCGCGGCGAAGTGGGCGCTCCACTCGGACAGTTCGGGGGCCGACTCGGCGAGCAGCTCCCAGGCGCTGCGTATCGCGGCCCGCCGGCCGCGCCGCGGCGGGGTGGGGGTGGTGCCGGGGACGGACGGGCCGTCGGGGTGCCCCCGGACGGCGAGGACCGCCGCGGCGGTGCGCAGAGCCGCCAGATGCGCGGTGGCGTATCGCTCATTGGGGGTGGAGAGCCCGGCGGCCTCGTCGAGACCCGCGCGGGCCTGGGCCAGGAGATCGAGGGCGGCCGGCGGCGCCGAGGCACGCCGCAGCACGGGGTGCACATCGCTCGCCGGCCCGGTCAGTGAGGGGACAGGGCCGGGGACACGGCGCCGGTGTGCGGCTGCCCCGTGATGGCTGGCCATGACGAACCTCCTGTCGTCGTGTGACGGCACTGTGGCCGTATGTGTCCATCGTGAGGGCACCCACTGACAATCAGCCCTGACCTGCACTTTTGCCTCAACGCCAGGTTCGCCGCTAACTTTTGCACTGACTGGTCAGTTCAAAAGAGGGGGAGCGTACGTGGACAGCCCGCACGGGGCAGCCGTCGTGACCGAGGGGTTCGGGCTCAAGGGCCCGCGCGGCTGGGCCTTCCGGTCGGTGGACATCGAGGCACCGCCCGGCTCGCTCATCGCCGTCGAGGGGCCCTCCGGCTCCGGCCGGACCTGTCTGCTGCTCGCCCTCACCGGGCGGATGCGCCCCACCGAGGGCCGCGCCGAGGTCGGCGGGCTGCCGCTGCCGCGCCGGATGGCCGCCGTCCGTGCGATGACCGCGCTCGGGCCCGTACCGGGTGTGAGCGAGCTCGACCCGGCCCTGACGGTCATCGAGCATCTGCGGGAACGCGCCCTCCTCCAGCGCCGGTTCGACGGTTCGCTGCGGGCCCTGCTGCGTCCACGCGGCGAACGGGCGCGCGAGGCGCGGCAGCGCGTCGATGAGGCCCTGGCCGCCGCGGGGCTGGACCCGGATTCGCTCCCCCGCCGGGGGAACACCTCCGTCCGCGCCCTGGAACGACTGGGCTCGCTGAGGCTGTCGGTCGCCCTGGCCCTCATCGGCCGCCCCGGGCTGCTCGCCGTGGACGACGCCGATCTGAAGCTCTCCGACGGCGAACGCGCCGAGGGCTGGCGGCTGCTGCGCTCGGTCGCCGAATCCGGCACGACCGTACTGGCCGTGTGCAGTCAGGCCCCCGAGGGCGCGATCGCCGTCCGGGCCGGGACCGAAACGGCCGGAGAGGTGACGGTCTGATGCGCTCCCCCCGACTCGCCGCGCTCGAACTGAAGCGTTTCGGCAGAGGCCGCCTCCCCCGTGCCGCGGTGGTCGCGATCGTGCTGCTGCCCCTGCTGTACGGCGCGCTCTACCTGTGGTCCTTCTGGGACCCGTACAGCCGGCTCGACCGGATTCCCGTCGCCCTGGTCAATGACGACAAGGGGGCGACCTCCGGTGGCGAGAAGGTCTCCGCCGGGGACGAGATCACCCGGAAACTGCGGGAGAGCGAGGTCTTCGACTGGCACGAGGTGAGCGGCGCCGAGGCCCGCGAGGGCGTCGAGGACGGCGCGTACTACCTCTCGCTGACCATGCCCGAGGACTTCAGCGAGCGCATCGCCTCGTCGTCCGGGGACTCCCCCGGGACCGGCACGCTCCGGGTGCGGACCAATGACGCCAACAACTACATCGTCGGCCAGGTCTCCCGTACCGTCTTCGCCGAGGTCCGCACCGCCGCCTCCACCAAGGCGTCCCGTTCGTTCCTGGACCGGATGTTCATCTCGTTCTCGGACATCCACGACGCGACCAGGGACGCGGCGAAGGGCGCCGACGAGCTGACCGGCGGCATCGGGAAGGCCGAGAAGGGCGCCGCGGATCTCGCCGACGGCCTGCGCAGCGCCAAGGCGGGCACCGGGAAGCTGGCCGGCGGCCTGGCCCGGCTCAACCAGGGCGCGGCCGAACTCGAAACCAGTTCGCGGAAGATCGCGGACGGCACCGGCGGGCTCGCCGGCACCGCCCGGGGCCTCGCCGGTGAACTGCGGCCGTATCTGAAGGACAACGGCAAGTCCGTCGGCGACGCGGCGCGGCTGGTCTCGGACGCCTCGCGGACCATCCGGGAGGCGCTGGACGGCCTCGCGGACGCCGCGCCCGCTTCCGCGGGGTCGGCCCAGCAGTCGGCCGAGAAGCTGGAGGCACTGCACCGGGAGCGCTGTACGGAGCCGGCGGAGCCCGACCCCGCCCTGTGTTCCGCGCTCTCCGGCGCCAAGGACGCGGCGGGGGCCGCCGCCGAGGCCGGCGGCAAGGCCGGCGCGCTGGTGAAGGAGAACGGCGAGGCCCTGCGGAAGCTGGATGGCCGGCTCGCCGATCTCCAGCGCAGGGCGGACGAACTGGCCGAGCGCTCACCGGACCTCAACAAGGATCTGAACTCCGCCCTGGCGCGGATCAACGCCCTCGACGCGGGCGCGCGGGGCGTCGCCGCGGGAGCGGCCGAACTGCACTCCGGACTCGGCGGCGCCATCTCGGGCTCCAGTGAGATCGACAGCGGGGTGAGCCGTCTCCAGAAGGGCGCCGGGGATCTGGGCGGCGGGCTCTTCAAGCTGGCCGACGGGTCGAAGGAGCTGGCCGGCGGCCTGAACGACGGCGCGGACGGGATTCCCGCCCACGAGAAGAAGGAGCGGGACCTGCGTACCGCGGCGATGGCCGATCCGGTGCAGCTGGTCAATCAGTCCCTGCATGCGGCGCCCAACTACGGCACGGGTTTCGCCCCGTACTTCATTCCGCTCTCGCTCTGGGTCGGCGCGATGGTCGCTTACATGATCATTCAGCCGATGAACCGGCGGGCGCTGGCCGCGGGCGCCTCGGCCTGGCGGATCGCGCTGGCGGGCTGGCTGCCGGTGGTGGCCATCGGTCTGGTGCAGGTCGGTGCGCTGATGGCGGTACTGCACTGGTCGCTGGGTCTCCAGATGGCGCATGCCGCCGGGACCGTGGGCTTCCTCGCCCTGGTCATCGGCTGCTTCGCGGCGATCATCCAGTGGCTGAACGCCCGTTTCGGCGCGGCCGGGCGGATCCTGGTGCTGGCGGTGCTGATGCTCCAGCTCACCTCGGCGGGCGGCACCTATCCGGTCCAGACCAGCCCTGGATTCTTCAACGCGATCCATCCGTTCCTGCCGATGACCTATGTGGTGGAGGCGCTGCGGAGGCTGATCACCGGCGGCGGTCTCGAACCGGTGTGGCTGGGCACTCTGGTGCTGCTGGCCTTCACGGCGGGCGCGCTGGCGCTGACCGCGCTCTCCGCCCGCCGCAAGCAGGTGTGGACCCTGGACCGGCTCCATCCCGAACTCAGCCTCTGAGACGGCCGGTCAGCATCCGGAACCCTGCCCGTGAAACCTCCAAGACCTGTGAGAATCGACACCATGGACGCGACGGACAGCACCAGCACCAGGCGCCGGGCCACCCGGGCGAAGCTCTACGAGGCGGCGGTGACGCTCATCGCCGAGCAGGGTTTCTCCGCGACCACGGTGGATGAGATCGCCGAGCGGGCCGGGGTCGCCAAGGGCACGGTCTACTACAACTTCAAGAGCAAGACCGAGCTCTTCGAGGAGCTGCTGCGGTACGGCGTCGGCCTGCTGACCGCCTCGCTCCAGAGCGCCGCCGATGAGACGGCCGCGCGCGGGGGGACCAAGGTCGAGGCCCTGGACGCGATGATCCGGGCCGGTCTGGGCTTCATCGACACCTATCCGGCGTTCACCCAGCTGTATGTGGCGGAGCTGTGGCGCACCAATCGCGCCTGGCAGTCGACGCTGCTGGTGGTGCGTCAGCAGGCGGTCGCCGTGGTGGAGACGGTGCTGCGGGAGGCGGTCGAGAACAGGGAGCTGAGCGAGGAGATCGACATTCCGCTGACCGCGGCGGCGCTGGTGGGGATGGTGCTGGTGGCGGCGCTGGACTGGCAGTCGTTCCAGCGGGAGCGGTCGCTGGACGATGTGCACGCGGCGCTGTCACGGCTGCTGCACGGGCGGGTCAGCGGGCGCTGAGCCGGGGCCGGTGAGGGAGAGCCGGCGGTGAACGGAGAGATGCCGGCCCGGCGGACTCGATCCCCCCGAGTCCCGCCGCGGCCGGCATCTCTCCGTTCTTCCCCCGTGCTCCCCCGTACCGGGAAACGTCCCGGCGGATCGGTGCCGCTGTTCGCCGTACGCCCCCGCTCTCCGTCGGGAGTGCGGCGCCGGCACGGCCGCCCCGTGTCGGCGGTGCCGGCGCCGCGCCCCCTCCGTGGTCCCCACTCTTCCGTCCGGGCGGGCCCCGGCCCATCCGTACGGATACTCATCTCACACCCCGGGTAGCGGTACTCACCAGTGCGCACGCGTACTCAGCCGCCGGGCCCGGCACCTGGTTACGATCGCGTCCGTGTCCGTACTCCCTCTTGTCTTCACCAGCGGCTGGGCCAGCGGGATCAACGCCTATGCGGTGGTCCTGCTGTTCGGCCTCTACGGCGCCACCGGTCTGACCGACGAGGTGCCCGAATCCCTCCAGCGGCCCGATGTGCTGATCGCCGCCGGGGTGCTCTTTCTCTGCGAGGCGGTGGCCGACAAGATCCCTTATGTGGATTCGCTGTGGGACTCCGTGCACACGGTGATCCGGCCGGTGGCGGGGGCCGTGGTGGCGGCGCTGCTGGCCGGTGAGAGCGGTTCGCTGCCGGAGCTGGCGGCCGGGGCGGTCGGCGGCACGACCGCGCTCCTCAGCCATCTGGTCAAGGCGGGCACCCGGATGGCGGTCAACACGTCGCCGGAGCCGTTCAGCAATATCGGTCTGAGCGTGGCGGAGGATCTGGGGGTCGCCGGGATCGTCTCCTTCGCGATCTTCCATCCGCTGCCGGCGGCGATCATCGCCGCGGTTCTGCTGGCGCTGGGCATCGTGGTGGTGATCCTTCTCGCGTCCCGGATCCGGCGGTTCCTGCGGCGCCGGGCGCAGCGGCGGGAGGAGCGGCGACTGGCCGCCGCGGTCCGGCCGCCCGAGTGAGAGCCGCTGGTCACAGCCGCGCGGCGGGATTGTCAGTGGTGGTCGATAAAGTCACTGGCATGGCACGGATTGCGATGATCGGCGCCGGGATGGGCGCCATGGCGGCAGCCGCCCGGCTGGCCGTGGCGGGTCACCGGGTGACGGTGTACGAGCGCGGGGCGACCCATGGCGGGGCGCTGGGCTCCGTCGAGCGGGACGGCTTCGTCTTCGACACCGGTCCCGGTCTGCTGCATCTGCCCGCCGTCTGGCGGGACTTGTTCGTGAAGACGGGCCGGGAGCCGCTGGAGAAGTGCGTCGGCCTGACCCAGGTGGATCCGGCGAGCCGCCATCTCTTCGCCGACGGCACGGCGGTCTCGCTGCCGAATGCCTCGCGGGCGGGGATCGTCTCGGCGCTGGAGGCGGCGCTGGGCGATGGCGCGGGCGAGCGGTGGGGCGATTTCCTGGGGCGGGCCCGGGATGCCTGGGACCGTTCCCGGCGGCCGTTGCTGGAGGAGCCGCTGTGGCGGGACTGGCGGGTGCTGGAGCGGGATCCCTATCCGGCGCCCCGGCAGCGCCGGCTGCTGCGGGTCCGGCAGGCGTCCACGGTGGCGGAGGCGGGCGCCTGGGAGCTGGCCGATCCCCGGCTGGCCGCGCTCCTCGGCTCCACCGTGCTGGGGTACGGGCTGGATCCCCGGGTGGCCCCGGCGGGCGCCGCGCTGCTGCCGTACATGGAGCAGACCTTCGGCAGCTGGTATGTGGAGGGCGGGCTGCGGGAGCTGGCCCGTGCGGTGTACGAGCGGTGTGCGGCCCGGCGGGTCGAGTTCGTCTTCGGCGCCGAGGTGGTCTCGGTCGTGGAGCGGGACGGCCGGGCGGCGGGGGTGGAGCTGGCGGACGGCTCGGTCGCGGCGGCCGATCATGTGGTGGCGGGGGTGAGCGCGGCGGAGGCGATCCGTCTGACCGGCCGGGAGCTGTGGGGCGAGGGGGAGGTGCGGCCCCGGGAGGAGAGCGGCGGGGTGCCGCTGCCGGGGAGGTTCACGGTGCTGATGGCGCTGCGGGGGGCGCGTCCGGAGGGGGCGGCGCACCGGACCGTGGTGCACGGGCGGGACGGGGAGGAGGAGGCCGGAGCGGTCTTCGGCGGCCGGCTCTCCGGGCATCCGACGGTCACCGTGCTGCGGCCCGGGGATCCGCGCACCCGCCCGGACGCGGCACACGAGGCGGTCACCGTCTCGGCGACGGTGACCGGGGCCGGCGGGGCGGTCGACTGGGCGGACAAGGCGGTGCGCGAGCGGTATGCGGAGATCCTGATCGACGCCGCGGGGGCGGCCCTGGCCGCCGGGGCGCCGGCGGACGGCCCCTCGGAAGTGCGGGAGCGGCTGCTCTGGCACGAGATTCTGACGCCCGCGGAGACGGGTGCGATACCGGCGCCCGCCCTGGCCGGTGCGGGAGGGCGGCAGCTGCGTCCCTCGAACACCACCGGGCTGCCCGGCTTCCTTCTGGTGGGCGGCCATGCCCATCCCGGCGGCGGGCTGGCCCATGCCGGGATGTCCGGTGCGCTGGTGGCCGGGCTGATCGTGGAAGGGGCCGGGTTCCGGGGCTCTCAGTGATCCGGAGGACCGCTGGCGGATTCGCGCGGTCCGGTTCCGCCGCGGCCGGAGGGCGTCACGGCGGGGCGGCCGGGCGACGGGTACACGGCGCCGGGCACGGCCCGGTCGCCCCGGCCGTGCCCCGCGGGTGCCCGTCCGGGCGGTGTCAGTGGCGGTACTGCTGCTCGTTCGGTTCGTCGCCGTAGTCGTGCGGCGGCTGCCGGTCGCTCTCCGAGTACCGCTGCTGCGGGACCCAGACGCCGCCGGGCGGAGTGTCCGTGGCGGAGTGCTGGCCGTAGTAGGGATCGGGGTTGTACGGCTGCTGGTTGCCGAAGCTGTCGTAGGCGTCGGCGCCTCCGTACTGCCCGCCGTCCGGCCGGCCGCCGCCCGCGAAGGGGTCGGCGTATCCGGTGTACTGCGGCTGTCCGGCGTCGTACTCGCCCTGTGCGGCGGCGGGTTGGGGCGCTCCGTAGTAGGGGTCGTAGGCGTCCTGGCCGGCGGGGGCGTACTGGTCCTGCCGGCCGGCGTCGTACGAGTCCTGCTGCGGGTGCCGGTCCTGCTGGACCGCGTCCCAGGCCGCGTCGGTGTACACGCCGTACCCGGCGGTGTCGTCGGGCATCGGCAGCGGTTCGTAGACCGACTCGGGGACGGGGCCCGCCGGGAATCCGGCGTCGCCCGCGGAGGGGAAGCCGTCGCCGGTGCCGATGGCGGAGGTCTCCTCCAGGCCGGAGATCTCCAGCGCGGGCTCCCGGGACGGCTCCGGGGCGCCGGCCTTGCGGCGGCGGCTGGCGCCGGGGCGCCCGCCGATCGCCCAGCCGGTGGAGAAGCCCCGGCGGAAGGAGAGCGTCACATAGGTCTGTCCGACCGCGAAGGTGATCGCGCCGAGGGCGATCACCAGCACGGAGGGGATCAGTACGCCCAGCACCACCCCGACGAAGCCGCCGAAGGCCAGCAGCCGCCAGCGCAGCCGCGCCTTGTACTGCAACAGCACCTCGCCGAGCAGCCACAGCGCGACGACGCCGAACGCGATATAGAGGACCGTCCAGCCCATGCCCGCCCCTCTCCTTCGGCCCCCGCGCCGGACGCGGAACGGGTATGGCCGATTACGACTGCTCGTGCAGCCCGAGATTCTCGTAGATCTCCAGTGTCGCCGTGGAGTTGTTCAGCGTGATGAAGTGAAGTCCGGGCACACCTTCGGACAGCAACTCGGCGCAGAACTCCGTTGCGAACTGGATTCCCATGGAGCGTACAGCGGCCGGATCGTCCTTGACGGAGAGGATCCGTTCTTTCAGCTTCCCGGGGATGGCCGCGTTGCTGAGCTGGGCAAACCGTTCGAGCTGCTTGACGCTGGTCACGGGCATGATCTCGGGGATGATCGGAGTGTCGCAGCCGGCCGCCGTCACCCGGTCGCGGAGCCGGAGGTAGTCCTCGGCCCGGAAGAACATCTGGGTGATGGCGTAGTCGGCGCCGGCCCGGCACTTGGCGACGAAATGCCGGATGTCCGTGTCCCAGTCGGTGGACCGGGGATGCATCTCGGGGAAGGCCGCGACGCCGACGCAGAAGTCGCCCGACTCCTTGATGAGCTCGACCAGTTCGGCCGCGTAGCGGACGCCCTCGGGGTGCTCGATCCACTCGCCCATGGGGTCGCCGGGCGGGTCTCCCCGGACGGCCAGGATGTTGCGGATCCCCGCGTCGGCGTACTGCCCCACCATGTTGCGCAGCTCCGCGATGGAGTGGTTGACCGCGGTGAGGTGGGCGACCGGGGTGAGGGTGGTGTCGGCGGCGATCTCCTGGGTGGCCTTGACGGTGCCGGCGCGGGTGGAGCCGCCGGCACCATAGGTCACGGAGACAAAGCTGGGCGCGACGGCCTCGATCCGCCGGAGGGCGTTCCAGAGGTTGCGTTCACCCTTTTCCGTCTTCGGCGCCCAGAATTCAAAGGAATAGGATGTTTCGCCCGTCGCCAGCAACTCGCGCACCGTCCGTGCGCGATCAGTCCGTGTCGATGGAGTTCCGAGAGCCATACCCGCAGGTTATCCAGGGCGGGAGGGTCTCCCAACCGGAGTCCACCAATCGGACATCACTTATGCGCCATCCGAATCGCCGCTCCGGGCCCTGATCCGGCGGGCGAGACCGGCGGTCGCGGCGGCCGGGTCGGCGGCCTCCGTGATGGCCCGTACGACCACGATCCGGCGGGCTCCGGCGTCCAGCACCTCGTCCAGATTCCGGGCGTCGATGCCGCCGATGGCGAACCAGGGCCGGGTGGTGCCGAGGGCCGCGGTGTGGCGCACCAGCTCCAGGCCGGGGGCGTGGCGGCCCGGCTTGGTGGGTGTGGGCCAGCAGGGGCCGGTGCAGAAGTAGTCCACACCCGGCTGGACGGCGGCGGCCTCGGCCTCCGCGGGGCTGTGGGTGGAGCGGCCGATGAGAGGGGCCGCGCCGAGGACGGCGCGGGCCGCCGGGACGGGGAGATCGCCCTGCCCCAGGTGGAGCACGTCGGAGCCGATGGCATGGGCGATGTCCGCGCGGTCGTTCACCGCGAGGAGCTTGCCGTGCCGCCGGCAGGCGTCGGCGAGGACGGCGAGGTGGTCGAGCTCCTCGGCGGCCTCCAGGCTCTTGTCCCGGAGCTGCACGACGTCGACACCGGAGGAGAGCACCGCGTCGAGGAATGCGGCGAGGTCTCCCCGGCGCTTGCGCGCGTCGGTACAGAGGTAGAGCCGGGCTCCGGCCAGCGAGGGGCGCGGGGCGGGCGGGGCTCCGGACGGCTCCGGGCGGCTTCCTCCGGATGTCTCCGGGCGGCTTCCCGGCTGCGGCTCCTGGCTCGTGGGCATGGCTGGTCCCCCCTGGGTGGTCGGCGGTGCCCGGGCGGCCCGCAGGGGCACCGTACGCGCCCCTCGGCCGCCCGGACACCGCCGGGGCCCGCCGTGACACCGCCGGGCGGCCTTCGCCCGGCGGTGTCACGGCATCGGCGCGCGGGCCCGGACGTCCGTGTCATCGGCACACGGCGGATGGGCGACGGCGCCCGGGATCCGGCTCACGCCTGTGGGCGGGGTGACGGGCACGCCGGCGATGACATCGGGTCATCGGCGCCTCGGCCCGTACCGGGGGCATCGGTGTCCCGGCGCCGGAGCATGGCTGCGCGGGCGCCGGTGTGGGTGTTTCGCCGCTGCGGCCGGGGGTCTTCCCCGGCCGCGCATCAGACGGCGAGCGCCTGTGCGCGGCGCTTCACCTCCGTGCCGCGGTTCTCGCTGAGCGCCTGTGCGGGAGTGCCCGGCAGGCTCGGGTCCGGAGTGAAGAGCCACTCCAGCATTTCCTCGTCGGTGAAGCCGTCGTCCCTCAGGAGCGTCAGGGTGCCGGCGAGGCCCTTGACGACCTTGTCGCCGTCGATGAAGGCGGCGGGTACCTGAAGCGCCCGGTTCTCACCTCGGCGCACGGCGATCAGCTGGCCCTCCTTGACCAGCTGCCGGACGCGCGTCACCTCGACACCGAGGTTTTCGGCGATGTCGGGGAGGGTGAGCCAGGCGGGGACGAGAGCATCGATGTTTGCGTCAATCTCGGTCACGGGACAAGCGTGCCATCCGGGACTGACAGCCGGTAGCGGGGCTCGGCCCCAAGTGGCGCACCGAACACCAATGCCCGGCCATATTACCTGGTCAGAGCGGCGCATCGGGAGCGGGTCGACTTCAGCTCGACGCCGCCTTCAGGGGGACGGCGGGGTCCGCGGCCCGCACGGGATCCAGCCGGGCGCCCGAGAGCAGGAGCTTGCGGCCCTGCGCCAGGTCCCGGGGGCGGTCGACGGTGAGCAGGGCGACGAGCGCGCCCTCGCGGAGCCAGAGCACCGTCCACGCCCGCTCGGCGGGATCGCCGCGCCACAGGGTGGTGTCGGCGCCGTGGTGGTCGCCCGCGTACTGCACGAACCGGCCGAACTGCTCGGACCAGAAGTACGGCACCGGGTCGTAGCTGGGCGGCGGGCCGCCGGGACCGGCCGGGCCGGCCGCCACCACGCGCGCGGCGACGGTGCGCGGGCCCTGGAGGGCGTTGTCCCAGTGGTGCACGACGAGGCGCCGGCCGTAGCGGGCGGAGGGGAAGGACACACAGTCGCCGACCGCGTACACATCGGGCACGGAGGCGCGCAGTCCGGCGTCGGCGGTGATCGCGCCGTCGGGACCGACGGCGATCCCGGAGCCCGCGAGCCATCCGGTGGCCGGGCGGGCCCCGATGCCGACGACCACGGCGCCGGCCTCGACGCGCCGCCCGGAGGCGAGCAGGACGGTGCCCGGCTCGATGCCCGCGACGCGCGCGCCGGTGATCAGCTCGACGCCGTGCTCCGGATACCAGCCGGCCATCGGGGCGGCGGCCTCGGCGGGGAGCGCGCCGGCCAGCGGGCGCTCGGCGGCCTCCACCACGGTGACCTCGCAGCCGGCCTCGCGCGCCGCGGTCGCGAACTCGGCGCCGATCCAGCCCGCGCCGACGACCACGATGCGGTGCTTCTCCGCGAGGACGGGCCGGAGCCGGTCCACGTCGTCGAGGGTGCGCAGCAGATGGACCCCGGGCACCCCCTCGGTGCCGGGGAGGGTGAGCGGTTCCGCGCCGGTGGCGATGACCAGGGTGTCGTACGGGACCGGCCCGGCCCCGGTGTCCAGCTCGTGGTCCCCGGGCCGGACGCCGGTCACCTCGCAGCCGAGCCGGAGCTCGATGCCGAGATCCTCGAAGTCGATGTCGAAGGCGGACCCCTCGGCCTTGCCCAGCAGGACCGCCTTGGAGAGCGGGGGCCGGTCGTAGGGCTGATGGGGCTCGGCGCCGATCAGGGTGATGTCACCGGTGAAGCCCTGTTCCCGCAGGGCCACGGCGGTCTGCACCCCCGCCATGCCCGCACCGACGACGACCACCCTCGGCGTCCGCTCTTCACTCCGCTGCTCGCTCACGGATCAACCATACGCACCCGCACCTGATGGCACGTCAGGAATGGGTGCCGGCGGATATCCCCGGGGCGGGCGGGCGCACCTCCTCGACCACGCTGGTGCCGCTGCCCTCCTGGGACTCCCACTCCCACGTCTCGTCCAGCCGCACCCGCCCGTCGGGCAGTTCGGTGACGACCGAGACACAGTGCCCGGAGGAGGTGGTGCCGTCCGTCTTCAGCTGGACGTAGCGGAAATCCAGCCGGTCTCCCTCGCGGGTGCCCACCAGACGCCCGTGAACCACGTCACCGCCGTCGTACTCGGCCCAGACGCGGCCGTCGCGTTCGTGATAGCCGAACCGGGTGCGGGTGCCGACCTGACCGGGGGCCTGATCCGCCACCGGTGCGAGTACGAGTCCGTCGAGCGACCGTGCCATTGCGCTGCTCCCTTGTGCCGAACCGGGCTCACCGCGCCTTACCGCGAGCCGGGACCGTTGGTTAGGGTGGCCACCGTAAAGCACTCGCGGGAGCCCGGACGCACCGGGCTGAGAGGGGGGCTGGCCGGCCTCCGACCGTACGAACCTGATCCGGGTCATGCCGGCGAAGGGAGGGGCCGACCGCCCATGCCGCAGATCCCCCCGAACAGCCCTCCGACGGGCACCGCGAACATCCCCCGGACCCGGGACACCGGGGGCCGGCCGCCGGACACCGCCGATGTGCTGGTGATCGGCGGCGGAATCATCGGTCTGGTGACGGCCTGGCGCACCGCGCAGCGCGGTGCCCGGGTGACCGTCGCCGATCCGGAACCCGGTGGCGGAGCCGCCCAGGTGGCCGCCGGAATGCTCGCCGCCGTCACCGAACTCCACTACGGCGAGGAGACCCTGCTCGCCCTCAACCTGGCCTCCGCGCGCCGCTACCCCGCCTTCGCCGCCGAGCTGGAGGAGGCGAGCGGGGAGCGCGTCGGCTACCGCGCCCGCGGCACCCTCTCCGTCGCCCTCGACGCCGACGACCGGGCCCACCTGCGCGAGCTGCACGCCCTCCAGCGGCGCTCCGGCCTGGAGTCCGAGTGGCTCACCGGCCGCGAGTGCCGCCGGCTGGAGCCGATGCTCGCGCCGGGGGTGCGCGGCGGGCTCCGGGTGGACGGCGACCACCAGGTCGACCCCCGCCGGCTGGCCTCCGCGCTGGTCACCGCCTGCGAGCGGGCCGGGGTGGAATTCCGGCGCGGCTGGGCCGAGCGCCTCACGGTGGCCCATGACCGGGCGGCGGGCGCCCGGCTGACGGACGGCACCGAGCTCTCCGCCGGCCAGGTGGTGCTGGCGGGCGGCAGCCTGAGCGGCCGGCTCGACGGCGTACCCGACGAGGCGGTGCCGCCGGTCCGCCCGGTGAAGGGCCAGGTGCTGCGCCTGGCCGTGCCCAGGGCATACGCCCCCTTCCTGACCCGGACCGTCCGGGCCGTCGTCCGCGGCAGCCAGGTCTATCTGGTGCCGCGCGAGAACGGTGAGCTGGTCGTCGGCGCGACCAGCGAGGAGCTGGGCTGGGACACCACCGTCACCGCGGGCGGGGTGTACGAACTGCTGCGCGACGCCCATGAACTGCTGCCGGGCATCACCGAACTGCCGCTGACCGAGACCCGCGCCGGACTGCGCCCCTGCTCGCCCGACAACGCCCCGCTGCTCGGCCCGACCGCGCTCCCCGGCCTGCTGCTGGCCACCGGCCACCACCGCAACGGGGTGCTCCTGACCCCCGTCACCGGAGACGCGATGGCGACCGTGCTCACGACCGGCACCCTGCCGGCGGAAGCCCTTCCCTTCACCCCCCGACGCTTCTCCCCCGCCGCCCCTCTGGAGCAGCCCGTATGACCACTGTGCCCCCTGCCGTCTCCGTCAACGGCGAATGGCGACAACTCGCCACCGGAACCACGCTGGACACCCTGATCGCCGAGCTCACCACCGCCCGGTCCGGAGTCGCGGCGGCGGTCAACGAGACCGTCGTCCCCCGCGGCCGGTGGGCGGACACCCCGCTCGGCGACGGCGACCGGATCGAAGTTCTCACCGCTGTCCAGGGAGGCTGAGCCCGCGATGTCCGACGATCCGCTCGCCATCGGCGACACCGTTCTCACCTCCCGGCTGATCATGGGCACGGGCGGCGCGCCCAGTCTCGACATCCTGGAACGTGCCCTGGTGGCGAGCGGCACCGAGCTCACCACCGTCGCCATGCGCCGGCTCGACCCGACCGTGCGGGGCTCGGTCCTCTCCGTTCTGCGCCGGCTCGGGATCCGGGTGCTGCCCAACACGGCCGGCTGCTTCACCGCGGGAGAGGCCGTGCTCACCGCCCGGCTGGCCCGGGAGGCCCTGGGCACCGACTGGATCAAACTGGAGGTCGTCGCCGACGAGCGGACCCTGCTGCCCGATCCCGTCGAACTGCTCGACGCGGCGGAGATCCTGGTGGACGACGGTTTCACCGTCCTGCCGTACACCAGCGACGATCCGGTCCTCGCCCGGAAGCTGGAGGACGCGGGGTGTGCGGCGATCATGCCGCTGGGCTCGCCGATCGGCTCCGGCCTCGGTATCCGCAATCCGCACAATTTCCAGCTGATCGTGGAGGCCGCGGGGGTCCCGGTCATTCTCGACGCGGGCGCGGGCACCGCCTCCGACGCCGCTCTCGCCATGGAGCTCGGGTGCGACGCGGTGATGCTGGCCTCGGCGGTGACCCGCGCCCAGGAGCCGGCGCTGATGGCCGAGGCGATGCGCCACGCGGTGGCGGCGGGCCGCCTGGCCCGCCGCGCGGGCCGGATCCCGCGCCGCCACTTCGCCCGCGCCTCCTCCCCCGAGTCCGGCCTCGCCGAGCTGGACCCGGAGCGCCCGGCCTTCACCGGCGGGGACGGCTGAGCCCCGGCGGGGACGGCCGGTCTCCAGGGCCGGTCTCCAGGGCCGCCCGCCCGGTCCGGGCGCTCGGTCCGGGCGGGTATGAGGCGGTACGGTCACGGCCCCGCCCGTACACCCCGTGAGAGCGCCGCCGGACCGGGCGGAACACCGCCGGACGGCGGCGGGCGTGTCACAGCTCCGCTGCGGTACGGCCCCGGCGGAGCCCGGCCCGGCGGCGCTGTCACCGCCGGCTCGTAGAATCACCGGGTGGACACGACCCTCCAGGACCCTCTCGTCGGGCAGGTGCTCGACGGCCGCTACCGCGTCGACGCGTGTATCGCCGTCGGCGGTATGGCCACGGTCTACCGGGCCGTCGACACCCGCCTCGACCGCGAGCTCGCCCTCAAGGTGATGCATCCCGCCCTCGCCGCCGATGTCACCTTCGTGGAGCGCTTCATCCGCGAGGCGAAGTCGGTGGCCCGGCTGGCGCACCCCAATGTGGTGGGCGTCTTCGACCAGGGCGCGCAGGGCGCCTATGTCTATCTGGCCATGGAGTACGTCGCGGGCTGCACCCTGCGCGACGTGCTGCGCGAGCGCGGTGCCCTGCGGCCCAGAGCCGCCCTGGACATCCTGGAGCCCGTACTGGCCGCCCTCGGCGCCGCGCACCGGGCCGGCTTCGTGCACCGGGACATCAAGCCGGAGAATGTGCTCATCGGGGACGACGGCCGGGTGAAGGTGGCCGATTTCGGGCTGGTGCGCGCGGTCGGCTCGGTGACGAACACCACCGGCACCGTGCTGGGCACGGTCTCCTATCTGGCGCCCGAGCAGATCGAGGAGGGCACCTCCGACACCCGTACCGATGTGTACTCCTGCGGGGTCGTGCTCTACGAGATGCTGACGGGCGCCAAGCCGCACGGCGGGAGCACCTCGGCCCAGGTGCTCTACCGGCATCTGCACGAGGACGTGCCGGCGCCCTCCGCGGCCGTGCCGGGGCTCTCGGTGGAGCTGGACGAGCTGGTCGCGGGCGCCACCGCCCGGAATCCCGAGCTCCGCCCCCATGACGCGGTGGCGCTGCTGGCGGCGGCCCGCGAGGCGCGCGCCGCGCTCACCGATGAGCAGCTGGATCTGATGCCTCCGGGTGCCAGGACCCCGGCGGCGGATTCCGGCACCCGGGACCCGGCCGGGGAGGAGCCCACCGATGTGATCGCGCGGGCGCTCCCCCGGGAGCGGCCCCCGGTGAGCCACACGGCCCGGCTCACCGTGGAACCCACCCCGGCGCGGTCCCGGCTCCGGCTCCGCCGGCCGGCGCTGCCGAGGCGCGGAGTGGTCACGATCGTGGTCGCCGTTCTGCTGGTGCTGGGCGGAGGTGCCGGTGTCTGGTACATCAATTCGGGGCAGTTCACCCGGGTGCCCGCGCTGATCGGGAAGACGGAGAGCGAGGCGTGGAAAGAACTGGCCGGCGCCGGGCTCGACGTCCGCGGCGTGCGCCGGGAGTTCAGCGAGACCGTGGCGCGGGGCACCGTCATCACCAGCGATCCGGCGCTCGGTGAGCGCATTCGCGGGAACGGCTCGGTGACGCTGGTCGTCTCGCGCGGACCGGAGATCGTCCGGGTCCCGTCGGTGGCGGGCGAGCGGCTCGCCGACGCCGAGCGGGCCCTGGAGAAGGCCGGGCTGGAGCCCGGAGCGATGACCCGGGAATTCAGCGCCGCGGTCCCGCAGGGCGCGGTGATCCGCACCGATCCGGGGGCCGGGACCGGGCGCAGCCCGGGGTCCGCGGTCGCCCTGGTGGTCAGCAAGGGCTCCCCGGTCGAGGTCCCCGGGGTGACCGGGGATCCGCTCGCGGTGGCCCGTGAGCGGCTGGAGGGTGACGGGTTCGAGGTGGTGATCGCCGAGGGCCGGATCCACGCCCCGGAGAAGGCGGGCACGGTTGCCCGGCAGTCCGCGGCGGCCGGGTCGAAACTCGCCGGCGGCGACACCGTCACCCTGACCGTCTCCAAGGGGCCGCGGATGGTCTCCGTCCCCGATGTCGTGGGGAAGAGCGCCGACGACGCGCGGGCGGAGCTGGAGGCGGCCGGTTTCGAGGTCGCGGTGGAGAAGAGCTTCCCGTATCTGGGGGACGAGGTGACGGGTCAGTCGCCCGGCGCGGGCGAGGAGGCCCCGGAGGGCGGCAAGGTCACCATCGAGGTCAAGGGGCTGTGACCGGGGGCGCGCCCGCGCCGCGCGCCCGGAACCGCCTCCCCCGTACGCCCCGACGCCGTACGCCTCCCATCGCGGCCCGCCCCGGCGCCGCACGCCCCCATCCGAACCACCGGCATCGCGCCGGCCCGCGGGAATCCGCCGTCCGGCGGCGCCCCGGCAACAGACTCACGGAGACACTCATGCGCAACCCCGTCGGCGGACATGTCCCCGTGGCGGGCGGTCTGGCCACCACCGGGCTCCCCTACGCCCATGAGCTGAAGGCCGAGACCCTTCAGGTCTTCGTGGCCAATCCGCGCGGCTGGGCGACCCCGCCCGGGAACCCGGCACAGGACGAGGCCTTCCGCGCCGGGTGCGCCGAGGCCGGGCTCTCGGTGTACGTCCACGCCCCGTATCTGATCAACTTCGGCTCGCACACCGAGGCGACCGCCGAGAAGTCGGTGGAGTCGATGCGGCACTCCCTGCGGCGGGGCCGGGAGATCGGTGCGCTCGGGGTGGTGGTGCACACCGGTTCGGCGACCGGGGGCCGTACGCGGGAGGTGGCGCTGGCACAGGTGCGGGAGCTGGTGCTGCCGCTGCTGGACGAGCTGACCCATGAGGACGATCCCGCGCTGCTGCTGGAGTCGACCGCGGGCCAGGGCTTCTCGCTCTGCTCCCGGGCCGAGGACTTCGGGCCCTACTTCGACGCGCTCGACTCCCATCCCCGGCTCGGCATCTGTCTCGACACCTGTCACATCCATGCCGCGGGGCACGATCTCGCGGCCCCGCGGGGGATGGCGCGCACCCTGGATCTGCTGGTGGAGACGGTGGGTACGGGGCGGCTGAAGCTGATCCACGCCAATGACTCCAAGGAGCCCGCCGGTGCGCACAAGGACCGGCATGCCAATATCGGCGCCGGTCACATAGGCGCGGAGCCGTTCCGGGAGCTGTTGCGCCATCCCGCCACCGATGGCGTGCCGCTGATCATCGAGACACCGGGCGGCCCGGAGGGACACGCGGCGGATGTGGCGCGGCTGAAGTCGCTCCGGGGGTGACGTCGCCGCGGGGGTGAGATCTCTCCGGGCCGAGCCGGGGCCCGTCCCCGTACCGCCGGATCAGAGCTCGGGACCGTCGCCCGGTTCCTCCTGGTAGGAGTACCGCTGCTCGCGCCAGGGGTCGCCGAGATTGTGGTATCCGCGCTCCTCCCAGAAGCCCCGCCGGTCGGCGGTCATGTACTCCACGCCCCGGACCCATTTGGGCCCTTTCCAGGCATAGAGCCGCGGCACCACGAGCCGGAGCGGAAATCCGTGTTCGGCGGTGAGCAGTTCGCCGTCCTTATGGGTGGCAAAAATCGACCGCTCGTCGGTGAAGTCGGCGAGCCGCATATTTGCACTGAATCCGTATTCCGCCCACACCATCACATGGGTGACATCACCGGCGGGCGGGGCGAGCTCCGCGATCGTACGGGCGGACACACCACCCCATTCGGCCCCCAGCATGCTGAACTTCGTCACGCAGTGCAGATCGGCGACGACCGAGGTGAAGGGCAGTGCCGAGAACTCCTCGTGGTTCCAGCAGTGCTTGTCCCCGTCGGCCGTGGCACCGAAGACGCGGAACTCCCAGCGGTCCGGCTTGAACTTCGGCACGGGCCCGTAGTGGGTGACCGGCCAGCCGCGCTGCAATCGCTGTCCCGGGGGAAGCGAGGACTCCTCCGGTGCGCGAAATTCCCGGTTCTCCGGCTGACCCATGCCTCAATGGTGACAGACCGGGAGGGGTGGTCATGACCAGGTCTGGCCCGATTCGGGCAACTCCTACTAAGGAGGCACTTACTGGACGGCCCCGGATGGCGATGCGAGGATGCGCGCACCTGCCCCCTCAGCCACCTGTGTGGAAGGAGCATTCGCGATGCAGGGTGACCCCGAGGTCATCGAGTTTCTGAATGAGCAGCTGACCGGCGAGCTGACGGCGATCAACCAGTACTGGCTCCATTACCGAATTCAGGAGAACAAGGGCTGGACCAAGCTGGCCAAGTACACCCGTGCCGAGTCCATTGACGAGATGAAGCATGCGGATGTTCTGACGGAACGCATTCTGTTCCTCGACGGCCTGCCGAATTATCAGCGCCTGTTCCATGTCCGGGTCGGCCAGACGGTGACCGAGATGTTCCAGGCGGACCGCCAGGTCGAGGTGGAGGCGATCGCCCGCCTCAAGCGCGGTATCGAGGTCATGCGGGCGAAGGGAGATGTGACCTCGGCGAATATCTTCGAGTCGATCCTTGAGGACGAGGAACACCACATCGACTATCTCGACACCCAGCTGGAGCTGATCGAGTCCCTCGGCGAGCCGCTCTATCTGGCCCAGCAGATCGAGCAGCCGGAGAGCTGAGCCGCCCGGACCGCCTTCGGCGGGCCCTTCGGACGGCCTCAGGCCGCCAGCCCGGACCGCCCCGTGTCGCCGGCGGCGAGGAGTGACACACCCGCCGCACCGGCGGAGACCGTGACACCGGCGGTTTCGGCGACCGTGCTCAGTGCGGGCTTGCCCTGGTCGGCCAGCTCACGCCTGGGGCAGCCGCCCCGGCCCAGAAGGGACTGGATCGTACGGACGCACGACCCGCAGTCCGTGCCCGCCTTGCTCGCCGACGCTACCTGGCGGGGCGTGCAGGCACCGGCCGCCGCGTGTTCCCTCACCTGCTTCTCGGTGATGCCGAAGCATGAGCAGACGTACACGCGGTTCACCTCCCGATGGGATCGCTGATCGTGCCCTGCCGATACTCGGTGAGGCTAACCTAACCTTACCCGTGCCGGTAAGGGCACAAAAGCACAGTGGGGCGCGAATCACAAGGATTCGCGCCCCACTGCCGCACGGGGGAAGATCCCTTGCGGAAAGACGGCAATTCAGCCGAAGATCCGCCCGGGACCGGACTCACTGGTCGCGGTACATCTCCGCCACCAGGAAGGCCAGGTCGAGCGACTGGCTGCGGTTGAGCCGGGGGTCACAGGCCGTCTCGTACCGCTGGTGCAGATCGTCGACGAAGATCTCGTCGCCGCCGCCCACGCACTCGGTGACATCGTCGCCGGTGAGCTCCACATGGATGCCGCCCGGGTGCGTACCCAGCGCCTTGTGGACCTCGAAGAAGCCCTTGACCTCGTCGAGCACGTCGTCGAAGCGCCGGGTCTTGTGACCGGAGGCCGCCTCGAAGGTGTTGCCGTGCATCGGGTCGGTGACCCACGCCACGGTGGCACCGGAGGCCGTGACCTTCTCCACCAGCTCGGGGAGCTTGTCGCGGACCTTGTCGGCGCCCATGCGGACGATGAAGGTCAGCCGGCCGGGCTCGCGGTCGGGGTCGAGCCGGTCGATGTAGGTCAGCGCCTCGTCGACGGTGGTCGTCGGGCCGAGCTTGATCCCGATCGGGTTGCTGATCCGCGAGGCGAACTCGATGTGCGCCCCGTCGAGCTGGCGGGTGCGCTCGCCGATCCAGACCATGTGGCCCGAGACGTCGTACAGCCGGCCCGTGCGGGAGTCGGTCCGGGTCAGGGCCGACTCGTAGTCGAGCAGCAGCGCCTCGTGGGAGGAGAAGAACTCGACCGTCCGGAACTCGGCCGGGTCGGTGCCGCACGCCTCCATGAAGTTGAGCGCGCTGTCGATCTCCCGGGCGAGCTGCTCATAGCGCTGGCCGGAGGGCGAGGACTTCACGAAGTCCTGGTTCCAGGCATGCACCTGGCGCAGATCGGCGTACCCGCCGGTGGTGAAGGCGCGGACCAGGTTGAGCGTGGCGGCGGAGGCGTTGTACATCCGCTTCAGGCGCTCGGGGTCCGGGACACGGGACGCCTCGGTGAAGTCGAAGCCGTTGACGGAGTCGCCCCGGTAGGTGGGGAGGGTCACACCGTCGCGGGTCTCGGTCGGCTTGGAGCGCGGCTTGGAGTACTGGCCGGCGATGCGGCCGACCTTCACCACGGGTACGGACGCGGCGTAGGTGAGCACCGCGCCCATCTGGAGGAGGGTCTTGAGCTTGGCCCTGATGTGGTCGGCCCCGACGGCCTCGAAGGACTCCGCGCAGTCGCCGCCCTGGAGCAGGAACGCCTCGCCCCTGGCGACGGCTCCCATCCGGGCGCGCAGCTGGTCGCACTCGCCCGCGAAGACGAGCGGCGGATAGCTTTCGAGCTCGGCGATCACATCGCGCAGAGCCTCGGCATCCGGGTACTCGGGCTGCTGCGCCGCGGGCAGGTCTCGCCAGGTGTTGCCACCCGCAGGGGTGGTCTTAGCGTTCACGGTCACAGCGCCAACAGTACGGGGTCCGGGGACCCGTACAGCCGCCCGCCCAGTAAATGAGACACACATTCCATAATTCCGCGGCGGCAGGGACGGGTGGGGCGTGGGGTAGGGTTCGCGGCATGTTCGCGCACCCGACCCAGCTGAACCAGAACTGGTGGTGGACCGCTCCTCCGGCGGCCCGCTGACTGCGCGTACCCACACACTCGCGAAGGCCGCCCGAGAGGGCGGCCTTCGGTGTTTTCCGGGCCCTCCGCCCCGCGGAGGCCGGCCGAGCCCCCTCTCCCGGCCCTTCCTCCCTGGAAGGAACAGATCCGGATGTCCCGTGACGGACTCGAACGACTCGCCCGGCTTCTCCACGACGACCGCCCCTTCGCCCTGCTCCGCAGACGCGCCCCCGGCCGCGGCCACGAGGAGGTCGAGCTGCTGATCGGCGCGGTCCACGAGGCGGAGGCCCTCGCCGAGCTGCCCGTCTCCGGCCGCCCGTCGCTGGCGCTGATCCCGTTCCGGCAGATCAGGGAGCGCGGTTTCGAGGTGCGCGACGACGGCACCCCGCTGAGTGTGCTGGTCGCCGATGAGTCGTACGACCTCCCCCTGGACGAGGTGCTGGCGGCGCTGCCCGCGCACGGCGTACGCGTCGAGGGCGGGGCCTTCGACATCGGGGACGAGGAGTACGCGGAGGTCGTCCGCCGGGTGGTGCGGGACGAGATCGGCCGGGGCGAGGGGGCTAACTTCGTCATCCGCCGCACCTACACCGGCCGGATCCCCGGCTTCGGCCGGGCGGACACGCTGGCGCTCTTCCGCCGGCTGCTGACGGGCGAGCGGGGCGCCTACTGGACCTTCGCCGTGCACACCGGGGACCGGACGCTGGTCGGCGCGAGCCCGGAGGTCCATGTGCGGATGAGCGGGGGCACCGTGGTGATGAACCCGATCAGCGGCACCTTCCGCTATCCGGACGGGGCGCCGGATCCGGAGGCGCTGCTCCGTTTCCTCGCCGACCCCAAGGAGCGGGACGAGCTCTCCATGGTGGTGGACGAGGAGCTGAAGATGATGTGCGCGGTGGGCGACCGGGGCGGGGTGGTCGTGGGGCCCCGGCTCAAGGAGATGGCGCATCTCGCGCACACCGAGTACGAGCTGCGCGGGCGGTCCTCGCTCGATGTGCGCGAGGTGCTGCGGGAGACCATGTTCGCGGCGACGGTCACCGGCTCGCCGGTGCAGAACGCCTGCCGGGTCATCGAGCGCCACGAGCCGGGCGGGCGCGGTTACTACGCGGGGGCGCTGGCGCTGCTCGGGGTGGACGGGAACGGCGCCCAGACCCTGGACTCGCCGATTCTGATCCGTACCGCCGACATCGACCCGGCGGGCGGGCTGCGGGTGGGGGTCGGGGCCACGCTGGTGCGGAACTCCGACCCGGCGGGCGAGGTCGCCGAGACCCATGCGAAGGCGGCGGGGGTGCTGGCGGCGCTGGGGGTGCGCCCCGGCCGGCCCCCGGCGGAGCAGGTGCCGGCCCGGCTCGCCGGCGATCCCCGGGTGCGGGCGGCGCTGGACGCCCGGCGGGCGGATCTGGCGCCGTTCTGGCTGCGGATGCGGGAGCCCGCCGATGAGCCCCGGGCGGGGGCGGCGGGCCGGGCGCTGGTGGTGGACTGCGAGGACACCTTCACCGCGATGCTGGCGCATCTGCTGCGGTCGACCGGGCGCGAGGTGACGGTGCGGCGCTTCGACGAGCCCGGGCTGCGGGAGGCGGCGCTCGCCTTCGAGGGGCTGATCGTGCTCGGACCGGGGCCGGGCGATCCGGGTGACGCCGGTGACCCCCGGATGCGGGCGCTGCGCGGACTCGCCGCCGAGCTGCTGCGCGGACACCGGCACGGGCTGCTGGGCGTCTGTCTCGGGCATGAGCTGATCGCCGCCGAGCTGGGGCTGGCGGCGGTGCGCAAGGACTCGCCCCTCCAGGGCGCGCAGGAGCGGATCCCGCTCTTCGGGCGGACGGAGACGGTGGGCTTCTACAACAGCTTCGGCGCGCGCTGTGACGACGGGGGCGCGGCGGCGCTCGCGGCGGCCGGGGTGGAGGTGTCGCGCGACCCGGCGAGCGGGGAGGTGTACGCGCTGCGGGGTGCCGGTTTCGCCTCGGTGCAGTTCCATCCGGAGTCGGTGCTGACGCTGGACGGGCCCGGGGTGGTGGCCCGGCTGCTGGACGGGCCCGGGATGGGCGCCGGACTGCCGGACGGGCCGAGGGCGGGGGCGGCGTCCGGGGGTACGGGGGCGGGCGCGGCCTCGGGGGCGGGTCCGGGGGCGGGCGCGGTCTGAGGGACGGTCTCCCGGGGCGACGGGGTCCGGGGGACGGTCTCCCGGCGGCGGGGTCCGGGGGCTGGTGGCTCCCGGGCGTCCGTCCGGGGCCCCGGGGCTCAGCCGGAGGGGGACGCGGTGCCGTCCCCGCCGGCCGCCGGCACCAGGAAGTCATCGGTCCGGCGGCCGGCCGCGTAGTCGCTCACATTCCGCGCGGTCGCCTCGACGATCTGGCCGACCGCGTCCTCCGTGTAGTAGGCCTGATGCGAGGTGACCAGCACATTCGGGAAGGTGACCAGCCGGGCGAGAGTGTCGTCCTCGATCGCCTCCATGGACTTGTCGAGAAAGAAGAGCCCGGCCTCAGCCTCGTACACATCGAGCCCCACCCCGGTGAATCTGCCCCGGCGCAACTCCCCGACCAGGGCCTTCGTGTCGATCAGTCCGCCGCGGCCGGTGTTCACCAGGATCGCCTCGTCCCGCATCGACCGCAGCGCCGCCGCGTCGATGAGGTGGTGGGTCGCGGGCAGCAGCGGCACATGCAGACTGACCAGGTCCGCGGCGGCGAGGAGCTCGTCCTTGCCGGTGTAGGTCATGCCCAGCGCGGCGCAGGCGGGGTTCTCGGCGACATCCCAGCCGAGGAGTTTCATGCCGTATCCGTGCGCGATCCGGGCGAACGCCTCGCCGATCTTGCCGGTGCCCAGGATTCCGGCGGTGCGGCCGTGCAGATCGCGGCCCATCAGCCCGTCGAGCCGGAAATCGAAGTCCCTGGTGCGGGCGGAGGCCCGGACGATCCTGCGGTTGAGGGCCATCGCCAGGGTCCAGGCGAATTCCGCGACGGAGTACGGGGAGTAGTACGAGACCCGGGCGACGGCGATGCCGAGGCGTTCGGCGGCGTCGAGATCGATGTTGTTGAAGCCGGTGGAGCGCTGGGCGATCATCCTCGTGCCGCCGGCGGCCAGGATCCGGAGGACCTCGGCGCTCAGATCGGCGTTGACGCTGGTGGAGATCGTCTCGTGGCCGGCCGCGATGGGCGCGGTGTCCCGGCCGAGGAAGACGTCCACACAGCGGACGGGGCCGAGACCGGGCAGGGCGGCGAAGGCGCGCTCGATCAGCGGGCGCTCATCGGCCTGCACCCCGAAGGCGAGGATGTCCACGGCTGCTCCCGGAGGGGTGGGCTGTGAGCCGGTGGGTGCCGGCCGCCGCGGCGGCGGACGGCACGGCGAATATACGGCTCACAGCCCGGACGCGCCTTTCAACGGACCCGGGACGCGCTCTCGGCTGGGCCGGTCAGCCGAAGAACACGCCGATTTCCGAGTACAGCTCCGGTTCCACGGTCTTGAGCTTCGCCGTGGCGTCGGCGATCGGCACCCGGACGATGTCGGTGCCGCGCAGGGCGACCATCTTGCCGAAGTCCCCGTCGCGCACGGCGTCGATCGCATGCAGGCCGAAACGGGTCGCCAGCCAGCGGTCGAAGGCACTCGGGGTGCCGCCGCGCTGGACATGGCCGAGAACCGTGGTGCGGGCCTCCTTGCCGGTGCGCTTCTCGATCTCCTTTGCCAGCCATTCGCCGACTCCGGAGAGGCGGACATGGCCGAAGGAGTCGAGGGTGCCGTCCTTCAGCACCAGATCGCCGTCCTTGGGCATGGCGCCCTCGGCGATGACCACGATCGGCGCGTAGGTGGCCTTGAAACGCGAAGTGACCCAGGTGCAGACCTGTTCCACGTCGAAGCGCTGTTCCGGGATGAGGATGGCGTTGGCGCCGCCGGCGAGGCCGGAGTGGAGGGCGATCCAGCCCGCGTGGCGGCCCATCACCTCCACCACCAGGACCCTCATATGGGATTCGGCGGTGGTGTGGAGGCGGTCGATGGCCTCGGTGGCGATCCCGACGGCGGTGTCGAAACCGAAGGTGTAGTCGGTGGCGGAGAGGTCGTTGTCAATGGTCTTCGGTACGCCGACGCACTTCACGCCGTACTCGTCGTGCAGCCGGGCGGCGACACCGAGGGTGTCCTCGCCGCCGATCGCGATCAGGGCGTCGACCTCGGCCTTGGCGAGGTTGTCCTTGATCCGGCGGATACCGTCCGCCGCCTTGAGCGGGTTGGTGCGCGAGGATCCGAGAATGGTGCCGCCGCGCGGCAGGATGCCGCGGACGGCCTGGATGCCGAGCGGGATGAGATCGCCTTCGAGAGGCCCGCGCCATCCATCGCGGTAACCGACGAACTCGTACGCGTACTCCTGGACGCCCTTGCGGACGACCCCGCGGATGACGGCGTTGAGGCCGGGGCAGTCGCCGCCCCCGGTCAGTACTCCGACGCGCATGGATACTTCCCTTCGCCCGATGAGTCCTACGGCTCGCCACGCTAATGGTGATCCAGGTCACTCCGTGATGGGCTGGAAGGTCAATTCCCGCACCGAATGCGGCACTTGATCCACAACCGCCGTTCGGATTCATTCGAACGAGTGATGTGGCCGGGAATCTCCGCTACGCCAGAGGATGCAAGGCCGGCGCGGGCCCCGGGCGCACCGGCGGCCGGGGCCCGGGATCAGGCGTCGTCCAGGCCGCGTTCTATCGCGTACCGCACCAATTCGACGCGGTTGTGGAGCTGGAGCTTGCCGAGGGTGTTCTGGACGTGGTTCTGCACGGTGCGGTGGGAGATCACCAGCCGCTCGGCGATCTGCTTGTACGAGAGCCCCTTGGCGACCAGCCGGAGCACCTCGGTCTCCCGGTCGGTGAGCTGCGGCGCCCTGGGCTCCTGCGCACCCGGGGCCGGGACGGGCTCGGAGGCCAGCCGGCGGTACTCGCCCAGCACCAGTCCGGCCAGGCCGGGGGTGAAGACGGCATCCCCGACGGCGGTGCGCCGGACGGCGTCGATCAGCTCCTCCGTACTGGCGGATTTCAGGAGATAGCCGGTCGCGCCGGACTTCACCGCCTCCAGTACATCCGCATGCTCGCCGCTCGCGGAGAGCACCAGCACCCGCAGCCCCGGCAGGGCGCCGACCAGCTCCTTGCAGACCTGGACGCCCGGCAGCAGCGGCAGATTGAGATCGAGGACCAGCACCTCGGGCACGGCGGCCCGGGCGCGGTGGACCGCCTGGCGGCCGTCGCCCGCCGTGGCGACCACATCGAAACCGGCCGCGGCCAGATCGCGGGCGACCGCGTCCCGCCACATCGGATGGTCGTCGACGACCATCACCCTGGTCGTCCGCTCCTGTGTCACGCGCTCTCCGCCTTCCCCCGTGGAACCTTCAATTCAACTTCCGTGCCCTGGCCGGGGACCGAGATCAGCTCGGCGGTGCCGCCCAGATCCCGCAGCCGCCCCCGGATGGAGAGGGCCACCCCGAGCCGCCCCTCCCCCGCCGCCTGGTCCAGCCGTCCCTCCGGGATGCCCGGTCCGTCGTCCCGGACCGTGACGATCACCTCGTCCGGCCAGTCCTCGATCAGAATCCAGGCATGCGCGCCGGAGCCCGCGTGCCTGTTCACATTGTCCAGTGCGGCACTGACAGCGGCGGCCAGCTCCCGCGCGGCGGCGGCCGGCAGGGTCACCGGCGCGCCCGGTTCGGAGAGGGTCACCCGGGCACTCGCATGCCGGGCGAGCAGCGAGCGGAGATCGCGGGTCGCGGACCCGCCGCCCTCCTCGTACTCCTCCCCGCCTTCGTTCACCGCGCGCACCACGGCGCCGAGCGCGGGGTCCTCGCTGGCGCGGGCGGTGGGCACCAGACCGCTGGAGACCAGGGTGCGCAGGGCGACCTCCTGTTCCCCCGCCATCCGTCCCAGTTCGGCCGCCTCACCGCCGAGCGCCGTGCCCCGGCGCTGGACCATGGCCAGCACCTGGAGCACGCTGTCGTGGATGTCCCGGGCCAGCCGCTCCCGCTCACGGGTGGCGGCCTCGATCTCCAGGGCGCGGGCGAGGGTGGCCTCGGAGGCCCGGGCGACCTCCACCACATAGCCGATGGCGATGGAGGCGACCCAGACCAGCAGCACATTGTGGAAGGTGTCCCGGCTGGGCTCACCGCGCTGGACGATGTTGGCGACGGCGACGAAGGACGACGCGAAGGCGGCCCACCGCCAGCCGCCCTTGATCGCGAAGGCGAGGACCGAGCCCGCGGTCCATATCGAGGGCAGGGTGGCCCCGTCCATCTGCCGGGCATGCACATCGGCGAGCGGGGTGAGCAGTATCCCGGCGAGCGCGACCGCCAGATCGGCGCCGAGAAAGCGCTTGGTGCAGCGGACGGCGCCGGAGACCTTGGGCAGGGTGGCCAGCGTCCAGACCGCCAGTACGCCGAGGAAGACCGCGCCGATCCAGGGGCGCTCGAACCGGTCGGTGGTGAAGACGAAGAGGAGTACCGCGTAGACCATGGTCAGTACGCGATACGCGGTGAGCGCCTGCCACAGCGGCTGCTCCACCGACATCCTCACCACCCGCTCACGCCTGGCCACGGCCCCGCGCCTCCCCCCGGAAACAGCGGGCGCGCCCCTGCGCGCCCAATGGTCTGAAATCGCCGGACCGCCCCGGCTAGGGCTTCTCCCCCGGATCCTGCCGCACCTCGGCGGCCCGGTCCGACTGGGCTGCTTTCGCCGCCGCCTTCGCCGCCTTCTCCTCGTCGGCGATCTGCCGCTTGGCGACGGTGGCGTAGATGTCCACGTACTCCTGGCCCGAGAGTTTCATGATCTCGTACATGACCTCGTCGGTCAGCGAGCGCAGAATGAAACGGTCGCCCTCCATGCCCTGATACCGGCTGAAGTCGAGCGGCTTTCCGATCCGGATGCCGGGGCGCATGAGTTTGGGGACGACCTTGCCCGGCGGCTGGATCTTCTCCGTGTCGATCATGGCCACGGGAATGACCGGGGCGCCGGTGGCGAGGGTGATCCGGCCGAGGCCGCCGGGCTTGCCCCGGTAGAGCCGGCCGTCCGGCGAGCGGGTGCCCTCGGGGTAGATGCCGAAGAGACCGCCGTTCTCCAGTACCTGGATCGCGGCATTGATCGCGGCGTCGGCGGCGCCCCGGGCACCGGAGCGGTCCACCGGGACCTGGCCCACACCGCGGAAGAAGGCGGCGGTGAGCCTGCCTTTGACCCCGGGGGAGGTGAAATACTCCGCCTTCGCGACGAAAGTGACCTTGCGGTCGAGCATCGCGGGCAGGAAAAACGAGTCGGAGAACGAGAGATGGTTGCTCGCGAGAATCGCCGGGCCCTCGGCGGGAATGTTCTCCAGACCCTCCACCCACGGTCTGAAGGCAAGCTTCAGCGAGCCTCCGATGGAGAACTTCATGGCGCCGTAGATCAACTCGAATGCCTCCTATTGCTGTCGAACAGACCTTAACCCGTGGTGACCGGGTATCCCCTCGTCGGCGTGGATACGGATCTGGTCGGTGTCAGTGCGGTCGCGTACGGTGAGATACGCCTTCGGGCTTCCCGTCACACTTGACGCCACACCTGATGTCACAGAAATGGAGATCCCGGTGCCGGTCCTTCCCGGAGCCGAGCCCTACCGCCATGAGGGCGGCGAGGTCGGCGTCCTTCTCTGTCACGGATTCACCGGTTCCCCGCAATCGCTGCGCCCCTGGGCCGAATATCTGGCGGAGCGCGGGCTCACCGTGTCCCTGCCGCTGCTCCCGGGGCACGGCACCCGCTGGCAGGACATGCAGATCACCGGCTGGCAGGACTGGTACGCGGAGGTCGACCGCGCGCTGCGCGAGCTGCTGGCCCGCTGTGAGCAGGTCTTCGTCTTCGGGCTCTCCATGGGCGGGGCGCTGACCCTGCGGCTCGCCGCCAAGCACGGGGACTCGGTGCGCGGAATCGTGGTGGTCAATCCGGCGAACAAGGTGCACGGGCTCGCCGCCCACGCCCTGCCCGTCGCCCGCCACCTCGTGCGGACGACGCCGGGGCTCGCCGGCGACATCGCGAAGGAGGGGGCGGTGGAGGTCGGCTACGACCGGGTGCCGCTCCGGGCGGCGCACTCGCTGCGGAATTTCCTGCGGCTGGTCGACGCGGAGCTGCCCCAGGTGACCCAGCCGATGGTGCTGCTGCACAGCCCGCGGGACCATGTGGTGCCGCCGGCCGATTCGGCGCGGATCCTCGGGCGGGTCTCCTCCACCGATGTTCGGGAGATCCTGCTGGAACAGAGCTACCACGTCGCGACGTTGGACCATGATGCGGAGCGGATTTTCCAGGAGAGCTACGAGTTCGTCAGCCGGTTCGCTCCTCGCATCGGGACGAAGGGGAGCACAGGCGGTGGCTGAGCAGCACGACGCGGATCCGGAGCCGCAGCCCATCGACGAGGAGGCGGTCTGGGCCGCCATTGTCGCGGGGTACGGCGAGGAGCCCCCGGACCCGCCGGGCGCCAAACCGTTCAAGTCGGTCGAGGATCTCGCGCGCCTGGAGGGCAAGGTGAATGAGATTCCCGGCGACCGGCGGACCGACCGGGACGGAAAGGCGGAGGCCGAGGGCGGCGCGGAATCCGGAGCGGGGCGGGCCGAGCCCGATCCGGAGAGGGCCGGAGAACCCGGGAAACCCGAGAAGGCCGGAAGCACGGAGAAGCCCGGGAACACGGAGAAGACGGAGAAGACGGAGAGCACCGGGAAGGACGAACAGGGCGGGGAGCCGGAGTCCGGTTCGGCGGAGGGGAGACCTCCCGTCCTGGGCGGCTCCATCACCTTCGCCCCCGGGGTCGGCGGCGGGGGCCCCCGCGACTACCGGATCAGCGAGCCCAAGGACGACGACCTCGACGAGAGCGACGAGGGGCATTTCGTCCCGCCGGAGCCGCCGCCGCTGCCGGAGGCCGACACCACCGCGAAGTTCGCCTGGATCGCGGTGATCGGCGGTCCGGTGCTGATGCTGCTCGCCGTGGTGTTCCAGTGGTATCTGTCCTGGTGGCTGACGACCCTCTGTGTCGGCGGCTTCGTGGGCGGGTTCGCCACCCTGGTGGCCCGGATGTCGGGCGATGACGACGAGGGGCATGACGATCCGGGCCGGGGAGCCGTGGTCTGACGCGGCCCGGCGACCGGCGGATGCCGCCGGCCCTCCGGGGCCGGCGGCACCTCACACCGAGGCGGGGACTCTGAGCGCGGCCAGCACCGGAAGGTGATCGCTGGCCGCGTTCAGGTCGTCCCGGGAGACTCCCGGGAGACCCACCGGCACCCCGCAGCCGAGCACCTCCACCCCTTCGCCGGCGAAGATCGCGTCGATCCGCCGGTCCGGGTCACCGGGCGGGAAGGTGTACTCGCCGCCCCAGGGGGCGGCCGTCCAGCAGTCCTGGAGTCCGGCGGCGATCCGGCGGAAGCCGCGGCCGGCGGGGCGCTCGTTGAGGTCCCCGGCGGCGATGGTGTGCGGGGTGCCCATCTCCGCGAGGCGTTCCAGGACCATGCCGGCCTGCGCGTACCGCTCATCGCGGTTCAGGCTCAGATGGCAGCTGAGCAGACCGATCCGGGCGCCGCCGATGCGGACCACCGCGGTGGCGAAACCCCGGCGGTGCAGTCCGGGGGTGAGCGGCAGCAGGATGTCCTCGGTCCGCTCGACCGCGGCGCGCAGGGTGCAGAGCAGCAGCGGGCCGGCCGCGGTCGCGCCGCCGCCGAGCACCAGCAGACCGGTCTTGGCGGCGAGCCGGGCGGCGTGTTTGCGCCAGCGGAAGAAGCGCGGGGCCTCCTGGACGAAGACGAGGTCGGGAGCGCAGGCGCGGATGACGCGGGCCAGGGCTTCCTCGTCGTCGCGCAGGGAGCGGATGTTGTAGCTCAGTACCCGGATCACGGCGGAACCGTCGTTCTCGGTGCGGGAGTTGGGGAGTGCGGTGATCGCCATGGACGGCACTCTACGACGGCGGGGCCGGGGTTCCGGGGCTCCGCGTGGGCCGTACAGCCCTTCGGCCCATCGCCCCGGGAGCACCCGCCGGAGCGCCCGGCCCCAGGGCGGACGGACCGCCCGGGGCCGGGGCCGGAAGCGGTCAGCCCTGGCGGGCCAGATCGGCGGCGCCCACCAGACCGGCCTTGTTGCCGAGCTGGGCCGCGAGCACCTGGGCGTGCGGACGCCACTGCCCGCCGATCAGCCAGCGGCGGAAGGACTTGCGGATCGGTTCCAGGACCAGTTCGCCCTCGTCGGACACCCCGCCGCCCACGATGAACGCGGACGGGTCGAAGAGCGAGGCGAGATCGGCCAGGCCCGCGCCGGCCCAGCGGGCCAGCTCGCGGAAGGAGTCGACGGCCACCGGGTCGCCCCGCCGGGCCGCCGCGCTGATGTGTTTGCCCTCGATGCCCTCGATGGTGCCGTCGCCGAGGCCGAGCAGGATCTCGGCATGTTCCGGGGTGGCGTTGGCGCGCTGGCGGGCGTAGCGGACGAGGGCGCGGCCGGAGGCGTACTGCTCCCAGCAGCCCTGGCTCCCGCAGCCGCAGAGCAGGCCGTCCGGGACCACCCGGATGTGGCCGAACTCGGCGGCGACACCGAAGCGCCCGCGCCGGAGCTTGTTGCCGATGATGACGCCGCCGCCGAGGCCGGTGCCGAGGGTGATGCAGATGACGTCGTCGTGCCCCTGGCCGGCGCCGAAGCGGTACTCGCCCCAGGCCGCGGCGTTGGCGTCGTTCTCCACCACGACGGGCAGCCCGACGCGCTGTTCGACCTTGTCCTTCAGCGGTTCATGGCGCCAGTCGATGTTCGGGGCGAAGAGGACGGTGGCCCGCTTGTCGTCCACATATCCGGCCGCGCCGATGCCGACGGCCTCGATCTCGTGCCCCTGGCCGGCCGCGCCGACGGCGGAGCAGATCGCGTCGACGATGCCTCCGGGGGTGGCCGGAGTGGGCACGGTGTGCGTGTCCAGGATGGTGCCCGCCGCGTCGACGACACCCGCCGCGATCTTCGTGCCGCCGATGTCGACGCCGATGGTGAGTCCCATGTGTCCCTCAGTATTCGGTCGAGCCCCGCTGTGGCCCACCGTACCGGAGGGAGGATCGGCTCCGGATGCGCGCGGAAGCCGTCGCGCGGTGCCGGGAGGGGCCGCGGGGGGCGGCTCCGCGCACCGCACCGCCGCCGGCCCCTCGCGGATCTTCCGGATCCTCCGGGGGCTCAGTCGAGATCGATCCGCTCGCCCGGGGCCTGTCCCTCGTCGCGCGGGCCGCCGGGCTCGTCCCCGGCCGCGGACGGGCCCTGGGTCCAGCGGCGTTCCTGCTTCTCGACCGCGGAACGGTAGGCGGCGAGGAGTTCGCCGCCCGCGGCGGCGAGATGGTCGAAGACCTGGGGGTTGCGCTCGATCACCGGCTCGACCGCCGACTTCGCCTGGCTGACCAGTTGCTGTACGGCGCTCTGGGCGGCCATCCCGGGCAGGGAGGACTGGAATTCGGTGACCTTGTCGGCCACGGCACCGAAGAGTTTGCGCAGTTCATCGGCTGCGGAGCCGGGCGGCGGCCCGTACTGGGCGCGGCGGCGCGCCTTCTCCTCCGCGAGATCCTCGGCGCAGGCGTCCGCCCAGGCGTCGGCATCGGGGGCGGCTGCGGGCGAGCCGGTGCCGGCGGCGGGCCCTGTGTCGGAGGGGTGACGCTCGGTGGCATCGCTCAAGGCGTACTCCTGGACGGGATGGCGTGGTGGTGACGGCGCGGCCGGCGTCCCCGGAGGGCCGTCGGTGTCGTCGGTGTCGTGGCGGGGCGGTCTGTCCCGCCTTCGACGGTACCCGAATGGCCGCGGACCGTTCAGTGCGCGGACCGCCGTACCGGCGGGCGCCGGAGATCACCGGGGACGGCCGCGCGCGCCGCGGCGGAGATCCTTTACGGGTGTGTACGGGTACGGGACGGTGGACCCGGCCGCGAGGGCGGCCCGACGGCCGCTCCAGGGAGAGTGCGCCGCCGTCCCGTCCGCCCCGTGCGTCACCACCGGAGGGACGGTCAGCCGCCGCTCGGCCAGAGTCCGGGGTCGGGGGTGAAGCGGACCGCGAGGACGTCGCCGGTGAGCGCCGCGCCCGAGACGGCGCAGCGGCGCAGCGCGGACGGCAGCGGAACGATTCGGCGGAAGGGGCCGACGCGCAGCAGCAGTTCGTCGCCGCGCCGCACCAGACCGATGTCCCCCTTGCGCGCTCCGGGCAGCGGGATGGACCAGACGAGGGTGCCGTCGTCGGTGCGCCGGTCCTCGACCCGTCCGATCACGGCGGGATCCGGGCCGGGGGCGGGGGGCGCCGGCAGGGGCTCCGGGGCGAGTGTCCGGCCGGGGGCGGCGAGGAGGGCCAGGGCGGCGGTGCCGCGCGGGTCCTGCCCGGTGTGCGGGAGTTCGATGACGGCGGTCCCGGGCGCCCACTCCCCGTGCCACTCCTGGAGGGTCTTCTCCTGCTGGGCGGCGAGCCCCGCGAGCCAGGGGTCGGCGGAGTGGCGGGGCAGGATCCGGTTGGCGACGAGGGCCTCGGTGCGCATGCCGTGCAGGGCCAGGCCGGTGCGCGCGGTGCGCAGCTCGCCGGCGGCCGACGGTCCGGGCTCGGCGACCAGCCGCACCGCGGTGCCGGGGGCGGCGAGGAGGGCCTGGACCGCGGCGAGTTCGGTGTCCCGGCGGGCGGCGGTCTCGTACAGCTCCTGGACCGGCATCGGGACCCCGGCGAGCTGGGCGAGTACGGGGCGCAGCGCGCGGGCGGCCTGGCGCTCGGGCGGCAGCAGCCGGCGCAGATAGCGGCGCAGTTCCCCGGGCAGGGCGAGCAGGGCGAGGGCCTCGCGGACCGGCGGCAGATCGGCGACGACCAGGTCCCAGCCGCCATCGACGGCCGTGGCCAGCGCCCTGAGCAGGGCGAATTCCGCGCTGCCGGGGAGCTCGGTCAGTTCCTCGCCGGCCAGGCGGGTGGCGCCGAGCAGATCGAGCATCGAGCCGGCCCGCTCCTGGAGGGCGAGGAATTCGGCGCGGAAGACGGCCCCGCTGTCGGTGCGGGCCGCCCACAGACCGGGGGTGATCTCGACCGGGGTGGCGGCGAGCGCGGTGCCGAGGAGTCCGTCCGGGGCGGTGTCCCGGGCGAGGAGGAGTACGCGGCTGCCGCGCGCGGCCGCGGCGATGGCGGTCGCCGCGGCGACGGTGGTACGGCCCGCGCCGCCGAGCCCGGTGACGAGGACCGTGCGCATCAGGCGGCGGGTCCGCTCTCGACGCGCTTCTTCAGGCCGTCGAGCGCGCGGTCGATGATGACCTTCTCGGCCTTGCGCTTGATCATGCCGAGCATGGGGATCTTGACGTCCACGGTCAGCCGGTAGGTGACCTCGGTGCGGTCGCCGCCGCCGACCGGGGCGAGGATGTAGGAGCCGTCCAGGGAGCGGAGCATCTGGGACTTGACCAGGCTCCAGCTGACCTCGTTCGCGCCGTTCCAGGTGTAGGCGAGGGTGTGGTCGTCCTTGATCGCCCCGGCGTCGAGCACGAGCCGCACCTGCTCGGCGCGGCCCTCGGCGTCACGGGAGATCACCTCGGCCTGCTTCACCTCTCCGGTCCACTCGGGGTAGCGGCCGAAGTCGGCGATCACGGTCATCACCTCGGCCGGAGCCGCCTCGATGGTGATGCTTGAGCTGGTGTGTTCCGCCATCGCTGCGGCTCCTCAACAGTGCGGTACGAACTGCGGTACGGACCGGGTGATTGTGTGGTGTGCAGGCTATCGCGCCCCGGTCGGGCCCGGCCCCGGCCCCCGGCGCGGGCGTCCGGGGCGCGCGGGCCGGCGCGGGCGGGCGGCGCGCGGGTGTGCGGGTGTGCGCGGATCACCACTCGAGGGTCCACGGGCGGCCGGTGGAGGCGAAGTGCCCCACATTCACGCACTCCGTGGCGCCGACCCGCATCCGGGCGGCGAGCGGCTGGTGGACATGGCCGAAGAGGGCGTACCGCGGCCGGGTCCGGCGGATCGCCGCCAGCAGGGCGGAGCTGCCCCGCTCGAAGCGGCGGGCGACCGTGTCATAGGTGAGCTCGGGCACCTCCGGCGGGATGTGCGAGCACAGGACGTCGACCTCGCCCAGCGCCTCGACCTTGGCCGCGTACTCCTCGTCGGGGATCTCGTACGGGGTGCGCATCGGGGTCTGGAGCCCGCCGCCGACGAAGCCGAAGACCCGGCCGCCGATCTCGGCGCGCTGACCGTCCAGGATGGTGGTGCCCGGGCGGGCGTACTCGGGCCACAGGTCCGGCATGTCGACATTGCCGTAGGTGGCGTAGGTGGGGGTGGGGAAGGCGGCGAAGAGTTCGGCGTACTGGCGGCGCACGGCCTCCTCGATGGCCGTCTCCCGCTCCAGACCCAGCTCGGCCCAGAGCCGGCGGGCGAGCTCGCGGGCCTCGGGAAAGCGGCGGGCGGTGCGCAGCGAGACGATGAGGTCGGCGTTGGCGGTGCCGAAGAGCTCGGGGAAGATGCCGCGCGAGTGGTCGGCGTAGTCGAGGAAGAGGACGAGGTCGCCGAGGCAGATCAGGGCGTCGGCGCCCTCACCCGCTCTGGCGAGATCGCCGGCGTTGCCGTGTACGTCGCTGACCACATTCACCCGGGTGCCTGGCATGACGATCACCATAAATCGCCGACCGGCCGGGTGGACAGCGCCCCGGCGAGCGGGGCGCCGGGGCGGGTGCGCACCCGCCGGACACCGGACGGACGCCGGAGGTCCGCCGGGTTGTTCTTTCGGCCCGGCCGCCGCGTGGACTACCCTCGCGGAGTAGTCGTATACACGTGTGACGCAGGGAACATCTCGCCGGAACCCCCTATCCGGAACGGGTACTGGTGGGTAACGTCCGGGCAGTCCAGTCGTGCTCGCCGCCGTTTTCGAGCACCTGCCCGATCTTGGACCGCAACCGGTGCATCACACAGAGCCGTGGCACCGGCGCCCGATGAGGAGCAGCAGTCTTGCGCGAGTTCAGCCTTCCGGCCCTGTACGAGGTCCCTTCGGACGGCAACCTGACGGATCTGATCCGGCGCAATGCCGCTCAGCATCCCGATGTGGCGGTCATCGGCAGAAAGTCCGGCGACGCCTGGGTCGATGTCACCGCCACCGAATTCCTCGCCGAGGTGCGCGCCGCGGCCAAGGGCCTGATCGCCGCCGGTGTGGAGCCGGGTGACCGGGTGGCCCTGATGTCGCGCACCCGGTACGAATGGGCCCTGCTCGACTTCGCGATCTGGACCGCCGGCGCGGTCACCGTCCCGGTGTACGAGACCAGCTCGGCCGAGCAGATCTCCTGGATCCTCGCCGACTCCGGCGCGGTCGGGGCGATCGTGGAGAGCGACGCGCATGTCGCCGCGGTGGCCTCGGTGCGCGACCGGCTGCCCGGGCTCCGCGAGGTGTGGCAGATCGAGGCGGACGCGGTGGAGCGGCTGGTCTCGGCCGGTGCCGGTGTCCCGGACACGACCGTCGACGAGCGGACCACCCTCGCGAAGGCCGACGACCCGGCGACGATCGTCTACACCTCGGGCACCACCGGCCGCCCCAAGGGCTGTGTGCTGACCCACCGCAGCTTCTTCGCCGAGTGCGGCAACGCGGTCGAGCGGCTGAAGCCCCTCTTCCGTACCGGCGAGTGCTCGGTGCTCCTCTTCCTCCCGGCCGCGCATGTCTTCGGGCGGCTGGTGGAGGTGGCGGCGATGATGGCCCCGATCCGGCTGGGCTGTGTGCCCGACATCAAGTACCTCACCGACGAGCTGGCGAGTTTCCGGCCGACACTGATCCTCGGTGTGCCGCGGGTGTTCGAGAAGGTCTACAACGGCGCCCGGGCGAAGGCGCAGGCCGACGGCAAGGGCCGGATCTTCGACATGGCCGCGCAGACGGCCATCGCGTACAGCCGCGCCCAGGACATCGCCCGCGGGCCGTCGCTGGGACTGCGGATCAAGCACCGCATCTTCGACAAGCTGGTCTACTCGAAGATGCGCGCCGTCATGGGCGGGCGCGTCGAGCACGCCATCTCCGGCGGCGCGCCGCTGGGCGAGCGGCTGGGGCACTTCTTCCGGGGTATCGGCTTCACCGTGCTGGAGGGGTACGGCCTCACCGAGTCGTGCGCGGCGACCGCCTTCAACCCCTGGGACCGGCAGAAGATCGGCACGGTCGGGCAGCCGCTGCCTGGTTCGGTGGTGCGGATCGCCGACGACGGCGAGGTGCTGCTCCACGGCGAGCACCTCTTCAAGGAGTACTGGAACAACCCGGAGGCGACGGCGGAGGCGCTGGCCGACGGCTGGTTCCACACCGGTGACATCGGCACCCTCGACGAGGACGGCTTCCTCTCGATCACCGGCCGGAAGAAGGAGATCCTGGTGACGGCGGGCGGCAAGAATGTCGCCCCGGCCGTGATCGAGGACCGCATCCGGGCGCATGCGCTGGTCGCGGAGTGCATGGTGGTGGGCGACGGCCGGCCGTTCGTGGGCGCGCTGATCACCCTGGACGAGGACTTCCTGGGCCGCTGGGCGTCGGCCCACGGCAAGCCGGCCGGTTCGACGGCCGCCACGCTGCGGGACGATCCGCAGTTGCTGGCGGAGGTGCAGCGGGCGGTCGACGACGGCAACGCGGCGGTCTCCAAGGCCGAGTCGGTGCGGAAGTTCCGGGTGCTGCCCAATCAGTTCACGGAGGAGGCCGGGCACATCACGCCGTCGCTGAAGCTGAAGCGCAATGTGGTGGCGAAGGACTTCGCGGACGAGATCGAGGGCATCTACCGGAGCTGATCCGGTGCGGGGCGGTACGCGCCCCGCGCGCCCGGGCATCCCGATCCCAGCGCCCGTACCCACCGCCGGTGTCCGCCGCCGGTGTCCGGGGGTCCCGCACCCGCGCGGCCGGTGCCCCCGGACACGCCGGTCAGGCGGCGGCCAGATCCCGCCGGATGATCCGCTCCATGTTCCGTTCCGCGAGGGCCGTGATCGTGACGAAGGGATTGACGCCGATCGAGCCGGGGATGAGCGAGCCGTCGACGGCGTACAGCCCCGGACACCCCTTCACCCGCCCGTGGCCGTCGGTGGCCCGGCCGAGGACGCAGCCGCCCAGCGGGTGATAGGTGAAGTCGTCGGCGAAGGCCCGGTTCCCGCCGAAGAGATCGTGCCGGTAGACCGTGGCGTTGGCCCGGTTGATCCGGTCGAAGAGCGACTTCGCGGCGGTCAGGGCGGGCAGGCTCTGCGAGGCGGTCCAGTTCAGCCGGGCCGAGTCGGTCGCCGCGTCATAGCTGAAGTCGGCGCGTTCCGGGTTCCTGGTGATCGCCAGATAGAGGCTGATCCAGTGTTCGAGCCCCATCGGCAGCGGGGCGATCTCCGCGAAGACCGGATGGTCCGGGTTGTTCCAGTCGTTGATGCCCAGCACCGGCATGGCGGACTGCCGGGCCCCGACGGTGTCCCAGGGGTGGTTGGCACGGGCGGTCATCACATTGCCGTTGGGTCCCCAGCCCCGGCCGACCTCGGCGTCCAGCTCGGGCAGGGCGCCGGTCTCCCGCGCCCGGAGCAGGATCTCGGTGGTGCCGAGGCTGCCCGCGCCGAGGAAGACCCGGGCGCAGCCGATCTCCCGGGTGCCGGTGACCCGGCCGGCGAGGTCGGAGCGGTCCACGGTGAGCACATAGCCGCCCGGGCCGCGCCGTAAGGCCCTGACCCGGCTCATGGTCTCGATGGTGACCTTGCCGGTGGCGAGGGCGGCGGCGAGATAGCTCTTGTCGAGGCTGCGCTTGCCGTGGTTGTTGCCGTAGATGACCTCGCCCGCCAGGGCCGACCTCGGTACCTCGCGTGCCGCCTCGCGCCGCATGTAGCCGAAGTCGTAGACATTCGGCACCAGGACGGTGCCCAGGCCCGCCCTGCGGGCATGGGCGCGGGAGACCCGGGAGTAGCGGTACCAGGGCGTGGACTCGAACCAGTCCGGATCGATGTGGTTGACGCCGAGCATCCGGCGGGCGCGCGGGAAGTGGGTGCGGTACATCTCGTCCGCGTCGACCCCCGGCAGCATCTCGGAGAAGTAGGCGCGCGGCGGGACCACCGCCATACCGCCGTTCACCAGGGATCCGCCGCCGACACCGCGGCCCACGTACACGGACATGGCGCCGTGGTCGACCCGGTCGAGCACGCCGGGATAGGGGCGGATGCCGCGGTTGACCACATCGAGCCAGAGGAAGGTGGAGAGCGGTGCCTCGGTGCGGGTGCGGAACCACATGGAGCGGTGGTCGGGGGTGATGGTGGGACAGAAGAGCTTTCCGTCGGTGCCGGGGGTGTCCCAGAGCCGGCCCATTTCGAGGACGACGGTACGGACGCCCGCCAGGCCGAGGCGGAGCGCGGCGACCGCCGCGCCGTAGCCGGAGCCGACGACCACGGCGGGGGCGCGGCTCTCGGCGGCGGGCTCCCGGGCGGCGGCCGAGGAGAGGCCGATACGGGTGAAGCCGAGCACGGCGGCGGTCCGGAGGGCCGCCGTGCCCAGCATGTGACGACGTGTCAGGTTAGTTGTCATGGAGCGATCATGGGCGAGATTCCGCGCACTTCCCATACCCGGCGGGGTTCGAAATCGAATTCGAACCGGAGTTGCCTTGACGCGGCCCGGCCGAGGGTCGCACGGACGGCGCGGCGCTCCCGCGCCGGACCGCGGACGCCCGCCGGGGCGTCAGAGGATCAGCCGCAGCCGCTCCGCCAGCAGATCCCAGCGCCACTTCTCCTCCACCCACCGCCGGCCGCGCTCGCCCATCCGGGCCCGCAGCTCCGGATCCTCCAGCAGGGCCACGATCCGCTCGACGGAATCGGCCGCCGAGCCGCCCCGGACCACCCAGCCCGTCTCCCCGTCCAGGACCGCGTCCGGCGCGCCGCCGGAGTCACCGGCCACCACCGGGAGACCGGTCGCCGACGCCTCCAGATAGACGATCCCGAGACCCTCGACATCGAGACCGCCCCGCCGGGTGCGGCAGGGCATCGCGAAGACGTCCCCGGCGCCGTAGTGCGCGGGCAGCTCCGCCCAGGGCACCGCGCCGGTGAAGCGGACGGCGGCGGCGACACCGGTGTCCCGGGCGAGGGCGCGCAGATCGTTCTCGTACGGCCCGCCGCCGACGATCAGCAGCACGGTCTCCGGGACCCGCGCGAGGATCGCGGGCATGGCGCGGATGAGGGTGTCCTGGCCCTTGCGCGGCACCAGCCGGGAGACGCAGACGACCACCGGACGGTCGCTGAGCCCCAGCCGCTCCCGCACGGCCGCACCGCCCGAATCCGGGTGGAAGGTCTTCTCGTCGACCCCCGGCGGGAGCTGGACCATCCGGGCCGCCGCCTCGGGGGTGAGGGCGGCGGCGATCCGGGAACGCGTGTACTCGCCGAGATAGGTGATCGTGTCCGTGCCCTCGCCGATCCGGCGCAGCGCCCGCCGGGCCGCGGGCAGCTGCGCCCATCCCGCCTCGTGGCCGTGCGAGGTGGCGACCAGCCGGCGCGCGCCGGCCCGGCGCAGGGCGGGGGCCATCAGCCCGAGCGGGGCGGCGGCGCCGAACCACACCGACTCGCAGCCGTGCTCGCGCAGCAGCCCCGCGGCCCGGCGGGTGACGGCCGGGGTCGGCAGCAGCATCGTCGTACGGTCGCGGACCACGGTGAACGGCTGCTCGGCGTCGAAGGCGGCGGTCGCCTCGGCGCCCTCGCGCCCCCGCTTCCAGGTGGAGGCGTAGACGACGATCCGGTCGGGATCCAGGCGCAGCGCCATATTGTGCAGAAATGCCTGGATTCCACCGGGGCGGGGCGGGAAGTCGTTGGTCACGATCAGGGTCTTGTGCATCGTGGGCCGACAGTACCGAAGTCCCCCGGCGCGGCCGAACGGACCCGGCGAACCGTCCGGCCGCGCCTCACCGCCGGACCATGGGGGGACACGGGATGATGAACCCTTACCAATACCCCCAACTCCCCCATATTTTAATGAAAAGGGTGAGGCGCTCATGCCGGAGAGACCCGGCGGAATCCTCCCGGTCCGGACGGCGGGTACGGCACGATCCGCCCCGCCGGTCCGGCCCGTCCGGCTCGCCTGGCCGGTCTGGTTCGTCACCAGGGCGGCACTGCTGCTCTGTGTCCTCGGTGCGCTGCCCTTCCCCGGCCCGGATGTGACCGCCGATGTGTCGGTGATCTACCGGGGCTGGTACGAGACCCTGCGCACCGGCGTCTTCCCGGCGGGCGATGTCACCTGGCAGTACCCGCCCGCCGCCGCGCTCGCCATCCTCTCCCCCGCCGCCCTGCCCTTCCTCCCCTACACCGAGGCGTTCTTCCTGCTGATCCTCTTCTGCGACGCGGCGGTCCTCGCGCTGCTGCGGTACGCGGGCGGGCGGCCCGGGCGGTCCTCGCGCGGGCTCCGGGTGTGGATCGCGGGCGTACCGCTGCTCGGGCCCACCGGCTACGCCCGCTACGACCTGATGGTCACGGCGGTCGCGGTCGCCGCGCTGCTCGCGGCGGCCCGGAGCCCCCGGGCATTCGGGGCGCTGGCGGCGGCGGGCGCCCTGCTCAAGGTCTGGCCGGTGCTGCTGCTCGCCGGCGCGGCGCCCGGCCGTCCGCTGCGGCGGGCCCTCACCGCGGCGGTGGCCGCGGCCGCCGGGACCACCCTGATCCTGGCCGCCGCGATGCCGGGCGCCCTGGGCTTTCTCACCGCGCAGCGCGACCGGGGCACCGAGGTGGAGTCGCTGGGCGCGCTGGTCTTCCACGCCGCCCGGCACTTCGGCTGGGAGGGCGGGCCGGCCCTGAACCACGGCTCGGTGGAGTTCATCGGACCGGGGGTCCGGCTGGTGTCGGCGCTGGCGCTGGCCCTCACGCTGGCCGCCCTGGGCTGGCTGGCGGTGTGGCGGCTGCGGGCGCGGGAGTTCGGCGCGGCGACAGCGGCGGACGCGGCGTTCGCGGCGGTCACGCTCTTCACCGTCACCAGCCGGGTGATCAGTCCGCAGTACCTGCTCTGGCTGGTCGGTCTCGCGGCGGTCTGTCTGACCTTCCGGGAGACCCGGATGACGCTCCCCGCCGCGCTGGTGCTCGCGGCGACGGGGGTGACGGTACTGGAGTTCCCCGTCTGGTTCGCGCATGTGGTGGCGAGCGACCCGCTCGGGGTGTCGCTGCTGGTGGTGCGGAACGGGCTGCTGGTGGCGGCGGCGGTGACCGCGTGCGTACGGCTCTGGCGCGGCACCGTGCCGGACCGGGACCGGCGCGCGCGGTTGGTCAGCCGCCGAGCCGGTCGCGCAGGAACGCCCGCCACTCGGCCGTGAACTCGGCGGGGGTGGTCCCCAGCACGCGGGACATCGCCGACTCCACCGCGCTCTCCCGGTGCTCCCCGGCGCCCACCGCGCGGTAGAAGCCGGTCAGCCGGTCCCGGCCCCACCGCTCGGCGATCAGCTCGCAGGCCAGCCAGCCGCCCTCGTACGCGCGGGCCAGCGCGTCCGCCTCCCGGCCGAAGGCGAAGTCGGCGTCGGCCGGGAGGGCGGCCGGGAGATCACCGGCCCGCACCGCGCGGCGGAGCTCCGGCGCGGTGCGGGCCGCGGTACGGCCGGTGTCCCGGTAGGCGACCCAGTCGGCGAATCCCTCCGAGAGCCACATCGGGGTGGCCGGCGAGGTGTGGGCACGGGTGGCCACATGGGCGGTCTCATGGATGAGCACCGCCTCCTGGCCGGATTCGCCGAGGGCGCCGTACGCCACCGGATTGACGATCACCCGGTCCGCCGGGGCCGCCCCCGAACCGCCGGTCGTCCCGGTGGTGACGGCGGCGATCCCCCGGTACGCGGCCCCGCGCGTGCCGAGCAGGGCCCCCATCGCCTCCACCGAATCGGGTACGAGGACGACCACCCGCCCCGCCCACCGCTCCGGCCAGGCGTCCGAGACGGCGGGTACGGCACGGTCGGCGCCGGCCGCCAGGGCGGTGAGCCGGGCGGTGTCCTGCCCGACCGCCAGCACCAGGCTGCGCTCGCCGCGCACCACCTGGACATCGCCCTGCTGCCAGAGCTGCTCCGGCGCGCCCTTCGCGGCGCGGTCGGCGGTCACATACCAGCGGCCGTCGCGCCGGACGAGCTCCAGGGTGCGGGCGGCGGTGACCGGGGCGGTGTCGTGACCGGAGATCCGGTAGCGCAGCTCGGCGGCGGCGACGGCGGTGTCGCCGCGGCGGTCGACGTCGCCCAGCCGGTACTCCCACGAGTCGAGGGGCACATCGGCGAGATTGCGGAAGAGCCGCAGCTCACCGGCGCGGGTGGGGGCTCCGGGGGCGAGCTGGGCGAGGTAGGCGTTCTCGTCCCCGGCGAGGACGGCGGCGGCGCGGCGGTCGAGGGTCTGCCGGATGGCGCCGGCGGCGGTGTCGGCCGGCGGTGTCCCGGCGCAGCCGGCCAGGAGTGCGGGGGCGAGCGCGGCGGCGAGCGAGACCCCCGCGAGGGCCCGCACCGCATGGCGCCGGTCGCGCCCCTGTTCCACCACGCCCCCGATCGTACGCACCTGCCGCGCGACCTGCCTTTTCCGGTGTCTCCGGGGGCGGGGGCGGGCTCTTGTGGGGGGCGGTGCTCCGTGCGGGGGCGGACTCCCCGCGAGGCGGGTCCGCCGGACTCGGGCCCTCGCGGGGCGCTGCCCCGGACCCCGCGCCTCAATCGCCGGCGGGGCTTGATTCGCCCCTCGGCGAGGCTGGTGCCTGGCGGCTTGGTCCCGGGTGCGGGCCTCTCCCGAGTCGGCGACGAGGGCCCTGCGGCAACGGCAGGGGCGCTCGTCCCCCGGGCCGAAGAGTTTCGCAGCGAACAAAATCAGCCCCGCCGGCGATTGAGGCACCGGGTCAGAGGCGGAGCCCCACAAGGGCCGAACAACCAAGCCCCGCCGGCGATTGAGGCGCGGGGTCCGGGGCGGAGCCCCGCGAGGGCCTGGACTTGCCGGGCCCGGGGGTCGGGAAGCAAGCCGCCGCGCAGAGGACCTCCCGGGCGGCGGCCCACGTGTCAGGGGCGGGTTACTCCGGAGATGGGCATCATGCCGACCGGGTCGTAGCGGACCGCCGCGCCGGGGTACGGGGCGTGGATCACCTGGCCGGCGCCCATGTACATGCCGATATGGCTGGCATCCGCACGGTAGGTGATCAGATCGCCGGGCCGCGCCTCCGCCAGGGAGACGCGGCGCCCCGCGTAACCCTGCGCCTGCGAGGTGCGGGGCAGGCTCACGCCCGCGCGGGCGTAGGCCCACTGCATCAGCCCCGAGCAGTCGAACGCGGCGGGGCCGCTCGCGCCCCACACATAGGGGCGGCCCACCGCGCTGCGCGCGGCCCGCACGGCGGCGGCGGCGCGGGCCGAGGCCGGGGCGTCGCCCGAGATGCCGAGGAGGCCGGGGGTGCCCGCGCGCGAGGCGCGGTCATGGGCGGCGCGCTCGTCGGCGGTCATCGTGCCGAGGACCCGCCGGGCGAGGGCGAGTTTCCGCTCCACGGTCCGCTTGTGGCGGGTCACCGCGGCCCGGCCGCGTTCGAGTTCGGCGAGGGCGCCCGCGGCCTCCGCCCGCTCCCGGTCGAGTTCGCGCTGGGTGAGCCGGAATTCCCGGAGCACGGTGGTGTGGCGCTCACCGACCCGCCGGAGCGCCTCCGCCCTGGCGAGAAAGGTATCGGGATCGGAGGAGAGCAGCAGATCGAGCGCGGGGTCCATGCCGCCGGAGCGGTACTGGGCCACCGCGACCATGCCCAGCGCCTGGCGCATCCGGTTGATGCGCTCTTGGCCGCGGGCGACTCCGTCCTGGCTCCGGCTCAGCCGGCGGCGCTGCTCGCGGACCTGTTCCCCGGCCTCGTTGAAGCGCTCGGTCGCCCGCTCGGCCTCCGTGAAGAGCCGGTCCACCGCGGCGCGGGCGCTCGCCGGGGAGTCGGGGGAGTCGGGCGGGGCGGCGAGCGCGGGCACCGCCCCGAGCACGGCCGCCGCCGTGGCCGCCGCGGTCAGCACGGTGGCCCTGGTGCCGCGGGTGTGACCGGATTGCGAGGGCAGTCGATGGGACGCCACGGGCCGCGCTCCCTTCCGTACGAGGGCTGTTGCGGGGTGGACAGTAGCCCGGCGACCACACGGCGGCCAACGACCCCGGGGAGTGCACATGGCGGCGCCCTGCCGGGAGACTCACAGGTCACCGGCAGGGCGCGACGTCAGCGGAGCGGGTGGGATTTCCCCCGATCGGGGGTATCCCGGGGTGGCGCCCGGGTCGGGGCGGCACCGGTCGGCGGGTCGTCAGACGCGTACGCCGAACTGGTAGGGCATGTTGTTCATCGACTCGTACCGCACGACGGCTCCGGTGCGCGGCGAGTGCAGGACCTGGCCGTTGCCCGCGTAGAGGCCGACATGGTGCAGGTCACCGTAGAAGAAGACGAGGTCGCCCGGCTTGAGGGCGCTCTGCGAGGTGATCCGGGTGCCGATCTGGGCCTGTGCCTGCGAGGTGCGCGGGATGGAGACGTCCGCCTGGGCGTAGGACCAGGAGGTGAGGCCGGAGCAGTCGAAGGAGTTGGGGCCGGAGGCGCTCCAGACGTACGGCTTGCCGATCTTGCTCTGGGCGGCGGCGAGCGCGGCGGCGGCACGCTGCGATGCGGGGACCGAGTCGCCGAGTTCGGCGCGCTGCTGGGTGCGGTTGGCGCGGGTCTCGTCCTGCTTGATGGCGGCCCGCTCGGCCGCGGTGAGGGAGTTGAGGAGCCTCTGCGCGTCGCCCAGCTTCGTCTGGACCTCGCGCTTCTTGTCCGCGAGCTCCTTGCGGGTGTCGGCGAGGTCGCCGAGCTTCTCCTGGGCCTCCTGGCGCTGCTGCGCGAGGGAGCGCTGCTTGCCCTGGATCTCGGCTATCGCCTGGGACTGCTTGGCGCCGAGCTGGTCGAGCGCGGACGCCTTCTCCAGATAGGTGTCCGGGTCCGAGGAGAGGAAGAGCTGGAGGGCCGGGTCCATGCCGCCGGAGCGGTACTGCGCGCTGGCCACCGAACCGAGGGTGTCGCGGAGTTCGTTGAGCTCGTCCTGGCCGCGGGCGACCTTGTCCTGGAGGTTGTCGACCTGCTTCTGGAGCTTGCCCTGGTGCTCCTTGGCGCCGTTGAGCTTCTCCGTCGCCTTCGCGGCCTCTTCGTAGAGCTTGTCGACCTTCGCCTTGACCTCGGACTTGCCCGGCTTGGGGTCGGCCTGGGCGGTCTGCGAGGTGAGGGCGACGGCCGCGGCGGCGGTCGCGGTGAGCACGGTCACGCGGGCGCGGCCCGGCTGCTTGGCACGACGGTGGGACGCCACGAAGGCCGGCTCCTTCTCTTTCGGGCCGCCTGCCGGGCGAGGGGGATGGAGATCCCCGGCTCCGTGCGCTGTGCCGCCGTTCTTCCCGGGCGAACGGGGAGCTGCGGACGGCCCGCTCGGACACGGCGGTTCCTTCGCCGTCACCCCGTATGGATGATCAACCGCGCGAAGGTTTGTCGCCTGACCTTAGTGACCTCTCTGTGATCACTTCAAATCCCTCCGGGAAAAATATCGGTCACGGGCGCATTCTTTACCCACATCCCACCCGCGGTAATGGGCACTTGACCCTACGTCTCATCCCCCATCACACGAATTCGGTCATTGGGGACGGAGTTCGACATCGCGCCCGGCGCGGTCAGACCCGGGAGAGACGCTTGAGCAGCAGTACGGAGGCGACCGGGCGGGCCCCGGCCTTGGCGACCCCGTCGGCCACCTCGCGGTCGGTGGAGACCACCACCACCGGCCGGCCCGGCGGTTCCGCCCGGACGAGCTGGCGGATGAGCTCGTCGGCCGTCACCCCGGGCTTGGAGAACAGCACCCGCACCCCGCGCGGGGGTGCCAGCAGCACCGGGGCGGCCAGCTCGGCGCCGTCGAAGACACAGGTGACCTCCGCGCCCGTCTGCGCGGCCAGCACCGAGAGGCCGCCCAGCAGCCGCAGCCGCTGCTTCTCCAGCGGCATGGTGGGATAGCCGGTCTTGGTGACGTTGTAGCCGTCCACCACCAGATGGGCCTGGGGCAGCGCCAGCAACTGGTCCAGCAGCGCGGGATCGGTCTCCGACAGCGCCCGCGCCGCGATGTCCTTCGGCGACATCCGGCCCGGCTGCACCGCGTCGACCGTGTCGGCGGGATGGCTGGACGCGGGCGGCAGCGCCAGCTCCCGGCGGAGCCCCTGGGCCGCGTCGAGAACGGTGTCCAGCAGCAGCCGCAGCCGCATGTCCTCCACCGAGCGGCCCTCCCTGGCCGCCCGCCGGCCCGCCTCCACCGCGGCCTCCGCCTCGGTCAGCCGCGCCTTGAGCCGCCGGGTCTCGCTCTCCGCCGAGGACACCTGCGCGGCGGCCTCCGACCGCACGGACTCGATCTCGGCGACCGCCCGGCGCAGCGCGGCCTCGCCGCGCTTGATGTCGCTCTGCGCGCTGCGCACCTTGCGGCGGAGGGATTCCGCCTCCCGGCGGGCCGCGTCCAGTTCGGTGCGCAGCCGCTCGGTCTCGCTCTTGGTCAGACCGCGGGCCTCGACCAGCTCCTCGCGCAGCCGCTCCACCTCGCGCCGGCCGGCCTCGCCGGCGCGCTCGGCGTCGGCGCGGACGGCCTCCTCGCCGGCGGCGGCGACGAGCTTCACCCAGCCGGCGGGCCGCAGCACATACGCGGCGGCGGCCACATCGAGCGGGTCGGCGGCGGCGGGCGGCGACCCGGCGGCGAGTGCCCCGCAGAGCTCCGGCTGGGCCAGCGCGAGCCGCTCGCCGATGCGCTGCCGGAAGAGCGGATCGCTCTCCAGCGCCGCCGCCATCGCGTTGCCCGCGAACTTGGCCCGCCGGGTCGGCGTGAAGCGGGCGTACTGCCTCAGCTGCCCGGGGAGTTCGGAGAGGGTGAGCCCGCCGAAGGCGTCCGAGACCAGGGCCACGACCCTGCGCCGGACGCCTTCCGGCAGGGGTCGGTCGAGCGCCTCTGCGGCGTCGCCGGCCGCATCGGCCGGCTCGGCGCCGCTGTCAGGCTGCTCCACGATCCGTCACCCCACTACCGCTACGGGCCCTCGCACCGCTCCCTCAGGAGTCGGCGCCCGGCCTGTCCACCAGCTCGATCTTGTCCACGGCGTTGCACCAGCGGCAGCGCACGGACTCGATGGTCTCACTGAGCACGTCGCGCTCCTCGACCGTGGGCTCCCCGGCCAGGTCCAGATGGACGTATTCCACTACTTTCGACGAGCGGGTGACATCGAAGCGGGTGAGATTCCCGCAGAGTGCACACCGCCAGCGGGTGTCGGCCGTCGGCGTGGGGACCGTCGTCGTCATGGTGCAGACCTCTTTCGTCGTACGGGTGCGGTGTGCGGGAGCCGCGGTGCGCCGTCGAACTGCGGGTGTACTGCCCGTAACTCTATGGCCTCATGGCCGGGTGGGGACACGGCGAGGCACTCTGTACCGTTCCATTCCACTACGCCATGATCTGTCCATGGTCGATTGGCGGGCGCTGGCCCTCAACACGGTCCGCGGTGCGGCGACCGGGCCGGTGATGACCTATGGAGTGATCACCGCCTGCTGTGCGATCTTCCTGGTCAGCCCGGTGTCGGGGCTGGCTCCGGGGTACGGGACCGGCGACGCGCTGCTCGCCGCGCGGAGCGGCTACTTCGAGCGGTGGGGGGTCATTCCCGCCGAACTGATGAGCGGCGCACCCGGAGCGCTGGTGACCCCGTTCTCCGCACTCTTCGTACACGGGAATTGGCTGCATCTGCTCGGCAACATGCTCTTCCTCTACGTCTTCGGCGCGATGGCCGAGGAGCGCATGGGCCGCATCGGATTCGTCCTCTTCTACGCGGCCACCGGATACATCGCGCTCCTCGCCTTCGCCGCGGCCAACGCCGGGTCCGAGCAGACCCTGGTGGGGGCCTCGGGGGCGATCTCGGGGGTGCTCGGCGCCTTCCTCTTCCTCTTTCCCCGCTCCAGGGTCACCAGCCTCTTCCCCTTCCTCTTCTTTCTTCCGCTGCGCTTCCCCGCCTGGGCGGTGCTGATCTTCTGGTTCGTCCTCCAGTGGCTGGCGGCCACCGGTGCGGGCACCGGCGGACCGGGGGTGGCCTATCTGGCGCATGTGGTGGGGTTCGGCGCCGGGTTCCTCCACGCCTGGGGGCGTTACGGGCGTACGGCTAGAGTGAAGACCCAACCAGGGGCCACCGAGGGAGAAAGCCAGCCGTGATCACCGCGATCGTGCTCATCAAGACCAGCGTGGACCGCATCCCCGAGATCGCCGAGGAGATCGCGGCTCTGGAGAGCGTGAGCGAGGTCTTCTCCGTCACCGGCACCTATGACCTGATCGCGATGGTCCGGGTGGGCCGGCACGACGATCTGGCCGAGGTCATTCCGGGGCGCATCAGCCGTATCGACGGCGTGGAGGCCACCGACACGCATGTCGCGTTCCGGACCTACTCCCAGCACGACCTGGAGGCGGCGTTCGCGATCGGGCTGGATTCCTGAGCCGCGCGCCCGCCGCCCCGGGGTCCCCGGAGGCGGGCGGGCCGGCCGGAAATCCCGGGCGCCGGGCGACACAGCCGGAATCCCTTCCTCCGGAATTGGCCTCCGGACCCCTCCGGGTAGCAAGATGAGGACTTCTTCATCTCCGTCTCATCCAGCACCTCTGGTGGGGTAGCCACCATCGAACACATGGTCTTCTCGCATCGCATAGCGGCACTCGCCGCCGTCGTCGCGATACCCCTGGGTATCGCGGTGACGAGTTACGCCCTCACCGACCGCCCCGAGGACCGCAAGGTGCCCTCGAAGGTGGAGCTGGAGAGCGGCGCCCCGGGATCCCCGAGCTCCCCGCCACCGGTGCCGACCGATGAGACGATCCCGCCGCCGCGGATGAGCGAGGGCACCTCCGCGGATCCGTCCCGGGGGTCCTCCGCGGACCCGTCGCAGAAGCCCTCCGGCACATCCGGCACCACTCCCCCGGCCTCCCCCAAGCCCCCGGCCGGCGGGGGCGACGACGACGACAACGGGCAGGGCGACGACGGCCCGGGCGGCGACGACTTCGGTGACGACGGCTGATCCGGTACGCCGCCGGGTCTCCGCACGGCTGCGTATCCTGCTCTGGCTGCTGCTGGTGATGACGGTGGCCCTGGTCGCCGTCGCCGCCGCGACGCGTTCGGTTCTCCTGCGCGACGTGGACAACCGGATCAACGGCCTCCTGGTCCAGGAGGCCGAGGAGTTCGCCTACCTCGCCAAGGAGGGGGTGGACCCCTCCACCGGGGACCGCTTCACCGACCCCACCCAGCTGCTCGATCTCTTCCTCAGCCGGCAGTACGCCGATCCGGACGAGGAGCTGCTGGGGCTGATAGGGCGCCCCGACGGCGGCATCGCCACCCGGGTGCAGCAGCGCGAGCTGCGGATCGATCACCCGCTGGCCGGCGACGGCCGCTCGGTCGAGGCGGTCTTCGACTCCGAGGACACCGCAGGCACCCTGAACCGTCCCCAGGGCGAGGTGCGCTGGGCGAAGGTGCGCATCGGCTCCTCCGGGGCGCCCGCCACCTTCGTCGTCGCCTTCCACCCCGCCGGGGAGCAGGCGAAGGCGAACAACGTCTTCACCATGCTCCTCGCCATCTCCGGGGTCGCCCTGCTGATGACCACCGGAGTCGGCTGGGCGGTCGCGGGCCGGATCCTCAAACCCGTGCGGCTGGTCCGCACCGCCGCCGCCGACCTCACCGAACAGGATCTGACCCGGCGCATCCCCGTCCAGGGACGCGATGACATCGCCGCCCTCGCCGAGACCTTCAACGCGATGCTGGACCGGCTGGAACGCGCCTTCGCCGCCCAGCGCGAATTCGTCGACGACGCCGGACACGAACTGCGCACCCCCATCACCATCGTCCGCGGCCATCTGGAGCTGATGGGCGACGGCCCCGGCGAACGCGAGGAGACCGTCCGGATCGTGATGGAGGAGCTGGACCGGATGAGCCGGATCGTGGAGGACCTGCTCCTGCTCGCCAAGGCCGAGCGCCCCGACTTCGTCTCCCCCGGACCCGTCCAGATCGGCGAGCTGACCGCCGATGTCTTCGTCAAGGCACGCGCGCTCGGCGAACGGGACTGGCGGCTGGCCGAGGCCATCGACGCCGAGGCCGACCTGGACTCCCAGCGGATCACCCAGGCCATGGTCCAGCTCGCCCAGAACGCCGTCCAGCACACCGTGCACGGGCAGCGGGTGAGCATAGGCTCCCGCAGCCGCGAGGACGGCATAGAGCTGTACGTGGCCGACAGCGGGCCCGGGGTGCAGCCCCAGGACGCCGGAGTGATCTTCGAACGGTTCCGGCGCGGCACCGCCCGCCGGGGCACCCGCGCCACCGGAGCCGGGCTCGGTCTCGCGATCGTCAAAGCCATAGCGGAGGGCCACGGCGGGCAGGTGGAACTGCGTCCCACCGACGGCGGCGGAGCCACCTTCGTGCTCGTCCTCCCCGGAGCGAGGGACTCGGCGGACCCCACAGACCCCAGTGACCTGAGAGAAGCAGAGCTGTGAACCGGATACTCATCGTCGAGGACGAGGAACGCATCGCCGCCTTCGTGGAGAAGGGCCTGCGGGCCAACGGCTTCACCACCACCGTCGTCGGCGACGGCGACGCCGCCTATGAGTACGCGCTGACCGGCGGTTTCGACCTGGTCGTCCTGGACATCGGACTGCCCGGCCGGGACGGCTTCACCGTACTGCGGCAGCTGCGCGAGGCCCGGGTCTCGGTGCCCGTGATCATCCTGACCGCGCGCGACTCGGTGCGCGACACCGTGGCCGGCCTCGAAGGCGGCGCGGACGACTGGATGACCAAGCCCTTCCGCTTCGAGGAACTCCTCGCCCGGGTACGGCTCAGGCTCCGCACCGCGGCCGGCGCGCCGGAGGTGACCGTACTGCGCAATGGCGAGCTCAGCCTCGATCTGCGCACCCGCAGAGCCCGCTCCGGCGAACAGCTGGTCGATCTCACCGCACGGGAGTTCGTGCTCCTGGAGCTCTTTCTCCGGCACCCCGGGCAGGTGCTCTCCCGGGAGCAGATCCTCTCCCATGTCTGGGGATACGACTTCGACCCCGGCTCCAACATCGTCGATGTCTATGTGCGCGCGCTGCGCAAGAAGCTGGGCGCCGGACGGGTCGAGACGGTACGGGGAATGGGCTACCGCCTCCCCGAATGACCACGGGGCCGAACGGGTTCACTCGTGTGAAGTTTCCTTCATGAAGGGCTCATGGAGTGCTCACCGCTCCGGTGAAACCTCTTTCATGTGACCTTGAACCTGCGACAAGCGGCGACCCTGTGCGTGGCCCTGAGCATCTGCGCACTGCTCGCCGTCCCCGGAAACTTCCCGCAGCTCGGCTCGGACGCCCGGATCACCCTCGCCGTCTTCGCCATGGCGACCTGTGCCTGGATCGGCACCCCGATAGACGACACCTATATCGCCCTCGGGGCCGGTCTCGCGCTCACGGTGACCGGGGTGATCAACAGCGACGAGCTCTTCGGCACCCTCGGCGACGACACTGTCTGGCTGCTGATCTGCGCCTTCGTCCTCGCCGCCGCGGTGGCCAGGACCGGGCTCGCCGGACGGGCCGCGGCCTTTCTGGTCGGCGGGGCCACGACCGTACGGCAGCTGGTTCATCTCACCACCGCCGCGCTGGTCGTCACGGCCTTCGCGGTACCGGCCACCTCCGGGCGCGCCGCGCTCGCCATGCCGGTCTTCCTCGCCCTGGCGAAGGTACTCGCGGACCGCAAGCGCCTGGTCGTCATGCTGGCGCTGCTCTTCCCCACCGTCATCCTGCTCTCGGCCGTCGCCACCCTGATCGGCGCCGGCGCCCATCTGATCACCGTCTCGGTGCTCTGGGAGGCCGTCGGCGAGCGCATCGGATTCACCGAGTGGCTGCTCATAGGGCTGCCGCTGGCGGTGGTCTCCTCTCATCTGGCGGCGGAGCTGGTACTGCTCACCACCACGAAGCGGGAGGACCGGCGGGGCCCGGTGAGCATCACCGCGGCACAGATCCAGGAGCACAGCGACCGTCCCGTCACCGGGCCCTGGGAGGCCGCCGAGACCCGCTGTGCCCTGCTGCTCGCCACCGTCGTCGCCCTGTGGTGCAGTGAACCGCTGCACCGGGTGCCGCCCGCGGTCGTCGCCCTCATCGGCGCCATAGTCGCCGCCTCCCCGGCGCTCGGCACCGTGCGGCTCAAGGACGCCCTGAAGACGGTGCCCTGGTCACTGCTGCTCTTCATGGCCGCGACCATGGCCATGGGTGTCGCGCTCGCCGACTCAGGCGCCGCGAAGTGGCTGGTCGACGGGGTGCCGCTGGATCTGCCGCCGTGGCTCTTCCTGACCGTGGTGATCGGCGTCTCCACCATCGCCCATCTGGTGCTCCAGTCCCGCTCGGCGCGCTCCTCGGTGCTGGTGCCGCTGGTGGTCGCCGCCGCGATCGGGGCCGGGGTCAATCCGGTGGCCGCCGCGCTGGCCTCCACCGCCGCCGCGGGCTTCTGCCACACCCTGCCGGCCTCGGCGAAACCGGTCACCCTCTTCGCCGACATCCCCGGCACCCCCACCTACACCCCCCGCGATCTGCTGCGCCTCTCCGCCGTGCTGGCCCCCGCGACGGCAGCGCTGGTGCTGCTCTTCGCCGTCGCCGTCTGGCCCCTGCTCGGCGTGCCGCTCCGCTGACGCCCGTACTCCCCAAGCCCTCTCAAGGAGTTCCCTCACATGCTGATCCGTGTCGCCGTCGCCCCCAGCGGTTTCAAGGAGTCCCTGTCCGCCCAGTCCGCCGCCGAGGCCATCGCCACCGGGGTGCGGCGGGTGCTGCCGGACGCCGAGATCGACCTCATCCCCCTGGTCGACGGCGGTGAGGGGACCGCCGAGGCCATGGCCGCCGCCTCCGGCGGACGGCTGGTGCGGCTGCGGGCCACCGGCCCCACCGGCGAGCCCGTCCCCACCCACTTCGCGCTCCTCGGCGACGGCGAGACCGCGGTGGTGGAGATGGCCGCGGTCGCCGGACTCTCCCTCGTACCGCGTGAACTGCGCGACCCCGGCGCCACCACGACCCGCGGCGTCGGCGAGCTGATCCGGGCCGCCCTCGACACCGGCGCCCGCCGGATCCTCGTCGGCTGCGGCGACTCGGGGACCTCCGACGGCGGCGCCGGGGCGCTCCAGGCACTCGGCGCCCGGCTGCTCGACGCGGACGGCCGCGAACTCCCGCACGGCGGACGGGAACTGCACCGGCTCGACCGGATCGACGCCGCCGGTCTCGACGCCCGGCTCGCCGCCACCTCGATACGGGTGGCCTGCAACCCCTTCAACGTGCTCTGCGGCGAGCGCGGTGTGGCCAGGGTCTTCGGGCCGCAGAAGGGCGCCACCCCCGCGCAGGTGGAACAGCTCGCGGGGAATCTGGAGCACTGGGCGGCCGTCCTCACCCGCGATCTGCGGGTCCGCACCGATCTGCGCACCGGCACCGGCACCGGCGCGTCCGGCGGGCTGGGCGCCGGACTCGCGGCGCTCGGCGCCGAACTGCTGCCGCGCTTCGAGGTGCTGCTGGACGACATGGATCTGGACGACCGGCTGGCCCGCGCCGATCTCGTCATCACCGCCGAGGGCGCGCTGGACCACCAGACCGTGCGCGGCAAGGTGCCCGCCGAGGTCGCCCGCCGGGCGAAGCGGTACGGACGCCCCGTACTCGCCCTCGCCGGAACCATCGGGGAGGGCGCACGGCAGGTGTACTCCGCCGGGGTCGACGCGTACGGCTCGATCCTGCCCGCGCCGATGAGCCTCACCGAGGCGCTCGGGCGCGGCGGGGAGTTCCTCACCGACGCGGCCGAGCGCTCGCTGCGGATGATTCTGATCGGGACCCGGCTGTCGTCGCGCGAGAGCCGTCAGACGGCGGTGTCGGTGTCCGGGACGCAGCGGCCGTCCTCGGTGCGGTAGTTCCACCGCGCGCCGTCGCGCACCAGCTCGCCCACGGCCTGGAGGAAACGGTCGACATGCTCGTCGGGGGTGCCCGCGCCGAAGCTGACCCGGATCGCGTTGAGCGAACGCTCCCCCGGCTCGGCCTCCGGCGCGCCGCACTCGCCCGGGTCCTGCGGGTCGCTGCCGAGCAGGGTGCGCACCAGCGGGTGGGCGCAGAAGAGACCGTCGCGGACGCCGATGCCGTACTCGGCGGAGAGCGCGGCGGCGAAGTGGGAGCTGTTCCAGCCCTCCACCACGAAGGAGATCACCCCGACCCGGGGCGCGTCGTCGCCGAAGAGCGAGAGCACCCGGACCTCGGGCACCGCGGCGAGCCCGGCACGGACCCGGTCGACCAGCAGCTGCTCACGGGCGACCAGGGTGTCGAACCCGGCCTCGGTCAGCGCCTTGCACGCCGAGGCGATGGCGTACACCCCGATCACATTCGGCGAACCGGCCTCGTGACGGGCGGCCGTGGTGTGCCACTCCACCTCCACCCCGCCGTCCGCCCGGCGCGCGACCTTCCGGGAGGCGCCGCCGCCCACCAGATACGGCTCGGCCGCCTGGAGCCAGTCGGCGCGCCCTGCGAGGACTCCCGAGCCGAACGGCGCGTAGAGCTTGTGCCCGGAGAAGGCGATCCAGTCGACGTCCAACTCCTCGACGGAGACGGGGTGGTGCGGCGCGAGCTGTGCGGCGTCCAGCACGATCCGGGCGCCGTGGGCGTGGGCCGCCGCGGCCAGCTCCCGTACCGGCCACAGCTCACCGGTCACATTGGACGCGCCGGTCACACAGACCAGCGCCGGACCGTACGGGTCCCGGTCGGCGAGCGCCCGCTCCAGCGTGGAGACGGCGTCCGCCGGGGTGCGCGGCGCGTTGAGGTAGGTCACCCGGGCGTCCCGCCAGGGCAGCAGCGAGGCGTGGTGCTCGGTCTCGAAGACGAAGACCTGGCAGTCGGCGGGCAGCGCGGCGGCCAGCAGATTGAGCGAGTCGGTGGTGGAGCGGGTGAAGACGACCTGGTCGTCGCGGCGGCAGCCGAGGAACTCGGCGACGGTCCGCCGGCTGTTCTCGAAGAGGTCGGTGGAGAGCTGCGAGAGATAGCCGGCGCCCCGGTGCACGCTGCCGTAGTAGGGCGCGTAGGCGGCCACATCGTCCCAGACCCGCTGGAGGGCGGGGGCGCTGGCGGCGTAGTCGAGCGCGGCGTAGGTCACCTCGCCGCCGGTCACCAGCGGCACGGTCACATCCCGGCCGAGGACGGGGAGCGGGGCACAGACGGAGGTGTCGACGGCGGTGTTCGGGCGTGCGGACATGGCGAATTCTCCCGGCAGGACAAGGCGGATGGCTTCTCGGGCCCATGCGGGTGCGCGGTGCCGGCGGTGCGGCGGGCGTGGCGGAATGGCCGGGCGACCGTGCGGCCGTGCATGGGGGTGTGCCTCGGACACGCGGTGTGTGCCGCGCGGAGGGGGTGGTGAAGAAGGGGCTTGGCGCCCTATCGCATTCGCTTGCTCACGAGACTGCTCCCTTGAGGACCAGGACCCCAGGGAATGCAGGGGTCCGCGCTTGCCGCGGACCTCGCTGACCACGGCCTGGTCTTCACCCGGGGCACCCCGCCACGGACGGAGGGTTGCCGGACAGCGGGCCGGGGCCGTAGTCGCTGTCGCTCATGACCTGACTTGACGTTATGCCACGGTGGCGGGGGGCCGCAACCCTGTCCGCCATCCGGACCCCGGCGGGGGCCTTTTCCCCTCCCCGCCCCTTCCCGCAACCGGGGCTCCGCCCCGGAGCCCCGCGCCTCAAACGCCGGCGAGGCTGAATTTGGCATCCACGCCCGCCGACGAGCTGAGAATGGCGACATCACCCCCGGCCGGGCTGGAGCCGGCATCCACACCCGTCGGCGAGGCCGGGTTCACCCGCCAAGGCCAGGGGCCCGCGCCTCAAACGCCGGCGAGGCTGAATCGACAGGCCGCGAATGGCGACATCACCCCCGGCGGGGCTGGGGTCGGCATCCACGCCCCCCGCGAGGCTATTCTTCGCTCGCCCCGGCCCGGAGTGCCGCGCCTCGGTCTCCCCCGGGAGGGGCTCTGCTCGCTCGCGACGGGCTCGGGCGCCGGAATATCAGCCTCGCCGGCGTTTGAGGCGCGGGGTGCGGGGCGGAGCCCCGCGGAGGGCCCGCGTCCTGCGGAACGCCCGCGCCCCCGGGATGCGCGGCGCCCGAGGAGATACGCCCGCGCCCCGGGACGCACGGCGCCCGCGGGGACACCCGCGGGCACGCGTCAGGCGTGGCTCGCCGTCACCCAGCCCTCCAGCGCCGCCTTCGCCGCGCCGGAGTCGATCGAGCGGGCCGCCACCTCCACCGCCGCCGCGAGCTGGTCTTTGAGCGGGGCATCGCCCGGGTGGAGGGCGACCAGTGCCGCCGCCGAGTTCAGCAGGACGGCCTCGCGGACCGGGCCGCGCTCGCCGGCCAGGAGCCGGCGGGCGATGTCCGCGTTGTACCCGGCGTCCGCGCCCCGCAGGGCCTCGACCGGGACCAGGTCGATGCCGATGTCGCGCGGGTCGAAGGACTCCTCGCGCACCGCTCCGTCGCGGACGATCCAGACCTTCGACGTGGCCGTGGTGGTCAGCTCGTCCAGGCCGTCGTCACCGCGGAAGACCAGCGCGGAGGAGCCCCGCTCGGCGAGGACACCGGCGAGGACGGGGGCCATCCGCGCGTCCGCGACGCCGGTGGCCTGGGCCCGTACCCGCGCGGGGTTGGTCAGCGGGCCCAGGAAGTTGAATACCGTACGGATTCCGAGTTCCTTGCGGGCCATCGCCACATGCCGCAGCGCGGGATGGAACTTCACCGCGAAACAGAAGGTGATCCCGGCCTCCTCGGCGACCTCGGCGACCCGCTGGGGGCTCAGCTCCAGATTGACGCCGAGCTGCTCCAGGACGTCCGAGGCGCCCGAGGCGCTGGACGCGGCGCGGTTGCCGTGCTTGACCACCTTCGCGCCGGTGCCCGCCACCACGATCGCGGACATGGTGGAGATGTTCACCGTCTTCGCGCCGTCGCCGCCGGTGCCGACGATGTCCACGCTCGGGCCCGGCACCTCGATGAGTCTGGCGTGCTCGTACATCGTCCGGACCAGGCCGGAGATCTCCTCGACGGTCTCGCCCTTCGCCCGGAGCGCGACCGCGAAGCCGGCGATCTGGGCGTCCGTCGCCGCGCCGCTGAGGATCCGGTCCATCACCCACGCCGTGGCGTCGGCGCTCTGATCGTGGTTGTCGAGCAGGGAGTTGAGGACGGTGGGCCAGGAGAGCGCAGGCCCGCTGTCGCCGCCAACCGGGGTCACAACGCTCATGTCCGCTCCAGAGTCCGGCTTCGGTAGGGGATGGTCCCCACCCTATCCAGCCCGGGGGACGGCGAAGAGCCCCGTCCATCGAATGGACGGGGCTCCCCCTGTGGCGATCGCGTGGATCAGTTCAGGTGATCAGTGGTGGCCGTGGCCGCTCGTGATCTCCTCGTACTCCTCGGCACTGGCCTTGGGAACCTGGTTCCCCTCGCCGTAGAAGCCCTTGCTGAGCCTGGCGCGCAGCTTCTGGGTCGGGGAGACCTTCCGCTTGACGCCGTTCTCGTCGACCTCGGGGCCGAGCTCCAGGGGCTTGTACTGCTCGTGCGAGGTGAGCGTGTACAGGTCGCCCTGGCTGATCGGCTCGTGGACCTCGATGAACTCACCGTGCGGCAGGCGCTTGATGATGCCGGTCTCGCGACCGTGCAGCACCTTGTCCCGGTCACGGCGCTGGAGGCCCATGCAGATCCGCTTGGTGAGGATGAAGGCGAGCACCGGTCCGGCGAAGAACGCGATCCGGACGAACCAGGTGATCGTGTTGATCGACAGATTGAAGTGCGTGGCCCAGATGTCGTTGCCGCCGCCCATCAGCATCACGAAGTAGGCGACGAGCCAGGCCACACCGAAGCCGGTACGGGTCGGGGTGTTGCGCGGGCGGTCCAGGATGTGGTGCTCGCGCTTGTCGCCGGTGACCCAGGACTCGATGAACGGGTACACCGCGATGGCGCCCAGCACCAGCGGGAAGATCACCAGCGGGATGAACACACCCAGGGCGAGGGTGTGACCCCACGCGTTGATCTCCCAGCCCGGCATCACCCGGACCAGACCCTCGGCGAAGCCCATGTACCAGTCCGGCTGCGCGCCGGTGGAGACCAGATCGGACCGATAGGGGCCGAGAGCCCAGATCGGGTTCAGTGTGGCCACCGCCGACACGATCGCGATGATGCCGAAGACCAGGAAGAAGAAGCCTCCGGCCTTCGCCATGTAGACCGGCAGCAGGGGCATGCCGACGACATTCTTGTTGGTCCGGCCGGGACCCGCGTACTGGGTGTGCTTGTGGTACACGACGAGGATCATGTGGGCCACGAGCAGACCGAGCATGATGCCGGGCAGCAGCAGGATGTGGATCGAGTAGAACCTGGCCACGAAGTCGTGGCCGGGGAACTCGCCGCCGAAGAGGAACATCGAGATGTACGTACCGACGACCGGTACGGACAGGATCGCGCCCTGGGTGAAGCGGACACCGGTGCCGGAGAGCAGGTCGTCCGGGAGCGAGTAGCCGGTGAAACCGGTGAACATGCCGAGGACGAGCAGCAGGAAGCCGAAGAGCCAGTTGACCTCGCGCGGCTTGCGGAACGCGCCGGTGAAGAAGACGCGCATCATGTGGACCATCATCGCGGCGATGAAGATCAGCGCGGCCCAGTGGTGGATCTGCCGGATGAGCAGACCGCCGCGTACGTCGAAGCTGATGTCCAGCGTCGAGGCGTACGCCTCCGACATCCGCACGCCCTGGAGGGGCACGTAGCTGCCGTGGTAGACGATCTCGTTCATCGACGGGGAGAAGAACAGCGTCAGATACACACCCGTGAGGATGATGATGATGAAGCTGTAGAGGCAGATCTCGCCGAGCATGAAGGACCAGTGGTCCGGGAAGATCTTCCGCATGTTGGCCTTGGCCAGCGAATAGATCCCGAGCCGGCCGTCCGCCCAGTCGGCCACCCGCTCACCGGCGGGTGCTTTGCGCTGGCCGGCAGCGCCCTTGGGTTCGTTCTCAGTGCTCATCCGCGCTCCCAGAAGGAAGGACCGACGGGTTCGTCGAAGTCGCCGAGCGCTTCGAGGTTGCCCTCGGCATTCACGCCGATCCGCAGCTGCGGAAGGGCGTGACCGGCGGGTCCGAAGATCACTCGGGCGCCGTCGGCAAGGTCGAAGGTGGACTGGTGGCACGGGCAGAGCACGTGGTGGGTCTGCTGCTCGTACAGGCTGATCGGGCAGCCGACATGGGTGCAGATCTTGGAGAAGGCGACGATTCCCTCGTGCGACCACTCCAGCTCGCGCTTGTCCTTGATGTCGTCGGGACGGATCCGGACGATCATCAGGGCGGCCTTGGCGATCTCCGACTGGAAGGAGTGGCTGTCCTCCTTCAGCCCCTCGGGCATCGCGAAGACCAGCGAACCGACGGTGATGTCCTCGGGGCGCAGCGGCTCATGCGTGTTCATGTTGATGAGCTGCTTGCCACGGGCCCAGAGCGTCGAGCGGAGCTTCTTCTCCGGCAGCGGGCCGAGGTCGCGCAGCAGCACCACACCGGAGAGCGGCACCAGGGCCAGCGCGCCGAAGAGGGTGTTGCGGGCGAGCTTGCGGCGGCCGAAGCCGGACTCCCGGGCACCGTCCGCGAAGTCGGCCAGAACCTTGGCCTTGACCTCGGGGGACGCCGCGATCGGGTGACGCTCGTCGGCGACCTCTTCGTCGGACATCAGGGTGCGGGCCCAGTGGACCGCGCCCGCGCCGATGAAGAAGAGGGCCAGGCCCAGCGTCCAGCCGAGGGAGAAGTTGAGCGCGCTCACCCGGCCGAAGGGCCAGATGTAGACGAGCTTGTCGACCGGGAAGATCACGAAGCACGCGATGAAGCCGACGGTGGCCAGCATCGAGAGCGTGAACATGAGGGCGACAGTGCGCTCGGACCGCTTGGCGGCCCGCTCGTCGATGTCCTGGACGCGCGGCTTGTGGGCCGGCAGTCCCGGGTCGTGGAACGGGTCGTCGTCCACGCGCTGGGCGACGGCGGTGTTGCCGTGCCCTCCCGCGCCGTGCGCGGCACCCTGCGCTTCGGGCAGGTTCTCTTCTGGAATCTCTTGGCTACTCATGACTTCTTGGCCTTAGCGGTGTGGGCCGCGACCCAGACGGCGACTGCGATCAGCGTGCCCAGACCGAAGATCCAGGCGAACAAGCCCTCACTGACGGGGCCGAGACCACCCAGGGTGAGACCGCCGGGGCTGGACGCCTTGGCCGGGTCGTTCATCTCCTGGACATACGCGATGATGTCCCGCTTCTCCTGGTCCGGCAGGATGCCGTCGGGGAAGGAGGGCATGTTCTGCGGGCCGGTCTGCATGGCCTCGTAGAGATGCTTGTTGCTCACGCCTTCCAGCGTGGGCGCGTACTTGCCGTTGGTGAGCGCGCCGCCCTTGCCGGTGAAGTTGTGGCACTGGGCACAGTTGGTGCGGAACAGGTCGCCGCCCTTGGCCGCGTTCGCGCCCTCGGGGTTGTACTGCTTCTCGGTCGGCGTGATCGGGCCGGCGCCGCGCGAGGCGACGTACGCGGCGATCTGGTCGATCTCGGCCTGCGAGTAGACGACCTTCTTCTTCGGCACCTGGGCACCGGGCTGCTGGGCCGGCATACGTCCGGTGCCGACCTGGAAGTCGACGGCGGCGGAGCCGACACCGATCAGGGGCGGACCGTCGGTGGTTCCCTCAGCGTCGGTTCCGTGGCAGCTCGCGCAGCCGACGGTGTAGAGCTTCTTGCCCTCCTCGATCGCGAGGGACTGGGAGGTTTCTTCGGCCTGTGCCTTGTCCGCCGGTGCGAACGCGGCGTACAGCCCCCCGGTGGCCGCCAGCGCGAGGAGTAGGACGACGACCGCCGCCAGCGGATGGCGTCGTCGTGCGGAGAGCTTTTTCACGGATTACCCCGGTGTCAGGATTTTCTGCGTCGATGCTTCTGGACTGTGTCTGCTTCGGGCTGGGGGCCCGCGCCCTTACTTGATCATGTAGATCGTGGCGAAGAGGCCGATCCAGACGACATCGACGAAGTGCCAGTAGTAGGACACGACGATGGCGGCGGTTGCCTGCTCGTGGGTGAATCTCCTGGCCGCGTAGGTCCGGCCCAGGACCAGCAGGAAGGCGATCAGTCCGCCCAGCACGTGCAGGCCGTGGAAGCCGGTGGTCAGGTAGAACACCGAGCCGTAGGGGTCGGACGAGAGGGAGAGCCCGTGCTGGACCAGGGCCGTGTACTCGTAGACCTGACCGCCGATGAAGACGGCGCCCATGATGAACGTGATCACGAACCAGGTGCGCAGCTTCTTCACGTCGCCGCGCTCGGCGGCGAATACGCCGAGCTGACAGGTGAGAGAAGAGAGCACCAGGATCGTGGTGTTCGTCAACGAGAACGGAAAGTCCAGAAGGCCGGCCCTCTCGGACCAGAACTCGGCACCCGTAACCGAGCGCAGAGTGAAGTACATCGCGAAGAGGGCCGCGAAGAACATCAGCTCGGAACTCAACCAGATGATGGTTCCGACGCTGGTGAGGTTCGGCCGATTGACCGACGGGTGCGCGTGCCCGGTTTCTACTGTCGTTGCTGTCGCCACGACCGACATTATGTCGGTCGCTTATCCCGCCCTCACTCCCGGGGGTGCCGTTCGGTGTGTCAGTGGGTGCTGTGCTGCCCGAACGGCCCATCCCGGGGATGTTCGAACGGCTGTTTACCGGCACTTGGAGCGAGTAGCATCCGGCCCATCGACACCTGATCCGGTGAAGGATCCAACGACGCGGAGGAACGATGCAGCCGACCGCCACCGTGCTGGTCTACAGCGATGACGCGAACACCCGCACACAGGTGCGGCTGGCCGCGGGACGCAGGCCGGCGGCTGATGTTCCGCCGGTGGAGTTCATTGAGTGCGCGACGCTGCCCGCCGTGCTGAAACAGCTGGACCAGGGGGGTGTCGACGTCTGTGTGCTGGACGGCGAGACCGTGCCCGCGGGCGGTATGGGCGTGTGCCGGCAGATCAAGGACGAGATTTTCAACTGTCCGCCGGTGCTGCTGCTGATCGGCCGTCCGCAGGACGCCTGGCTGGCCACCTGGAGCCGCGCCGAGGCCGCTGTGACGCTTCCGGTGGAGCCGGTGGAGTTCGCGGACGCCCTGGCCGGTCTGCTGCGTCAGAGGCTCGCTCAGGCCTCCTGAGCCCCGGCGGGGGCTCTTCCAGTGTTTCTCCAGTGGGCTCCGGGATTTCCCGGGGCCCACTGGGCTCTTCGGGGTACCCGGCGCCGCACGGGCGTGTCGGGCCCGGATTTCCGCCCCCCGGACACGGGGCGGCCGGTTCAGACCTGCGGGCGCAGCCGGGCCACGTCGGTGGCGCTGCTGCCGTCCCTGGTGCCGGCCACCAGGGCGCTGCCCTGCCGCCAGTCGGCCCAGGAGAGATTCCAGTCGCCGTAGCCGTTGCCGAAGGGGTCCATCTCGTCGCCGTAGCTGTTGACCACGCTGACGATGTCGCCCTCCTTGACGGTCTCGTAGAACCAGGCGGCGTTCCCGGTCGACATCCCCGTGCAGCCGTGGCTGACATTGGCGTACCCGTGCGAGCCCACCGACCAGGGCGCGGCGTGGACGTACTCGCCGCTCCAGGTGACCCGGGTGGCGTAGTAGACGGGCAGGTCGTACCCCTCCGAGCTGTTCGCGGCGATGCCGACGCTGGTGCCGCGCATCCGGACGAAGTACTCCTTGCCGAGGACCACCTTGATGCCGTTGCGGGTGGAGAAGCCGGGCTTGCCGGTGGTGACCGGAATGGTATTGATCACTTCTCCGTTGCGGAGCACTGTCATGTAGTGGCTCGACGCGTCCGTGATGGCCTCGATCCGGTCGCCGATGGTCAGATTCAGGTCTTTCGCCGCGCCGCCGTGGAGCTGTCCGTCGATGCGGACGCCCTCCAGATTGCTGACCGCCCGGACCCGGGCGCCGGCCGGCCAGTACTCCTTGGGCCGGAAGTGGAGGTTCTCGCTGTCGATCCAGTGCCAGGCGCCGTCCACCACGGGCTTCGAGTCGATTTTGAGCGCGCGCTCCACCACGGCCCGGGCGGCCTTGTCCTTCACCGGGCGGCTGAGGGTCGCGATGATGGGCTGGCCGACACCGTAGGTGCCCGCGTCGGGGCCGAACTCGACCGTCAGCAGCCGCTGCGCGGGGGAGGTGCCGAAGTTGAGGACCCGGCTGCCCGGGGCGCCCTCCTTGCCCTCCGTGGAGACCCGGGCGGTGTACTTGGCACCGGCGGCCAGCGCCGCCGTGGACCGCCAGCGGCTGCCGTCGGCGGTCAGCTCGCCGGCCAGGTGGTGGCCGGTCTGGTCGACCACGGTCACATCGGTGATGCGTCCCTCGTCACCCTTGACGGTGACCTCGAACGGCTTGTCCGGGTCGGCCTTCACCGCGCCGCCGGGGGTGTTGAAGACGATCTGCCGGGCGGCGTCGAAGGGCTGGTTGGAGAGCGGATGCGTGTCCGTGTCGCCGCACGCGGTCGCGACCGTCCCCAGGGTCAGGACCAGCAGGGTGCAGCGGAAGGCGGTGCTGAAGCGCGGCGTCTGGTTCATATGCACACGCTAAGAACGGGTCGCCACCGCGGCACGCTGGATACGTGCAAACGGATGGACCCGCATCCCCCTCACGAGTGAAGGCGATACGGGTCCATTCCCCACAGCGCGGGCGCTGTGCTACCGGTGCCGGGTTTCCGTTTCCGGACCCGGCCCGGTCACCTACTGATTCTGGTTCTCACCGCGGTAGTACTCGAACACCCAGCCGAAGATCCCGATGAGGATCACCGGCGCGGAGAAGTACATCAGCCACCAGCCCACGGCGACCGCGAGGAAGGCGAGCGCACCGCCGGTGGCGAGTGCGAGCGGCTGCCAGCTGTGCGGGGAGAAGAAGCCGACCTCGCCGGCCTCGTCCGCGACATCCGCCTCGGTGTCGTCCTGCGCCATGGCGTCGACCCGCTTGGCCGTGAAGGCCAGGTAGTAGCCGACCATGACGCTCAGCCCGAAGGCCATGAAGAGTGCGGTGGTGCCCGCCGGCTCCTTGGCCCACACGCCGTACAGGATGGCCACGGCGAGGATGAAGACGCCGAGCCACAGGAACATCTTTCCCTGGACCTTCACTTCGCGTCCTCCTTCCCGGCGAGCAGGACCTTGTCGACCTCGCCGCGGTTCTCGAGCTGGTCGACCACCGAGAACTCAGGGTGATGCAGGTCGAAGGCGGGCGATTCGGAACGAATCCGGGGAAGGGTGAGGAAGTTGTGCCGCGGGGGCGGGCAGGACGTCGCCCATTCGAGCGAACGGCCATAGCCCCACGGGTCGTCCACCTCGATCTTCTTTCCGTATTTGGCCGTCTTCCAGACGTTGTAGACAAAAGGAAGAACCGACGCGCCGAGTACGAAAGAGGCGATCGTGGAGATGGTGTTCAGCGCGGTGAAACCATCGGCGGCGAGATAGTCCGCGTAGCGTCGCGGCATTCCCTCGGCGCCCAGCCAGTGCTGCACCAGGAATGTGCCGTGGAATCCGATGAACAGCGTCCAGAAAGTAATCTTTCCGAGGCGTTCGTCCAGCATCTTTCCGGTGAACTTCGGCCACCAGAAGTGGAAACCGGCGAACATCGCGAAGACCACGGTGCCGAAGACGACGTAGTGGAAGTGCGCGACGACGAAGTACGAGTCGGAGACGTGGAAGTCCAGCGGCGGCGAGGCCAGGATGACACCGGTCAGACCACCGAAGGTGAAGGTGATCAGGAAGCCGATCGTCCAGAGCATCGGGGTCTCGAAGGAGAGGGACCCCTTCCACATGGTGCCGATCCAGTTGAAGAACTTCACACCGGTTGGCACCGCGATCAGGAAGGTCATGAACGAGAAGAACGGCAGTAGGACGCCGCCCGTGACGTACATGTGGTGCGCCCAGACCGTCACCGACAGGCCGGCGATGGCGATGGTGGCGCTGACCAGACCCATGTAGCCGAACATCGGCTTGCGGCTGAAGACCGGAATGATCTCCGAGACGATGCCGAAGAACGGCAGGGCGATGATGTACACCTCTGGATGGCCGAAGAACCAGAAGAGGTGTTGCCACAGCAGCGCGCCGCCGTTGGCCGCGTCGAAGATATGGGCACCGAATTTCCGGTCGGCCTCCAGCGCGAAGAGCGCGGCGGCCAGCACCGGGAAGGCGAGCAGGACCAGTACACCGGTCAGCAGCACGTTCCAGGTGAAGATCGGCATCCGGAACATCGTCATGCCGGGGGCACGCATGCAGATGATCGTGGTGATGAAGTTGACCGAACCGAGGATCGTGCCGAAGCCGGAGAAGGCCAGGCCCATGATCCACATGTCGGCGCCGATACCCGGTGAGCGGACCGCGTCCGACAGCGGGGAGTAGGCGAACCAGCCGAAGTCGGCCGCACCCTGGGGGGTGAGGAAGCCGGCCACGGCGATGAGCGAGCCGAAGAGGTAGAGCCAGTACGCGAACATGTTCAGCCGCGGGAACGCCACATCGGGCGCGCCGATCTGCAGCGGCATGATCCAGTTCGCGAATCCGGCGAACAGCGGCGTCGCGAACATCAGCAGCATGATCGTGCCATGCATGGTGAACGCCTGGTTGAACTGCTCGTTCGACATGATCTGCGTGCCCGGACGGGCCAGCTCGGCGCGCATGAAGAGCGCCATCAGTCCGCCGATGCAGAAGAACACGAAGGACGTGACCAGGTACAGCGTGCCGATGGTCTTGTGGTCGGTGGTGGTCAGCCACTTCACCACCACATTGCCCGGCTGCTTGCGCCGTACGGGCAGCTCGTTCTCGTATGAGTCGTCAGCTGCGACGGCGGCACCCTGGGATTCGTTGAGGATGCTCACAGTTGCTTCTTCTCCGCGTCCTTGGCGGGCGTGGTCTGCTCGATGCCCGCAGGGATGTAGCCCGTCTGACCCTTCTCGGCCAGCTCCTTCAGATGCTGCTGGTAGCGCTCCGGGGAGACGACCTTGACATTGAAGAGCATCCGGGAGTGGTCGACACCGCAGAGTTCGGCGCACTTGCCCATGAAGGTGCCCTCCTCCTTGGCGGTCACCTCGAAGGCGTTGGTGTGCCCCGGGATGACGTCCTGCTTGAAGAGGAAGGGAACCACCCAGAACGAGTGGATCACATCACGCGAAGTCAGGATGAAGCGGACCTTCTCGCCCTTGGGGAGCCAGAGGGTCGGGCCCGGGTTGCCGTTCTGCGGGTTGCGGGTGCCGGGGATGCCGGCGTCGTAGACACCGCCGGCGTTCTCCGGGAGAGCGTCGAGGTATTTGTTCGGGATCGCCTTCAGGTGCTTGTCCGTCTTGGCGTCGCCCTGAGAGCCCTCCACATCCTGGATGTAGTTGAAGCCCCAGCTCCACTGGTAGCCGACCACATTGATGGTGTGGGCCGGCTTGTCGGAGAGGGAGAGCAGCTTGGACTCGTCACGCGCGGTGAAGTAGAAGAACACCGACACGATGATGAGCGGGACCACGGTGTACAGCGCCTCGATGGGCAGGTTGTACCGGGTCTGCGGAGGTACCTCCACCTTGGAGCGGGTACGCCGGTGGAAGAACACACTCCACAGGATCAGACCCCACACCAGAACGCCCGTGACGAGCGCGGCAGCCCACGAGCCCTGCCACAGGGAGAGGATGATCGGCGCCTCTTCCGTGACCGGGGTGGGCATACCGAGGCGGGGGAAGTCTTCCCATGTGTATTCGCAACCGGTGGCGGTAACCAGGATCAGGCCCGCAGTCAGCACCTGCGGCAGCTTCCGCCGCATCGGGCGCCGCGACGAGCGGTCGGAGCCGTTGGGACTCACGTAGCGCCTTCCCGAGAGTCTCGGCCCGCGCGACGGGCTGCGGCCGTCTCGCTGGTCGGTCGCCGGCCCTGACGCGGGCAGGGGTTTGGATGTTTATGCGGACCAAACCCTACTGGACGCTATTTGGGGTCGCGCGGGGAGGGTGCCCAACGCGCCGTCCGACACCCCGAAGGGGTGGAATCCCCCTGGAAATCCCCGGGTTTTCCGAGGGAATCGGACCGCTATTCGCTCACATAATCGCTTCCGGGAGGACTTCGGCGGGCATGGGACCGGGGGGCCCGTTCCGCTGCGAGTGGCGCGCCGCCGGGCGTGTTGGGGGAGGGGCCGCCGGACGGGCCGGCGGGCGTACCGCCGGGGCGGGGTGAGCGGGGCGGGGGGCCGGGGCATCTGACGGACCCTCCGGGGCGGGGGTTAGCGTGGCGGCGTGTCCTACTTCGATTCCGCCTCCGCCGCCCCGCTGCACCCCGTGGCCCGGCAGGCCCTCCTGGCCTCCCTCGACGAGGGGTGGGCCGATCCCGCGCGGCTCCACCGGGAGGGGCGGCGGGCCCGGCTGCTGCTGGACGCGGCGCGGGAGGCCGCCGCCGACGCGGTGGGCTGCCGCCCCGACGAGCTCGTCTTCACCCCTTCGGGGACCCATGCGGTCCGGCTCGGCGTGTCGGGGGCGCTCGCGGGCCGCCGCCGGGTCGGGCGGCATGTGGTGGTGTCGGCGGTGGAGCACTCCTGTGTACTCCACGCGGCCGACCCCGCCCGTACCGGCGGTGAGACCACCGAGGTCGCGGTGGACCGCACCGGCCGGGTGACACCGGCGGCCTTCGCGGAGGCGCTGCGCGCGGACACCGCGCTGGCCTGTCTCCAGTCCGCCAATCACGAGGTCGGCACCGAGCAGCCGGTGGCGGAGACCGCCGCCGCCTGCCGGGCGGCCGGGGTGCCGCTGCTGGTGGACGCCGCCCAGTCGCTGGGGTGGGGCCCGGTCGGCGGGGAGTGGTCGCTGCTGGCCGCGAGCGCCCACAAGTGGGGCGGCCCGGCGGGTGTCGGTCTGCTGGTGGTCCGCAAGGGGGTGCGGTTCGCGCCCGGCGGGCCGGCGGACGAGCGGGAGTCGGGCCGCTCCCCCGGCTTCGAGAACATCCCGGCGATCGTGGCGGCGGCGGCCTCGCTGCGCGCGGTCCGGGCGGAGGCGGCGGACGAGGCGGTGCGCCTGCGGGCGCTGGTGGACCGGATCCGTGCCCGGGTGCCCGGGCTGGTGCCGGATGCGGAGGTGGTCGGTGACCCGGTCCGCCGCCTCCCGCAGCTCGTCACCTTCTCCTGCCTCCATGTGGACGGTGAGGCGCTGCTGCACGAGCTGGACCGGGCCGGGTTCTCGGTGTCGTCCGGCTCCTCGTGCACCTCCGGCACGCTGACCCCGAGCCATGTGCTGCGGGCGATGGGGGTGCTCAGCGAGGGCAATGTCCGGGTCTCCCTGCCGCCGGGGACTCCGGCCGGGGAGGTGGAGCGCTTTCTGGAGGTGCTGCCGGGCGTGGTCGCGGCGGTACGGGAGAGGCTCGGCGCGGCGCCCTCGGCGCCGAGCACGCCCACCGGGCCGGCCTCGCTGCTGGTGGACGCGCTGGGCAAGCGGTGCCCGATTCCGGTGATCGAACTGGCGAAGGTGATCGGCGATGTTCCGGTCGGCGGCACGGTGACGGTGCTCTCGGACGACGCGGCGGCCCGGCTGGACATCCCGGCCTGGTGCGAGATGCGGGACCAGGAGTATCTGGGCGAGGAGACGCGCGAGCGGGGTTCGGCGTACACGGTCCGGCGGGCGGTCTAGGGCGTCTCTTTCGGATCAGGCCGGACGGCCCGCGCCCGGGGCCCCGCGCGTGCGGGGCCCCGGGCGTCGGGATCGGGATCAGCCGAGGTGCGCCTGGACCTCCGCGCCCGCGTCATGGCCGTACGCCTTGCGGAAGCGGTCCATGAAGTGCGCCCGGCGCAGGGTGTACTCCTGGGTGCCGAGGGTCTCGATCACCAGGGTCGCCAGCATGCAGCCGACCTGCGCCGCCCGCTCCAGCCCGACGCCCCAGGAGAGGCCGGAGAGGAATCCGGCCCGGAAGGCGTCGCCGACACCCGTGGGGTCGACCTTGGCCTCCTCCTCCGGGCAGCCGACCTCGATCGGGTCGGCGCCGGCCTTCTCGATGCGGACTCCGCGCGAGCCGAGGGTGGTGACCCGGTGGCCGACCCGGGCGAGGATCTCGTCGTCGTTCCAGCCGGTCTTGGACTCGATGAGCCCCTTCTCGTACTCGTTCGAGAAGAGGTAGGTGGCGCCCTCCAGCAGGATGCGGATCTCGTCGCCGCTCATCCGTGCGATCTGCTGCGAGAAGTCCGCGGCGAACGGGATGTTCCGCGAGCGGCACTCCTCGGTGTGGCGCAGCATCGCCTCGGGGTCGTCCGCCCCGATGGAGACGAGGTCGAGCCCGCCGACCCGCTCGGCGACGGAGTGCAGCTCGATCAGCCGGGCCTCGCTCATCGCGCCGGTGTAGAAGGAGCCGATCTGGTTGTGGTCGGCGTCGGTGGTGCAGACGAAGCGCGCGGTGTGCAGCACCTCGGAGATCCGCACCGACTCGGTGTCCACCCCGTGGCGGTCCAGCCAGGCGCGGTACTCGTCGAAGTCGGCACCGGCGGCGCCGACCAGGATCGGGCTGGTGCCGAGCTGGCCCATGCCGAAGGCGATGTTCGCGGCGACACCTCCCCTGCGCACATTGAGACCGTCGACCAGGAAGGAGAGCGAGACCGTGTGGAGCTGGTCCGCGACCAACTGGTCGGCAAAACGACCGGGGAAGGTCATGAGGTGGTCGGTGGCGATGGAGCCGGTGACTGCGATTCGCACGGCTGGGCGCTCCTGTGGCAGGGGGGCGTTGACGTTTAACGCTACCCCGATGCGAGGGGTGGAGCCGACAGGGCGAAACTACCCGATAGTAGGTCTTTTCACCCGCGCTCCACCGTGCGTACGGTGCGAACATGACGAACCAGATCGCCTTGCCCGGCACAGCGGAAACACTCCGGGAAACCGAATTCACGCTGGCCCAGCTGCGGGGGGACTGTGCGCGGATGGCTCCGCACTGGGTGGTTCCGGCGGTGGCGGCGCCGGCGCCCGTGTCTCCCTCGAGAATTCATGGAGTCTTCGTATCGGCGGACTCGGCCCGGCTGGTTTCCCGTATGCCGGCATACGGCGGCTGACCGGGGAGGCTTCGGCGGCCCCGGGATCCGGGGAACCGCGCGCGCTCCCGCTCCGTCCCACCCATGCCCCGGCGCTCGGGGCCGGGAGAGAAGGAGCCATGCGGTGAGCAGTACGGAGAAGTCGCAGGACAGCACGGGTCGCCGGCGCATTCCGCTCATTGCCTCGGTGGCGGCCGTGGTGCTGATCGCCGGTGGCGGCGGTGCGTACGCGGCCCTGGTGGGGACGGCCGGCGACGGCGGGACGGACGCCCGGAAGGACACGGCCGCCGCGCCGCCGCCCCGGCTCTCGGTCTCCCCGGACGGGCAAATGTGGCGGGATATCGCTCCCGGTGAGCCGGACCCGGGCGGCGGCGCGGTGCTGCGCGCGGCCGGGAAGCTGCCGGCGGGACCGGAGCGGGCCGCCGTGCACCGTCCCGAGGGCTCCGTGGGCGCGGCCGAGGTGACCCGGCTGGCGCGGGCGCTGGGGATGACGGGCATCCCCGTCTCCGACGGCACCGCCTGGACGATCGGGCCGGACGGGGACGGCACCGGGCCGTCGCTCCGGGTGGATGTACGGGCCCCGGGGAACTGGCTCCATCTGGCCCACGGCCCGGCTCCGGCCGGTGACAGCTGTGTCCGGGGCGGCGCATGCCCGTCCGACGGCGACCCGGCGGCCTCCGGGGAGGGCCGGCCGTTGGGCGAGAAGGCCGCCGAGAAGGCCGCCGGGCCGGTGCTCAGGGCGCTCGGCCAGTCCACCGCCGCGCTGAACGCGAAGCTGGTCACCGGCTCCGAGCGGGTGGTGAACGCGGAACCGGTCCTCGGCGGACTGCCGACGTACGGCTGGACGACGAGTGTGCGGATCGGCCCGGACGGCCGGGTGACGGGCGGAAGCGGCCGGCTGTCGCCGGTGGCGGCGGGCGACGAGTATCCGGTGCTCTCGGCGGCGGCGGCGCTGAAGGGGCTGAACTCCCCGGAGCGGACCCGCGCCCCGAAGCCGCCGGAGTGCGGGACACAGGCGGTGAAGCCCCCTCGGGTGCCGGCGGGCGCGGCCGGATCACCGGCGCCGGGCGATCTCCGGGCCGGGGACGATGTGCCCTGCCCGCCGCCGGCGCCCGCCTGCGCCAGCGCGGTGCCGCTGGAGGAGCGCGCGGAGCCCGGGACGTCCGATCCCTGCGCGCCCGCGCCGCCGCCGTCCGCGCCCCGGCCCCTGGAGGTGACCGGAGCCGTCTTCGGGCTGTCGTCGCTTCAGACGGACGGCGGCCCGGTACTGGTCCCCTCCTGGCTGTTCCGGGTGGCCCCGGAGGCCGGCGGGGAGTCCTGGACGGTGGCCGCGCCCGCGCTGCCGGCCGAATATCTGGACCGTCCGGCGCCGTCGGAGCCGGTACCGCCCTCCGGGGAGCCGGAGACCGGCGGCCCCTCGTACCGTGCCGACGGCCGGAAGCTGTCGGTGACGTTCTGGGGCGGGGTCTGCGGTGAGCCGGTGGTGACGGCCGACGAGAGCCGGAGCTCCGAGGTGCGGGTACGGATCACCGAGCCGGAGCCGGAGGCGGGCCGGGTCTGTGTCGCCATGGCGAAGGAGCTGACCGAGACGGTCACGCTGGACCGGCCGCTGGGGTCGCGGAAGGTGGTGGACGCGGAGTCCGGGAAGCCGATGGAGCGGCGGGCCGGCTGAGCGGTGGCATGACGAAGGCGGTGACCCCCTGTCGTACGGGGGTCACCGCCTTCGCCGTGTCTCCGGGGAACAGGGCCCGGGAGGGGGACTCAGTTGAAGGAGTCACCGCAGGCGCAGGAGCCCGAGGCATTGGGGTTGTCGATGGTGAAGCCCTGCTTCTCGATGGTGTCGACGAAGTCGATGGAGGCGCCGCCCAGATACGGAGCGCTCATCCGGTCGGTCACGACCTTGACGCCGTCGAAGTCCTTGATGACATCGCCGTCGAGCGAACGCTCGTCGAAGAAGAGCTGGTAGCGCAGGCCGGAGCAGCCGCCGGGCTGTACGGCGACGCGTAGGGCCAGATCGTCCCGGCCTTCCTGGTCCAGCAGGGCCTTGACCTTGGCCGCCGCGGCGTCGGACAGGAGGATGCCGTCGTTCGCGGTCTTGGTCTCGTCCGATACGGACATCTGCTTCATCACTCCCGGGATGGGGTCACCCCGCCCGAGGGCAGGGGTGGTACGGAGACTGCTTGCCGACGATTGCAACCGGCGCGGTCGCGGATTCATTCCGGGACCGAGCCTTTCACCGGTGTTTCTCCTTCATGCTCGCACACCGCTCCCCCGGCGGACACGACGCGGCAACCGGGGGGTGCGTCACATCGACGCTATGGCCATCGTCAAAGTGACATGAAGCGGTTATGATAGATAGCGTCAAATAGACGAAAAGGTCTGCGCAGAAATAGAAAGGGTGTGTGTCGTGCCCACCGCCCAGCCCGTCCCGGACTCGCTCGACGTCCAGCCGACGCCGCTCGCCCTGCTGTTGCTCGGCCGCGAGGCCGACCCCAGGAGCGAGCGCGGAGTGGAGTGTCCCGGCGATCTGCCGTCCCCCTCGGACCCCGATCTCGTCGCCCGCGCCCGCGCGGCCAAGGAGAAGCTCGGCGAGAAGGTCTTCGTCCTGGGCCACCACTACCAGCGCGACGAGGTCATCCAGTTCGCCGATGTCACGGGCGACTCCTTCAAGCTGGCGAGGGACGCGGCCGCCCGGCCCGAGGCCGAGTACATCGTCTTCTGCGGTGTGCACTTCATGGCCGAGTCCGCGGACATCCTGACCACCGACGACCAGAAGGTCGTACTGCCGGATCTGGCGGCCGGCTGCTCGATGGCCGACATGGCGACGGCGGAGCAGGTCGCCGAGTGCTGGGATGTGCTGACCGAGGCCGGCATCGCCGAGCGGGTCGTGCCCGTCTCGTACATGAACTCCTCGGCCGACATCAAGGCGTTCACGGGCAAGCACGGCGGCACCATCTGCACCTCCTCCAATGCCAAGAAGGCCCTGGAGTGGGCGTTCGAGCAGGGCGAGCAGGTGCTCTTCCTGCCCGACCAGCACCTCGGCCGCAACACCGCGGTGCGGGACATGGGCATGTCGCTCGACGACTGCGTCCTCTACAACCCGCACAAGCCGAACGGCGGACTCACCGCGGAGCAGCTGCGCGCCGCGAAGATGATTCTGTGGCGCGGGCACTGCTCGGTGCACGGCCGGTTCTCGCTGGACTCCGTGGAGGATGTCCGGAACCGGATACCGGGGGTGAATGTGCTGGTCCACCCCGAGTGCAAGCACGAGGTCGTGGCGGCGGCGGATCACGTCGGCTCGACCGAGTACATCATCAAGACCCTGGACGCCGCCCCCGCCGGGTCGAAGTGGGCGATCGGCACGGAGCTGAATCTGGTGCGCCGGGTGGCCAAGGCCCACCCGGACAAGGAAGTCGTCTTCCTCGACAAGACCGTCTGCTTCTGCTCGACCATGAACCGGATCGATCTGCCGCATCTGGTCTGGACGCTGGAATCACTGGCCGAGGGCACCCTGGTCAACCGGATCCGGGTCGACCCGGAGACGGAGAGCTTCGCCAAGCTCGCGCTGGAGCGGATGCTGGCGCTGCCGTAGCGCGCCTCCCGCCACTGCGGTACGGGCCCGGAAGCCGCGGCTTCCGGGCCCGTACTCCCTTGTGCCGGGCGGGATTCCCGGCGAACATGAGTGCCGCGCCACCGATGGGCCCCGCCGCCCCGGTGGCTCCGGTGTTCCGAGCGGGCCCCTGTCCCGCTCCACCTCTCACTTCAGCGCCCGACCGCCCCAGGCCGTCCTCTCTCCCCCCGGGGGTTCCTCGTCGTGCCCGTACTGACCGGCGCGCTCGCGCTGCTCACCCTCGTCGGTCCGCTGTCGACCGACATGTATCTGCCCGCCTTCCCCGGCATGGCCCGGGAGCTGGGCACGGACGCCTCCGGCGTACAGCTCACCCTGACCTCGTATCTGGCCGGAATGACCCTCGGGCATCTGGTCTTCGGCCCGCTCTCCGACCGCCGGGGCAGGCGGGGGCCGCTGCTCGCCGGGGCCGCGGCCTGTGCGCTCGCCACCGTGCTGTGCGCCGTGGCGCCCTCCCTGGGGTGGCTGATCGCCGCCCGTTTCGCCGCCGGGTTCAGCGGCGCGGCCGGGGTCGTCATCGGCCGGGCCGTGGTCTCCGATGTCGCCGAGGGAGCCGCCGCCGCCCGGCTGCTGGCGCTGCTGATGACGCTGGGCACCATCGCGCCGATCGTGGCCCCGCTCGCGGGCGGCGCGATCATCGAGGCGGCCGGCTGGCGGATGGTGTTCTGGGTGCTCGGCGCGGTCGCGGCGGTGGTCGCGGTGGCCGTCCTCGTCGCGGTGCCGGAGAGTCTGCCGAAGGAGCGCCGGATGGGCGGCGGCGCGGCGCAACTGCTCGGCTCGGCGCGCCGGGTGCTGGCCGACCGGGCGTACAACGGCTACACCCTGGCGTTCACCTTCGGCTTCGGCACCCTCTTCTGCTATATCGCCGGGTCGCCGTTTCTGCTCCAGAACGTGCTGGGCCTGAGTGTCGGGGTGTCATCGGTGGCCTTCAGCGGCGGGGCGGTCGTCGCGGCGCTGACCGGGCTGGCGAATGCCCGGCTGGTGACCCGGACGGGTCCCGGGCGGCTGCTGCGGGCGGGGCTGTACGCGATGGTGGCGGGGTGTGCCGGGCTGCTGCTGGCGGCGGTGGCCGGGGTGCTCACCACCGCGGTCGCGCTGCCGCTGATCGCGGTGGTCTGCGGCGGCATCGGGCCGGCCTTCGCCAATGCGGCGGCCCTGGCGATCGGCCGGGTCCCGGACGCGGCGGGCACCGGTTCCGCCCTGCTGGGCACGGCGCAGAGCGCGCTCGGTGCCGTGGTCGCCCCGCTGGTGGGGCTCGGCGGGGCGGACACGGCGGTGCCGATGTTCGCGGGTATGACGGTCTGCGCGGTGCTGGCGGTGGCCGCGGGCCGGATGGCCGACCGGGCGGTACGGGAGGGGGCCGGCCCGGCTCAGGACGCGGCCGGTACGGGGCGCCCGGCGCGGGCCGGCTGAGGGCCGGCCGCCCGCTCCGTACGCACCGCACCCCGGTCCGGGACCCGTACAGGTCCCGGACCGGGGTGCGGTGGGGCGGGCGGATCAGACCGCGGCCGGGGCGGGCTCCCCGGCGCCGCCCTCGGATCCGCCGGAGTCCGCGGGGCCGCTCTTCCCGCCCGGGCGCCCGGCCGCCTTCTTCGCGGCGCGGCGCTCCTTGCGGAGTTCGACCATCGCGTACAGCGTCGGCACCAGCAGCAGCGTGAGCAGCGTGGAGCTGATCAGACCGCCGATCACCACCACGGCCAGCGGTTTGGCGATGAAGCCGCCCTGGCCGGTGATGCCCAGCGCCATCGGGAGCAGGGCGAAGATCGTCGCCAGTGCCGTCATCAGAATGGGCCGCAGCCGGTGCCGGCCGCCCTCCACGACGGCCTCGACCACTCCGTACCCCTGCGCCCGGTACTGATTGATCAGATCGATCAGCACGATCGCGTTGGTCACGACGATGCCGATGAGCATCAGCATGCCGATCAGGGCCGGAACCCCCAGCGGAGTGCCGGTGATCACCAGCAGACCGATCGCGCCGGTCGCCGCGAAGGGGATGGAGACCAGCAGGATCAGCGGCTGCACCAGCGAGCGGAAGGCGGCGACGAGCAGCATGAAGACGATCGCGATGGCCGCCAGCATCGCCAGACCCAGCGAGGCGAACGCCTCGTCCTGGTCCTCCGAGACACCGCCGATGGAGGCGGTGGCGCCCTCCGGCAGATCGAGGGAGCTCAGCTTCGACTGGAGCGCGCTGCTCACCGCGCCCGTGTTGTCACCGGTCGGCTTGGCGGAGACGGTGGCCGCCCGGGCGCCGTCGATCCGGGTCTTGGAGACCGGTCCGGGCTCCACCCGCACCGTGGCGACCTCCCCGAGCCGGACGCCGCCGAGGTCGAGGGCGCGCAGTTCGGCGAGGGTGGCGGCGGGCTCGGCGGAGGTGATGACGACATCGCGTTCGGTGTCGTCGAGGATCGCCTTGGCGGCCGGGGTGCCGCGCACCGCCTGGGCGACGGCGAGCCCGAGCGTGGCCTCGCTGAAGCCGGCGGCCGACGCCCCGGCATTGCCCTTGACCGTGATCCGGGGAATGCTCTGGGCGAGATCGCTCTGGACGTCGGTGACGTTGTCGAGCCCGGCGATCTCCTCGCGGACCGACTCCGAGGCCGCCTTCAGGGTCGCCGGGTCGGCGGCCTTGACCACCACACTCAGATCCTGGCTGCCGAAACCGTCACCGGCCGCGATGGTGGTGTCGCCGATGCCGTCGAGCTTCGCCAGCCCGGCGTCGATGCGGTCGCGGGCCCGCTCGTACTCCCCCGCGTCCTTCAGGGTCAGCTGGTAGGACGCCTGGTTGGCGCCGGTGCCGCCGCCGAAGGCCGCCATGAAGCCGGAGGAGCCCACGGTGACCTGGTAGTCCTTGATCTCGTCGACACCGTCGAGGACCTTCTCGACCTTCCGCGCGGCGGCGTCGGCGGCGTCCAGGGAGGTGCCGGGCGGCAGCTCCTGCCTGATGGACATGACCTCCTGCTCGCCCTGGTCGAAGAAGTTGGTCTTCAGCAGGCCGCCCATGCCGAGGGTGCCGAGCAGGACGACGGCGGCGATGGCGATGCTGGTGAAGCGGCGGCGGGTGGCGAACCGGAGCACGGGGACATAGCCCCGCTGGAGCCGGCTGCGCTCCTCCTTCTCCTCCGCGATCCGCCGGGCCTCGTCCGGGTCCATGCCGCGTACCGCCCTGGGGGCGCGCAGGAACCAGAAGGAGAGCACCGGGACGACGGTGAGCGAGACGAGCAGCGAGGCCAGCAGCGCCGCGGTGACGGTCAGCGAGAACGAGCCGAAGAGCTCGCCGATCATGCCGCCGGTCAGTCCGATCGGGAGGAAGACGGCGACCGTGGTGAGGGTGGAGGCGGTCACCGCGCCGGCGACCTCCCGCACCGCGTTGATGATCGCGCTCTCGCGCTCCTCGCCGTAGCCGAGATGGCGCTTGATGTTCTCCAGGACCACGATCGAGTCGTCCACGACCCGGCCGATGGCGATGGTGAGCGCGCCCAGGGTGAGCATGTTGAGCGACAGATCACGGGTCCAGAGCACGATCAGCGCGAGGACCACGGAGAGCGGGATGGAGACGGCCGTGACCAGGGTGGAGCGCACCGAGGCCAGGAAGACCAGGATCACCAGGACCGCGAAGAGCAGGCCGAGCGCGCCCTCGGTGGTCAGGCCGGAGATCGACTTGGAGACCGCGGGACCCTGGTCGGAGACGACGGTCAGTTCGGCGCCGGAGCCGAGGTCCGCGCGCAGCTCGGGCAGTTTCTCCCGGACCGCTTCGGAGATGGCGACCGCGCTGCCTTCGTTGTCCATGGTAGCGAGGACCGCGAGGCTGGGCTCGCCGTTGGTGCGGGTGAGGGAGACGGCGGAGGCCGGGGTCTGCTCGACGGCGGCGATGTCGGCGAGCCGCACCGGCGGGCGCGGTTTCGCGCCGGGGCGGGCCGGCGGCGGGGTGATCCGCAGATTCTCGATCTGCGCGAGCTCGGTGTAGCCGCCGCCGACCTGCACGGTGCGGCTCCTGCCGTCCTCGCTGAGGATTCCGGCGGGCACCGTGCCGCCGCCCGCGCGCAGCGCCTCGGCGAGGGCGGCGGTGGTCAGTCCGGCGCGGGCGAGCTTCGCGTCGTCGGGGGTGACGGAGACCTGGAGATCGCGGACGCCGTCGATGGAGACCTGGGCGACGCCGTCGATGTCCTCCAGGGCCGGGACGACGGTGCGTTCCAGCTGGTCCTCCAGGGACTGCGGGTCCTTGTCGGAGGTGACCGCGAGGACGACGGTGGGGATGTCGTCGGTCGAGCCGGCTATGACCTGCGGGTCGACACTCTCCGGCAGAAAGGCGCGGGCCCTGTTCACGGCCTGCTGGACATCGGCGACGAGCTGCTCGGTGCCGTCCCCGTAGTCGAAACCGGCCATGATCACGGCGTTGCCCTCGCTCGCCGTGGAGGTGATGCTCTTGATGCCGTCGACGGCCTCGACGGCGCTCTCCAGCGGTTCGACGACCTGCTTCTCGACCACCTCGGGGGAGGCGCCCTCGTACGGGGCGAGGATCGAGACCATGGGGAGTTCGATGGAGGGCAGCAGCTGCTGTTTGAGCTGCGGTACGGCGATCGCGCCGAAGACGATCGCCACGATCGCCATCAGCCCGACGAGGGCACGTTGCGAGAGGCTGAATTTCGACAGCCAGGACATGGGGTGTCTCTCTTCCGTGGCTTGCGTGCGGCATGCGCGGGTCGCGGCCGGCTTGCGCACGGCCCCGGTGCTCGCTTATACGATCAGCCATCGCGGAGGGCGCCCCGTCGCCCGCAGGTCCCGTTTCTTCCTTCCGCGCATACCGCGGCTGGAGTACGCGGCGCGGCGCGCGCGCCCCGGCCCCCGGCACGGCGCCCGCGTCACTCCACGCGCGGGCGCACCAGTGCGGACTCATAGGCGATGACGACGAGTTGGGCGCGGTCGCGGGCGCCGAGTTTCGCCATCGCCCGGTTGACATGGGTCTTCACGGTGAGCGGACTGACCTGGAGGCGTTCGGCGATCTCGTCGTTCGAGAGGCCGCCGGCGACCAGGACGAGCACTTCGCGTTCGCGGACGGTGAGCGCTTCGAGCCGGGCGGAGTACTTCCGGGCGTCGCGGTCGTCGTCATGGCCCTGGGCGAGGAATTTGGCGATCAGGCCCTTGGTGGCGGCCGGGGAGAGCAGCGCCTCGCCATTGGCGGCGATCCGGATGGCGTTGAGGAGTTCCTCCGGCTCCGCGCCCTTGCCGAGGAAGCCGGAGGCGCCGGCCCGCAGGGACTGCACGACGTACTCGTCGACCTCGAAGGTGGTCAGCATGACGACCCGGACCCGGGCGAGTTCGGGGTCGGCGGTGATCAGCCGGGTGGCGGCGAGGCCGTCCGTGCCCGGCATCCGTATGTCCATCAGGACCACATCGGCCCGCTCGGAGCGGGCGAGGGCGAATGCCTCGGCACCGTCGGCGGCCTCGCCGACGACCTCCATGTCGGGCTCGGAGTCGACCAGGATCCGGAAGGCGCTGCGGAGCAGCGTCTGGTCGTCGGCGAGCAGCACTCTGATCGTCATCGGTTCTCCCCCGGGCGCACGGTGAGAGGAAGTATCGCCTGCACCCGGAAGCCGCCGCCGTAGCGGGGTCCGGCGCTGAGCCGGCCGCCGAGGGCGGTGACGCGTTCGCGCATGCCGAGCAGGCCGTGGCCGCCCTCGGGCTGGGCGACACCGTTCCCGGCGGAGCTCCCGGCTGTGTTCCCGGCGTTCCCGGCGTTCCCGGCTGTGTTCCCCTGGGCGTTCCCCGCGGCGGGCGGGCGCTCCGGTGCGGGGCCGTTGTCGAGCACGGTGACCTCCAGGGTCTGGCCCACCCTGATCACACTGACCTCGGCCCTGGCCTCCTGGCCGGCGTGCTTGCGCACATTGGTCAGCGCCTCCTGGATGATCCGGTACGCGGCGAGGTCGACGGCGGAGGGGGGCTTGAGCCCGTCGTCGGCGCGGGCGACCTCCACGGGCAGCCCGGCCTGGCGGAAGGTGGTGACGAGTTCGTCCAGCACGCCGAGTCCGGGGGCGGGCTCGGTGGGCGCCTCGGGGTCCCCGGACTGGCGCAGCAGTCCGACGGTGGCACGGAGCTCGTTGAGCGCGGAGCGGCTGGCCTCCCGCACATGGGCGAGGGCTTCCTTGGCCTGGTCGGGCCGCTTGTCCATGACATGGGCCGCCACCCCGGCCTGGACATTGACCAGGGCGATGTGGTGGGCGACGACATCGTGGAGGTCACGGGCGATCCGCAGCCGCTCCTCGGCGACCCGGCGGCGGGCCTCCTCCTCACGGGTCCGCTCGGCCCGCTCGGCGCGTTCCCTGATGGCGTCGACGAAGGCCCGGCGGCTGCGCACCGCGTCCCCGGCCGCCGCCGCCATGCCGGTCCAGGCGAAGATGCCGAGATTCTCCTGGGTGTACCAGGGGGTGGAGCCGTAGAACATGGCGGTGCCGGTGAGCACGGTCATCGTCAGCAGTCCGACGCGCCAGGTGGTGGGGCGGTCGGTGCGGGAGGCCACGGTGTAGAGGGCGATCACGGCGCCCATGGCGACCGGTGCGGAGGGGTCGCCGAAGCTGAGCTCGACCACGGAGAGCAGGCCGGCGAAGACCAGTACGCCCATCGGGTTGCGCCGCCGGAACACCAGGGCGGCGGCGACCAGCGCGATCAGCACCACACTGCGCGCGGAGGGGGTGCGGGACCCGAATTCGGGTCCGTGCTCGCCGTTCACGGCGAACGACCCGATGACCATGCAGACCATGGCGGTCGCGGCGATCGCACCGTCGAAGGCCAGCGGATGTTCGCGGAGCCAGCGCTGGGTGCGGGCGAAGCCGGTGGCGAGTGAGGTCACGGCAGGCAACGTTACGGCGTGCCGGGCGGGATGACTCCGGCGCGGGGTGGCCGGAGTCCCGGACCGGACACCGGGGGCGGCGCCGCACCGCCCCGGGCGGGAGCGGTGCGGGTGTGTTGGAGTGCGCGCGCCCCCGGGGGCGCGGGGGGGCCCGGCCCCGGTGTGCGTGCGGGGGGCGTACGGGGCGGGTCGGTGCCGGGTCAGCCGGGCAGGCCCGGGATCAGACCCTCGTCGCCCAGCATGTCCCGTACATCTCTCAGGGTCGCGTCCGGCCCGGGGAGGATCAGCTCCGAGGGCTCCAGGGCATCGTCCGGCAGTGGCTCGCCGAGCTCGCGGACCCGGTCCAGCAGCGCCGCGAGGGTCCCGCGGAAAGCGGGTCCGTCGCCCCGCTCCATCTCGGCCAGCAGTTCGTCATCGAGTCTGTTCAGTTCGGCGAAGTGGCTGTCCGCCAGTCTGAGCTGACCCTCCCCCATGATCCGTACGATCATGACGCGTACCTTTCGTCGGCGTCCCCGGCTTCCCGCACCGGCGCCGGCCGCCCGGCGATGCCCGCCGAACGGCCCCGGCGGCGGCTACTTCTTGTCGAAGTCGGGCCGGGTGCTGTGCTGCGACCGGGAGGCGTCCTGCGCGCCGCCGCCCTCGATGGCCTGCTGGGAGGCGCTGCTTCCGCCGGCCAGCTCGGCCTTCATCCGCTGGAGCTCCAGCTCGACATCCGTACCGCCGGAGATGCGGTCCAGCTCGGCCGCGATGTCGTCCTTCGCCATCCCGGAGGAGTCGTCCAGGGCGCCGGAGGCGAGCAGCTCGTCGATGGCCCCGGCACGGGCCTGGAGCTGAGCGGTCTTGTCCTCGGCCCGCTGGATCGCGAGGCCGACATCGCCCATCTCCTCCGAGATACCGGAGAACGCCTCACCGATCCGGGTCTGTGCCTGGGCGGCGGTGTAGGTGGCCTTGATCGTCTCCTTCTTGGTGCGGAAGGCGTCGACCTTGGCCTGAAGACGCTGGGCGGCGAGGGTGAGCTTCTCCTCCTCGCCCTGAAGGGTCTGGTGCTGCGTCTCCAGATCGCTGACCTGCTGCTGAAGCGCGGCACGGCGGGAGAGCGCCTCACGGGCCAGGTCCTCGCGGCCGAGCGCCAGCGCCTTGCGGCCCTGGTCCTCCAGCTTGGACGACTGGCCCTGGAGCTGATTGAGCTGGAGCTCCAGACGCTTGCGCGAGGTCGCCACATCGGCGACGCCGCGGCGTACCTTCTGAAGCAGCTCCAGCTGCTTCTGGTACGAGTAATCGAGGGTCTCGCGCGGATCCTCGGCCCGGTCCAGGGCCTTGTTGGCCTTCGCGCGGAAGATCATCCCCATACGCTTCATGACACCGCTCATGGGCTTCGCGCGCCCCCTTCTGACGGACTACGACTCCAGCACTCCAACAGGACCAACAGTACGGGCCCTGCATCCATTACCGCACTGTTCGGACGCCGATGCGCTCATCCCCAAGGACGACTGCGCACCGTTCCCGATCCCGCGCAAGGAGTAGACGGCTGTCAGGGATCCCTCGGGTCCGCCACCCGGTCTGTTCTCCCGGACACATCCGGCCACTCTCTTTTCCCTGCCCGCCGCACACCCTGCGCTTCGATTCATTGGCACATCGCGGGCTTTCCATGGCTTTCCATCTCTTATTGGCACAGGACGCTCTCGGATGGTTCCCCTCCGGCGTTGGGTCCATGCGTGTCACCCCGTACCCTGGTTGCTGTGTTCCGTAGCCGTGCCAAGACAGAGAAGGCCCCCACCGATCAGGTGCCGGACCTCTCCCAGCCGAACCGTGACCCTCAGGCTCCCAAGGGCCGCCCCACTCCGAAGCGGAGTGAGGCGCAGACCCAGCGTCGTCGTGCGGTCAGCCAGCCGCTCGACCGCAAGGAGGCCATGAAGCGACAGCGGGAGGCCCGCCGTACCGATCTGGCGAAGCAGCGCGCCGCGCTCGCCAATGGCGACGAGCGGTATCTGCCCGTGCGGGACAAGGGTCCGGTGCGCAAGTTCGCCCGTGACTTCGTGGACTCGCGCTTCTGCGTCTCCGAGTTCTTCCTGCCGATGGCCGTCGTCATCCTGATCATGAGCACCATTCCGGTGGCGGCGCTGAAGAGCGCCTCGCTGCTGGTCTGGCTCGGTGTGATCGTCATGATGGTGATCGACTCCATCGGTCTGGGCATCCGGCTGAAGAAGCAGCTCAATGAGCGCTTCCCGGATGAGCCGAAGCGCGGCGCGGTCGCCTACGCCCTGATGCGTACGCTCCAGCTGCGCCGGCTGCGCCTGCCGAAGCCGCAGGTCAAGCGGGGAGAGCGACCCTGAGTACGGAGGCCGTGGGGCTCCCGGACGCGGTGCCGGACGATCCCAGGGTGGCGGGCGGACTCTTCGTCCCCGCCCCCCAGGGCGACCCCGCGCAGATAGAGGTACCGGCGGACGCCCCGGCGTCCCCGGAGGCTGTTCCGTCCGGCGCGGTCGCGCCCTCCGCCCCGCCCGCTCCCGCCGCGCCGCTCCCGGCCGCGGCACCCGACGTACCCGGCGGCCCGGATCTCGGCAGCGGGCTGCGCGAGATCGTCCGGCACGATCTGGTCGCCCGCCAGCTCGACGAGCAGATCGCCTCCCGCTACCCGGTGGGCCAGCGGCTGCGGATCCTCGATGTGGGCATGGGCCGGGGCGCGCAGGCGCTCCGGCTGGCCCGGGCCGGCCACACCGTCACCGGACTGGAATCCGACACCGCGCTGCTGCGCGAGGCCCGGGAGTCGCTGACCACCGAGCCGGCCGGGATCCGCGAGCGGGTCCGGCTGATCGAGGGCGACTGCCGCGAGACCGGTGTGCACTTTCTGCCCGGCAGCTTCGACGTGGTGCTCTGCCACGGTGCGCTGATGTCGTCCCAGGAGCCCGACGCGATGCTCGCCGGGCTGGCCCGGATGCTCGCGCCCGGCGGTCTGCTCTCCCTTCTCGTGCGGAACGCCGACGCGCTGGCCATGCGGCCGGGGCTCACCGGGGACTGGGCCGGGACCCTCGCCGCGCTGGACGCGGACACCACCACCGACCGGCGCGGGGAGGTCGTACGCGCCTATCGGCTCGCGGCGCTGACCTCGACCCTCGCCGGAATCGCCGCGCCGCTGCACACCTGGTACGGCGTCCAGGTCTTCACCGAATGGCGGGCCGACTCCGGGATGCCGGCCGTGGATGTCCTGGAGCGGCATCTCGCGGCGGAGGACCGGGCCGGGCGGACGGATCCGTACCGCCACGTCGCGGCGCTGCTGCATCTGTGCGGCGTACGGGGCTGACCGGCACCGCCCCGGCGGCACCGCTCGCGAAAGACCGGCCGGCCTGTCAGGTGGAACGCGCCTTCTCGCGTCCTTGCGGAAGTGAGCACCGCTGAATCCACCCCGGCCCCCCTGCCCGTACCCGCGTCCCCGGAGACCGGCGGCACCGGAGCGCCCGGTGTGAAGCTGTCCGCCGGGGAGACCTGGCGGGCGCTGTACACCCACTTCCGCCCGCACCGGCGGCTGGTCGCAATCGGGGCCTTTTTCGCCCTGATAGGCACCGTCACCGGGCTGGCCCAGCCGCTGGCCGCCAAGGAGCTGGTGGAGCGGCTCGGCGGCGACGAGCCGATCGCCGCGGTGCTGATCCTGCTCACCGCGCTGGTGGTCGTCGGCACCGCCATCGACGCGGTCGGCTCGTACATCCTGGAGCGCACCGCCGAGTCCGTGGTGCTGGCCGCCCGCCGCACCCTGATCGGGCGGCTGCTGCGGCTGCGGCTCCCCGAGGTGGAGCGGATCCCGCCCGGCGATCTGATGTCCCGGGTCACCTCCGACACCACTCTGCTCCGAGCGGTGACCACCCAGTCGATCATCTCGGCCGCCACCGGCGGTCTCGCCTTCGTCGCCACGCTGGTGATGATGGGGGTGATGGATGTGGTGCTGCTCGGGGTGACCGTGGCGGTGATCGTGGGCATCGGCGGCTGTGTCGCCCTGGTGATGCCGAAGATCGCGGAGTCGACCGAGCGGTCGCAGGCCGCCGTGGGCGAGATCGCCACCGTGCTGGAGCGGGCCTTCGGCGCCTTCCGCACCCTCAAGGCGTCCGGCGCCGAGGCACGCGAGACCGCGGTGGTCTCCGCCGCTGCCGAGGAGGCGTGGCGGCAGGGCATCCGGTCCGCGAAGTGGCAGTCGGTCGCGGGCTCGTCGGTGGGGCTCGCGGTGCAGGTGTCCTTCCTGGCGGTGCTCGGCATCGGCGGCGCCCGGGTGGCCTCCGGCGCCATCACCATCTCCACCCTGGTGGCGTTTCTGCTCTTCCTCTTCTATCTGATCTCGCCGATCACCCAGCTCGTGGAGGCGGCGACCCAGTACCAGGCGGGTTCGGCGGCCATCGCCCGGATCGTGGAGGCGGAACGGCTCGGCACGGAGGAGCTGGGCACGCCCCGGCCGTCGGCGGGCGGCCCGGCGGCGGTCGTCTTCGACGACGTCCGCTTCCGTTACGCGCGGGGGCTGCCGGATGTGCACCACGGCGTCTCCTTCACGGTGCCGGGGGCGGGGATGACCGCCTTCGTGGGTCCCTCCGGCGCGGGCAAGACCACCGTCTTCGGGCTGATCGAGCGCTTCTACGAGCCGGACGGCGGCCGGATCCTGGTCGACGGCACGGATGTGCGCGACTGGCCGATGGCGGAGCTGCGGGCGGCCATCGGCTATGTGGAGCAGGACGCGCCGGTACTGGCGGGGACGCTCCGCGAGAATCTGGTCTTCGCCGCCCCCGGGGCCACGGACGACGAGATCCGGGACGTACTGGTGCGGGCGAGGCTGGACACGCTGGTGGACCGGCTGCCGGACGGGCTGGACACGGTGGTCGGCCACCGGGGCTCCAAGCTCTCCGGCGGCGAGCGCCAGCGGGTGGCGATCGCGCGGGCGCTGCTGCGGCGACCGCGGATCCTGTTGCTGGACGAGGCGACGTCACAGCTGGACGCCGTCAATGAGCTGGCGCTGCGCGATGTGGTCGCGGAGGTGTCGCGGGAGGTGACGGTGCTGGTGGTGGCGCACCGGCTGTCGACGGTGACCATGGCGGACCGGATCGTGGTGATGGACGCGGGGAAGGTCCGGGCGGTGGGGACGCACGAGGAGCTGGTGGCCGGGGATCCGCTCTACGGGGAGCTGGCGGCGACCCAATTCCTGGCGACCCAGGGGCCCGACCCGGCGGAGGCACCGCCGGCCGAGGTCCCGCCGGCCGGGGCGGCGGGCGGCGGCGGGACGGCCGGGGCGGGGGTCCCGGTGCGGACGGCCTGAGCGGGCGGGACGCCGGGGCGTCCGGGCGGCGGAAGCGGGCGGGGGGCCGGGGGGCCGGAGGGGCCGGGACGGAGCACGGCGCCACCTGATCGGCCGCGCACGACATGCCGGGCAATCGGGTCAAAAGCCATACTCCGCTTATGGTCGAGTCCCAGGATCCCGCGCCCCGCCGTCCCGCTCACCACCCGCCCCGCCAACCGCCCCGCCGTCCCGCCCGCGGCCCGCGCCGCCGGTTGCCGGCCGTGCTGGCGGCCGGGGTCTGCGTACTCGTCCTGGCGAGCGGCTGTACGGGGATCCCCTCCTCGTCGCCCGCAGGGTCGGCGGCGGCGGACCGGCAGCCGCGGAACTCGACGCGGGCGGTGCCCCCCAAGGCGGTGAACGAGCTCCAGAGCGACTACGAGACGGTGATCAAGAACGTACTGCCGTCGGTCGTCCAGATCGAGGCCGGCAACAGCCTGGGCTCGGGGATCGTCTACGACAGCAAGGGCCATGTCGTCACCAACGCCCATGTGGTGGGCGAGGGAAGCTCCTTCCTGGTCACCGTCGCCACCGGCGAGGAGCCGCTGACCGCCAAGCTGGTCTCCGCCTATCCGGAACAGGATCTGGCGGTCATCAGACTGGACCGGGTCCCGGCCGGTCTGGAGGCGGCGGCCTTCGGTGACTCGTCGAAGGTCGCGGTCGGCCAGATCGTGCTGGCGATGGGGTCGCCGCTCGGGCTCTCCAGCAGCGTGACCCAGGGCATCGTCTCCGGTATCGGCCGCACCGTGAGCGAGAGCACGACCGGCGGCGGGACCGGGGCGACCATCGGCAATATGGTCCAGACCTCGGCGGCGATCAACCCGGGCAACAGCGGCGGCGCGCTGGTCAATCTGGACAGTGAGGTGATCGGGATCCCGACGCTCGCGGCGACCGATCCGGATCTGGGCGACAGCGCCGCGCCGGGCATCGGATTCGCCATCCCGGTCTCGATGGTGAAGACGGTCGCCGACCAGATCATCCAGAAGGGCAAGGTCACCGACTCGGGCCGGGCGGCGCTGGACATCACCGCCCGGACGGTCCTGGACGACAACTACCAGCCGTCGGGCGCCGCGATCGTGGATGTCACGGAGAACGGCGCGGCGGACAAGGCGGGGCTGCGGCCCGGGGACATCATCGTCAAGGTCGGCTCGTCCGAGATCACCACCATCACCACCCTCGCGGAGGCCCTGGCGTCGAAGCGGCCGGGGCAGCAGGTCGTGGTGGCGTATGTGCGGGACGGCGAGGAGAGAACGGCCCGGGTGACCCTGGGCGAGATCTGAGCCCGTCGCCGCGAGCGAGCCGCTGGGCACCCCCGCGCGGAAGGCCGGAACCGCCGCCGGACCGCGAACGGAACGGGAAACGGAAGCCGGACCGGAGATGGCTCCGCACAGGGGCGCCCGGTCGCGCTACTCCGGGGCGTCCAGACTCATCGGGCCGTAGATCACGGTCGAGTCCTCGGAGAGCACCACCCGGTCCGCGCCGCCGTCGCGCAGTTCCTTCCAGTACTCACCGATCCACGACTCCGCGTCCCCCTGCGTCGTGAACTCCTCCGGCTCGATCGCCGGCTGGACCTCCGTTCCGTCGGACTTCTCGAACCGCCACGTCCAGGCCATGTCCGCCTCCCAAGGGCGCTGAAGTGATCTCCGTCCTGCCCGCAGCGTAGCCGGGCGCGCACGCGTCGCGGTGACACGGGAGGATCAGGATTGTGGAACTGACTCTGCTCGGCACCGGCGCCCCGGCCGGACTCCCCCGGCCCGACTGTCCCTGCGCCGTCTGCGCGACCGCCCGCGGCCCCCAGGCGCGGGCGGCCACCGCGCTGCTCGTGGACGGCGCGCTGCTGCTCGACCTGACCCCGGGCGCCGCCCTCGCCGCCGCCCGGGCCGGGCACTCGCTCGTGGGCGTGCGCCAGGTGCTGCTCACTCACCCGCACGACGGACCCGCCGTCGACGTCCCCGCCGGGCTGCCGTCCGCCGGGCGGGTGCCGGACGGGCGCGTACTGACACTGATCAGCGGCCACCGGGTGCGGGCGGTGCCGATGGACAACCCCGGCACGGGGTACGAGGTCACCTCGCCCGACGGCGACCGGCTGCTCTATCTGCCGCCGGGCGGCGCGCCCGCCGGGCTGGCGGAGGGGCTGGCCGCGTACGAGATGGTCGTCGCCGATGTGATCGGCCGGCCGGACGCCGTCGCGCTGCTCCGCGCCAGCGGGGCGATCGGCGCGACCACCGATGTGATCGCCGTCCATCTGGACCACGAGGTGCCCGGCGGCCCCGAGCTGGACCGCAGGCTGGCCGCGGCCGGCACCCGCGCGGTGCCCGACGGGACGACTCTGATCGTCGGCGAGTACCACGCCGTGCCGGATGTGCCGCGCCGCACGCTGGTGACCGGAGGCGCCAGGTCGGGGAAGTCGGTGGAGGCCGAGCGGCGGCTGGAGACCTTCCCCGGTGTGGTGTACGCGGCCACCGGCGGGCGCCGCGAGGGGGACTCCGAGTGGGCGGACCGGGTGGCGCTGCACCGGGAGCGGCGCCCCTCCTCCTGGCGGACCGAGGAGGGCTGCGATCTCGTACCGCTGCTCCGCGCCGACGGGCCGCCGCTGCTGATCGACTGTCTCTCGCTCTGGCTCACCGACGCGATGGACCGGGTCGGCGCCTGGGACGACGACCGGTGGCGGGCGGAGGGGCGGACGGCGCTGCGCGAGCGGATCGCCGAGCTGATCGCCGCGGTCCGGGAGAGCTCGCGCACCGTGGTGGCCGTGACCAATGAGGCGGGCTCCGGGGTGGTCCCCGCGACCGCGTCCGGCCGGCGCTTCCGGGACGAGCTGGGGCGGCTGAACGCGGCTTTCGCGGCCGAGTGCGAGCAACTGCTGCTGGTGGTGGCCGGGCAGGCGCTGGTTCTGCGCGGCTGACCTCGTACGGGACGGGGAGGGACCGCCGGGCGGGGCGCGGCGGCCCGCCGGGAGCCGCCGGAAGGCGACCGGCCCCGGGCCGTGCCGTACGGGTACTGTTCGGCGAATGAGCAGGCTGAATCTCGATGACTTCTCCGATCTGATCGAGCGCCCCGACGGCGGTGTGCGGCGCGATGCCGAGGACCGCAGGGAGCGGCTGGTCGTCCCGCCCGGTTCCCTCGGCCGACTCGACGAGCTGGGCGAGTGGCTGTCGGCCGCTCAGGCCGCCGTGCCGGTGCGGCCGTTGGAGCGGCCCCGGGTGGTGCTGTTCGCCGCCGACCACGGGGTGGCGTCCCTGGGCGTCTCCGGCCGGGAGGAGGGCACCGCGCACGAACTGGTGCGCGCCGTGCTGGAGGGCGGCAGCCCGGTCGCCGTGCTGGCCCGCCGGGCGGGGGTGCCGGTGCGGGTCGTCGATGCCGCGCTGGACTGCGATCCCGCGCTGCTGCCGGACGAGGTGGTGCGCCACCGGGTGCGGCGCGGCTCCGGGCGGATCGACATCGAGGACGCGCTGACCGTCGAGGAGGCCGAGAAGGCGGTACGGCTGGGGGTGGCGCTCGCCGACGAGGAGGCCGACTCCGGCACGGATCTGGTGGTCCTGGGCGATCTGAGCGTGGGCGGCACCACCGCCGCGGCCACGCTGATCGCGGCGCTCTGCGGTACGGACGCCTCGGTGGTGACCGGGCGCGGCGGTGCGGGCATCGACGATCTGGCGTGGATGCGCAAGTGCGCGGCGATCCGGGACGCGCTGCGCCGGGCCCGGCCGGTCCTGGGTGACCAGCTGGAGCTGCTGGCGGCGTCCGGCGGTGCGGATCTGGCCGCGATGACCGGATTCCTGCTCCAGAGCGCGGTGCGCCGGATGCCGGTGATCATCGACGGGGTGGTGACCGCGGCCGCGGCGATGGTCGCGCAGCGGGCCGCCTTCCGGGCGCCGGACTACTGGCTGGCGGGGCAGCTGACCGGGGAGCCGGCGCAGGCCAAGGCGCTGGACCGGCTGACGCTGACCCCGCTGCTCGATCACGGTGTCAGGGTGGGCGAGGGCACCGGGGCGCTGCTCGCGCTTCCGCTCGTCCAGGCCGCCGCCGCGCTGGCCGCGGAGCTTCCGGAGCGGCCGGAGCACAAGGATCCGGAGGCCGGAGCGGAAGCCGGAGCGGAAGCCGGCCCGGCGGATGAAGCGGAAGCGGGTCCGGAGGCAGGAGCGGCAGACCAGGCGGAAGCGGGTTCGGAAGCCGGTTCGAAGGGTTAGTCCGCCCGGTTTCGAAGGGTTAGTCCGCCCGGTCCGGGGCGCCGCCGATCAGATCCTGGAGCCGGCGGCGCGGCCGGTCCCAGCGGCGGTCGTGGCGGTAGGAGCGCAGGGCGGCCCGGGCGCGGGCCCGGTGGCGTCCGCGGTAGAAGCGGCGGGCCCACAGGGAGCCGGGCCGGGCCAGCCGTACCGCTCCGAAGACCGCCACGAAGGGGACCAGCACCCCGATGAGCGCCATCCGGAGCTTGCCCTTGGCGAGGGTGATCAGCACCAGCAGGAAGTTCACCACCAGGGTCGCGACGACGGTGACACGGTCCTCGCGCTCGTCCGGGGAGAGCGTGTCCACGCCGAGCGGGGAGAAACCGCTGAGCACCAGCGAGGCGAGGGCGGTGGCGAGGATGACCACCTCCACGCTCTGGCGGCCCTCCTCGCTCCAGTAGACGTCGTGAATGTGCACGATCAGCGCGAACTCGTCGAGCACCAGCCCCGCGCCGATGCCGAAGACGACCGCGCAGACACTCGCGGCGACCCCGTACCGGCCGCTGCCGACCGCGCCGAAGCCGCCGACGACCATCAGCACGACCCCCGGAACCACATGGTGGATGTGCATCCCGCCGGGGGTGATGTTCCGGAACGGCCCGCGGCCGGCCCTGATCAGCCGGGTGACCGTGCGGGTGATGAGGAAGGTGAGCACGAAGGAGGCGAGGGCCAGCAGCGTCGGGAGCTTCCCGGCGTCGAGGATGTTCTCCCGGAACCAGCCGCCCATGCAGATCGTCCCCGTCCGTTCCGGCAGCAGCACATGATGTATGCGCAATTTATCCCCTGCGTCACCATTCGCCCTGCGCAGTGGCGTCCGGGCTACCCTGCGGCGGTGGACGATGAAGTGAGGGGCCCCTCCGCGGCGGCCGGGATACGTTTCGCCTTCGGCACCCTGACGGTGCTGCCGGTCCGGGTCACCCGCTGGGACCGGGGGGCGGCACGCGCGGGCATGCTCTGCGCCCCGCTCGCCGGGGCGGTGGCGGGGCTTCTCGCGGCGGCGGCCGGCGGACTGCTCCTCCTGGCGGGCACCGGGCCGCCGCTCGCCGCCGTGGCGGCCGTCGCCGTGCCCGCCGTCCTCACCCGGGGGCTCCATCTCGACGGCCTCGCCGACACCGCCGACGGTCTCGGCAGCGGGAAGCCCGCCGGGGACGCGCTGCGGATCATGAAGCAGTCGGACATCGGGCCGTTCGGTGTCATCACCCTGCTCCTCGTGCTGCTCGCGCAGGTCGCGGCCCTCGCCGAGCTGTACGGGGAGAGCTGGGCGCACGGCGCGCTCGGCGCCCTCACGGCCGGGGTGACGGCCCGTCTCGCCCTCACCCTCGCGGCCCGGGCGGGAGTGCCGGCCGCCCGGCCCGAGGGCCTGGGCGCGGCGGTCGCGGAGACCGTCCCGGTATCCGCCGCCCTCCTGGTGACCGCGGTGGTGACGGCGGCCTGCGCGGGCGCCGGCGCGGCCCTCGGCGGCCCGGCCGCCCTCCGGCAGGCCCTGGCCGTCCTCGCCGGGCTCGCGGCGGCGGAGCTGCTGTCGCGGCACTGCGTCCGGCGGTTCGGCGGGGTGACGGGCGATGTCTTCGGCGGCCTGGCGGAGACCGCGGCGACGGTCTGCCTGGTCGTACTCCTCCTGGGCTGAACCGGCCCGGCCCCGCCCGAGGGCGGCGGGACGCCCCGGGTCCGGTGCGGAGCAGGCCGGATGTCCCCGGGACCGCACCGTGCCGGGCGGGCGGTCGGTCCATCGCCGTCGGGGGCGTCCCGGTCGGGAAGATCGCGCGGAGTACGGCGGCGGGCCGCCGGGTCCGCGTCGCATCGGGCCGCACGCCGCCCGACGCGTACCGGACGAGCCGCCGCCGGCCGGCTGCGAAGCGGGGCTCCGTCACCGGACGCGCACCCGCGGAACCGGACGCCACCGGACGCGCACCGCGCGGGACGCCGCCGCCGGGCCCGCTCCGGGCGCCGCGCGGTGTGGATCGGACCGGGCCGGACACCTCTCGGGGCCGGGGGTCATCGTCCCTGCCGGGCGCGGCCGTTGGGCGCCGGCGCCCGGGGGAATCCGCCGCCGCTTCACCACCCTCCGTACACGGCGTCACCCCGGCGCACAGCCGTGCCCCCGGGGCGTACGGATGTGCGCGGCGCCCGCGCGCCGGGGTGCCGGAGTGCCCGGCGGGCCCGGCCCGCAAGGGCCCGGGGCGGAGCCGGCCCGGCCGGACGGCGGGTGCGGGGCCACCGCCGCCGTGGGACGGGAATGTGACCGCGCGTAGGCTCTCCCCGGGCGGGATGTCGACCTATCCCCACAACGGGCCCGAAAGGCCCAGGAACTCAACGGAAGCGAGATTTCACCACCGTGACTGCTCTCACTCTCAGCACTGCCGGCGCCGCGACGCTGCGCGCCGACGCCCTTGTCGTCGGGGTCGCGAAGGGCGCCAAGGGTCCGGTCGTCGCACCGGGCGCGGAGGCCGTGGACAAGGCGTTCGACGGAAAGCTCGCCGCCGTCCTGGAGACCCTCGGTGCCTCGGGTGCCGAGGGCGAGGTGACCAAGCTTCCCTCGCCGGCCGGGCTCAAGACGCCGGTGGTCATCGCGGTCGGCCTCGGTGCCGCCCCCGCCAAGGACGAGGCGTACGCCGCCGAGACGCTGCGCCGCGCGGCCGGTGCCGCCGCCCGCACGCTGGCCGGGGCGAAGAAGGCCGCGTTCGCGCTGCCGATCGAGGCCACCGAGGACGCCGAGGCGATCGCCGAGGGCGCGCTGCTGGGCGCGTACGCCTTCACCGCCTACCAGGGCGGCGGCAAGAAGGACGGCGGCCCCAAGGGTCCGCTCGCCGAGGTCGCCCTGCTGGGCGCCAAGCCGCGCGACAAGGCCTACAAGGCCGCCGCCGAGCGCGCCATCGCGGTGACCGAGGAGATCAACCGCGCCCGCGACCTGGTCAACACCCCGCCGAACGACCTCACCCCCGAGGCGTTCGCCGCGGTGGCCTCCGCCGCCGCCAAGGAGGTCGGTGTCAAGGTTCAGGTGCTGGACGAGAAGGCGCTCCTCAAGGGCGGCTTCGGCGGCATCCTCGGCGTCGGCCAGGGCTCGCAGAACCCGCCCCGGCTGGTGAAGCTCACCTACACCCACGCCAAGGACTCCAAGACCCTCGCCCTGGTCGGCAAGGGCATCACCTACGACTCGGGCGGCATCTCCCTCAAGCCGGCCGGTCACAACGAGACCATGAAGTGCGACATGGCCGGTGCCGCCGCCGTGTTCGCGGCCGTCATCGCCGCCGCCCGGCTCGGCCTCCCGGTCAATGTCACCGGCTGGCTGGCGCTCGCCGAGAACATGCCGTCCGGCAGCGCCACCCGGCCCGGCGACGTGCTGCGCATGTACAGCGGCAAGACGGTGGAGGTGCTCAACACCGACGCCGAGGGCCGGCTGGTGCTCGCGGACGCCCTGTGGAAGGCGTCCGAGGAGAAGCCGGACGCGATCGTGAACGTCGCGACCCTGACCGGCGCGATGATGGTCGCCCTCGGCAACCGCACCTTCGGCATCATGAGCAACGACGACGCCTTCCGGACCGCCGTCCACGAGACCGCGGAGGAGGTCGGCGAGCAGTCCTGGCCGATGCCGCTCCCGGCGGACCTGCGCAAGGGCATGGACTCCCCGACCGCCGACATCGCCAACATGGGCGAGCGGATGGGCGGCGGCCTGGTGGCCGGGCTCTTCCTGAAGGAGTTCGTGGGCGAGGGCATCAGCTGGGCGCACCTGGACATCGCGGGCCCGGCCTTCCACGAGGGCGCGCCGTACGGCTACACCCCCAAGGGCGGCACCGGCTCCTCGGTGCGCACCCTGGTCCGGCTGGCGGAGCGGATCGGCGCCGGCGACCTCGGCTGACCGCACCGGGACACCCGCGAGGCGGGTGACCTCCGGACCGGGGTGATCCCCGGGACGGATGACCACAGGGACGGATTTCCCCGGGGCGGCCGACATCGGCGGACGGCCGCCCCGGGGAACCGGACCGAGTACACCGGGTACGCGGAGGCGCGGGACACGGAGACACGGGTACGGCCCCGGGCCACGCATCGGCCCGGGGCCGTACGCGTCCCCCCTCCCGCTGGTGCCGGACCCGTACCCGCGCTGGAGCCGGGCTCGAAGCCGGGGCCGTACGCCCTCACCCGCCGTCGCCCCCCGGTCACCGCCGCCCTCACGCCCCGTCGCCCCGCGGTCACCGCCGCCATCACCCGGCGATCGCCCCCGGCGTCCCGCGGTCACCGCCGCCATCACCCGGCGATCGCCCCCGGCGCCCCTCGGTGACGGTGGCGGACCGGACCCCGAAGGGGCCGTTCGCTCTCTGTGAAACCGCCTCCGGGGACGGAATCAGAGGGTGCCCCGGAACCGTTGCTACGGACCGGTAACCCTTGGGGTGATCGATCAGACGCCCTCAGACCCCTGCCCCGCGTCCCTTCTTCGGCCAACAAGTGCAAAGATGGGTTCTCGGCAGGACAGGGCCCCGACCAGAGGGCCGACGAATCAGCGGCCGCACACCAGCCGAACGGCCGGTTCCCCCGGGACAGAGGGGATCCCGGCGCCGGCGCACATGCATGGAGGACGTGACGTGGCGAACGACGCCAGCACCGTTTTCGACCTAGTGATCCTCGGCGGCGGTAGCGGCGGTTACGCTGCGGCGCTGCGCGGGGCTCAGCTGGGCCTGGACGTCGCCCTGATCGAGAAGGACAAGGTCGGCGGCACCTGCCTGCACCAGGGTTGCATCCCCACCAAGGCGCTGCTGCACGCCGGTGAGATCGCCGACCAGGCGCGCGAGTCCGAGCAGTTCGGAGTTCTCGCCACCTTCCAGGGCATCGACATCGCGGCCGTCCACAAGTACAAGGACGACGTGATCTCGGGCCTCTACAAGGGTCTGACCGGCCTGATCGCCTCCCGCAAGGTCACCGTCATCGAAGGTGCGGGCCGGCTCTCCTCGCCGACCTCCGTCGATGTCAACGGCACCCGGGTGGAGGGCCGTCACATTCTGCTGGCGACCGGCTCCGTACCGAAGTCGCTGCCGGGCCTGGAGATCGACGGCAACCGCATCATCTCCTCCGACCACGCGCTGAAGCTGGACCGCGTACCGCAGTCCGCGATCGTGCTGGGCGGCGGCGTCATCGGTGTCGAGTTCGCTTCCGCCTGGAAGTCCTTCGGCGCCGATGTGACCGTGATCGAGGGCCTGAAGCACCTGGTCCCGGCCGAGGACGAGAACAGCTCCAAGCTTCTTGAGCGCGCGTTCCGCAAGCGCGGCATCAAGTTCAACCTCGGCACCTTCTTCGAGAAGGCCGAGTACACCGAGAACGGCGTCCGCGTCACGCTGGCGGACGGCAAGACCTTCGAGGCCGAGGTGCTGCTGGTCGCGGTCGGCCGCGGCCCGGTCTCGGCCGGTCTCGGCTACGAGGAGCAGGGCGTCGCCATCGAGCGCGGCCATGTCCTCGTGGACGGGTACATGCAGACCAACATCCCGACGATCTCCGCCGTCGGCGACCTCGTTCCCACCCTCCAGCTCGCGCACGTCGGCTTCGCCGAGGGCATCCTGGTGGCGGAGCGTCTGGCCGGTCTGAAGACCGTCCCGATCGACTACGACGGCGTGCCCCGGGTGACGTACTGCCACCCCGAGGTCGCCTCCGTCGGCCTGACCGAGGCGAAGGCCAAGGAGGTCCACGGTGCGGACAAGGTCGTCGTCCTCAAGTACAACCTCGGGGGCAACGGCAAGAGCAGGATCCTGAAGACCCAGGGCGAGATCAAGCTCGTCCAGGTCAAGGACGGTGCCGTGGTCGGCGTCCACATGGTCGGTGACCGGATGGGCGAGCAGATCGGCGAAGCGCAGCTGATCTACAACTGGGAGGCGCTGCCGGCCGAGGTCGCGCAGCTCATCCACGCGCACCCGACGCAGAACGAGGCGCTCGGCGAGGCCCACCTGGCCCTGGCCGGCAAGCCGCTGCACGCGCATGACTGACCCGCTCGGGCGCGACGACCACTTCCGCACTTCCCCCACGCTCGCGCTTCGCTTGAGCTGGGGAGACCCCATCGTTAGGAGCAACTGAAACCATGTCGGTTTCCGTAACCCTGCCGGCGCTCGGCGAGAGCGTCACGGAGGGCACTGTCACCCGCTGGCTCAAGGCCGAGGGCGAGCGCGTCGAGGCCGATGAGCCGTTGCTGGAGGTCTCGACCGACAAGGTCGACACCGAGATCCCGGCCCCCGCCTCGGGCATTCTGGCGTCCATCAAGGTCGCCGAGGACGAGACCGTCGAGGTCGGCGCCGAGCTGGCGATCATCGACGACGGCTCGGGCGCGCCCGCCGCCGCCGAGGCTCCCGCCGCCGAGGCCCCGGCCCCGGCCGCCGCCCCGGAGCCCGCCGCCGCCCCGGAGCCGGCCCCCGCGCCGGCCGCCGAGGCACCCGCCGCCGAGGCCCCGGCCGCCGCTCCGGAACCGGCTCCGGCCGCGCCCGCGGGCGGTGCGAGCGGTACGGACGTCACCCTCCCGGCCCTCGGCGAGAGCGTCACCGAGGGCACCGTCACCCGCTGGCTGAAGGAGGTCGGCGACTCGGTCGAGGCCGATGAGCCGCTGCTGGAGGTGTCCACCGACAAGGTCGACACCGAGATCCCGGCGCCCGTCGCCGGTGTGCTGCTGGAGATCACGGTCGGCGAGGACGAGACCGCCGAGGTCGGCGCCAAGCTGGCCGTCATCGGTGCTCCGGGTACGGCTCCGGCCGCACCCGCCCAGCCCGCCGCCCCGGCACCGGCACCGGCACCGGCACCGGAGCCCACCCCGGCTCCGGCTCCGGCTCCCGCGCCCGCGCCCGCCCCGGTTCAGCAGGCCCCGGCGCCCGCTCCGGCCGCTCCGGCTCCGGCTCCGGCCGCCGCCCCGGCACCGGCTCCGGCTCCCGCCGCTCCCGCCGCGCCTGTGGCTGTCCCCTCCGGTGACGCTTACGTGACCCCCCTGGTCCGCAAGCTCGCCGCCGAGAACAGCGTGAACCTCTCCGAGGTCAAGGGCACCGGCGTCGGCGGCCGCATCCGCAAGCAGGACGTCATCTCCGCCGCCGAGGCAGCGGCTGCCGCGGCCGCCAAGGCCGCCGCACCGGCTCCGGCGGCGCCCGCCGCCGCACCGGCCGCCGCCGCGAAGACCCCCGCCCTGGAGGTCTCCCCGCTGCGCGGCCAGACGGTCAAGATGACCCGGATGCGCAAGCTCATCGGCGACAACATGATGAAGGCGCTGCACAGCCAGGCGCAGCTGACCTCGGTGGTCGAGGTCGACATCACCAAGCTGATGCGGCTGCGCAACCAGGCCAAGAACAGCTTCGCCGCCCGCGAGGGCGTCAAGCTGTCGCCGATGCCCTTCTTCGTGAAGGCGGCGGCGCAGGCCCTGAAGGCGCACCCGATCATCAACGCCCGGATCAACGAGGACGAGGGCACCATCACGTACTTCGACTCGGAGAACATCGGCATCGCCGTGGACTCCGAGAAGGGTCTGATGACGCCGGTCATCAAGGGCGCGGGCGATCTGAACATCGCCGGCATCGCCAAGAAGACGGCGGAACTCGCGGGGGCCGTGCGCTCCAACAAGATCCGGCCGGACGACCTGGCGGGCGCGACCTTCACGATCAGCAACACCGGTTCGCGCGGTGCGCTCTTCGACACCGTGATCGTGCCGCCGAACCAGGCCGCCATCCTGGGCATCGGCGCGACGGTCAAGCGCCCGGCGGTCATCGAGACCGCCGAGGGCACCGTCATCGGCGTCCGTGACATGACGTACCTGTCGCTCTCCTACGACCACCGTCTGGTGGACGGCGCCGACGCCGCCCGCTACCTGTCGGCGGTCAAGGCGATCCTCGAAGCGGGCGAGTTCGAGGTCGAGCTGGGTCTCTGAGACCCGGCGGCAGTGCTGTGCGGAAGCGCCCCCACCCGGAACCGGGCGGGGGCGCTTCCTCGTGTTCGAAGTGCCCGCTCCCCCGCGAGGCGCATAATCGATGGCTGTACTCGCCGGTATCAGCCGGTGCCCCCCTGAAGGAGCCTTCATGACCCCGCCCGTCGTCCAATCGCTGCGGGAGCAGATCCGCGCCCACATCGTGGAGGGGATCGTCAGCGGGCGCTGGAAGCCGGGTGAGCGGATCGTGGAGCGGGGCATCGCGACCGAGCTCCAGGTCTCCCAGACCCCGGTCCGGGAGGCGCTGCGGGAGCTGGAGAGCCTGCGGCTGATCGAGTCGGCGCCGAACAAGGGCGTACGCGTACGGAATCTCACCGCGGCCGATCTGGAGGAGAGCTACCCGGTCCGGGCCGGTCTGGAGCAGATCGCCGCCGAGCTGGCGGCTGACCGGCTCGCCGATGACTGTTCGGCGCTGGAACCGCAGGTCACAGCGTTGTACGCGGCGGATCTGGCGGGCGACTCGGCGGGGCAGGTGCGGCACACCGTCGCCTTTCACCGGGAGCTGGTGCGGGCGGCGGGCAATGCGGTGCTGCTGCACACCTGGGAGGGGCTGGGCATCGAGGTCTTCACCGCGCTGTCGATCCGCTGGCTGGGGACCGTCCAGCAGTCGTACGCGGAGGAGCACGACGCGCTCGTCCAGGCGTTCAAGCGGCAGGATCCGGAGATCGGCCAGCTCGTCAAGTCGCATGTTCTCGGCTGCGCGCCCCGGGCCTGAGAACGCGGCCGGCGGACGAGCCACCCACCCCAACAGCCCCAACCGCCCCATATCGCGGCACGGAGTGCCCTATTTTGCGGCACGGCATGCCAATTTCGCTTTACGGAGAAGTTTTATCTCCGAATACTTTGATCGATCATCGATCAGCGGCTTACAGTCTCTGCGGGGTTCTCCGTCAAGGGCATCCCCACGCCCTGTCCTGCCAGACACGGCACCCCTTACACCCCCCTGTTCCACCCCCTCCCAGTCCGGAAGGCGGCGATCATGTCCGACCCCGTAGGCAAGCTTCCGAGCGAGCTCGACCAGCTCCCGGACCGCGACGCCGAGGAGACCGCCGAATGGGCGGCCTCCCTCGACGCCGTCGCCAGGCACGCCGGCCCGCATCGCGCCGCGTACCTGATGCGCCGCACGCTCCACCACGCCCAGGCCGCCGGAGTCCCGGTGCCGCGGCTGCTGGAGACGGACTACGTCAACACCATCCCCACCTCCGCCGAGCCCGCCTTCGACGGCGACGAGGCGATGGAGCAGCGGATCACCGCGTGGAACCGGTGGAACGCCGCCGCCATGGTGACCCGCGGCTCGCGCTTCGGCGTCGGCGGCCACATAGCCACCTTCGCCTCCGCCGCCTGGCTCTACGAGACCGGCTTCAACCACTTCTTCCGCGGCAAGGAGGGCGACGGCAGCGGCGACCAGCTCTACATCCAGGGCCACGCGTCGCCCGGCATCTACGCCCGCGCCTTCCTCGACGGCCGCCTCACCGAGGCCCACCTGGACAATTTCCGCCAGGAGTCCGGCGGCGCCGGTCTGCCCTCGTATCCGCACCCGCGGCGGCTGCCCTGGCTGTGGGAGTTCCCCACCGTCTCCATGGGCCTCGGCCCGCTCTCGGCGATCTACCAGGCGCGCTTCAACCGCTATCTGCACAACCGCTCCATCAAGGACACCGCCAACTCGCACGTCTGGGCCTTCCTGGGCGACGGCGAGATGGACGAGCCCGAGTCGACCGCCGCCCTCGCCCTCGCGGCCCGTGAGCAGCTCGACAATCTGACCTTCGTCATCAACTGCAATCTGCAGCGGCTCGACGGCCCGGTCCGCGCCAACTTCAAGATCGTGCAGGAGCTGGAGGCGCAGTTCCGGGGCGCCGGCTGGAATGTCGTGAAGACCCTGTGGGGCTCCGCCTGGGACGAGCTCTTCGCCCTCGACACCACGGGCGCGCTGGTACGCCGGCTGCGCACGGTGCCCGACGCGCAGTTCCAGACGTACGCCACCCGTGACATCGCCTACATCCGCGAGCACTTCTTCAGCGTCGAGCCCGCCCTCGCCGAGCTCGCGAAGGTCCTGACCGACGCGCAGATCTCCGAGTGTTTCCACACCTCCCGCGGCGGCCACGAGGCCCGCAAGGTGTACGCGGCGTACCGCGCGGCCCTCGCCCACAAGGGCGCGCCGACGGTGATCCTCGCCCAGACGGTGAAGGGTCACACCCTCGGCAAGGGCTTCGAGTCGAAGAACGCCAACCACCAGATGAAGAAGCTGTCCATCGACGAGTTCAAGGACATGCGCGAGCTGCTGGGACTCCCGATCCCGGACAGCGCCTTCGAGAGCGGCCTGGTGCCCTACGGCCACCCCGGCGCCGACTCCCCCGAGGTCCGCTACCTCCAGGAGCGCCGCGCGGCCCTCGGCGGCCCCGCGCCGGCCCGCCGGGTGCGCGCGGCGGCGCTGCCCGCGCCGGAGCAGCGTGCGTTCAAGGCGCTGGAGAAGGGCTCCGGCAAGCAGGAGATGGCCACCACCATGGCCTTCGTCCGCCTGGTCAAGGACCTGATGCGGGACAAGGAGACCGGCAGGCGCTGGGTTCCGATCGTCCCCGACGAGGCCCGCACCTTCGGCATGGAGTCGCTCTTCCCGTCCGCCGGCATCTACTCGCCGCTGGGCCAGACGTACGACCCGGTCGACCGCGACCAGCTGATGTACTACAAGGAGGCCAAGGACGGCCAGATCCTCAACGAGGGGATCACCGAGGCCGGTGCCATGGCGGACTTCATCGCCGCGTCCACGTCGTACGCGACGCACGGCGAGACGATGATCCCCTTCTACATCTTCTACTCGATGTTCGGCTGGCAGCGCACCGGCGACCAGATGTGGCAGCTCGCCGACCAGCTCGGCAAGGGCTTCATCGTGGGCGCCACGGCGGGCCGCACCACCCTCACCGGTGAGGGTCTCCAGCACGCGGACGGCCACTCGCATCTGATCGCCTCCACGAACCCGGCGTCGCTCAACTACGACCCGGCGTTCGCGTACGAGATCGCGGTGATCGTCAAGGAGGGCCTGCGCCGGATGTACGGCGAGGCCCGCCCGGGCGAGGACTCGGACGTCTTCTACTACCTCACCGTCTACAACGAGCCCAAGCCGCAGCCCGCCATGCCCGAGGGCGTGGAGGAGGGCATCATCCGGGGTCTGTACCGCTTCAAGGAGGGCGAGGCGCCGTCCGCGACCGCGCCGCGCCTCCAGCTGCTGGCCTCCGGTACGGCGATCCACTGGGCCCTGGAGGCCCAGCGGCTGCTCGCCGCCGACTGGGGCGTCACGGCCGATGTCTGGTCCGCGACCTCCTGGGGCGAGCTGCGCCGGGACGCGCTGGAGTCCGACGCGGCCCTGCTCCGCGGTGAGCAGCGCACCCCGTACATCCGCAAGGCGCTGGAGGGCGCCCCGGGTCCGGTGCTGGCGGTCAGCGACTGGATGCGGCAGGTGCCGGACCAGATCAGCCAGTGGGTGGAGCAGGAGTGGTCCTCGCTCGGCACGGACGGCTTCGGCCTCTCCGACACCCGGGACGCGGCCCGCCGTCACTTCGGTGTGGACGCGCAGTCGATCACGGTCGCGGCGCTGGCGCAGCTGGCGCGGCGCGGCGAGGTCCCGGCCTCGGCCGTGAAGGACGCCCGGGACCGGTACGGTCTCTAGTTCCTTTCCGTCGAACACCCCCGGGCCTCAGGGCCCGGGGGTGTTCGCGCGTGTCCGGGGCGCGTCGCCCCGGCCGGCCGGGAGAATCCGCCGGGCGGACTTGACCCTGACACCGTGTGAACCCGTGCACTGAGGGAGTCATGTTCACCATCGGAGATTTCGCCAGGTACGGCCGGGTGTCGGCCCGCATGCTGCGTCACTACGACGCCATCGGGCTGCTGCGCCCGGCCCGTACCGACCCGGTCACCGGCTATCGGCACTACGAGGCGGCCCAGCTCGCCCGGCTCAACCGGATCGTCGCCCTGAAGGATCTCGGCTTCACCCTGGAACAGGTGGGGCTGATCCTCCGGGAGCGGGTGACCGCGGAGGAGCTGCGCGGCATGCTCGTGCTCCGCAGGGCCGAGCTGGCGGAGGCGATGGCCGCCGCGGCGGCCCGGCTCGGCCAGGTCGAGGCGAGACTCCGCTCTCTTGAGAGCGAGGGGCAGATGCCCACCAGCGACATTCTTGTGAAGAGCGTTCCGGCGGTACGGGTCGCGGAGCTGACCGGCACGGCGGCCAGTTACGCCCCGGAGCACATCGGCCCGGTGATCGGCCCGCTCTACGACGAGCTGTTCACCCGGCTGAACGCGGCCGGGGTGACTCCGTCCGGGCCCGGTATCGCGTACTACGAGGACGCCCCGGGTACCGACGGCGCCGTCATCGTGCACGCGGCGGTCACGGTCTCCGTGCCGGCCGGGCGGGACGGGGCGGACTTCGCGATCGTGGACCTCCCGCCGATCGAGCGGGCGGCGACCATCGTGCACCGGGGCCCGATGAGCCGGATCGTGGCCACCGAGCAGACCCTGGCCCGGTGGCTGGACACGGGCGGCCACCGCTCGGCGGGTTACGCCCGCGAGGTCACCCTCGCCTGCCCGCCCGATCAGGAGCAGTGGGTGACCGAGCTCCAGGAGCCGCTGCTCTGACCCTCTGAAGGGGCATCCGGGGTGATGGGATGGGGCCATGCGCGCTGCCAGGCTGATCAAGATGGTTCTGCTCCTCCAGGCCCGGTCCTCCATGACCGGCGCCGAGCTCGCCCGTGAGCTGGAGGTATCGGAACGGACGGTCACCCGGGACGCGCTGGCCCTGTCGGAGGCGGGGGTCCCGGTCTACGCGGACCGGGGCCGCGCGGGCGGCTACCGGCTGATCGGCGGCTACCGCACCCGCCTCACCGGCCTCGGCCGCAGCGAGGCCGAGGCGCTCTTTCTCTCCGGGCTGCCCGGGGCGCTGCGGGAGATGGGGCTGGAGGACGCGGCGTCGGCGGCCCGGCTGAAGGTCTCGGCGGCGCTGCTGCCCGCGCTGGGCGACGCCCCCCGGAGCGCGGCGCAGCGCTTCCATCTGGACGCCCCGGGCTGGTACCAGGAGCCCGGGACCCCGCCCCTGCTGCCGGCGGTGGCGGCGGCGGTCTGGGAGGACCGCCGGATCCTGGCGGAGTACGGCAACCGCCGGGGTGCGCGGGTGGAGCGGCTGATGGAGCCGTACGGCCTCGTGCTGAAGGCGGGGGTCTGGTATCTGTGCGCCCGGGTGGAGGAGAGCTTCCGGGTGTACCGGGTGGACCGTTTCTCCTCGGTGGCGGAGGTGCCGGGGGCCGCGCCGCCCGGCACCCCCGCCGCCTCGGGGACCCCGGGCGCCCCGGGCGCCGCCGCCGGGGAGCCGTACTTCACCCGGGACGAGGAGTTCGATCTGCCGGGGTTCTGGGCGGAGCGGGCGGATCAGTTCGCCCGCTCGCTGCTGCGCGCCGAGGTGGTGCTGCGGCTGACGGAGGACGGCGCCCGGCGGCTGCCGTATGTGACGGACCGGGGGGCGGCCCGGGAGGCCCTGGCGGCGGCGGACCCGCCGGACGCCTCCGGCCGGGTCACGGTCACCCTGCGGGTGGAGTCGCCGGCGGTGGCGCACGCACAGCTCTCCACCCTGGGCCCGGAGGCGGAGGTGGTGGAGCCCGCGGAGCTGCGCGCGCTCTTCGCGGAGGCGGCGGAGCGCACGGCGGCGCTGTACCGGGACGCGGGCCCGCCGTCCGCTCCGGCTACCGGTAGTCGTTGACCTCGGGGCTCTCCCCGGCCCGCTGGGCGAGGATGTATCCCCACACATCCGGCCTGCTGCCGTCCGCGTCGGTGAGGCGGTACTCCCGGGCGAGCCGCCCGCTGTCCAGCGACTTCCCGTTCCACCGGTCCCGCTCCGGGTCGGCGGCGAGGGCGGCGACGCCCCGGGCGAGATAGAGCGGTGACTCGGAGAGCGCCCAGTGCTCCTGCCGGGGGATGCCGTCGCGCCAGGTCTCCTCGGTGAGGCCGAAGTGGTCGAGCATCTCCTCCGAGCGGATGAAGCCGGGGGTGACGGCCACGGCGGTGCACTTCACATCGGCCAGTTCCTCGCCGAGCAGATACGCCATGCGGAGGGGAGCGTTTTTCGCCAGGTCGTAGTAGAAGTTCTCGCGGAATCCGCGATTGGTCTCGGCGGTGCCGTCGGTGACCTCCACGACCAGTCCGCCGGGCCGCCGCACCAGCAGCGGCAGGGCGATGGAGCTGGTGATGATGTGGCTCCTGACGCCGAGGTCGATCATGCGCAGTCCGCGGTCCAGGTCGACGTCCCACATCCGGGTGTCGAAGTCGAGCAGGGAGTTGCCGCCCCAGACGTCGTTGACCAGGATGTCCAGCCGCCCGTGGTCGCGCTCGATCCGCGCCACCACCTCCCGCACCCGGTCCGGCACCAGATGGTCGGCGGGCACGGCGATGCCCCGGCCGCCCGCCGCGTCGATCAGTTCGGCGGTCTCCTCGATGGTCTCGCCGGGCCGGCCCATCTCGCTGACCTGTTCGCGGGTGGTGCGTCCGGTCGCGTAGACGGTCGCCCCCAGGGCTCCGAGCTGTACGGCGATGGCGCGGCCGGCCCCGCGGGTGGCCCCGGCCACCAGGGCGACCCGTCCCGCCAGGGGTCCGTCCGCCGCCTCCGCCCGCCGTGTCCCCGCCCGCTGTCCGGCCGCCCCGCGGCTCTCTCCTGTCGTCATACGCACGACCGTCGCACGGATGCCCGACATCCGCTGTCCGGCTTTCGGGCCGGATCCGGCCCGCTTCCGGGCGTCATTCGCCCGGCTCCGCGTGCGCCGCGCCCCGTGGGCCGTGATGCTGGACCCGTGATGGACGAGACGGAGTTCTGGGAGATCGTCGACAGCACCCGCGAGGCCGCCGAGGGCGACCCGGACGAACATGCCGACCTGCTGGTCGAGCGGCTGACGCAGCTCGACCCGGACTCCGTGCTGGATTTCGCGCGCCATTTCGAGGCCCGCTACAACCGCGCGTACACCTGGGATCTGTGGGGCGCGGCGGCGGTGCTGCTGGGGGGCGCGAGCGATGACGCGTTCGACTACTTCCGCTGCTGGCTGATCGGCCAGGGCCGGGAGATCTTCGAGGGCGCGGTGCACGAGCCGGACGCGCTGGCGGAGCTGCTGGAGGAGTTCGACGAGCAGCTCGACGGCGACGGCGAGGAGCTCGGGTACGCGGCGGACGAGGCGTATGAGCAGCTCACCGGTGTGGTGGCGCCGGATCTGGGGATCGCTCCGCAGGCGGCCGAGCCGGTGGGCACGCCCTTCGACTTCGACGACGAGACGGCGCTGGCGGCCCGGTTCCCCCGGCTGTGGGAGCGATTCGGCCCCGGCTGAGGATCCCGGGGCCCCGGCCCCCGCGTTCCGGTCAGCCCAGCGGGCGCCCCATCAGCACATCGTCCACATACTGTCCGCCGATCCAGAACTCCCCGGGCAGTACGCCCTCCAGGGTGAAGCCCTCGGATGCGTACAGCGCCCGCGCGGGTGTGTTGTGCCCGAGCACCCGCAGGGTGATGCGCACCGCGCCCTGGCGCCTCGCCTCGGCGCAGCCGGCCCGCAGCAGGGCCCGCCCGACACCCCGCCCGCGCGCCCGGTCCAGGACGGCGAGGCCCTGGATCTGGCGCACATGGCGGTTGGAGGCGAGCGGGGTGGGCGACGCGAGCCGGAGATAGCCGAGGATCGCGCCCTGCCCGTCCGTGGCCACGAGGTACTCCCCGGGCCGGTGGTTGGAGTCGAAGAAGGGGTCGTACGGCGGGACCGGCCGGGCCGAGACGGCGTGCAGGGTGGACCAGGTCGCGCAGTCGACGGCGGTCAGCTCGGGACCGTCGGCGAGCTCGGCGAGGCGTATGCGCGGCGCCTCCGCCGCACCCGCCACCTCCGTCCCGCCCGGCGCACCGGATTCGTCCGACACTTCCGGCACATCCGGCACCGAGGTCACCTCTGACCTGTGCGACGCAAGGGGTTCAGGTGATTCACGTGATTCGGACATGGAGGCAACTGTGTCATGAGGGCCCGAAGGGGCAGGATGGGCCCATGCGGATCGCCATCGCCGGTTCCTCCGGCCTCATCGGTACGGCACTGGCCCACTCACTCCGCTCGGACGGGCACGAGGTGGTGCGTCTGGTGCGGCGTCCCGCCCGGGCCGGGGACGAGGTCCGCTGGGATCCGGACCGTCAGTTCGTCGACACGGCGGGCCTGGCGGGCTGCGGGGCCGTGGTGAATCTCGCCGGTGCCGGGGTGGGCGACCACCGCTGGACACCGGAGTACCGCCGGAGGATCAGGGACAGCCGGGTCCTGGGCACGGCGGCCCTCGCCGAGGCGGTCGCCTCGCTGGACACCCCGCCCCGGGTGCTGCTCAACGGAAGCGCCGTCGGCTACTACGGCGACACCGGAAGCCGCACGGTCGACGAGACCGCCCCGCCCGGCGAGGGCTTCCTCCCCGGGGTCTGTGTGGAGTGGGAGGAGGCCGCCGCGCCCGCCGAGGAGGCCGGCATCCGGACGGCGTTCGCCCGCACCGGTCTGGTGGTCTCCCGCCGGGGCGGCGCGTGGGCCCGGATGTTCCCGCTCTTCAGGGCCGGGCTGGGCGGCCGGCTGGGCTCCGGCCGGCAGTACTGGAGCTTCATCTCCCTCCATGACGAGGTGGCCGCGCTGCGGCACATCCTGGACACCGAATCCCTCTCGGGACCGGTGAACTGCACCGCCCCCTTCCCGGTCACCAACCGCGAGATCACGGCGGCGATGGGCCGGGTGCTGCGCCGCCCGGCGGTCCTCGCGGTGCCGGCCCCGGTGCTGCGGACGGTGCTGGGCGAGATGGCGGAGGACGTGCTGGGCAGTCAGCGCGCGGTGCCGCGCCGGCTGCTGGACTCCGGTTTCTCCTTCGCCTTCCCGGACATCGACGACGCGATCACCGCGGCCCTGCGCGAACCCCGCTGACCACCGGCCCCACCCGCCCCTCCGGCCTCCGCCTGAACACCGCCCGCCGCCGCGCCGAACCGGCCGCCCGGGGGCCGGATCCCGCCCTGCCGGGCGCAACAGTGTGCCCAAGGGTCCCCCACGCCCCGAACCGCCGGGAAATGCGCCCCGCGCGCACCCGTGCCCCGTCCTGTGCGCGTGTCCGACGCCCCGTCACTCATCCTTACCCTCAAGGCGGACTCGGGCATTTCGCGAGCGCGTCGGGGTAACTCCCCGCACCAGCGCCGCGCCGACCTCGGGAGGGCCCACGTGCTCATACGCACCGCTCACACCGCGGACCATGCGGACGTCATCATCGTCGGGGCCGGTGTCGCCGGTCTCGCCACGGCCCAACAACTGACCAGAGCCGGTGTCAGCGTCAGCGTTCTGGAGGCGGCGCCCCAACCGGGCGGCCGGATGACCACGGACGAGGTCGACGGCTTCCGGCTCGACCGGGTCGGCAGACTGATGAACGCCGCGTACCCCGAACCGCACCGCACGGCGGGCCTCGCCGGAGTGCCGCTGCGCCTCTTCGCACCGGGTGTCCTGGTACGGAGCGGCGAACGGCTCCAGCGGATGGGGGAAACGGTTCGCCGGGGCAGTGAGCCGGGGAGCGCGAGAGGCGCACTGACCATGGCACGCGCCCTGGCGAGCGCCCCCAGACCGCTGGACGAGGCACGGCTGGGCGCCTCCCTCGCCCGGCTCGCCGCGACACCGGTGGAGCGTCTGCTGGCGCGCCCCGAGCGGCAGGCGGCCGAGGCTCTGGCGGCCCGGGGCCTGCCGCCCCGCACGGTCCAGGGCTTTCTCCGCCCGCTGCTCTCCGCGCTGCTCTGCGACCCGGAGCTGACCACCTCCAGCCGGTGCGCCGATCTGGCGCTGCGCGCCTTCGCCAGGGGCCGGCTCTGCGTACCGGCGGGCGGCGCCGCCTCGCTCCCCGACCGGCTGGCCGCCGAGCTGCCGCCGGGCACGATCCTGACCGGCGTACGGGTCAAGGAGGCGTCGATCAACCGGGTGACCACCCTGGAGTACGGCGAGCTCTCCTGCCGGGCGCTGGTCCTGGCCACCGGCGCGCGGGAGGCGGCGGAGCTGCTGCCGGGCCTGCGGGTGCCGCGCTTCCACCCGGTGACGGTGCTGCACCACTCGGCCCCGCAGGCGCCGCCGACGGGCACGGCGCTGCTGCTGGACGGCGAGGGCGGCGGCCCTGTCGCGTACACGACGGTGATGAGCGAGGTGGACCCCTCCCGGGCGCCGCGCGGCCGGACGCTGATCTCCTCGACGGTCCTGGGCACGCCCTCACCGGATCTGGAGCGCGAGGTGGCGGCGCATCTGGCCAGGCTGTACGGAACCCCGGTGGACGACTGGGAGCTGCTGGCGGTGCACCACACCCCGGAGGCGGTTCCGGCGATGGCACCCTCGCACGATGTGCGCCGCCCGGTGCGGGTGCTGTCGGGCCTGTACGTCTGCGGTGACCACCGGGCGACGAGCACGGTGCAGGGGTCGCTGCTGTCGGCCCGCCGGGCGGCGACGGCGATCCTCCAGGACTTCGCGATCAGCAGCCCGCTCGAACCCCGCCCGCTGCCCTCGGCGGCCTGACCGGCACACGGAACGCCGGGCGCCCGGTGACGGGGTGCCCGGCGACTTCTCCGTACCGCCGGCTCAGCCCAGGGCGGAGACCCGGTCGCGGTAGTTCCGCACGGCGGCGGCGTCGCGGTACGGCTCCAGGCGGCGCTCGAAGTCGCGTACGTACTCGGCGGCGCGCGCCGAGCGCATTTCGGCGGCCTGGTGGGCGGCCTCGGCGCCGAGGGCGCACGCCTGTTCCAGCTCGCCGAGCCCGAGCCGGGCGGAGGCGAGGACGACCCGGCAGAAGAGCCGGCTGCGGGCGAGACCGGGCGGCCGGAGCTGGAGGGAGCGCTCGGCGTACTGCACGGCCGGCCGGTACTGCTGGAGATCCCGGTGGCAGTGACCGAATTCGTCCGCGAGCTGTCCCTCGTCGAAGAAGCGGGCCCAGTGGGGCACCTCGTCACCGGGCCGGGCGGCGCCGAGGGCGCGTTCGGCCCGTACGAGGGAGCCGGTGCAGGCCCGCACCTCGCCGAGGACCCCGTGGCCGCGCGCCTCGACCGCGTGGAGCAGGGCCTGCACCACCGGCGGCGCGGCCGGGCCGACGCCCTGCTGGGCGACCCGGGTGAGCTGGACGGCCTCCCGGCCGTGGCCGAGATAGACGGCCTGGCGGGCCATGGTGACCAGCACATACGAGCCGTACGCCCGGTCCCCGGCGGCCTGCGCCAGCCGGAGCGCCTGGACGAAGTAGCGCTGGGCGAGACCGTGTGCGGCGATGTCGTACGAGGTCCACCCGGCCAGCCGGGTCAGATCGGCGACGGCGGCGAAGAGCCGCCGCCCGGTGGTCTCGCCGTAGGCGCCGCGCAGCATCGGCTCGGCCTCGTGCTCCAGATAGCGGACCAGTGCCTGCCGGGCGTGGCCGCCGCCGTATGCCTGGTCGAGGGTGCGGAAGAGCTCGCCGACGGCGCGCAGGGCGCCGATGTCGCCGCCGGACACCCGCTGCCCCGGCCCGCGGTCGGTGGACCGCTCGGCGGCGCGCTGCCGGGGCACACTGCCGACTCCCTGGGCGGGGACCCGGGCGCCGCCGGGGGTGGTCTCGCGGAGCGGGGACGGGGGGTCGCCGCGTCCGACGCGTTCGTCGGCCCGGCCGATCAGCCAGTCGCGGCTGGGGACGACGAGACCGGCCGGGGTGAAGGCGATCTTGCGGAGTTCGGCGTGGCTGCCGGAGTCCTTCCGCCAGAGGCCGCTGACGATGTCCACGGCCTCCTCGGGGGTGGCGGCGAATTCCAGCCCGGCGTAGACGGGGGCGCAGGCGTCGAGACCGAGATCCTGGGCCGAGAGCCGCCGCCCCAGGCGTCTGGTGAACACCTCGGCGATCAGTGCCGGGGTGGTCCCGCGGGGCTGCTGGCCGCGCAGCCAGCGGGTCACGGACGTCTTGTCGTAGCGCAGATCGAGGCCGTGCTCCAGCCCGAGCTGATCGACGCGGCGGGCGAGACCCGCGTGGGAGAATCCCGCTTCCTGGATGAGTGCGGCGAGCTGGCGGTTGGGGATGCGCTGCGAGGGTCGTTCCGTCATCAGCTGTGCGGTCTCCTGCCTTCCGGGCCAGACGCAGCCCTCATGGAACGGCGTGAATTTAGCGGCCCTTACCGCGAGTACTGCCTCCTTCGCCCCACATTCATCCGATCGTGTGAGGATTGGGGTCGGTGCTGACGCCCTCACCGCCCCCGCGACGCGGGGCCGGACGGCCGTACAGTGGCTGGTGCGCGTTATGTGCGTGGTGAAGGTTCTAGGGAGGCAGTGCCGTGAATGAGCTGCGGTTCGTCCGGCTGGGCTTCGGCGGGGAAGCGGTCGAGTACCAGGAGGCGTGGCAGAAGCAGCGCGAGGTGCATGCCGCCCGGTTCGCGGATGAGATTCCGGACACCTGTCTGCTGCTGGAGCACCCGCCGGTCTACACGGCCGGCCGGCGCACCCAGGAGAGCGAGCGTCCGCTCGACGGCACCCCCGTCGTCGATGTGGACCGCGGCGGGAAGATCACCTGGCACGGCCCCGGCCAGCTGGTGGGCTATCCGATCCTGAAGCTGCCGCGTCCGGTGGACGTGGTCGCCCATGTCCGCCGGCTGGAGGACGCCCTGATCGGCGCCTGCGCGGAGTTCGGTCTGGCGACCAGCCGGGTGGAGGGCCGCAGCGGGGTGTGGGTGCTGGGCGACCCGGTGGAGACGCGTCCGTCGCCCGGCGGCCTCTCGCTGGATTTCGACCCCCGGCTGATGGACGAGGAATTCGACCCCCGGCTGAACGGCCCGGAGTACGCGCCGTCCAACGCGGGCCAGCGCCGGGAGGACCGGAAGCTGGCCGCGATCGGGATCCGGATCGCGAAGGGTGTCTCGATGCACGGCTTCGCCCTCAATGTGAATCCGGACAACACCTGGTTCGACCGGATCGTGCCGTGCGGCATCCGGGACGCGGGGGTGGCGTCGCTGGCGAACGAGCTGGGCCGGGAGATCACGATCGCGGAGGTGCTGCCGGTGGTGGAGCGCCATCTGCGGACGATCCTGGCGAACGCCGACCCCCGCCCGAGGCCGGTGGAGGCACCGGTGTAGCCAGGAGCACGGGAATGCACCCCGCACTCCGGGGGTTGGCCGGACGTATGGCCGAACAAATGACCGGCGTACTCTGGTGGACGCCGCAGAATCGAATGCCGCGATAGCAGAAAGGGGCGCCGACGTGTCCGCTGTCGCACCCGACGGACGCAAGATGCTGCGCCTGGAGGTCCGGAACGCCCAGACCCCCATCGAGCGCAAGCCCGAGTGGATCAAGACCCGGGCGAAGATGGGCCCCGAGTACACCCAGATGCAGAAGCTCGTCAAAAGCGAGGGTCTGCACACGGTGTGCCAGGAGGCGGGCTGTCCCAACATCTACGAGTGCTGGGAGGACCGCGAGGCCACCTTCCTCATCGGCGGGGACCAGTGCACCCGGCGCTGTGACTTCTGCCAGATCGACACGGGCAAGCCGCAGGCGCTGGACCGTGACGAGCCCCGCCGGGTCGGCGAGTCGGTCGTCACGATGGACCTGAACTACGCCACGATCACCGGCGTCGCCCGCGACGACCTGGACGACGGCGGCGCGTGGCTGTACGCGGAGACCGTGCGGCAGATCCACACGATGACGGCGGAGCGCGCGGGCGGCCAGACCAAGGTCGAGCTGCTGATCCCCGACTTCAACGCGGTGCCGGAGCAGCTGGCCGAGGTCTTCTCCTCGCGTCCCGAGGTGCTGGCGCACAACGTCGAGACGGTGCCGCGGATCTTCAAGCGGATCCGCCCCGGTTTCCGTTACGAGCGCTCGCTGGAGGTGATCACCCGGGCCCGTGAGGCGGGGCTGGTCACCAAGTCCAACCTGATCCTGGGCATGGGCGAGGAGCGCGAGGAGGTCAGCGAGGCGCTGCGGCATCTGCACGAGGCGGGCTGCGAGCTGATCACGATCACCCAGTACCTGCGCCCGTCGGTGCGGCACCACCCGGTGGAGCGCTGGGTGAAGCCGCACGAGTTCGTGGAGCTGAAGGAGGAGGCCGAGGAGATCGGCTTCTCGGGCGTGATGTCCGGCCCGCTGGTGCGCTCGTCGTACCGGGCGGGACGCCTCTTCGGCCAGGCGATGGAGCGGCGGAGCCGAGCGGTGGCGTAGGTCGGGGGTCCGCCCGAGGTACGAGGGCGGGCACGCGGCCGGAGCCAGGGCGAGGCGGAGCGCGACCACCGGCACAGTGCGGCGGAGCCGAGCGGTGGCGTAGGTCGGGGGTCCGCCCGAGGGCTGCTCCGCCCCTCACGCTCTGTGTGAGGTCGCGCACAGGAAACTACCCACCAGTAGCCCCCAGCTCCTCACGGCCCGTACGCTCCCCGCAGGTCGGGGCGGTGTACGGGCCGTTCCGCTTTCCCCGGCCACTGAAGGAACGGTTCACCGCTGTTTGACCACCCGGTCACGCACTGGTAACACCGACAGGCAACCATTTTTCTTGTAGCGCACAGACAGCCCGTCCCGGCCCACCCCCACAGGCCGGGCCGGGCGGGCGCCTTCTCCCGTACCCGGCTCGTCATTCACCCCGAGGGGATCCCCGTCATGCAGGCCGCGCCAGGACGATCCGTACGCGCAACCGCTCTCCCGTCCGTCACCGGCGCCCTGCGCGCCATGGAGTCGCTGCTCCTCGGCCAGGGGCAGCGCACCGCCCGCCGGAACGCCTGGACATCGGTCCTGGAGGACCGCCGCCGGGCCAGGGACCGGGTCGAGGCGCAGCATGTACTGGAGGCCGTGGCGGGCCGGGTCTCGCAGGCCACGTAAACTTCCTGTTATGGCGAGGAAGGCAAAATCAGACAGCACTGACGCTGCTGCGAACCCGGGGCGACTGAAGCAGATCGCTCTGACGTACAAGATGACGCGAAAGGCCGATCCGAAGATCGGTCTGATCATCGCCGCTGTGGGAATCGTCACCTTCGGTGTCTTCCTCGGGATCGGCTTCTTGATCGGCTACCCGGTCTATCTGGGCATTCTGGGCTTCCTGCTCGCCTTCCTCGCGATGGCGATCATTTTCGGCCGCAGGGCCGAGCAGGCCGCCTTCGGACAGATGGAGGGGCAGCCGGGAGCGGCTGCCGCCGTTCTCCAGAATGTCGGCCGCGGCTGGTCCACGACTCCGGCCGTGGCGATGAACCGCAACCAGGACGTGGTGCACCGGGCCGTCGGCCGTGCGGGCATCGTGCTGGTGGCCGAGGGGAACCCGAACCGGCTGAAGACCCTGCTCGCGGCCGAGAAGAAGAAGATGGCGCGCATCGTGGTGGATGTCCCGGTGCACGACATCCTGGTCGGCAAGGGCGAGGGCCAGGTGCCGCTCAAGAAGGTCCGGACGACGATGCTGAAGCTGCCCCGGGTGCTCTCGGGCGCGCAGGTGGCGTCGGCGAACGACCGGCTGCGCGCGATGGGCGACCTGATGAGCAATATGCCGCTGCCGAAGGGTCCGATGCCCAAGGGCATGCGGATGCCGCGCGGCGGCGGACCGAAGGGCCGCTGACCCCGGCACTCCGCTGTGCGCGGCCCCGCGCACGGCGCCACGAACACCTGAGGGGCGCTCCCGAACCGGGAGCGCCCCTCACTCGTACCCGTGTCCCGCCGGCGGGCGGGGTCAGATCCGTACCTGTACGGCGTGGCCGAGGCGGTCGTGCAGTCCGCGCCCGTCGCGGTCCCAGATGAGCGCGGGGATGGCGAGGGCCAGCAGCAGACCGCGCACGGCGGCCCGGCCGAAACCGAGCCGGCCGCCGTCCTGCGAGACGACCCGCAGCCCGAAGGCCCGCTTGCCCGGAGTGAAGCCGACGGTGCCGACGGTGAGCAGGCTGAGCACGAGGAAGATGCCGAGCGCCCAGTTGCCCGCGGCCTGCTGGTCACCGGCGGCGAAGAGCCCGTAGGCGATGAGGAGGCAGAGCCCCCAGTCGACGAAGAGAGCGCCGAAACGCCGCCCCAGGGGGGCGATGGAGCCCGGCCCCCGCTCCGGCAGTCCGAGTCCCTTGCCCCGGTACCCGAAGTCGACGCCCATCTCCTCGGCGGTCGCGCGCGGGCCCGAGAGCCACGATCCCATTACTTGCCTGTTGTCCACCCGTCCACGGTACTGCGCCCGGTTTCACCGCCTTGTGCCCGGGGCGGATTCCCGGCCGTGGCGCACGTCACGCGCGTCCGGCCGGGGAGATCGACACGCCCCGCCCCGGTTAACTTGTGCGAAACAAATGGGTCATGCTGGAGAAATCCCGTCTGCCTAAGGTCGGGACCTGCGCGCGCCACCGCACTGGCCGTCGCGACCGAGTTGCAACCCCGCCCCTCCCGGGGACGGGAGTAGGAGGAGTTGGATGTTCCAGAACGCCGACGACGCGAAGAAGTACATCGCCGACGAGGACGTCAAGTTCATCGACGTCAGGTTCTGCGACCTGCCTGGTGTGATGCAGCACTTCACCATCCCGGCGGCGGTGTTCGACCCGACGGAGGAGCTGGCCTTCGACGGCTCCTCGATCCGCGGCTTCCAGGCGATCCACGAGTCGGACATGGCGCTCCGGGCCGACCTGTCGACGGCCCGGCTGGATCCCTTCCGCCGTGACAAGACGGTCAACATCAACTTCTTCATCCACGACCCGATCACGGGCGAGCAGTACAGCCGTGACCCGCGGAACATCGCCAAGAAGGCGGAGGCGTACCTCGCCTCGACCGGTATCGCGGACACCGCGTACTTCGGTCCGGAGGCGGAGTTCTACGTCTTCGACTCGGTGCGCTTCAACACCTCCGCGAACGAGGGCTTCTACCACATCGACTCCGAGGCCGGCGCCTGGAACACCGGTGCGGTCGAGGACAACCGCGGTTACAAGGTCCGCTACAAGGGCGGCTACTTCCCGGCCCCGCCGGTGGATCACTTCGCCGACCTGCGCGCCGAGATCTCCCTGGAGCTGGACCGCCAGGGCCTCCAGGTCGAGCGCCAGCACCACGAGGTGGGCACGGCCGGCCAGGCCGAGATCAACTACAAGTTCAACACGCTGCTCGCCGCGGCCGACGACCTGATGCTCTTCAAGTACATCGTGAAGAACGTCGCCTGGCGGAACGGCAAGACCGCGACCTTCATGCCGAAGCCGATCTTCGGCGACAACGGCTCGGGCATGCACGTCCACCAGTCGCTCTGGCAGGGCGGCGTCCCGCTCTTCTACGACGAGCAGGGTTACGCGGGCCTCTCGGACACCGCCCGCTACTACATCGGCGGCATCCTGAAGCACGCCCCGTCGCTGCTGGCCTTCACCAACCCGACGGTGAACTCCTACCACCGTCTGGTCCCCGGCTTCGAGGCCCCGGTGAACCTGGTCTACTCGCAGCGCAACCGCTCCGCGGCCATGCGCATCCCGATCACCGGCTCGAACCCGAAGGCCAAGCGCGTCGAGTTCCGCGCGCCGGACCCGTCGTCCAACCCGTACCTGGCCTTCTCGGCCCTGCTGCTCGCGGGCCTCGACGGCGTCAAGAACAAGATCGAGCCGGCCGAGCCGATCGACAAGGACCTCTACGAGCTGGCCCCCGAGGAGCACGCGGGCGTCCCCCAGGTCCCGACCTCCCTCCCGGCGGTGCTGGACGCGCTGGAGGCGGACAACGAGTACCTCCAGGCCGGCGGTGTGTTCACCTCCGACCTGATCGAGACCTGGATCGACTACAAGCGGACGAACGAGATCGCCCCGATCCAGCTCCGTCCGCACCCGCACGAGTTCGAGCTCTACTTCGACATCTAGAAAGGGCGCCGCGGCCGGTTCGCCGCGGATCCCGGGGGCGTGCCGTCATCCGATCGCGGATGGCGGCCCGCCGCGTTCAACGGGCGGCGCGGTGTTCACCCGCCGCCGGCGTGCTGAGCAGCCGTTTCCAGCGGCACCCCACCCGTCTGCCCCAAAGGGGGCATAACCTCCGGCACCGAGCCTCTATGGTGTCCGCATGTCCGAGCCCGAGCTGATTCGCATCGTGTCCCGCTCCTCCCCCATGGCGCTCGCCCAAGTCGACCGGGTGCGTGCCGAGCTGGGGCGGTCGCATCCGGGGATCCGGACCGAGGTGGTGCCGGTCACGACCTCGGGGGACCGGTGGATGGGGGATCTGGCGCTGCTGGGGGGCAAGGGGGCGTTCACCAAGGAGGTGGACGCGGCGCTGCTCGCCGGGGAGGCCGATCTGGCCGTGCACTGTGTGAAGGATGTGCCCGCCGACCGGCCGCTGCCCGCCGGGACGGTCTTCGCGGCGTTTCTGGAGCGGGACGACGTCAGGGACGCGCTGGTGCATCCCGGCGGGCTCGGGCTGGACGAGCTGCCCGAGGGCACCCGGGTGGGGACGTCGTCGGTGCGCAGGATCGCGCAGCTCGCCGCGTCCCATCCGCGGCTGGAGTGTGTGCCGATGCGCGGGAACGCCAATCGGCGGCTGGAGAAACTGGCCGCCGGTGAGTGCGACGCGCTGCTGCTGGCGGTCTCCGGGCTGGCGCGGATCGGGCGGATGGACGCCGTCTCCGAGGTGCTGTCGGTGGAGACGATGTGCCCGCCGATCGGGGCCGGGATCCTGGCGCTCCAGTGCCGGCAGGAGGATGCCGCGACCATCGATGTGGTGAGCGGTCTGGGGGATCCGGCGGCGCACCGGGAGGCGACCGCGGAGCGGATGTTCCTCCATGTTCTTCAGGGGCACTGCAATTCGCCGATCGCCGGGTACGCGCGGTCCGAGCGGAGCGGGGAGCTGTCGCTGCGGGCGAGGGTCTTCACCCCGGACGGCAAGCGGGTGCTGAACGCTCATGAGTGGGCCGGACCGCTGGATCCCGCGACGCTCGGGACGTCGGTCGCCGTGGCGCTGCTGCGGCAGGGGGCGCGGGAGCTGATCGACGGGATCGCCCACTGAGGGGCGGGTACCGGTACCACCAGCGAGGGGACAGTTTGCACTAGTGTGAAATATGTTTGCGGCTAGTGCAGAAAAAGGTTATTTTCCGGTGCATGCCTGCGAAGCCGCCGATGCCCGTCACCCTCACGGGCCGACATGTCACCCTCGTACCGCTCACCCCGGCCCATCTGCCCGATCTCTTCGCCGCGGGCGGCGGGGACGAGGAGGTGTGGCGCTGGCAGGGCGGGCCCGCCCCGCGGACCGAGGAGGAGCTGGGCGCCACGCTCCGGTCCGTGCTGGCCGAGGCCGAGCAGGGGCTGTTGCTGCCCTTCGCGGTGATGCACCGGGAGAGCGGGCGGGCCATCGGCTGGACCACCTATCTGGAGATCGAGCCGGCCCACGAGCGGCTGGAGATCGGGTGGACCTGGTACGGGCGCCGTCACTGGCGCACCGCGGTCAACAGCGAGACCAAGCTGCTGCTGCTCACGCATGCCTTCGAGGAGCTGGGCATGGGACGGGTGCAGCTGAAGACCGATCATCTCAATGAGCGCTCACAGGCCGCCATCGAGCGGCTCGGCGCCCGGCGGGAGGGTGTTCTGCGCCGGCATCGACCGCGGCACGACGGAACCTGGCGCGACACCGTCTATTTCTCGATCCTCGCCGATGAGTGGCCCACCGTGAAGGAGCGTCTCCATGGCCGAGTCTGAACCGCGGGGCGGCGCGATCACCGTCAGCCGGCTGACCTGCTACCCCGTGAAGGGGTGCGCCGGTACGGATGTCGCCTCGGCCCCGGCCGCGGAGACGGGGCTCGAACACGACCGGCTGTTCATGGTCGTCGACGCCGCCGACGGTTCCTTCCGCAGTCAGCGGACGCTGCCCGCGATGGCCGCCGTCCGGCCGGAGGTCACCGGCGGCGGGGCCGGGCTGCGGCTCTCGGCGGGCGGGGTGGAGAGCCTGCTGGTGCAGGTCGCGCCCGAGGGCGAGCGGCGGGCGGTGAGCATGTTCGGGAAGCCGTTGGGTGAGGCCGTCGACCAGGGCGAGGAGGCCGCCGCCTGGTTCTCCGAGGTGCTCGGGGCGGCCTCCCGGCTGGTGCGGGTGGCCAAGGACTTCGACCGGGACGGCTGGGGCGAGACCCCGGGCAAGGTCGCGTTCGCCGACGCCCACGCCCTGCTGATCGCCTCCACCGCCTCGCTCGACGGGCTGAACGCGCGGATCACCGCGCGGGGCGGCCGGCCGGTGCCCATGGACCGGTTCCGGCCGAACATCGTGCTGGACGGCTGCGCGGAGCCGCATGCGGAGGACGAGATGCGGCGGCTGGAGATCGGGTCGGCGGTGTTCGCCTACGCGGTGCGGGCGACGCGCTGCGCGGTCCCGATGGTGGACCAGGCCACCGGGCTGCGTGCCGGGCCGGAGCCGATCCGTACGCTCGCGGGGTACCGGCGCGAGCCCGAGTACGACAACAAGGTGAGCTTCGGGATGAAGGCCGCCGTGGTGCGCGGCGGGACGGTGTCGGTCGGGGACACCGCCGGGATCCGCTGGGCCGGCGACCGGGTGGGACAGCCGGGCTGAGAGCCCCCGGGCCGGACCGGGAGCCGCCGTCCCCCGGTCCGGCCGGGGGACGGCGGCGGCGCGGCTCAGCGGCCGTAGCGGATCAGCGCCCTGACCATCCGGCAGGTGGTGTCCGACGGCGGGTGGATGCCGACCCGGTCGGCGGTGGTGCGGATCCGGGTGTTGTCGGCCGTCGCCGGGTGGTGAACACCCGAATCGAGCAGGGCGATCGCCAGCCGCATCGCCTTCAGCCGGCGGTTGTGGGTGACATACCACTCGCGCGGCCGGCCGGCCGGGAGCGGCTGCTTCCTCAGGGGTGTGTACGCGAACAGGGGCTCCTGTCCGCGCTCGGACACGGTCGTGGCGCTTGTCTCGGCCGGCTTCGTCATGAGTCTGGTTACGGCCATCGGCAACCTCCAGGCACGGTGGCGGGACCATCCCGAACTACTCTCCATTCTACTGCCCGGCACTGACAATCGCCCCTGGCCAGACGGTGTTTGAGGAGGTCCGGGGGCGGCTCGCGGCGGTACCGTGGGCGGATGGAGATCTGGATCAATCCCGCCTGTTCCAAGTGCCGCGGCGCACTCACCCTGCTCGATGCCGAGGGGGCCTCGTACACCGTCCGCCGGTATCTGGAGGAGGTGCCCGGCGAGGAGGAGATCCGGGACATCCTCGGGCGGCTCGGCCTCGAACCCTGGGACATCACCAGGACGGGCGAGGCGGTGGCCGGGGAGCTGGGGCTGCGGGAGTGGGCGCGGGACGAGCCGGCGCGGGAGCGGTGGATCGGGGCCCTGGTCCGCCATCCGCGGCTGATTCAGCGGCCGATCATCACGGCGGACGACGGGACGGCCGTCGTGGCGCGTACGGATGAGGCGGTGCGGGACGCCATCGGGCGGAGCTGACGGCGCTCCCCCGGGCGTCAGAGCGGGGCGCGGTACCAGCGGCGGTGGGTCAGCGGCTCGACCAGCAGGACGCCCGCCCCGGCCGCGACCGCGACCGCCGCCGACCACGGGGAGCCCCAGGCCGCCGCGACCGCGCCGGCCGTCACCACCAGGGGCCGCACCAGGGTCAGCGGGCCGAGGCCGATCACCGTCGCGAGGGTGCTGAGCCGGAAGGGCGCCCAGAGGTGGGCGGCCAGGCTCAGCAGGACCACCGCCGTGTAGGGGATGAGGACCGCCAGCATGCGGCGCGCCCCCGCGTCGAGTTCCGCGTACCGGGCCGCCGGGTCGGCGGCGGTCAGCAGCAGCGCGGCGCCGATGGCGGCGGCCGGTGCCAGTGCCGGGGCGGCGACGCCCAGACCGCGTCCGGCGGCCCGCGCATTGGCCCCGCCCTTGCGGATCCGGCCATTGCGCCCGGCATGGGCGCGGAAGCCGGCGAACGCGGCGTCGGTGAGGGCGAGGAGGAGCAGGAGTACGGCGCTCACCGCCGGCGCTCCGGCGGTACGGGTCCGGGAGCGGGCGCGCGGGCGGGGAGTTCGCCCACCAGCCGGCCGGACGAGCGGCTGCCCAGGGCCGCGCGCAGCCCGGGGAGGAGTTCGGGCCGGATGCCGATCACCGGGCGGAGCGTGGTGCAGAAGGGATTGCTCCGCCCCTTGGGTTCGTATACGAGCGGCACCATGCCCTCGGCCCGGGCGGCGGCGCGCAGCAGGGTGGCGTCGTCGTGGGCCCGGCGGGCGGAGACGACGCCGTCGTGCCGGCCCAGTGGGTCCCGCATCCTGGCCCGGTGGAAGACCCGGGCGCCGACGGCGGCGAGGCCGGTGGCGGCGATGTCGTAGTGGCAGAAGGCGGCGGCACCGGTGGCGGCCGCCGACTGGGCCGTGAAGAAGGCGTCCAGCTCGGGGCCGCGGAAGTGGTGGAGCACACCCGTGGAGACATGGACCGTGGCGGGCTCGTCCAGGGCGAAGGCGTCGCCGCGGACGAATCGGCAGGGCAGGTTCTCGGCCCGCGCGAGGCGGTCGGCCTCGGCGACCAGGGCGGCGTTGTGGTCCACGCCGATGAGCTCCACCCCGGCGAAGTCGACGGCGGGGGCGGGGCCGGGCAGCCGAGCGGCGCGGCGGGCGCAGGGGCCCGCTCCCGCCGCCAGCCGGCGGATCAGATAGCCGAGCCCACAGCCCACGTCGACCACCCGCAGCCGGGCCCCCGGGTCGGCCGCGCGGACCGCCGTCAGGATCGGGCCGAGGAGTTCCGTGATGCGCTCGCCGACGCGCAGTTCCTCGCTCAGCCGCTGGAGTTCGGTGTGGACCGCGATCAGCCTGCGGTCCACCGCGCCGGGGTCCAGGACGCCGTCGCCGTCGCACGGCAGCCGCGCCGCGATCCGGGCACCGCTCCGGTCGCCGGCCGCCGCCAGCCGCGCCACGATCTCGTCACGGCGGACCGGCAGCCGTTCGCGGGTCTCCGGGTCATGGGCGATGACCAGGTCGGTTATCTCCAGAAGAGGCACGGGCGCACCTTACGCGAAGGGCGCGTCGCCCCTCTCTCGGCCGAGCTGCCGTTCCGCCTCCGCGAGGAGTTCGGTCAGCCGCAGACCGAAGCGGACATCGCACTCGTGCGGGCGGCCGGTCGCGATGGCCGAGCGCAGTTCGCCGATGGCGGCACCGTACGAGCTGACCGGATCCGACCACTCCGGAATCGTCGCCCGTCCCTGGTCGCCGACGAGCTGGATGCTCGCGCCCGCTCCCTTGGCGGGGGCGCCGAGGCCGACCGTCACCGTGCTGGAGGCCCCCGAGTCATGGCGCAGCACCAGATGCGCGGTGTCCCGCGGCCCGCGCGCGGCGGTCAGCCCGGTCACCTCGCCGAGGATCGGCAGGAGTACGGAGAGCACATGCGGCCCCACATCCCACAGACCGCCCTTGTCGCGCCGCCAGGGGGACGCCGCGTACCGGCTCCGGGAGTCCGGCGCGTAGAGCGAGCCGAGCCACTGGGCGTGGGCGGTGAACCAGCCGCCCAGCGCCGCCTGCTCCCTGATCCACGGCGCGGTGAGGCCGGAGAAGCGCAGGGTGCACAGGACCACCGAGGAGACCGAGGCGCGGGCGGCGGCGTCGGCCGCCGCGCGGGCCTCCGCCACCGAGGTGGCGACCGGCTTGTCCAGCAGCAGATGACAGCCCGCCTCGGCGGCGAGGACCGCGAACCGGGCCTGGATGTCCGGCGGCAGCGCGAAGGCGGCGGCATCGCAGGCGGCGAGCAGTTCGCGGGCGCCGTCGTCGCCCGAGTACGCCGCCGTACCGTGCGCGGCGGCCAGCGCGGCGGCGGCCTCGGGACGCCGGGCCCACACCCCGGCGAAGTCCACCCCGGCGTGCGCGGCCAGGGCCGGCGCGTGGGTGTGCTCGGCCCAGGGGCCGGCACCGAAGAGTCCGAAACGCAGCTTCTCACCCGGGTTGTCGCTCATGGGCCCCAGTCTGCCCCGCCGCGCGCACGGGAGGAACCCGGTGCCGGGAAGAGCGGGAAAAGCGGGAGAAGGGGAAGCGGCCCGGATGTTAGGTTCTGCGGGCCGGCCGCGGGACTCCGGCGCGACTTCCGGGACTTGTCGGTAAACAATGATTTCGCTGTTCGCGCCCTCATTCCCCGGCCGGCTCACGCATATCGGGGGCGGCTGAGGGGGCAGGGTGACGACGGGCGCGGCGGGTACCGGGATCGCGGAGCTGATCGCGGCCGAGGACATACTCCTCTTCGTGAACGCGGCGATCACCGCCACCGGGCAGCGGGAGTTCCGCTCCGGGGCGGCCGAGCAGCGGCTCTCGCTGGCCTTTCTGCACGAGTACGCGCGGGTCAACTACCGGCCCCTGTACGCGGCGGTGCTCGCCCTGGACATCAACGACCACAACGCCGCCCTGATCATCGAGCGGCTGCTGTGCACGGCGGACGAGGCCGGCCCGGAGCAGAAGCGGCGGGAGGGCGAGCTGATCGCCGCCCGGCTCGCGCTGCTGCCGCCGCCCCGGGTCTACCGGCTCTTCCGGGCGCTGCGCGCGGCCGGGGTCAACAACCGGCGGAGCCGGGCGATCCAGCGGGAGTGGCTGGCCGCCCGGCCCGATCTCGGCCATGACGCCGTGAAGTACCGCGCCGGGCTGAAGTCGGCGGTCCGCCACATCCATCTGCCCCTGACCGCCGGCGACTCCGCCGAGCTGGGGGATTTCCTCTTCAGGCCGGGACGGCGGGCCCGTTACGGCCATCCGCTGCTCGACGCCCACCGCCGCGCGCGCCATGAGCGGGCGGCGCTGAAGGAGCTGCCGTTCACCGTCGCCGAGGGCTTCGCCGCCGGGCACGGGGTGTCCCGCCGGGAGCTGCTGGAGCGGGCCGCGCCCCGGATGACCCGGCTGGAGCGGCTGCGCACCCGGGGCGAGGGCGGTGCGCCCGGCGCCGATCTCGGGGTGATGCCGCTGACCCGGCTCGCCCTGTATGTCCTCTCGCTGCCGTTCGGGGAGCGCGCCGAGCGGCGGGCGGAGCTGACCGGGGCGCTGCGGAGGGCCGCGCGCCGGGCCGCCGGGCCGCATGCCGGGACCTGGGGCCGGGTGAGCGCGGTGCTGGACGACAGTTACTCGTCCTCCGGTTCGGGGGTGAAGCGGCGCCGTCCGCTGGCGGTCGCGCTGGGCGCGCACTATCTGCTGGAGGCGCTGGCCGGCGGCTACCGGGGGCACTGGGTCTCGGGCGAGCGGGCGGCGGCCGATCCGCTGCTGGTGCGTCCCCGGGGGGCGAGCCCGCTGGGCACCCGGATCCTGGACGCGCTGGAGGACTCCCCCGAGCGGCTGGTGATCGTCTCGGACGGCTGGGACAACGCCCCGCCGGGCCTCGCCGGCGAGGTGCTGCGGATCTGGCGGACCCGGCTCGATCCGGAGCGCCGCACGAGTGTGGTCCATCTCAATCCGGTCCACGACGCGGAGGGCCTCGATGTGCGCCGGCTGGCGCCGAGTGTGCCGACGGCCGGGATCCGGGACGCGGAGGATCTGGCCGCGCTGGTGGAGATCGCGCAGTTCGCCGAGGGCCGTACGGGACTGGCGGAGCTCCAGTCGTATCTGGACCGCCGGGTCGCCCGGCTGATCGGCGGCGGCGCCCGCCGGAAGAGGGCACAGGAGAAGGAGAGCGAGCGGTGAACCGACTCGACACCACCGGACTGACGGCCGCGCCCGGCCAGGTGTGGGGCGGCATCCGGCTGGTCCCGCTGATCCGCGAGACGCCCGTGGAGGGGCTGCGGCTCCGCCATGAGCTGTACGGGGACGACGGCGAAGGCGGATCCGGGCCGGGGTACGGCATGGTCGACACCGGGGATCGCACCCGCTATGTCTCCTACATTCCGCACGGCTTCGTGGCCGACTGGTCGGGATCCGGGGAGGGCGGGCAGGCCGCCGCGTACGGCACCCGGCTGGGCGGGGAGCCGCCGCCCTGTGTTCCCCTGCGCGTCCACCACCGGCTCGCCAAGCGCCGGCGCGACAAGGGCACGGCCGAGCGGCGGCTGCGGTTCCTGCCGCTCCATCTGGCGCTGGACGGCTATCTGTCGCTGCACTTCGGCGGCCCCTCCGTGGTCTGGGACGAATGGTCCCGGGAGGCGGTGCGCCAGGGGCTCACCCCGCGCGCCGAGGCGGCGTACGCGGGGTGGGCGATACCCGGCCTCGGCGACGCGCTGCGGGTGTTCGAGATCCATCCGGGCCAGTGCGGTGTCCTGGTGTACGCGGCGGACTCGCTCGCCGCCGCCTTCGCCGTACCGCATCCGGAGGACTACCGGGCGCTGCACCGCTCGCTGCTGGAGGATCTCTACGGGGAGCTGGTGTATCAGTACGCCTTCTTCGGCCGCCCGGTGGCCGGCTTCGAGACCCGGCTGGGGGACGGGGTCCGTCTGCGGTCGCTCGCGGACTTGCGGGCGGCGGCGGTGGAGGCCGGGCGGGAGTGGACCCGGGGGCACGACACACTGATGGCGTCCCGGCTGCTGGACGCCTCGTACCGGTTCGAGCGGGTGTACGCGATGGAGGCGTTCACGCTCTGGCGGTTTCTGCCGTCCTTCCGGCGCGGCGAGCCGGAGCAGCACATCGGCGAGACGATCACCGACCGCAAGGGGCGGGTCGCCTATCTGAAGAGTTTCCGTCTTTCGGACGCCCAGATCCGGCGCGGATATCTGCTGGACCGGCTCCATGACCACGACTGGCATCTCGACCGCACGGCCGGGGCGCTGGGGACGAGCCGTGCCGATCTGGTGCGGCGGATCCGCGACGCCGGGTTCGGGTCCCTGGTGAAGCAGGGCGCGGAGCGCGCGGGCGGGGGGTGAGCGGGCGGGGGGTGAGCGGGCGGAGGGTGAGCGGGCCACCCCGTACCGCCAAACGGGGCAAATAAGACTCCAGCACCACCCATCCCTCGTAACACGTGGTTCACACATGGGCAACGGGCGGGAAATCCCGAATTGCGAGAGTGTGCGACAGACCGCAGCACCCGCAGAGGATGAGGCCCCGTGACCTTCAAGGCTGAGTACATCTGGATCGACGGCACCGAGCCGACCGCCAAGCTCCGCTCCAAGACGAGGATTCTCGCCGACGGCGCCGAGCTGCCGATCTGGGGCTTCGACGGGTCCAGCACCAACCAGGCCAAGGGGCATGCCTCCGACCGGGTGCTGAACCCGGTGTACACCTGCCCCGACCCGATCCGGGGCGGCGACCATGTGCTGGTGCTCTGCGAGGTCCTCAACACGGACATGACCCCGCACTCCTCCAACACCCGCGCGGAGCTGGCGGAGGTGGCCGAGCGGTTCGCCGGCCAGGAGCCGGTCTTCGGGATCGAGCAGGAGTACACCTTCTTCGAGGGGGACCGCCCGCTCGGCTTCCCGGTCGGCGGCTTCCCCGCCCCGCAGGGCGGCTACTACTGCGGCGTGGGCGTCGACGAGATCCACGGCCGCGATGTCGTGGAGGCGCACCTGGAGAACTGTCTCCGGGCCGGTCTCGGGATCTCCGGGATCAACGCCGAGGTCATGCCCGGGCAGTGGGAGTTCCAGGTCGGCCCGCTGCCGCCGCTGGTCGTCGCCGACCAGCTGTGGATCGCGCGCTGGCTGCTCTACCGCACCGCCGAGGACTTCAAAATCGCGGCCACCCTCGACCCGAAGCCGGTGAAGGGCGACTGGAACGGCGCGGGAGCGCACACCAACTTCTCCACCCGGGCGATGCGCGAGGGGTACGACGCAATCATCACCGCCTGCGAGTCGCTGGGCGAGGGGTCCAAGCCGCTCGACCACGTCAAGAACTACGGTGCGGGCATCGACGACCGGCTCACCGGTCTGCACGAGACCGCGCCGTGGAACGAGTACAGCTACGGCGTCTCCGACCGGGGCGCGTCGGTGCGGATCCCGTGGCAGGTGGAGAAGGACGGCAAGGGATACATCGAGGACCGCCGCCCGAACGCCAACGTCGACCCGTATGTGGTGACCCGGCTGCTGGTGGACACCTGCTGCACCGCGCTGGAGAAGGCCGGACAGGTCTGATCCCGTCCGGCTCCGGCCCGAACGGGTCGGATCCCGGACATGTCACAGGGGCGCTCGCCGGTCACGGCGGGCGCCCTCTCGCGTCTCCCCGCGCCCCGAGCCCCTGATGGGCCCTGTCCCGGGGGGAGTTCGGCGGCGGGGCCGCCGTGCGGGGCCCCGCCGGTGTGATGAGATCCGCGTCTCGATACGTGGGCGAGACCATCGCTCACACGGTGTTCATCTGATTCAATGAGGCCATGGCCAGCTTTGGGGATTCCGCGACAGGTCGCTTCGACCTTGAGCCGTTCTGGCCGTCCCGGCAGCACCACGACTTCGACCGGGAGTGTCGTCGCGCGATGAACGCGCAGGCCCTCTAAAGCCGCCCGTCCGGCCTTCGGCCCAGCGCGCAACGACGTACGTCCGTCCTGATGACTCGACGACTCCTTCGCGCGAAAGAGAGCTGACCTCTCATGGTGAACTCCCGTTCCTTCTCCGCTGTTCCGTCCGCGGCGACCTCCTCCGTCGCCTCCCGCCCGGCCGGCGGAAAGCCCGGTTCACTGACCCCCGGGCGCCATCGATTGCGCGCCGTCGACCGCGACGAGGTCGTGCCGCTGAGCGGCTTCGTCAATGTGGCGGAGTTCCTGCCGCCCGGGGCGACCTGGCTGCCCGCGCCGCAGCACAGCGTGCCCAGCCTGCCGGGCCGGCCGCCGATGGTCGGCTATCTCGTCCTCGTACCCGCCGATCAGCAGCCCCCGGCGCTCGTCCCGCAGCCGCAGCCCGCGGTGGCCGAACCGGCCGAGCAGGGTCCGGTGCGGATCGACAAGGTCGAGCGGCTGGCCCTGGTCAACGGCCGGGCGCTCGATCTGACCTATCTCGAATTCGAGCTGCTGGCGCATCTGGTGGCCAACCCGCACCGGGTGCACTCGCGCGATCAGCTGGTGACCACCGTCTGGGGGTACGGCCATGTGGGCGACGGCCGGACCGTGGACGTCCATGTGGCGCGGCTGAGGCGGAAGCTGGGGGCCGAGCACCGGCACACCATCCAGACGGTGCGACGGGTGGGGTACAAGTACACCCCGTGACGGGTGTGACCAACGCGCGGGCCCCGGCTCCCCCGGTGACACGGGGAGGCCGGGGCCCGCGCGGTGTCATGCGCGGGCGCGCACCCTGGCGACCGCCCCGAGCGCCAGGTCGACGACGAGGAACGCGGCCAGGGTGACCCCCAGCAGCGGGACGAACCAGCCGACGACCACCACGGCGGCCGTGAGCGGCAGCAGTGCCACCGGGGAGATCCGGCGCCAGGCGCCGCGCGGCACCGGGCGCCCGCCGCTCAGCCCGCGCGCCTTGGTCGGCCTGCGCAGCCACCACATCCGGTAGCCCCAGAGAATCAGCATGATCATCGCCACCATCAGGGCCGCGAGTGCCAGCTGATTGGGCAGGCCGAGGAAGACGCCCATGTGCGCGTCGATGCCGAAGCGGGTCAGCTTGGCGAGGACCGGGTAGTCCTCGAAGCGGAGCTGGTCGATGACCGTGCCGTCCGCCGGATTGACCGCGACGGAGTCCAGATGGACGGGGAAGGTGGCGTCGGTCTCCTTGATCACATAGCCGGTGCCCTCGGCGGGGAGGCTGATCGCGAGCTGTCCGTCGATCCCGGCCGCGCGGGCCGTCTCCAGCGCCTTGTCGATGCCGATGTCGGCACCCTGGTGGGCGCCGCCGTGACCGCCGCCGTGGCCCTCGTGGTCACCGCCGCCGCCGGCCGATCCGTCGATCCCGGCCGAGACGCTGGGGGTGGCGCCGCCGAGCTGGTCCTGGACGGCGCCGATGTTCTCGCCCGCGTACCGCGACCAGGTCAGTCCGGTCGCCGAGAGCAGCACCAGACCGGCCGCCGCCCAGAGGCCGACGGCGCCGTGCCAGGAGAGGGTCTTCCGCCGGCCCTTGGCACCGCGCTCGGGCAGGATCAGCGCGCGCCTGGCGGTGCGCCGGCGGCCGACCCAGAGCAGCAGACCGCCGAGCGCGACCACCCAGAGCCAGCTCGCGGCGAGTTCGCTGTAGTAGCGGCCGGTGTCGCCGAGGTGCAGATCGCGGTGCAGCTCATCGAGCCAGGTGCGCAGCGGCAGCGCGCCGGAGCCGCCGTAGGAGGACAGCTCGCCGCGGATCTCGGCGGTGTACGGGTCGACGAAGACCGCCAGCGACTTGCCCTCCTCCACCTTGGGCGAGCTCATCAGGACCCGGGTCGACGCGTCCTTCTCCGCGCCGGGCCAGACCGCGGTGACCGTTCCGTCCGGGCGGGCCTGGCGGGCGGCCTCGACCTGTGCGGAGAGCGGCAGGGCCCGGTCGCCGGCCGGCACCGTCAGCTCATGGCGGTAGACGAACTTCTCGGCCTGGAAGGAGAGGGAGTAGAGCAGACCGCTGACGGCGGCTATCAGCAGCAGCGGTCCGACGAGCAGCCCCGCGTAGAAGTGGATCCGCAGCGCCAGGGGACGCAGGGTGCTCCAGGTGGAGGCGTTGCGGCCGGCGGTCTCGGCCGCCGCCTGCTGCTCGGTCTCGGTGCTGCCCTGATCGGGTCTGTCCTGCTCGGCGGTGTCTTGGGTGTCTATGGCCATGATGGGTCCCGGGAGTTGATGTCGGCATGGGGAACTGGCCCCAGGTCAGACAGCTGCTCCGGGGGCCGTGGCGCGGGGTGCGGCGGACACCGGCGGGCCGCGGCGGATCAGGGTGTGGGTGAGCGGGACGGCCCGGCGCGGCGGCGCGGTGCGGTGCCGGTGGGGCACCGGGCGCGGGCCGGCCGGCAGCGGTACGGCGGTGGGCGGCGGGCGCAGCGGGGTGAAGGCGAGGGCGCCGACGGCGCGGGCGAGACGGAGGAAGGCGGTCTCGCCGCGGGCGAGCCAGATCGCGCAGCCGGCGGCGGAGAGGAGATGGACGGCGATCATCGCGGCCGGGGAGGGCCCGAGAAGGGTGCCGTCGGCCATGATCATGGTGTCGGCCGCGGCGCCGGCTCCGCTCGCGCCGTGCGGAGGGGGTGCGGGGTGTCCGGCGGGGGACGGCGGTGCGGAGTGCACGGTGCCGACCCGGGCGAACCAGAGGTGCAGGGCGCCCTGGGCGGCGAGCAGCGCCGCCCCGATCGAGAACGCGCCACGGCGGCGGCGGGCGGCGATCCACGCGGCGGCGGCCGTGACGGGGAGGGCGGGGAGCAGGGCGGTGAGGGGAAGGTCATGGCCAGATGTGAACGAATGCCCCATCGCGGCCAAGGAGATGCAGATCGCCGCGAATAGCGCGGCCCGGAGGGTGCGCAGGGGCGACCGGGCATCTGTCATCGTGCGCACATGCTGCCATCTGGGGTGGGTGATGCGGGAGGGGGCGGTGGGTTCGAATTGGCGGAGTGGTCCCGGGGCCCCTGGACCGGACCGCTTCCGGAGCCCGGCCGGCGGTGGCCGGCGCGGCTCCCGACCGGGTTCGGCCGCTCTTCCCTCAGCAGAAAAAGGCTTGCTTTCCGGCCATCCGGGGGCAGAGTCGCCGCATGAGACTTCTGATTCTGGGCGGTACGGAATTCGCCGGACGGGCGCTGGTGGAGGCCGGGCTCGCACGCGGCTGGGATGTGACGGTGTTCAACCGGGGGCGGCACCCGGTGCCCGCCGGGGTGACCGCGCTCGTGGGCGACCGGACGGCGCCGGACGGCCTCGGCGCGCTGCGGGAGGGCGAGTGGGATCTGGCCGTGGACACCTGGGCCCTCGCGCCCCGGGTGGTGGGCGAATCGACACGGCTGCTGGCGGACCGGGTGGACCGGCTGGCCTATGTCTCCAGCTGTTCGGTGTACGCGTGGCCGCCGGGCGCCGCGGCCGATGAGAGCGCGCCGCTCGTCGACGGCTCGGCGGAGGCCGGGGATGTGCCGTATCCGGAGGCCAAGCGGGGCGGCGAGCTGGCGGCCCTGGCCGCCTTCGGCGCGGAGCGGACGCTGCTGGCGCGGGCGGGGCTGCTGCTCGGGCCGTGGGAGAACGTCGGGCGGCTGCCGTGGTGGCTGCGGCGGATCGCGCGCGGCGGCCCGGTGCTCGCTCCCGGGCCCGAGGACAATCCCCTCCAGTATCTGGACATCCGCGATCTGGCCGAGTGGATACTCGGCGCCGCCGGGGCGGGGCTGAGCGGGGCGTACAACCTGGTGGGCGAGGCGGGGGCGGCGACCATGGGAGAGCTGCTGGCGTCCTGTGCCGCGGTGACGGGCTCGGACGCGGAGCTGCGGTGGACACCGGCGCGCACGGTGCTGGACGCCGGAGTCGAGCCGTGGACCGAACTGCCGATCTGGGTGCCGCCGGTGGAGACGGCCGAGCTGCACCGCTCCGTGTACCAACTCGATGTGGACCGGGCGGTGGCGGCGGGCCTGCGGTGCCGGCCGGTGGCGGAGACCGTCGCCGACACCTGGGCCTGGATGGAGTCGCTGGGCGAGCCGCCGGAGCGCCCGAAGCGGCCGGGCCGCCCCTCCCCGCTCGGCCTCGCGCCCGAGGTGGAGGCCCGCGTACTGGGTCTGTGAGGAGGGCTCCGTCCAGGGCGGGCGCTGGTCTGTGAGGACGGTTCGGGCCCCAGCGGGCGCTGGTCTGTGAGGACGGTTCGGGCCCGAGCGGGCGCGGGCCCCTGAGAACGGCTCCGGCCCGAGCGGGCGCGGAACCCCGGGGAGACGTCCCCGGGGTTCCGGCGTGTGCGCGCCCGGACCCCGGCCACCCGGCCCTTCCGTTTCCAGCCGCCCGCGAGGCGCTGTCGAGAGGCCGCTTGCACTGTTCTCTCAATTCCTTGCCAGGGAAGAGTGCGGGGCCCGACACGACACGGTGAGTTCGCACTCCGGAGTTCCTTCGGCCCCTCCGCGAGGCCCGTCCAACATTGGGAGGAACAGTGCCGACACGGAATGTGCTCGTCACCGGGGGCTCGGGCGGCATCGGCCGGTCCTGTGTCGAGCGGTTCGCCCGGGACGACGGCACACAGGTCTGGTTCACCTACCGGCACGGCAAGGACCGGGCGGAGGAGCTGGTGGAGCGGCTGCGCCGGGACGGCGCGCGGGTGCGTGCCTTCGCGCTCGACCAGGGCAACTGGGACGACCACGAACGCCTGATGGCCGAGCTGCCCGGGCCGGTGGACGTGCTGGTGAACAACGCCGCCGTGGGCTCCGAGACGGTGAAGAAGTACGCCGGCGGCCCACCGCACACCTTCGCCTCCGCGTTCTTCCAGATCAACGCGGTGGGGCCGCTCTGGCTGGTCGAGTCGGTGCTCCCCTCGATGGTGCGGCGCGCCCAGGGAAAGATCGTCAATATCGCGAGTGTCGGCGGGGGCATCAATCAGTTCCCCGGATTCCACACCGCCGACGGGATGAGCAAAGCCGCCCTCGCCTATCTCACCCGGCATCTGGCGGCGGCCCTCGCGCACAGCCCCGTCGGGGTCTTCGCGATCTGCCCGGGTGCGGTGGAGACCTCGATGTTCCAGGCCAGCACGCTGGACAAGCTGTCGGACGAGGAGCGGGCGGCGCTCACCGCGCGGCTGCCCCAGGGACGGCTGATCCGGCCGGAGGAGATCGCCGAGCAGGTGTGGTGGCTGGCCGGGGAGCACTCGGCGGCGCTGCACGGCGCCGTGATCGACGCCTCCATGGGGCTCGGTGTCCACCCCGGACTGCTGACCGGCACCCATGACACCCGGGGCGGCGCCTTCGCGGGCGCCTTCCCCGAGGCCGGACCGGGCGCCGGCGCCGGGGCGTTCCCCGAGACCGGGCCGCCGTCCGGCGCCGGGGTGCCCGTGCTCGCCGTGCCGGGCGGGGGTGTGCGGTGATCTCCCGTCAGGCCGCCCTGCTGGCCGGCGACACCCCGGCCATCGCCGAGGCCCACTTCCTCGCCGAGGCGGAGCCGTACGACGAACTGCTGAGGCCCGGCGGCTGGATCAATCTGGGCACGGCGGAGAACCGGCTGCTCTGGGATCTGCTCCGGGACCGGTGGGCCGCGCTCGGCGGGCTCGCCGAGGAGGACACCCGGTACGCGCCCCTGCACGGCACCCCGCTGCTGCGCGAGCGGATCGCGCGGCTGCTCGCGGCCGGCTGCCGCGCACCGGTCGGCGCCGACGAGGTGGTGGTGATCAGCGGGGCCAGCGCGGCGCTGGACGCCATCGCGACCGCGCTCTGCGATCCCGGCGAGGCGATCGTGGTGCCCGCGCCCTACTACGGCGCCTTCGACACCGATCTCGCGGGCCGTTCCGGCGCGCTGCTGATCCCCGCCCCGCTCTCCCCGGCGGACGGCTTCCGGCTGGATCCCGCCGTGGTGGACCGCGTACTGACCGGGGCGCGGGAGGCGGGCACGGCGGTGCGTGCCGTGGCCATCAGCTCACCGTCCAATCCCATCGGCGAGGTGCACTCGCCGGAGGTCCTGGCCGAGCTGGTGCGGGTGGTCCGCGCCCATGACGTGGATCTGATCTCGGACGAGGTCTACGCCCACTCGATCGTCGGCGGGCACTCCTTCACCAGCGCCCTCGACCCGGCCGTGAACCAGGACTGGACCGATCGCACCCATGTGATCTGGGGTTTCGCCAAGGACTTCGGACTGCCCGGCCTCAAGACCGGGGTGCTGTGCACCCGTGACCGGGAGGTGTACGCGGCCGTCCGCGCCCTGGCGTACTTCGCCCCGGTCTCCACCACCACCCAGGCCAGGCTGGCCGGGCTGCTCGCCGATCCCGGCTGGGTGGCCGACTTCCTGGCCGAGGGTCGCCGCCGGCTGACCGCCTCGTACGAACACGCCGCCAAGGCGCTGGACTCGTACGACATCCCGTACGCGGCGGCGGACGGCGGCTTCTCGCTCTGGCTGGATCTGCGGCGGTGGCTGCCGGGGGCGGGCTTCGCCGCGGAGGAGGAGCTCTGGCGGGAGATCTTCCACACCGCGCGGGTGAGCATTCTGCCCGGCGGTGCCTTCCGCTCCCCCGAGCCGGGGTGGTTCCGGCTCTGCCACACCCTGGACGCCCCGCTGGTGACCGAGGCCGTCCGGCGGATCGCCGCCCGGCTGCGCGGCACGGGCGTGACCCCCGAGAGCGGAGTGAGGACATGACCGGTCAGCCCCCCGGCCCGCTGGACCGCTGGTACGAGAAGGCGGGTGTGCGCGGCGGAGTCCGCAGGATCTTCCACGAGGAGGAGGAACAGGGGCGGATCTTCTTCCCCGAGGCGCTGGTGCCGCATCTCTCGCACCCCGAGGTGAAGGCGCTGGCCCCGGAGCGGGTGCGCGAGCTGACCCTGCGCCACCTCTATCAGTTCCTGCACGCCACCACCCATCTGGAGACCCGGGTGGTGAACGGCGCGGCCGAACCGGTGGCCAACGGCCGGGCCGGGTACGACTTCCCCACCGCCCTGCGCATGGACGCCTTCAAGGTCTACTGCGACGAGGGGTACCACGCCCTGTACAGCCTCGACCTCGCCGATCAGGTCGCCGCCGTCTCCGGGGTGCCGGTGCCCGATTTCGACTACGGCGGTTTCGTCACCGCCCTCCAGGACGCCGGGCGGCGGCTGCTGCCGGACGACCCGCTGCTGGCCGGACAGTTGCAGGCGGTGGTCTTCGAGACGCTGATCACCTCCGTCCTCAACGAGGTGCCGCAGGATCCCACCGTGGTCAGCACGGTGCGGGAGCTGATGCGCGACCACGCCAAGGACGAGGGGCGCCACCACCGCTTCTTCTCGGCCTTCTTCCTCCAGCTCTGGACCCGGCTGGACCGGTCCCGCCGGATCGCCGCGGGGCGGGCGCTGCCCGCCATGATCCGTGCCGCGCTGGACTGGGACCTGGGTCCGGTGCACGGTTCGCTGCGGATGGCGGGGCTCGGCGAGGAGGCCGCCCGGGCGGTGCTGGCGGAGTGCTACGGCACCCCGGCGGGCGACGACCGCATCCGGACCATCGCACGCTCCACCGTACGACTGTGCACCCAGGCCGGTGCCTTCGATCTCCCCGGTGTACGGGACGCCTTCGCCGCTCACGGACTTCAGGAAGCAGGGCAGGACCATGACGATCACTGAGACCGGCGCCCCGGCCGGGACGCGCTCCGCGGGACCGACCTACAGCGGCTATCTGCGGCTGCCGCAGCTGCTGGACCTGCGCACGCACTCGCCCGCCGGAAGCCGTGACGAGCTGCTGTTCGTCACCGTCCACCAGGCTCAGGAGCTGTGGTTCGCCCAGCTCCTGGCGGAGCTGACCGGTGTCCGCGACCATCTCTTCGAGGGCGACACCCGGTCCGCGCGGGCCGGGATGGACCGGGCGCTCTCCATCGGCGAGGTGCTGCTCACCGGGTTGCGCCCGCTGCGGCATCTCCGGCCGGCGCAGTTCCACGCCTTCCGGGCCGGACTCGGCAGCGCCAGCGGCGCGCAGTCGTCGCAGTTCCGCGAGATCGAGGTGGTCTGCGGGGCGCCGTGGACGCGGGAGACACCGCTGCCCGAGGGGCTGAGCGCCGGGGAGCGGATCCGGATGGAGCGGCTGAGCACCGAACCGACGGTGTGGGACGCCTTTGTGGCGCTGATCCGCAAGGCGGGCTTCGACACGGAGACCCGGGAGAGCCGGTCGGTGGCCTTCGCGCGGTTCGCCGCCGATCCGCTGGGCGACGGGCCGTCGGACATCCTGGAGCTGGCGGAGCTCTCCGAGGCGCTGCTCCGGTGGGACGAGTTGTGGGCGGAGTGGCGGGCCGGGCACGTACTGCTGGTGGAACGGCAGATCGGGGGCATGCCCGGCACCGGCGGGAGCACCGGGATGGCCCATCTGCGGGCCGGGATGCACCGGCGCTTCTTCCCCGAGCTGTGGGAGAACCGGGCCACGGGGATCCGGTAGCGCCTCCCGGCCGGGTGCGCGGGCGGCCGGGTGAGCGGGCGGCCGGGTGAGCGGGCCGGCGGCGGGTGAGCGGCCGTCCTCGCGTGCCCCGGGGCGCCGCCCGGCCGATCCGGTTGATTCCGGGTCGCGTTGCCGATCGCGCGCGGCGGCGGTGTCCGGCGGCCGGCCGCGCCACGCCGACCGGTGTCCCGCCGGAGGAACGGCCCGCCGCCCGCGCCGCCGCCACAACTGCCCGCCCGGCGCGGGCAGTACGCCCCGCCCCCGCCCCCGTACCCCTCCGCACCGCCCCGCCGCGCGCTCCGGACGCCCTCCCGCGGGGCCGACCGCCCGGTAACCTGCGCCACGCACCGGGCTGTGACGTGGGTAACACGGAGGCGTTGATGTTCGAACTGTCGAGACGTGCGGTCCTGGGCACCGCGGGCGCGATCGGGGTGGGCGCCGCCCTCACCGGCACCGCACCGGAGGCCGGGGCCGCGACCGCGGCGCCGGGGCCGGGGCGAGCGCTGGACATCACCCCCGCGCGGGCCGCGCTGGGCCGGCTGCTGCCCGGCCACGCCGCGCAGTTCGAGCTGACCGCGCTCACCGGCGGGAAGGAGCGGTTCCGGGTCTCCGGGACCACCGGGAGGATCACCGTCGCGGGGACCTCCCCGGCCGTCGTCCTCACCGGAGTGCACTGGTATCTGAAGTACACCTGCCGGGCGCACATCTCCTGGTCCGGCAGTCGGCTCGGCCTCCCGGCGAAGCTGCCCGCGCCCGCGAGACCGCTGGAGCGGTCGGCGACGGTGGCCCACCGCTTCGTCCACAACGACACCCACGACGGCTACACCGCCCCGTACGCGGACTGGGCCCGCTGGGAGCGGCTGATCGACATCCTGGCCCTGCACGGCTGCAACGAGGTGCTGGTCACCACCGGCCAGGAGGCCGTCTACCACCGGCTGCTGATGGACTTCGGCTACTCGGACCAGGAGGCGCGCACCTGGCTGCCCGCCCCCTCCCACCAGCCGTGGTGGCTGCTCCAGAACATGAGCGAGTACGGCGGCCCGGTCTCCCCGGCCCTGCTGGCGAAGCGGACCGAGCTCGGCGCGCGGATCCTGGACCGGCTGCGGGAGCTCGGCATCAGACCGGTGCTGCCCGGGTACTTCGGCACGGTCCCGGAGGGGTTCACCGACCGCAACCCCGGCGCCCGGGTGATCCCGCAGGGGAGCTGGAACACCCTCCCCCGCCCCGACTGGCTCGACCCGCGCACGGCCGTCTTCCCCGAGGTCGCCGCCTCCTTCTACCGCCACCAGCGGGAACTCTTCGGCGCGGTGGACCACTTCAAGATGGATCTGCTGCACGAGGGCGGCACCGCCGGGGACGTACCGGTCGCCGCCGCCGCGAAGGCGGTGGAGACCGCGCTCCGCACCGCCCGCCCGGACGCGACCTGGGTGATCCTGGGCTGGCAGTCCAATCCGCGCCCGGCGCTGCTGAACGCCATCGACACCAGCCGGGTGCTGATCGTGGACGGGCTCTCCGATCTCGACACCACCGTGGACCGGGACACCGAGTGGGGCGGGGCGCCGTACGCCTTCGGCACCATCCCCAACTTCGGCGGGCGCACCACCATCGGCGCCAACACCGACCGGTGGACGGCGAAATTCACCGCCTGGCGCGACAAGCCGGGCAGCGCCCTGGTGGGCACCGCCTATATGCCGGAGGCCACCGAGCGCGACCCGGTCGCCCTGGAGCTCTTCAGCGAGCTGGCGTGGCGCGAGGAGCGGATCGACCGGGACGCCTGGTTCGCGGAGTACGCGACCGTCCGCTACGGCGGGCGGGACGCGGCGGCACAGCGGGCGTTCGCCGCGCTCGCGGCCACCGCGTACAAGCTGACCAGCACCGACGGGCGTCCGTTCGACTCGCACTTCCTGCGCCGCCCGAGCCTGGGCTCGGCGATCGCCACCGCCTTCGACCCGGCCGGTTTCGACGAGGCGTTCACCGCGCTGCTGGAGGTGGCGCCGGCGCTGCGCGACTCCGACACCTACCGGCACGATCTCACCGACATCACCCGCCAGGCGCTGGCGCTGCGCTCGCGCACCCTGCAATTCGCGCTGCGGGCCGCCTACCGGAGCAGGGACGCGACCGCGCTGCGCGGGATCGCGGCCCTCTGGCTGAAGCTGATGCGGCTGAGCGACACCATCGCGGGCTGCCACCGCTCCTTCCTGCTCGGCCCGTGGCTGGAGGACGCCAAACGGCTGGCGACCAGCCCGGCGGAGGCGGTGGAGCTGGAGCGGACGGCCCGGGTGATGCTGACCACCTGGGGCGACCGGGAGGCGGCGGGCAAGCTCAGCAATTACGCCAACCGCGACTGGCACGGGCTGATCAGCGATGTCCATCTCCCGCAGTGGGAGGCGTATCTGGCCGAGCTGGTGGCGGCCGTGGAGGAGGGCCGCTCGCCGAAGTCCTTCGACTGGTACCCCGACGAGGAGGCGTGGACGCGGGACCGGCGGACCTATCCGGTGCGCCCGACGGGAGACGCGCACAAGGTGGCGCTGCGGGTGCACGAGGCCCTCGCGACCGCCCCGTACCAGGGGTACGCCTCGGTCTCGATGGAGCCGGCGACGCTGGCCCCCGGCGGCAGCGCCACGGTGACGGCGACCTTCCGCAACCTCAGCGGTCTGCGTCCCACCGGCAGGGTCGCCTTCGAACTCGCCGGGACCACGCCGGCGCCCGTCCCGGAGGGGGCGACCAGTGTCGAGAGCGTGCCGGCCGGCGGCACCGGCGCCGTCTCCTGGCGGGTCACGGCCCCCGGCTCCCCGGGCGGCGCGCCGGCCGAGCCGCTGACCCCGCTCCCGTACCGGCTCACCGTGCGGTACGCGCCCCAGGGCGTGGACCCGGTGGCGGTGACCCAGCCGGGCGCGGTGCAGATCGCGGCGCCCCTGGCCGCCGAGTGGCAGACCTTCACCACCAACACGGCCGTCTTCGGGCAGGTGGGCGAGCGGTTCGCGATCAATGGCGCGGGCTCGGACCTGTGGCGGGGCACGGTGCACTTCGGCACGGCGTACCGGCGCGGGCTGCTGACCCCGGGCACCGCCGTCACGCTCCGCGTCGACGCGCAGGAGAACACGGCCTCCTGGGCGCGGTGCGGCATCATCGCCCGCAATGACCTGGCGGTCCAGGGCGGCGGGGGGTTCCTCAATCTGGCGGTCACACCGGGGCAGGGCGTGGCCCTGTCGTACGACTCGAACGGCGACGGCACGCTGGACACCTACAGCCGGGTGACCGGGGTGAAGGCCCCGGTCCTGCTGCGGCTGACGCGCACCGCGGGGGTCTCCTTCACCGGTGAGTACTCGCTGGACGCGGGGACGAGCTGGCGGCGGGTGGGCACGGTGTCGGTGCCGGGCGCGGCCGGGGTGCAGGACGTGGGGATGTTCATGACGGCGATGAACGGCGGCAGCGAGGCGCGCGGGACGGTGCGCTTCAGCGGGTGGCGGGTGACCACCGCCTGAGCGGGCGGCGGGGTTCCCGCGGAACCCCCGCCGCCGCGCCCGGCAGATGAGCCCATGAGCCCGTGGACATCAGCCGGGGAGCGGCCCGACGTCGCGCCCGCGGGGCCGTGTTCGGCCGGGCGGGCGGGCGGCGCCGTCTCCCGGGCGGCCCGGCCGTCACCGCGAAGCGGGTGCGCGGACGGCAGTCGGTAGGCTGTTCGCATGACGACCGGGGTACGCCGCAGGATGGGCGTCGAGGAGCGCAGGCAGCAGCTGATCGGCGTGGCGCTGGAGCTCTTCAGCGCCCGCTCCCCCGACGATGTGTCGATCGACGAGATAGCGTCGGCGGCCGGCATCTCGCGCCCGCTGGTCTACCACTACTTCCCCGGGAAGCAGAGCCTGTACGAGGCGGCCCTGCGCCGGGCCGCCGATCAGCTGGCGCTCAGTTTCCGGGAGCCGCGCGAAGGTCCGCCGGGAGCCCGGCTGCTCCGCGTCATGAAACGTTTCTTCGACTTCGTGGAGGGCCATGGGCCCGGCTTCTCGGCCCTGATGCGCGGCGGTCCGGCGGTCGGCTCGACCACCACCAACGCGATGATCGACGAGGTCCGGCAGGCCGCCTACGACCAGATCATGTCCCATCTCGACATCGCGGACCCCCCGGTGCGGCTCACCCTGGTGGTCCGCTCCTGGGTGTCGCTGGCGGAGGCGACGGCGCTGCTCTGGCTGGACGGCAGGGAGATCCCCCGCGCCGAGCTGGAGCTCAAGCTGGTGCACGACTTCGCGGCGCTCTGCGCGGTGAGCGCCTCGCACAACGAGGAGATGGCCGCCGTGGTGCTGCGGATCCTGGAACACGAGCCGCTGGAGGGCCCGATCGGGGAACTGGTGGCCCGGCTGGCCCGGCCCGCCTGACCGCGAGCCGGGGCCCGGGGAAGCACCGTCCCCGGGCCCGGCCGGTCAGCTCCCGGACCCCCGCCCGAAGACGGCCACCGTCCGGGCCGGCACCGAGAAGGTCCCCGAGCCGCGTTCGTACGAGGACTCCGCGACCGTGCGGTCCCCACCGCCCGACTGCACCGGATGGAGCGCGTACGGCTCCCCGGCCACCGCGCCGATCCGCTGTTCCCGCCGCTCCGGGGTGGCGTTGAAGACCACGACCGGGCCGCCCGCGCGCATGGTGATCACGCCCGGGGTCTCCCCGGTCCCGGGGAGCGGGAAGGAGACGGCCGACCGCACTTGCCCGGCCGTGGCGAGGCCGGGCACCGGCTCGGCGGCGCGGATCCGCGGCAGATCCCGGTACGCCCGTGACGCGCCCTCGATCTCCGCGCAGCCGACCGTGCCGGCGAGGAGCCGCTGCTAGTAGCCGGGGACGAGCCGGTCGAGTACCGACTTCTCCGACTGACCGGCGGCCACGGTGTCGTTGTGGACCACGTCCATGACGGTGCGCAGCCCGCTGTCGTGGAGCCCCCGCACCATTTCCCGGAATTCGACGGTGCGCCGGGTGCCCTCCGGGCCGGAGGCGCAGGAGGCCTCCGGGACGGTGTGGTGCAGCGGGTCGTATCCCCGGTTGTACGCGTCCCTCGCCGCCGCCTTCGCGACGCGCTCCCGCCGCTCGGCGGAGCCGGGGGCGTACACCTTCAGTTCGCAGGCCGGGTGGGCCCGGTCCCTCTTCCGTTCGGGGATCGTGCCGATGCCGAAGGCGGGGAGGAGACGGACATGGGAGGTGCCGCTCGCGGCGAGGGCGCGCGGCCGCTTCACTCCGGCCGAGGCGCGGTCGGTGAAGGCGGGGTACCGCCCGGGACGGCTCGCGGTGCGGTCCGCGGTGGAGAAGTCGCGGATGCGCAGCTCCTGGGCGCCGTCGCGCCGCATCGGCACGGACTCGCCGCCGATGTCGAGCCGGACCTTCCGGCGGCGGGTGCCCAGAGGGAGAGGGCGGGACGGCCGGTCCGGTCGAAGACGGGCCCCAGGGCGGCCTCGGTCGCCCTCGCCGCGTACAGATCGTCGAGTACGCCCGGGATCTGCACCCCGGTGGCCGCGAGCAGTGCGCCGTTGGCGGCCCGCTGGGTGGCGATCAGCTGTCCGCGCAGGGCGTCGCGCACCCGGTCGCGGTCGCGCGGGTCCACCGCGAAGGCCGGGTACTCCCTCAGATGCGGGTACTTCTCCTTCTGCGCCCCGGTCAGCTGTGAGGGGGTGAGCCGCAGCCAGTGCCCCTCGTCGCTGAGCGCGCCGTCCACGACGGAGATCCCGCCCCGGGGCGCGTACACCAGCTGCTGGCTGCCGGATCCGGCCGGCTTGACCTTCCACACGACCGTGTTCCGGTCGATCCACTGCGCCTCGGTCTTTCCGAGGTCGAGCGAGGGCACCGCACCGGCCTGCGGGAGCAGGTACTCCGGCTGCCCGGCGAGCAGCCACACCTCGTGGCCGTGCGTGGCGAGGTCGAGCGACTGATCGGCGGGGAGGTCCTTCTCGTCGCCCTTGTGCACGATGTAGCCGAGCGAGCGGGCCCCTTCGGCGAGCGGGACCTCGAAGACCGCGCCATAGGAGTCGACGCGGACCGGCATGAGCGGCCGGGACCAGTCGGTGGGGTCGGCGGCGCCGGTCCAGGTGTGGAGCCCCCAGCCGTCGTACTTCCCGTCCGGCCGGTGGTAGCGCAGGATCGCCCTGGTCCTGTCCTGCGGCGGATACACCCCGTCGGGCGCCCGGTCGAGCTGGTCCGGCCGGCCCTGGGTGATCCAGACCTGGCCGGTGCGGCCGAGCGGGATGGTGCGCGGCGGGCCGTCGGCGGTGCCGTTCCGCTCCACGGTGTACGGGACGCTCGACGCGCCCTCCGGGAGCTTCACCCAGGCGAAGGCGCCATGGGCGTCGCGGCCGGTGAAGGGGGCCCGCTGGTCCCCGTACCGCAGCTCCCAGCCGTCGTAGTCGCCGTCCGGGCGGTGGTAGTGGACGATCGCCCGGTCGCGTTCGACGGCGACCGGCCCGGCGGGCGGCGGGACCGCCCCCGAGGTGGTGCCGGCGAGCGCGCTCGCGGTCCGGCCGCGCGCGTCCACCACGACGGCCTTGTACCGCAGGGGTGTTCCGGCCCGCAGCTCCGGGTCGAGATGGTGGGTGACCTTGTACGGGGCGGTGTCGGCGGAGCCGAGGACGCGCCAGCGGCCGTTGCCGGCCTGCGCGGCGAAGACGACCCGCCCGTCGGTGGCGCCGGCGCTGATCTCCACGGTGCCGGTGGCTCCGGCGGCCGGGGCGCGCAGGCTGATCGCGGGCGCGGCGGCGGGCGGCGGCAGCCGCTTCCCGGCGCGGAGCACGACGGTGGAGAGGGCGGGCACGGTGACGGTCAGCTTCCCGGCCCGGTCGCTGGTGACCGTGCCGCCGGCGCCGTGGAGGGTGCGGAAGGCGGCGTCCGGGGTGGCGGTGGCCAGCTCGACCGATTCCGGCCCGGTGCCGTTGTTGGCGGCCACCACATACTCGTACCGCTGGGCGCCGTCGGTACGGGAGTGGGCGTACACCCGCCCCTCGGCGTGGAGCGGGCGCTGGGCGCCGTCGCGGAGGGCGGGGTGGGCGCGGGTCAGTTCCGACAGTGCGGCGATGGAGCGGTAGAGCGGGTGGGCGGTGTCGTAGGCGTCCCGGGCGTGGGTGCGGTCGGTGCCGAGCTGGTCGTCGTCGAGATAGTCGGCGGTCCTCGATGCGAAGAGGGGCTGCCGGGCGTCCTTGTCGCCGCCGGCTCCGGTGAAGCCCTGCTCGTCACCGGAGTGGACGACCGGATTGCCGCGCGAGAGGAACATCAGCTCATGGGCGAGCCGGACGCGCCGCAGCAGCTCCCCGTCGGAGGCGCCGGGGTTGTCCTGTCCGGCGAAGGTGCCGATGCGGCCCATGTCGTGGTTGCCGAGGAAGGACACCTGCCCGTAGGCGTTGGCCTTGTCGGTGGTGTACCGGTGGTCCTGGGCGAAGACCCGGGCCAGGGCTTCGGCGGAAGCGCCCTGGGAGGCGAAGGCGCGGGCCGCGTCCTGGAAGGGGAAGTCGAGGGTGGAGTCGAGCCGTCCCCTGGTCACATAGGGGGCGGTGATCGCCGGGTCGGCGGAGTAGACCTCGCCGAACATGAAGAAGTCGTCCCGGCCCCGCTTCGCGGCGTACGCGTCGAGCGCGGTGGCCCACTCGGTCCAGAACTTCATGTCCACGTGTTTGACGGTGTCGACGCGGAAGCCGTCGATGTCGAAGTCGCGGACCCACTTCTCGTAGATCCTGGCCATGCCCCGGACCACCTCGGGCCGTTCGGTCCACAGATCGTCGAGGCCGGAGAAGTCGCCCTGCTCGGAGCTCTCCCCGGCGAAGGTGGAATCGCCCCGGTTGTGGTACATGGCCGGGTCGTTGAGCCAGCCGGGCACCTTGTCCCGGTCGCGGGGTTCGGGGGTGTACGGGAAGGAGTCGGTGTCCACCTTCCGCATCCGCTCGCTGTCGTCGAAGGGGCGGCCGGCGGTGTCGAGATAGGGGTGGGCGCCCTTGGGCTTGTAGCCGTAGGTCTTCTCGGCGTAGTCGACGGTGTCGGCGGTGTGGTTGGTGATGACGTCGAAGAAGACCTTCATGCCCTTGGCATGGGCCTTGTCGATCAGGGTCTCCAGATCCTCGTCGGTGCCGAAGTGGGGGTCGACCCGGGTGAAGTCGGTGATCCAGTAGCCGTGGTAGCCGGCGGACTCGTCCTTGCCGGTGCCCTGGACGGGGCGGTTTTTGAAGATCGGCGCCATCCAGATGGCGGTGGTGCCCAGGCCCTTGATGTAGTCGAGCCTCCCGGTCAGGCCCTTGAGGTCGCCGCCCTGGTAGAAGCCCTTGTCGGCGGGGTCGAAACCGGTCCGGGAACGGGAGCCGGTGAGGCCGCCCCGGTCATTGCCCGGGTCGCCGTTGGCGAACCGGTCCGGGAGGACGAAGTAGAACTGCTCCCCGGTGAGGTCGTGCCGGGCGGGCTCGGCGGCGAGCCGGGCGTCGGAGGGCGGGGGCGGCGGTGCCTGGGTGTCCGCCGCGAGGACGGGAGCGCCGGGTATGAGCGCGGCGCACAGGGACCCGATGAGGGCGGCGGCGGTTCTTGTCGGCCGTCTCGTACGGAACACGGTCCAACTCCTCGGTGTGGGTGGTGGGGGCGCGCGGGGTGCGGAGGCCGGCAGCCTCGGGCACCTGTGTGCTGTGCGGCGGCGGTGCCGGGCTGTCCGGCGCGGGCCCGCGCGACCGAGCCGAAGCGCCATGCGCCGCGACCGACTCGAAGCGCCATGCGAAGAGAACGGCGGTGCCGTCCTCGGCGCCGGGCGGGGCGGCGACCGCGAGGGGTGCCGGGGGCGCGACGGCCGGCGGGGGCGGCGCCACGAGGGCGAGCGCGGCGGTCAGTGCTCTGCCGGGCATATCTCCTCCTGCTGCACAGCGCCGCGCACGAGTGGGGGAGGCCACCACTCCCGGCGGCGCCGGGGGGTCGCCGGGAGGGAGGGGCCCGCGCCCCTCCCCCGCGGCCTCGGGAGACAACGCGCCGTGCCCGAAAGGCTCGTGAAGGACTTGCCGGGAACCTGTGCGGCACCGCCGGGACACACTGCCCGGGGCGCCGTGCCGGACCTTGCAACAATCTGCCGTTTCTTGCAGCAACTGCCGGGCCCGCCTGGCAGCAGACCGTAGGGCGCGCCCTGACTGATGGTCAACCCCCCGGCCATACACAGGACACGAAGAGGTCACAACCAGGAAATCCAGTCGAAATCTTTCTGCAAGGTCTTTCGCAAACGATTGCAAGACTGTTAGCTTCACGCCGCAGCAGCAGCCCGGCCGGAGGACAGGCAGGGCCTGACCTCAATGAGGAGTTCATGATGCGCAGGGGTATGACCGTTGCCGCGATAGCGGGCGTTCTGGCGCTGACCGCCACCGCATGCGGCGATGACGGCGGCGGCTCGGGCGACAGCAGCGGCCGGAAGGCGGCCGAGGACCCGCAGAGCGTCTCCGGCTCCATCACCTGGTGGGACACGTCGAACGAGGCCGAGGGCCCGACCTACGACAAGCTCGTCAAGGCGTTCCGGGCCGAGTACCCCAAGATCAAGGTGACCCGCACCTCGGTCTCCTTCGACCAGGCCGAGCAGAAGTTCAAGACCGCGGCGGCGAGCGGCCGGGGTGCCCCCGATGTCATGCGCACCGATGTCGGCTGGTCGGCCGGCTTCGCCCACCTCGGCTTCCTCCAGCCGCTGGACGGCACCCCGGCACTGGAGAACCCCGGGGACTTCCTCCCCGGCCCGCTCTCCACCGCGAAGTGGAAGGGCGTCACCTTCGGCGTGCCGCAGGTGACCGACACCCTGGGACTCCTCTGGAACAAGAAGATCTTCGCCGAGGCCGGGATCACCGAACCCCCGGCCACCTGGGACGAGTTCATCGCCACCGCGAAGACCATCAAGAAGCGGACCGGGGTCACCGGCACCCAGCTCAACCCGGAGGGCTACTTCTCGCTGCCGTTCCTCTACGGCGAGGGCGGCGACATGCTCGACGTCGGCGGGGAGAAGATCACCGTCAACTCGCCCGCCGCGGTCAGGGGCATGGAGACCGCGCTGAAGCTGGCGCAGTCCGATGTGGCCCTGAAGCCCGCCACGACCGATGGCTATGTCGCCGCGCAGACCGCGTTCAAGGACGGCCGGATCGCCATGATCATCAATGGTCCGTGGTCGGTGACCGACACCTACGGCGGCAAGGCGTTCAAGGACAAGGCCGATCTCGGTATCGCCCATGTGCCGGCCGGCTCGGCGGGCGCCGCCGCGGCCCCCATCGGCGGCCACAACTACTCGGTCTACCGGGGCTCGAAGAACAAGGACGCGGCGTATCTCTTCGTGAAGTTCATGTCCTCCGCGAAGAGCCAGGAACTGACCGCCACCGAGATCAACACCCTGCCGACGCGGAAGTCCGCGTACACCGCGGCCGTCACCGCCGACCCGGCGAAGAAGGCGTTCCAGGAGTCCCTGGCGATTTCGCGGGCCCGGCCGGTCATTCCCGGCGTCGGCGATCTCTTCGTCGCCTTCGACCAGCACTACGTGAAGATCCTGCGCGGCGACGTCTCGCCCGAGGAGGGCCTGAACGCCCTCGCGAAGGAGTGGAACAGCAAGCTGCTCAAGAACTACAGCATCGGCTGACGCCCCTCCCCGGACGGGGCGGTCCCGTGCCGCCGGTCCGGCCGGCCAGGGAATCCACCCCGTGTCCCACCGGATTCGGCGCGCCCGGCCGGCCGGCCCCGTACTCCCCGTGCGCACGCCATCCGCTCGCACCGCCCGCCGGCACCGCGCACTCACACCGCGCACTCACACCGCCCGCTCACACCGCCTTCAGCGCCGAACCGGAGAAAGATGAGCACCCTCATAGTCAGGACCGGAAGGTCCTTCGCCACCCACTGGTACGCGTGGGCCATGGTCCTGCCCGTGGTGATCGTCCTCGGTGTGCTCGTCGGCTATCCGCTGGGCCGGGGCGTCTATCTCTCCTTCACCGACGCCAATGAGGTCAACCTCGGCCGCACGATCGGCGATTTCACGGTCCCGTCGACCTATGAATTCATCGCTTTCGACAATTACTGGAACATCCTCTCCGGCAAGGAGGGGTCCTTCTATCCCCGGCTCGGCTGGACCGTCGCCTGGACCGCGAGCTGCGTCGTACTCCACTACACCCTCGGCCTCGGCCTCGCGATGCTGCTCAACCGCCCCATGCGCGGGCGCTCGCTCTACCGGGTGCTGCTCATCCTGCCCTGGGCCGTGCCGGCGTTCATCGCCGCGTTCGCCTGGAAGCTCATGTACAACTCCAACAACGGTGTACTGAACACCCTGCTGGGGAAAATCGGTGTCGCGCCCGTCGACTGGCTCGGCGACCCCTTCATCCAGAAACTCTCCGTCATCGCGGTGAACACCTGGATCGGTGTGCCGTTCATGATGGTCGCGATACTCGGCGGCCTTCAGTCCATACCCCGGGAACTCCACGAGGCCGCCGAGATCGACGGCGCCACGCCCTGGCAGCGCTTCCGCGATGTCACCCTGCCCGGGCTGCGGCCGGTCAGCTCCACCATCATCCTGCTCGGCGTCATCTGGACCTTCAACATGTTCCCGATCATCTATCTGGTGATCGGCCAGGCGGGCGGAACCGAGAGCGAGATCCTGGTGACCTATGCCTACCGGCTCGCCTTCCAGGGCATCCGCGACTACGCCGGCTCGGCCGCGTACGGCATGGTCATCCTCTCCCTGCTCCTGGTCTTCTCCGTCTTCCACCGAGGGATGCTCAAGCGCCGGGAGGCCGCCAAGTGAGCAGCACAGCACAGCAGCGGACCACCGGGGCCGTCACCACGCCGCCGGCCGGCCGCAGGACCGCCGCGAAACCGGTACGGACCCGGGGCACCCGCTCCAGGGGTGCCTCCGCCGCCCTGCACACCACCCTGATCGCGGCGAGCGTGATCGCGCTCTTCCCGATCCTCTTCATCGTGCTGGTCTCGCTGCGGGGCAAGGACGGCTGGACCCACCCACTGGAGATGGAGGGCTTCACCCTCTCCAACTACACCCATGTGCTCGGCGACACCGAGTTCGCGACCTGGTTCCTGAACTCGGTCGTCATCGCCGCCGGCACCATGCTGGTGGGGGTGCTGATCTCGGCCAGCGCCGGCTACGCGGTCTCCAGAATGCGGTTCCCCGGCCACAAGTCCCTGATGTGGACCTTCCTGCTCTGCCAGATGTTCCCGGTGGCCGTGCTGATCGTGCCGCTCCACAACATCCTCGGCGCGCTGGGGCTGCTGGACAGCCACGGCGGCCTGATCATCACCTACTGCTCGGTGTCGGTGCCGTTCTGCGCCTGGATGCTCAAGGGGTACTTCGACACCATCCCGGTCGAGATCGACGAGTCCGGGCGGGTGGACGGGCTCACTCCGTTCGGCACCTTCTGGCGGCTGATCCTGCCGCTGGCCCGGCCGGGGCTCGCGGTCACCGGGTTCTACACCTTCCTGACCGCGTGGGGCGAGGTGGCGTTCGCGACCCAGTTCATGAACAGCGAGAGCAAGTACACGCTCGCCGTGGGCATTCAGACCTTCGTCGGACCGCACCGGGCCGAGTGGGGTCTGCTGACCGCCTCCGCGGTACTGATCATGATCCCCGCCGGGCTGCTCTTCCTCTTCGCCCAGAGACATCTGGTGGCGGGGCTCACGGCGGGCGGCACCAAGGGGTGACGGCGGTGCGGCACACCGGTGACCCCGCGCCGCACGCACGGCCCGGGGTCACTCTCCCGACTCCGGCCCCGGTCACCCTCCCGGCTCCGGTACGGGGCCGCGCCACCCAGCCCCCGCCATGGCCCCGTACCGGCACATCCGCACCGCCCGCCCCGCTCCGCCCCACCGGCGCCACCGGCCCCGGGCCGCCGCGCCGGCCGCCGGGTCCGGGACCGATCGCCGTATCCGGGACCGCCCGCCGCGCGTTGACCATGCGCATACCAGGGGAATAACCCCCATACATACCCACCCATAGGAAAACCGCATACCCGTATGACCATGTATTTGATGACTTACAAGGGAACGCACATGACCCAGAAGCTCGCTCCCACCCTCGGTGACCAGTCCGCCGCCCGGACGGCGGGCTGGTGGCGGGACGCCGTCATCTACCAGGTGTATGTGCGCTCCTTCGCCGACAGCGACGGCGACGGCGTCGGCGATCTGCGCGGCGTACGGGGCCGGCTGCCCCATCTCGCGGAGCTGGGGGTGGACGCCGTCTGGCTCACCCCGTTCTACTCCTCCCCGCAGGCCGACGGCGGCTACGACGTCGCCGACTACCGGACCGTGGACCCGCTCTTCGGCGACCTCGCCGACGCCGACGACCTGCTGCGCGAGGCCCACCGCCTGGGCCTGCGGGTGATCGTGGACATCGTCCCCAACCACACCTCCGACCAGCACGCCTGGTTCCGGGCCGCGCTGGCCGGCGGGCCGGAGCGGGAGCTGTACCACTTCTGTCCGGGCCGGGGCCGGCACGGCGAGCTGCCGCCCAACGACTGGGAGTCCGTCTTCGGCGGCCCCGCGTGGACCCGCACCGGCGCCGGAGACTGGTATCTGCATCTCTTCGCCCCCGAGCAGCCCGACCTCAACTGGGAGCACCCCCGGGTCCGCGAGGAGTTCGAGTCGATCCTGCGGTTCTGGCTCGACCTCGGGGTCGACGGCTTCCGGATCGATGTCGCCCACGGCATGATCAAGGCGGCGGGGCTGCCGGACATCGGGCTGAGCGAGCAGGCGAAGCTGATCGGCGCGCAGGTGCTGCCCTTCTTCGACCAGGACGGTGTCCATGAGATCCACCGCGCCTGGCGCGAGCTGCTGGACTCCTACGAGGGCGACCGCATCGGCGTCGCGGAGGCGTGGGCCCCGTCCGCCGAGCGCCTCGCGCTCTATGTCCGGCCCGACGAGCTGCACCAGGCGTTCAACTTCCAGTTCCTGACCTGCGACTGGGACGCGGCGGCGATGCGCGCGGTCATCGACGAGTCGCTGTCGGCGACCGCGTCCGTGGGCGCGCCCACCACCTGGGTCCTCTCCAACCACGACGTGGTCCGCCACACCACCCGCTACGGCGGCGGCCCGGCCGGTCTGCGCCGGGCCCGCGCGGCGGCCCTGCTCACCCTCGCCCTGCCCGGCTCGGCCTATGTCTACCAGGGGGAGGAGCTGGGTCTCCCGGAGGTGACGGAACTCCCCGACGCGGCGCGCCGGGACCCGGCGTTCTTCCGGGGCGACGGCCAGGACGGCATGCGGGACGGCTGCCGGGTGCCGATCCCGTGGTCGGGCACGAGTGCGCCGTACGGCTTCGGCCCCGGCACCGGCCCGGCCGGCAGCTGGCTCCCGCAGCCCGCCGGCTGGGGGGAGCTGTCGGTGGCGGCACAGAGCGGAATTCAGGACTCCACGCTGGAGCTCTACCGTTCGGCGATCGCGCTCCGCCGCGAGCTGCCGGGGCTCGGCGACGGCACGATGGAGTGGTTCGACGCCCCGGCGGGGGTGCTCGCCTTCCGGCGCACCGGCCTGGTCTGCACGCTCAACACCCTCACGGCACCGGTCGCGCTGCCCGCCCCGGGGCGCCCGCTGCTCTCCTCCGCGCCCCTGGAGCTCGACGGCGACACCGTCCGTGTCCCGGGTGAGACATGCGTCTGGTGGGCAGTCTGAGATGGGGCAGGTACAGTCCAACGCTGTGACCGCACCCGCACGACTGGCAGACATAGCGGCCCAGGCGGGTGTCAGCGAAGCGACCGTGAGCCGGGTCCTCAACGGAAAGCCCGGCGTCGCCGCGACAACCCGCCAGGCCGTCCTCGCCGCCCTGGACGTCCTCGGCTACGAACGCCCGGTCCGGCTGCGCCGCCGCAGCGCCGGACTGGTCGGGCTGATCACCCCGGAGCTGGAGAACCCGATCTTCCCGGCCCTGGCCCAGGTGATCGGCCAGGCCCTGACCCGCCAGGGCTACACCCCCGTCCTGGCCACCCAGTCCCCCGGCGGCTCGACCGAGGACGAGCTCACCGAGATGCTGGTCGACCGGGGCGTCTCGGGCATCATCTTCGTCTCCGGGCTGCACGCCGACACCACGGCGGACATGGAGCGCTATGAACAGCTGCGGGCACAGGGAGTTCCGTTCGTCCTGGTCGACGGATACTCCCCCAAGGTCCGCGCGCCCTTCATCTCCCCCGACGACCGGGCGGCGATGAAGCTGGCCGTGACGCATCTGGTCTCGCTCGGCCACACCCGTATCGGGCTGGCACTGGGCCCGCGGCGCTTCGTGCCGGTGCTGCGGAAGATCGAGGGTTTCACGGCGGTGGTCCGCGATCAGCTGGGCCTGCCGGACGAGGTGATCGCGACGGAACTGATCCAGCACTCCCTGTACACCCTGGAGGGCGGCCAGGCCGCGGCCTCCGCGCTGCTGGACCGGGGCTGCACCGCGGTGGTCTGCGCCAGCGACATGATGGCCCTGGGCGCGATACGGGCGGCGCGGCAGCGCGGTCTGGAGGTGCCGGACGATGTCTCGGTCGTCGGTTTCGACGACTCGCCGCTGATCGCGTTCACCGATCCGCCGCTGACCACCGTACGGAAGCCGGTCCCCGCGATGGGCCAGGCCGCGGTCCGGACCCTGCTGGAGGAGATCCAGAACAGCCCGTCCCCCGCGGGTCCCGGCGCGGGCACCGGGGGTCCGACTCCGACGCACGGCGAGTTCGTGTTCATGCCCGAGCTGGTCGTGCGCGGCTCCACGGCCTCCGGCCCCGGTGCGGCGCCCCGTTCGTGAGGCCGCGGGCGCCCGGTCCGGGGCCCGGCCGGGTCCTCCCTAAGATGGACCGGGTGCGGGCCGAACAAGACCGGGGGATGATCAGTGGGTGGACGTGCATCTGGCAAACTCTCGTCCCATGGGTGAAACGACCGTGAAGACCATGGAAAGCCAAACGGCCACCCCCTCACCCATGACGGACGAGGGCACCGCCGACCCGTCGCGGGCTCCCGAGGTTCCGAGGCAGCGGTCACGACTGGCCGGGTTCCGGGAGCTGCGCTCACCGCGCCGTCCCCGCATCTGGTTCGAGATTCTGCTGATCGCGGTCAGTTACTGGATCTACTCCCTGATCCGCAACGCGGTCCCGGAGCAGAAGACCCAGGCCCTGCGGAACGCGGACTGGATCTGGGACGTCGAGCGGTCCATGGGCCTGGCGTTCGAACACTCGGTGAACCACGCCGTGAATTCGGTGACCTGGCTCATCGTCTCGATGAACTACTACTACGCGACACTGCACTTCATCGTGACCATCGGTGTCCTGGTGTGGCTGTACCGCCGGCATCCGGGCCGTTACGCGGCGGCGCGGACCGTGCTCTTCGCGACCACGGCCGTGGCCCTGGTCGGCTACTACCTGTATCCGCTCGCACCGCCCCGGCTGATGAACGGCGTCGACTTCATCGACACGGTGAAGATCCACGAGACCTGGGGCTCGATGGCCTCGGGCGATCTGAAGAACATGTCGAACCAGTACGCGGCGATGCCGTCGATGCACATCGGCTGGTCGCTCTGGTGCGGCCTGATCATCTTCGCCGTGGCGAAGGCACCGTGGGCGAGGATCCTGGGCCTGCTCTACCCGACGGCGACACTGGTCGTGATCGTGGCGACGGCCAACCACTTCTGGCTGGACGCGGTGGGCGGGATCATCTGCCTCGGCTTCGGCTTCCTCGTCTCGTACGCCTGGTACCGGGCCCTGCCGCACCGGCTCCCGAAGATCCCGGTGCGCGAGGAGAAGCCGTCCCGGTGGCGCGGGCGGACGGCGCGGGCCTGAGGCCGGTCCCGTACGAATCAGGCGAAGCGCTCGCCGACGTCCCGGCGGGTGACCCCGGGGCGGGTGTCGAGCGACCAGGTGTGGGTGCAGCCGGGGCACTGGAGATGCACCACGGGCCCGTCGTTGGAGATCAGATAGCGCCAGTGCTCGCGGCAGGTGCGCCGGCCGGCGCAGACCTCGCAGGAGCGGGCGTCGTCACAGGCCGGGCAGGCGACCCAGGCGCGGCGGGCGATGTCCGCCTGGGGGTCAATGGGCAGCCGCACGGCCCGGCTCCTCTCCGGAGCGTCCCGGCAGCACCCCCGCGGCGACCAGCATGTCGTGGGTGCGCCGCTGCCCGGCGTCGAGGCCGGAGTACAGGAGCGCGTGCGCCTCGTCCTCGCCCCGGAGCACGGCGGCGGGATCCCATCCGTCCCCGAGCGCGGCGACCACCTCGGCCCGTCGCCGGACCTCGTGGGTGGTGAGGTCGACGTCGAAGGGTATGAGGTCGTTCTGCTCACTGCTCTGGTTCATGGGGAGGGCTCCGGTGGGGGGCGGAATCTCTCCAGCTGTACCAGAGCCCCGGTGTGACGAGGAAGGCTCACCCGAGTCGCGGCCGGCCCGGGTACGGGCCAGGGGCACGGGCCCGGCCCGGTGAACCGGGTCGGCGGGGACGGGCCGTTGCCGCCCCGGCCCCCGGCGGCCGGCCCGCGATCGGGCGGGGGCGGCTGTGACGGAGGTCATGGAGCCGCCCCCGCGGAGCGTGTCGCCTTCACCGGTGTGACGGTGGTGGAGGCGAGCTTCTCGTACCACTGCGCGGGTACGGGCGCGGGTGCGGCGGCACCGGTGTACGGCTCGGTCGTCACCTGGCACAAGAAGGTGAAGGGGTCGCTGGAATGCGGACATGAGCCGAGGAGCCGTTACGGGCGGGAGGCTTACGAGACGGTCTGCGGCGGCAGGGCGCCGTAGCGGCCCCTTGGACTCCCCGAGGGCGCGGGAGCCCCGGAACGGGCCTCCATGCCGGGGAACGGGACGGCGGAAGTCCGAAGGCCGCGGATGCTCGCGGAGCATCACCCGGGGTCCGGACGCGGCGGCTCGCGGAAACCCGCGCCCGCGCGGCGGGCTCGCCGCCGTGACCGGGCCGGCCCCGCGATCAGGCCCGGAAAACCACCCGCCCCGCCACCACCGTCAGCCGGACCGGGGTCTCGGCGATCTCGTCCGCGGGGGTGGTGACCGGGTCCAGGTCCACCGCCGTCAGGTCGGCGCGGAAGCCGGGGGCGATGCGGCCGGCGATCGGCTCCTCGCCCGCCGCCAGGGCCGCGTGGCTGGTCAGGCCCTCCAGGGCCATCAGGCCCGTCAGGCCGGTGCCCGACGCGGCGCCGCGCGGGGTGCGGGCCGTGGCGAGGATCCGGCGGGCGTCGAAGTGGGCGATGGGCCAGTCGGAGCCGAGGGCCAGGACCGCTCCGGCGTCGCGGAGGTCGCGGCAGCGCCAGGCCCTGGAGGCGCGCTCGCCGCCCAGCCGCCGTGACCACTCGTCGGTGTGGTCCTCGCGGGTGTACTCGGCGTGCGGGGGCTGCATCGAGGCGGCGACCCCGAGCGCGGCGAAGCGGCCGAGCTGGTCGTCGGGGACGGTCTCGATGTGCTCGACGCGGTGGCGGGGGCCGGCCGGGCCGAGGGCGGCGGCGGTGTCCAGGACATGGCGTACGGCGGCGTCGCCGATGGCGTGGGTGGCGGTCGGGACGCCGGCGGTGTGGAGCCGGCGCACGGCCGCGCCGTAGGCGTCCGGGTCGGGCCAGAACGCCTCCCGGCCCTGGCCGTGGCAGTCGGGGCGGTCCAGCCAGGCGGTGCCGCCCTCGACCGTGCCGTCCATGAAGAACTTGACCCCGCCGATCCGCCAGTCCCGGCCCGAGACGCCCTGGAGGGCGATCAGTTCGTCCAGGTCGGCCGGGCTCGCGCCGGGCATGCACCAGGGGGCGAGCCGGAGGCGGAGCGGGAGGTCGCGTTCCCGCTCGAAGGCGGCGAGGAGGGCCGGTGCGTCGCCGGCGAGGTCCATCACATGGGCGCCGGTCAGGCCGGTGGCGGCCATCGCGGTGAGGAGTCCGGCGAGGCGGGCGCCGCGTTCGGCCCGCGGGAGGGCGGGGAGGACCGGGGTGAGGAGGTCCATGGCGGCGTGCTCGATCAGATGCCCGGTGGGGCGGCCCTCCGCGTCGCAGACCACGGAGGCGCGCTGGGCGAACTCGCGCGGTCCGGTGATGCCCGCGAGCTTCAGCGCGGTCTCGCTCACCAGGGCCGAGTGGCCGTCGTAGAGGCGGAGACACACGGGGGCGCCGGCGGCGGCGTCCGCGATGAGGCGGTGGTGGAGCGGCCGGCCCCCGAAGGCGTTGTGGTCGAGGCCGTGGCCCAGGATCCAGCCGCCGGTCCGCTCGGCGGCGCGGAGTGCGGCGCGCAGCTCCTCGAGCGTGGTGACGTGGGAGAGGTCGGTTCCGGTGGCCAGTTCCAGGCCCCAGACGGGGTGGCTGTGGGCGTCGGTCCAGCCGGGGGTGAGCGTGGCTCCGGCGAGGTCGACGGTCTCGGTGGCGGGGCCGCGCCACTCGCGTGCGTCCGCCGGGTCGCCGACGGCGGCGATCAGGCCGTCGCGGATGGCGACGGCGCCGGCGAGCGGCCGGGCGGGGTCCAGGGTGCGGACCCGGGCGCCGGTCAGGATGAGGTCGGCTTCGGACACGGTTCGCTCCGGTTCTTCTGCTGGGCGCGGCCGGGGCCGGCCGCGTAAACCTAAAGTGTTTCGGTTCGGGCAATGTAGCCTCCGGCCAAGGCATCGGGGAAGAGTCATCGGGAGATCGCGGACATGGGACGGCCACGCACACCCCTCATCGACCGGGAGCGGATCACCACCGCCGCCCTGGAGCTCATCGACGAGACGGGCGATTTCGGCATGGTGCGCGTCGCCCGCAGGCTGGGGGTCCAGACCGGCTCGCTCTACCACCATGTGCAGGGCCGGGACGGGGTCATCGAGCTGGTGCGGGCCCGGCTGGCGTCCGCGATTCGGACGGAGATGTTCGCCGAGCTGCCCTGGGACGAGGCGATGGCGGCGTGGGCGCGTTCCTACCGGGCCGCGTTCGCCGCGCATCCCCGGGTGATTCCGCTGGTGATGATCTCCCCGGTGCGCTCCCCCCTGGTGCTGGCCCAGTACGAGCAGGCCGTCCGCTCCCTGCTGGAGTCCGGGTTCGCGATGAACGACGTGATGAAGGTGATCATCGCGATGGACAACCTGGTCATGGGCTCGGCGCTCGATCTGGCCGCGCCGGACACCATGTGGGAGCCGGCCGACCACACCAGCACTCCGCTGCTGGCGCAGGCCCTGGCGGTGGAGCCGGAGGGGCGGGGGGACGCGGCGTTCGAGCTGGCGCTGGACGCCTGTCTGACCCGGTTCCGGACGATGGCGGGGGACGGCGGAACGGCGGCATGACGGGGCGGACGGGGGCGGGGCGCCACGAGCTCCGGCGGGACGGGGACGGCGATCTCACCCTCCGCGCCGAGGGCCCCCGGGGACACTCGGCCCGCGAGCCGCTCCCCGGGGACGCGCGGCTGGTGGCGGCCTTCGAGGCGGATTCCCGGGAGTCGGCGATGGCCGAGCACCACCGCCGGCCGGGCCGGCGCCCCTGCCGCCCGCTGTGACCGGACCCTCCCCTCACGCCCCGTAGAAGAGCGTCTCCACCACCGCGCGCGCCCGGCGGGTGATCCGGCGGTAGTCGTCCAGCATGACCCCGACATGACCCGCCTCGTACCCCAGGTAGCGGCCCACCGCCGCCAGTTCGCGGCCGTCGGACGGGAAGGTGTCGCCCGCCCGGCCGCGTACCAGCATCACTCCGTTGCGGACCCGGGTCGCCAGGACCCATGCCTCGTCGAGGATCTGGGCGTCCTCCGTGGAGATCAGGCCGGCGCCGTGGGCGGCGGCGAGGGCGGTGCGGGTGCGGGTGGTGCGCAGGCCGGGTTCGGACCAGGCGTGGCGCATCTGGAGGAGCTGGACCGTCCATTCGACATCGCTCAGCCCGCCCCGGCCCAGCTTGGTGTGGAGCGTGGGGTCCGCGCCGCGCGGCATCCGCTCCGACTCCATCCGCGCCTTCAGCCTGCGGATCTCGCGCACGGCGTCCTCGCCGAGACCCTCGGCGGGGTAGCGCAGCGGGTCGATCAGCTCGATGAAACGGGCGCCGAGCTCGGGATCCCCCGCCATCGGCTCGGCGCGCAGCAGCGCCTGTGACTCCCACACCAGCGACCAGCGGCGGTAGTACGCCCGGTAGGAGGCGAGGGTGCGGATCAGCGGGCCGCTCTTGCCCTCCGGGCGGAGGTCGGCGTCGATGAGGAGCGGCGGATCGGCGGTGGGGAGCTGGAGGAGCCGGCGCATCTCGGCGACGACGGTGATCGCGGCCTTCGTCGCCTCCTGGTCGTCCTCGCCCTCGCGCGGCTCGTGGACGAAGAGGACATCGGCGTCGGAGCCGTAACCGAGCTCGTGTCCGCCGAAGCGGCCCATCCCGATGACGGCGAAACGGGTGGGGAGTTCATCGCCCCACTGGCCGCGCACGGCGGCCCGCAGCGCGCCCGCGATGGTGGCCGCGTTGAGATCGGTGACGGCGTTGCCGACCCGGTCGACCAGGGCGCCCGGGTCGGCCTCGGCGGGGCTTTCCTCGGTGCCGTAGGAGCCGATGATGTCGGCGGCGGCGGTGCGGAACAGCTCCCGGCGGCGTACGCCCCTGGCCGCGGCGACTCCGGCCTCGGCGCTCTCCGCGCGGCCGACCGCCGCCAGTACCTCCGGCTCCAGATGACGGCGCAGACGCGGTTCGAGACCGCCCGGGTCGCCGAGGATGGCGACCGCCTCGGGGGCGCGCATCAGCAGGTCGGGGGCGAGCCGGCCGGCCGAGAGCACCCGGGCCAGATTCTCCGCAGCCGCGCCCTCGTCGCGGAGCAGCCGCAGATACCAGGGCGTCTTGCCGAGCGCGTCGGAGACCTTGCGGAAGCCGAGCAGACCGGCGTCGGGGTCGGCCGAGTCGGCGAACCAGCCGAGCAGCACCGGCAGCAGGGTGCGCTGGATGGCGGCCTTGCGCGAGACCCCGGAGGCGAGCGCTTCGAGGTGGCGCAGGGCGGCGATCGGGTCGGCGTAACCGAGGGCTTCGAGGCGCTGCCCGGCGGCGAGGGTGCTGAGGCGTTCCTCGCCGGGGGCGAGCTGGGCGACGGCGTCCAGCAGCGGCCGGTAGAAGAGCTTCTCGTGCAGCCGCCGGACCACGGAGGCGTGGCGCCGCCACTCGCGGTGGAGTTCGCCGATCGGGTCGGTGCGCAGCCCGAGCGAGCGGCCGAGGCGGCGCAGATCGGCGTCGTCCTCGGGGACGAGATGGGTGCGGCGGAGGCGGTGGAGCTGGATGCGGTGTTCCATGGCGCGCAGGAACCGGTACGCGTCGTCGAGCTGGGCCGCGTCGACCCGGCCGACGTATCCCCCGGCGGCGAGCGCCTGAAGGGCCTCCAGGGTGGAGCCGCTGCGCAGGGCGGGGTCGGTGCGGCCGTGCACGAGCTGGAGGAGCTGGACGGCGAATTCGACGTCGCGCAGCCCGCCGGGGCCGAGTTTCAGTTCGCGTTCGACCTCGGCGGCCGGGATGTTGTCGATGACCCGGCGGCGCATCTTCTGGACGTCGGCGACGAAGTTGTCGCGCTCGGCGGCCTGCCAGACCATGGGCGAGACGGCGTCGATGTAGTCGGCGCCCAGCGACAGGTCACCGGCCACCGCGCGCGCCTTGAGCAGCGCCTGGAACTCCCATGTCTTCGCCCAGCGCTGGTAGTACGCCAGATGGCTGGAGAGGGTGCGGACGAGGGGGCCGTTGCGGCCCTCGGGGCGGAGGTTGGCGTCCACCGGCCAGATGGAGCCCTCGACGGTGGTCTCGGAGCAGATGCGCATGAGGTGGGAGGCGAGCCGGGTGGCGGCCTGGATCGCGGCGTTCTCGTCCACCGCGCCCGGCTCTCCCGGGGCGGCGCCCCCGCCGGGGCCGCCGGCCGGTTCGGCGACGAAGACGACATCGACGTCGGAGACGTAGTTGAGTTCGTGGCCGCCGCACTTGCCGAGGGCGATGACGGCGAGGCGGCAGCGGGCGGCGTCCTCGGGGGCGGCCGTCCGGGCGATGGCGAGTGCGGCGCGCAGGGTCGCGGTGGCCAGGTCGGCGAGTTCGGCGGCGGTCTGGGCGACATCGGTCGTGCCGCAGACGTCGCGGGCCGCGATGGAGAGCAGACACCGCCGGTAGGCCACCCGGAGGGAGATCGGGTCGTCGGCGTCCGCGAGGCACTGCTCGAATTCGGCCACACCGGGATGGAGGTCCGCAGCCTCGTAGGTGACGAGTGCCTGCCAGTCGGAGGGGTGCCGGGCGAGATGGTCGCCGAGGGCGGCGGACGCGCCGAGCACCCCGAGCAGCCGGTCGCGCAGGGGCTTGGCGGTGATCAGGGTGTCCAGCAGCACCCGGCGCTCGGACTCCTCTTGGGCCTCCGCCAGCCGGACCAGGCTCTGGAGCGCGAGATCGGGGTCGGCACCGCCGCCGAGGGCTTCGAGCAGGACGGAGTCGTCGCGCACCGATGCCATCACGGGCAGGTCCAGCAGCCGCTCGGCGACACCGGGGTCGGTGAAGCCGTGCCGCAGCAGCCTGGTGAAGGTGCTGCTTCTGCGTCCCGGCACCGCCGTCATTCCGCCGTCCCCTCGTCCCGTCGAACACGCCCGACCTGCGATCAAGCCCTAGGAGATCGAGACTAGCCGCAGGGGCTCGAAGCGCACCCATGCCAGGGGTGCGCGACCGATGAGTACCGGCCTCCGGAATCGTCATTACCGGGAGAAGGAGTACACGCGTGTGGTACCGGTGTAGCGCGCCTCGGACACCGTACGGGCGGGCCGGCCGGCCCGGCCGCGCGGCGGGATGTCCGAGCCGCGGCTCCGGGGCCGACGCCCCGGAGTACCGAGCCCCGAGAGGACCAGAAGATGGCAGGCAGTACCCCGAGGACCGAGCTGGACAAGCGCTACAGCGAGGAGGAGGCCGCCGCGACCTCCTGGGAGCAGGCGGTGGAGCGGCTGTCGGCCGCCGAGCTCTTCTGGCTGTCGTCGGTGCGCCCGGACGGACGCCCGCACGTCACCCCGGTGGTGGCGGTCTGGCATGAGGACGGGCTGCACTTCTGTACCGGGCCCGGCGAGCGCAAGGAGCTCAATCTCCGGGGGAACCGCGAGGTGGTCCTGACCACCGGTTCCAACACCCTGCGCGAGGGGTGGGACCTGGTGGTCGAGGGCGAGGCGGTGCCGCTGACGGACGAGGACCGGCTGGGTGCCCTGTCCGCCGCGTATGTCGCCAAGTACGGGGAGGACTGGAAGTACGAGGTCCGCGACGGGGCCTTCTTCGGCGACGGCCAGCGGGCGCTGGTCTTCCGGGTGGAGCCGCGCACGGCCTTCGGCTTCACCAAGCAGCCGTACGGACAGACCCGCTGGCGGTTCACCCGCACGTGATCGCCGCGCGGGCGGGCGCGCGTGCCCCGCGCACGAACACGGGAAGCGCGCGCCCCCCGGGCCGCGACGGGCCGCCGGCGAGAAGCGAGAAACGAGGAGTCGCACGATGGACATGACCCTGGAAGTGGTGACCGTGCCGGCCACCGATCTCGACCGTTCGAAGGCGTTCTACGCGGAGGGCTGCGGCTTCCATGTCGATCTGGACCAGCAGGTGGCCCCGGGCATCCGGGTGATCCAGCTGACTCCGCCGGGCTCCCGCTGCTCGATCTCGCTGGTCAGCGGCTTCCCCGACCAGCCGGGAAGGCCCGCCGCGGCCCCCGGCACCCTGCGCGGGCTCCAGCTCTGTGTCACCGACCTCGCGGCGGCGCGCGCGGCGCTGGTGGAGCGGTCGGTGGAGGTGAGCCCCATCCGGCATGTGGGCGAGCGGGGCTGGGCGGACGGGCCCGGCGGCACCTGGAACTCCTTCGTCTTCTTCGACGACCCGGACGGAAACGGCTGGACGATCCAGGAGGCCCCGGCACCGCTCTCGGAGCGCTGAGCCCCGGCTGTCGCGAGCCCCGGGCGCATGCGGCGCACGGAGCCCCCGGCATCCGTGCGCCGAATGCCGGGGGCGGCGGGCCGGGGGCCCGTACCGCCGCCCCGCCCGCCGGTCGGGGGGGCAGGGCGCGGCCGGTGCTCCGGTGTGCGGGACGGTCAGGCGGCGGGCGGCGGCGGCTTGTCCCGGCCGCCCGTGCCGAACTGATCCTTGAGCCTGTCCTGGCCGGTGTCGACCTGACGGCTGTACTTGCCCTGAGTCTTCGCGTCGACCGCGTCGCCCGCCTTGTCGACACCCTTGTCGACCTGGGACTCATGGCCCTTCAGCATGTTCTTCAGCTTGTCCAGCACGGACATGAGGTCATCCCTTCACCGCTTTCCCCCGCCCTTCCAGGGTCTCCGCACACCCCCGGGTCCGCATCCCGGCGGCCCCGCGCGGCCCCGGTGCGGGGAGCGGCGGCGGCTCAGAGCACCGGCAGGTTCTTCCGCAGCTCGAAGGCGGTGACCTCGCTGCGGTACTCCTCCCACTCCTGCTTCTTGTTGCGCAGGAAGAAGTCGAAGACATGCTCACCGAGGGTCTCCGCGACCAGCTCGCTCCGCTCCATCAGGGAGATCGCCTCGCCCAGATTCTGCGGGAGGGGCTCGATGCCCATCGCGCGGCGTTCCGCGTCGGAGAGCGCCCAGACGTCGTCGTCCGCGCCCGCCGGGAGTTCGTACCCCTCCTCGATGCCCTTGAGGCCCGCCGCCAGCAGCACCGCGTAGCTCAGATAGGGGTTGGCGCCCGAGTCGATGGAACGGACCTCGACCCGGGAGGAGCCGGTCTTGCCGGGCTTGTACATCGGGACCCGGATCAGGGCGGAGCGGTTGTTGTGGCCCCAGCAGATGTACGAGGGGGCCTCGCCGCCGGCGCCCGCGCTGCGGGCCGAGCCGCCCCAGATGCGCTTGTAGGAATTGACCCACTGGTTGGTGACGGCGGAGATCTCGGCCGCGTGCCGGAGCAGGCCGGCGATGAAGGAGCGGCCGACCTTGGAGAGCTGGTACTCGGCGCCCGATTCGTAGAAGGCGTTGCGGTCGCCCTCGAAGAGGGAGAGATGGGTGTGCATGCCCGAGCCGGGGTACTCGCTGAACGGCTTCGGCATGAATGTGGCCTGAACCCCCTGCTCCAGCGCCACCTGCTTCATGACCAGACGGAAGGTCATGATGTTGTCGGCGGTGGAGAGGGCGTCGGCGTACCGCAGATCGATCTCCTGCTGGCCGGGCGCGCCCTCGTGGTGGCTGAACTCGACCGAGATTCCCATCGATTCGAGCATGGTGATCGCCTGGCGGCGGAAGTCCATGCCGACATTCTGCGGTGTGTGATCGAAGTATCCGGAATTGTCGGCCGGGACGGGGCGGGAACCGTCCAGCGGCTTGTCCTTCAGCAGGAAGAACTCGATCTCGGGGTGGGTGTAGAAGGTGAAGCCCAGGTCCGAGGTCTTGGCAAGGATCCGCTTCAGCACATATCGGGGGTCCGCGAAGGACGGCGAACCGTCCGGCATCAGGATGTCGCAGAACATGCGCGCCGTACCGGGAGCCTCCGCGCGCCAGGGAAGGATCTGGAAGGTGCCGGGGTCCGGTTTGGCGATCATGTCGGATTCGTAAACCCTGGCGAATCCCTCGATCGCCGAGCCGTCGAAGCCGATACCCTCGTCGAATGCCTGCTCAAGCTCGGCGGGGGCCACCGCGACCGACTTGAGGAAGCCGAGCACATCGGTGAACCACAGGCGCACGAAGCGGATGTCGCGCTCCTCGAGCGTACGGAGCACGAATTCCTGCTGCTTATCCATTTCCACCCAATCCTTGCTGGTCAAGCCGCCTGTACCCCTGAGCATCCCATCCATGGGTTTCAGGCGTATTGCGAACCCGGGCCGATCCCCATTGTGAGTCAGGGGTCACCGGGAGACGAGTCCGGTGCCGGTCGGACACGAGTGATCCGGCCGTGCCCGCGCCCCTTGTGAGATGTGGTTTCCGGACGGGTCCGGTGTGACGGTCGCACGTTATGAGGTGTGGTGATCGGCCTGTCCGGGATGTGGTGATCGCGCCGTACGGCGGGGCGGCGATCGCGCCGTACGACGGCCGGTGATCGCACGGTACGAGGGTGCGGTGATCGCACCGTATGAGGTGCTCGGCGGGCACGCTCGCTACGATCTGCGGCATGGGGGGTTCGCCGCTCGGACGGATACCGCGGATCACGCGTCCCATGGCACTGCTGAGTGCCGTGGCGACGCTGCTCGGCGCGCTCCTGATCTGTCTGAACCCGCCCTCCGAGCGCCACCACCGGCCGGGGATGACACTCTCCCCCGCCGCGCCGGTGATACCCGCGGTCTCCTGCCCGTACGAGAACGGTGCATGCGGGCTGCTGCCGGTCGTCGCCCCCGCGGTGCTCACCGGGCCGCCGCCGGAGGCCGCCGTCGACACGGCGGACGGACCGGTCCGCGCCGGCCGCGCGGTCGTCCCGCGGGCGCCGGAACACGGCCGGGAGCGGGCGCGGGCGCCCGATCTCCATGTCCTTCAGGTGCTGCGAATCTAGGGTCTTTCGTCTGGATGAGGCGCCGCTCTGTCATCCGCCCGGCCCCGGTGATCCGATCCACCGATCATCTTCTCTTGATCATCTCAATCGACGAAGGACAACACCATCATGGCTTCCCGCAAGAACAGCGACGACCGCCGTGCCCGTATAGAGGCCATGCGGCGTACGGAACTGGCCCGTGAGCGTCGCAACCGCATCATCACCATCGGCATCAGCGGGCTGGTGGTCGCCGGTCTCGTCGGCTTCGGCGTCTACGTCCTGGACAAGCAGAACAAGAAGGAGGAGACGGAGACCGCCGCCCGCAAGTCGCCGGTGCCCGGCGAGAAGACCTGGAAGAAGCTCAGCCAGACCCATGTCGACAAGGCCGTGAGCTACCCCATGACCCCGCCGGTCGGCGGTGACCACAACTCGCGATGGATGAACTGCAACGGGGACGTCTACAAGAAGGAGATCCCCAACGAGTACGCGGTGCACTCGCTGGAGCACGGCGCGGTCTGGGTGACGTACAACAGCAAGGCCGCCAAGGACGATCTGTCGACGCTGGAGAAGCGGGTCAAGAAGACTCCGTACTCGCTGATGAGCCCGGTCGAGAAGCAGGCCGGGGCGATCATGCTGAGCGCCTGGGGCAAGCAGCTGACGGTGGAGAAGGCGGACGACAAGCGCGTCGCGCAGTTCTTCACCAAGTACGTGCAGGGCGACCAGACCCCCGAGCCGGGTGCGGCATGCACCAATGGGCTGACGGGCGAGTGACGGGCATGACGCGTACGCACTGGGCGTCCGTCACCGCGGTCGTGCTGGCGCTGCTCTTCGCGGGTGCCGCGACGGTGGCTTCGGCGGGTGACGGTGAGCGGTCCGGGCCGGCGACCCCCTCGACCACCTCGGCGGAGGCCGGATTCGCCCGTGACATGTCCGTCCACCATCAGCAGGCGGTGGAGATGTCCTTCATCGTCCGCGACCGCACGAAGGACGAGGCGGTCCGGAGTCTGGCGTACGACATCGCCAACACCCAGGCCAATCAGCGCGGCATGATGCAGGGCTGGCTGGATCTGTGGGGCCTGCCCAAGGTCGAGGCGGACGCCGAGCCGATGGCCTGGATGGCCGGGGCGGCCGGCGACGGCCATGCGGGCCACTCCGCGGCGGAGGCCGGGGAGGGCGCGCTGATGCCGGGCATGGCGACCAAGGCGCAGCTGGAACGGCTGGGGAAGCTCAGCGGCAGGGCCGCGGAGATCGAGTACCTCCAGCTGATGATCGTGCACCACAACGGCGGTGTGGCGATGGCCCGGGGCTGTGTCGAGCTGTGCACCGTGGAGACCGAGCGCGATCTCGCCCGGGGCATGGTGACCGGCCAGCGCTCCGAGGTCGAGCTGATGGTCGGGATGCTGGCGAAGCGCGGGGCGCAGGTCCGCACCTGAGGCGCCCGGCGGGCGGGTGAGGCGTCAGCGGCCGGCCCGGGCCGCGGCGCCGCCTCCGCCCCCCTGCCCGTCCGCGTCCGCCCCGGAGAGCCGCCAGGTGATCCGGGGCGGACGGAGCGCCGCGCACAGGGGCAGGCCCTGCGGGTCGGTGAGACCGAGCGAGGTCTCGGCCACCCCGCCGGCCGCCGCCTCCGGGGGCAGATCGCCGAGGAGGAACTTCGCCCGGCGGAACATCCGGAAGCCGTCCGGTGCGGCCGGTCCCCCGCCCGGCGGCAGCTCGCCCCAGGTGAGATAGACGAATCGGGCGCCCCGGCGCCCCTGTACGTACGGCCCCCGGAAATCGGGGGTGCCGTCGGCGGCGGTGAAGGTCTCCACCGGGATCTCGAAGACCGCCTCGGCCGCGCCGGCGGAGACCAGCTGATCGGGCTCGCGGCCGCGCTGGGTGCCCACATGAACGCGGTGGTACTCGCCGCAGTCGGCGCCGGGCAGCTCCCGCCCCGTGATCCGCAGTGTCAGCCGTGCCATGCCCTCTCCCCTTCTCCGCGCGGTGGCGACCCCACCGCCGTCACCCGTTTGGCCTACAGCGGTCGCGTACCCCGAACGGCCCAATGACGATGGGGTGGCCCGGACACCGTCACCGGCCCGCGGGCCCGCGGGCTCACGGGCGCGAGGAGGCACGACGATCATGACCACCGCCAAGGACATCATGCACGCCGGGGCGCAGTGGATCCCCATGCACGAAACCCTCGACCGGGCCGCGCAGCTGATGCGCGAGCTCAATGTGGGCGCGCTGCCCATAGCCGACGCCGACGAACGGCTCTGCGGCATTCTCACCGACCGCGACATCGTGGTCGGCTGTGTGGCCATGGGCCACGACCCGGCGAAGATCACCGCTGGTGAAATGGCCAGGGGCACCCCGCGCTGGATCGAGGCGGGTTCGGATGTCTCCGACGTCCTCCAGGAGATGGAGGTGCACCAGATCCGGCGGCTCCCGGTGATCGAGGGCAAGCGGCTCGTCGGGATGATCAGCGAGGCGGATCTGGCGCGGCATCTCTCCGACGAACAGCTCGCGGGGTGGATGGAGAAGGTCTACGCGCGGGGCTGAGCGTCCGGCGCCGGGCCGGGCTGTGCGCACGGCCGGGGGCGGCCCGGCCGGGTCGCGCCTCCGTCGCCGTCGAGTACCGCCCGGGCCACCGCGTCCGGGCGGTCCAGCATCAGCAGATGCCCGGCGGGGGTGATCTCCCGGAAACGGGCGCCCAGCTCCATGGCCAGGCCGCGCTGGCGGGCCGTCCAGCGCCGTCCGCCGTCGGTGCCGGCCAGCACCGTCACCGGGATGTCCGGCAGCGGCGCGGTCTCCCGCAGGGCGAGGAGTTCGGCGGCGACGGCGCGGTAGTGGGCGTTCTCCCGAAGGGCGCCGCGCCAGACGCGCGAGGTGGTGTAACAGCGGCGCACGAGCTCGGCGGGGGCGGGATCGCCGCCGCCGGTGCGCGAGAGGCGGACCGCCGCGCGGCGGGCGAGCGGCCCGAGCGCGGCGGGTATCCCGAGCGCGCTCAGGGCGCCGCCGACTGCCCGCGCGGCGGCGGTGCGCAGGGCGGGCGCGGCCGGGGTGCGGGCGGTCTCCTCGATGCTGGAGTCGGCGAGCACGAGCGCGGCGGTGCGGCCGGGGTGGAGCCGGGCGTACGCCTCGGCGTGGAACCCGGCGATGGAGTGGCCGACCACGGTGGCGGGTCCGCCGAGCCCGAGCGCGTCGAGCACGGCGGCGATGCGGTGCGCCTCACCGGCGGCGGAGGGCGGTCCGGCGGCCGGGCCGCTGAGCCCGTGTCCCGGGCGGTCGAAGCGGACGACGGTGCGGTGCGGGGCGAGCAGCGGTACGACCGGGTCCCAGTCGAACCAGCTCAGGGCCAGGCCGGTGGTCAGCACGCAGACGGGCCCGCTGCCCTCGGCGACCACATGGTGGGGTACGCCCGCGATCCGTACGAACATCAGGGTGCCGCCTCTGGGTTTCGGCGCTCCCGCATCAGGGACAGTGCGAGTAGTCCCAGCCAGACTGCCACGAGCAGGACTTGAAGGCGCTGACCGGCGCCGAGCCCCCAGGTGCCCGCGCCGGACTGGAAGGCGGCGACGGAGGCCAGCGTCCAGACGGTGGCGGCGAGTTCGAGCGCGACGACCGCCGGTCCCCAGCGGGCGACCGGCGGCCACCACCGGTAGCGGCGGGCGGCGACGGTGAGCGCGACGAGGCCGGCGATCGCGCCGGTCATGGCGAGGGACGAACTGACCGCATGCGCGGTGTGGGTGGCCGGTACGAGCCCGGCGGCCTCCCGGGCTGCACAGGCGGGGTCGTCGGTGGGGGCGCAGCTCAGCGGCAGCCGGGAGTCGACGGCGGTGGCGGCGCCGAAGAAGGCGACACCGGCCCATCCGATGACGGCCCAGGGCCGGCGGGCGCCGTCCGGGCCGGCCGCCCGGCCCGCCCGGCCCGCCCGGACCGTGCGGACGAGGGCCCACAGCCCTGCGGCGAGGACCAGCAGCCCCGCGGTGAGGTCGGTGGCGCGGAAGAACCCGCCGAAGGGCTGGTCCTCGGCGGCGAGTTCACTGACATAGGACTGGGCGGGGTCGAGTCCGGTGGTGAGCACGGCTTCGAGGACCCAGGCCGTATAGGCGACTGCGCCGAGAGCCAGAAGGGCGGCGATCATCTCTCCATGATCTCCGACCGCCCGGGAAATCGGATCTCCCGCCCGGGACGGGCGCCTTCCACATACCCGGTAGGGGTATGATGCGACCATGGTGACGGGTCGGGCGGGGCGCGCGGGGCGGCTGATGCTGCTCGTCGCGCTGCTGTTCGGCATCGCCACGATGCACACGGTGGGGCACCCGGAGCCGGCGCATGCGACGCCCGGCGGCGCGACGTCGGCGGGGGCGGGGGCGCAGGCGTCGGTGGCGTCCGGTGCCGGACCGGCGGTTGGCGGCGCGGCCCGGGCGGTCGCCGCCGGGTACGGCGGGCCGGTGACAAGCCGGCCTCTGCCCGACGAGGCCGGCGCGGGCCGGACCGGGGCCACCGGGGCCGTCCCGCCCATGGCGGGGCACCACCGGCCGGCACCGGCCCCCGATCCGGCACCCGGCCAGGGCTCACCCGCCGCGGTCGGCGCCACCGGAACAAGCCACACGAACTCCCGCACCCACCCGGCCGGGAACATGGCGGCGATGCCGCGGAACACCATGGACCGCCGCGCCACCGCGCCGGTGCCCGGTGCCCCCGGAGCCGGGGAAGCGGCACAGCGGGCCGGGGGCGTGCCGCTCGCTCGCACGGTCACGGCCGGGCACGGCACGCATCGGGCCGTGATCGCACCGGAGGCCGCCGGGGCGCACACGGCCGCGTACCGCGCCGGGGAGGAGCGGTCCGGCGGACACGGACCCGGGATGAACTCCGCGCTTCTCTGCCTCGCCGTGCTCGGCGCCTCGGGGGCGCTCCTCCTGCTCGTCATCGGCCTCCGGACACGGCGCCGGGACGGCGGGCGCGCGCCGGCCGGTGCCGGGACCGGCCGGCGCGCGCCGTGGCCGGGGGCGCCACCGCCCCGCACCCTTCTCACCCGTCTGTCGGTGCTCCGGATCTAGGCCGTCTCTTACGGATCTTGCTGGGCTCGCGTGCCCTGGCACCGCGCTCCCCCTGGGCCTGGCGGCCCGGGTGGTGCCCCCACGCCGCGTTGTCGTCAATCACCAATGCTCCGCAGTGGCCGCCGATCCGTATGCCCTGCCCTGCACCATGCCCGACAGACATCACACCGAGAGGTGCGCTCAGCCATGCGTACACCGCGTACACCACACATCAACCGCCGCTCCGTGCTCGGAGCCTCGCTCGCCGCCGCCGGGGCCGGGGTCCTCGCCGCCTGCTCCGGATCCGGTTCCGGCCCGGGGTCCGGCGGTGAACACGCCGGGCACGGCGGGAACCGGAGCGCCGCCCCCGGGAGTTCCGGCGCACCGGGGAAGTTCGTCGCGCCGGACGGCGCGGAAGTGGCCGCCGCCGAGGCGAAGCGCGGCGGGGGGCCCGAGCGGAAGGTGCGGCTCACCGCCGCCGCGGGCGGCGTCGGGCTCGGCGCCGGGCGGACCGTCCGGACCTGGGCCTACGGCGACCGGCTGCCCGGGCCGGAGATCCGGGCCACCGCGGGCGAGACCCTGGCGCTCACCCTCGCCAACCATCTGCCCGCCACGACCTCCGTCCACTGGCACGGACTCGCCCTCCGCAATGACATGGACGGGGTGCCCGGACTCACCCAGCGGCCGGTGAAGGCCGGCGCCGACTTCACCTACCGGTTCGCGCTGGCCCACCCGGGGACGTACTGGTTCCATCCGCACTCCGGTGTCCAGCAGGACCGGGGCCTGTACGCGCCGCTGATCGTGGAGGACCCGAAGGAGCCGCTGGCGTACGACAGGGAGTGGGTCATCGTCCTGGACGACTGGGTCGACGGGGTCGGCGGCTCCACCCCGGACGCCGTGCTCGCCGAGCTCCGCCGGGGAATGTCCGGCGGCGGCGGGCACGAGGGGCACGGAACGACGGGCGGCGCCTCGGAGGAGGACGAAGGCGGCGGCCCGTCCCGGATGATGATGGGGGCCCGGAGCGAGCTGCTCGGCGGCGACGCCGGTGACGTGGCCTACCCGCACTATCTCGTCAACGGGCGCGTCCCGGACGATCCGTCCGTCCTCACCGCCCGGCCCGGCGATCGCATCCGGCTGCGGATCATCAACGCCGGGGGTGACACCGCCTTCCGGGTCGCACTCGGCGGGCACGAGCTGACCGTCACCCACTCCGACGGCTTCCCGGTGCGCCACGCCCGCACCGACGCCCTGCTGCTCGGCATGGGCGAGCGGTACGACGTGCTGGTGACGGCGGGCGACGGGGTCTTCCCCCTGACCGCCGCGGCCGAGGGCAAGAACGCCGCCGGGCTGGCCCTGCTGCGCACCGGCAAGGGCGCCGCGCCCGCCGCCTCCGTACGTCCGCGCGAGCTCTCCCGGCGGGTGCTGACCGCCGGCCGGCTGCGCGCCGACGCGTCCGTCGCCCTCCCGGCACGGGAGCCGGACCGGACGATCCGGATCGAGCTGACCGGCGGGATGGCGAAGTACGACTGGGCCTTCGACGGGAAGCCGTACGACGGGGGCGTGCGCCATGAGGTGCGGGCGGGTGAGCGCGTGCGGCTGGTCTTCGCCAACCCCACCGCGATGTGGCATCCGGTCCATCTGCACGGGCACACCTTCACGGTGGCCAACCGGGCGGGCGGGCCGCGCAAGGACACCGCGATCGTGCTGCCGAACGGCACCCTGACGGCCGACTTCGACGCGGACAACCCGGGGCTGTGGATGATCCACTGCCACAACATCTACCACGCCGAGGCCGGGATGATGACGGCGCTCGGCTACCGGAAGGGCTAGCGGGAGAAGGGCGTACGGGGCCAGGGTGCGGCGCCCGGCCCCGTGTCGCCCGCCCCGCGGACAGCACCTCGCCCCGTGTCGCCCGCCCCGCGGACAGCACCCCGCCCCGCCGAACCCGCGCCCCCACCCCATGCGCCCCGCGCGCACGCCCCGCGCGGACGCGCGCCCCGTGGGGCGGCACACACCTCCCACACCCCCATCGCGTCAGAAAGACGATTACACTGGGCGGCGTGCCTCAACTACGCCTCGCCCTGAATCAGATCGACTCGACCGTCGGCGATCTCGCCGGAAACGCGGAGTCGATCGTGCACTGGACCCGGCACTCCGCCGAGCAGGGGGCGCATCTCGTCGCCTTCCCGGAGATGGTGCTGACCGGCTACCCCGTGGAGGATCTGGCGCTGCGCTCCTCCTTCGTGGAGGCGTCCCGCGCCGCGCTCGCGGCCCTCGCCGTCCGCCTGGCCGACGAGGGCTTCGGCGAGCTGCCGGTCATCGTCGGCTATCTGGACCGCGCGGAGACCGGTGCCGCCAAGTACGGCCAGCCCGCCGGGGCGCCGCGCAATGCCGCCGCCGTGCTCCACCGGGGCGGGATCGCGCTGAAGTTCGCCAAGCACCATCTGCCGAACTACGGCGTCTTCGACGAATTCCGGTACTTCATGCCCGGCGACACCATGCCGGTGATCCGGGTGCGCGGTGTCGATGTGGCACTGGCGATCTGCGAGGACCTCTGGCAGGACGGCGGCCGGGTGCCCGCCACCCGGTCGGCCGGGGCCGGCCTGCTGATCTCGATCAACGCCTCCCCCTATGAGCAGGACAAGGACGACTCCCGGCTGGAGCTGGTGCGCAAACGCGCCCAGGAGGCCGGGTGCACCACCGCGTATCTGGCGATGATCGGCGGGCAGGACGAGCTGGTCTTCGACGGCGACTCGATCGTGGTGGACGCGGCGGGCGAGGTCATCGCCCGCGCCCCGCAGTTCTCCGAGGGCTGTGTCGTCCTCGATCTGGACCTCCCGGCCGCCGGCCCGGTCCCCGAGGGCATGGTGGACGACGGGCTGCGGATCGAGCATGCCGTCCTCTCCGCCGAGCCGGTTCCGGCGTACGAGGCCGAGCTGGCCGGGGGTTACGCGGAGCGGCTGGACGACGACGAGGAGGTGTACTCGGCGCTGGTCGTGGGCCTGCGCGCGTACGCGGCGAAGAACGGCTTCCGCTCGGTGCTCATCGGGCTCTCCGGCGGGATCGATTCGGCACTCGTCGCCGCCATCGCCTGTGACGCGGTGGGCGCGGCGAATGTGTACGGCGTCTCGATGCCGTCGAAGTACTCCTCCGACCACTCGAAGGGCGACGCGGCGGAGCTGGCCCGGCGCACCGGGCTCAACTACCGCACCGTGCCGATCGAGCCGATGTTCGACGCGTACATGGCGTCGCTGGGGCTGACCGGACTCGCCGAGGAGAACCTCCAGTCGCGGCTGCGCGGCACGACACTGATGGCCATCTCCAACCAGGAGGGGCACATCGTGCTGGCGCCGGGCAACAAGTCCGAGCTGGCGGTGGGGTACTCCACGCTCTACGGGGACTCCGTCGGCGCGTACGGTCCGATCAAGGACGTCTACAAGACGGCGGTCTTCCGGCTGGCGAGGTGGCGCAACCGCGCGGCCGAGGAGCGCGGCCAGGTGCCGCCGATCCCGGAGGCGTCGATCAGCAAGCCGCCGAGCGCGGAGCTGCGGCCGGGGCAGGTCGACACCGACTCGCTGCCGGACTACGGCGTACTGGACGGGATCCTCGCGCTGTATGTCGACCGCGACCGGGGCAAGGACGCGATCGTGGCGGCCGGCTTCGAGGAGGAGCTGGTGGCGCGGACGCTGCGGCTGGTGGACACGGCGGAGTACAAGCGGCGGCAGTACCCGCCGGGGACGAAGATCTCGGCGAAGGGCTTCGGGAAGGACCGGCGGCTGCCGATCACCAACCGGTGGCGGGAGTCGACGGGCTGACGCCCGCGCGGACGGGACGACGGGGCGGTGAGGGCGGGGATCCCTCACCGCCCCGCCCGCTTCTCAGAAGGCCACGCGGGCGGCGATCGGCAGATGGTCGCTGTCCGTGCGGGGCAGGGACCAGGAAGAGACGGGCTCGATGCCGCGGACCATGATCTGGTCGATGCGCGCCATCGGGAAGGACGCCGGCCAGCTGAAGCCGAAGCCGTCGCCGGCCGCGCCCTGGGTGGAGCGCATCTGGGAGGTGACGGCGGTCAGGGCGCGGTCGTTCATCGTGCCGTTCAGATCGCCGAGGAGGACGACCCGGCCGACGCGCTCCCGGGAGATGGCCGCGCCGAGGGCGTCCGCGCTGTCGTCGCGCTGTCCGGCGGTGAAACCGGCCCGCATCTTCACCCGTACCGACGGCATATGGGCGACATAGACCGCGATATCACCCTTGGGGGTCTCCACGGTGGCGCGCATCGCCCGGGTCCAGCCCATGCGGATGTCGACCGGCTTGGTGTCGGTCAGCGGGTACTTGCTCCAGAGGCCGACCGTGCCCTGCACCGCGTGGTACTTGTAGGTCGAGGCGAGCGCCCGCGCGTAGACGGACACCTTCCCCTGGGGCAGTTCCTGAAGGGCCAGCACATCCGCGCCCGACGCGGCGACTTCCTCGGCGGTGCCCGTCGGATCGGGGTTGCCCGCGTTCACATTGTGGGTGGCGACCATCAGATCGCCGCCGCCGGTGGACTTGTCGGTGAGCAGACCGCCGAAGAGGTTGAACCAGACAATCAGCGGCAGCAGCAGGGCGATCAGCGCGGTGGCCGACCGCCGCCACAGGGCCGCGGCCAGCAGCAGCGGGATGCCGATCACCCCCATCCAGGGGAGAAAGGTCTCGCTCAGGCTGCCCAGGCTGCCGACGCGGTTGGGGACTTGGGCATGCAGCCCCATCAACAGGGAGAGCACGACGGCGCAGAGCGCCAGGACGATGCCTCTGCGCCAGATCCGGCGGTCATCGCGCCACCGGCCGAACAGTCGCCGCGAGCGGGATTCGGTGACGGGGGCCTCCGGGTCGCCGTTCCCGGTCGCCGTCTCATACGCCTGCACCATGGAGCTGTCCTCACTGCATTGCCGCCGTCACACCAGCCTCGGCGTCGACACTAGGCGATGACGGTACTTGCCACGCCGCCCCGGGGCGGCCGTTCTGTGCCGATGACGACCCGAAAGCACCCGTGGTTCCTGATATCGGACCAGGTGAGGGCAGGGTCACAGCCAGGTCACGGCGACCGGCGGTCCATCGGCGCGGCGTGTCGGAATCCGCCCGGCCGGCCCGGGCACCCCCCGTGACCGGCGCGGAACTCCCTCCGCCGCCGCCACGGGACCGTCCCCGCGCCGGGCATCCGCCCGGCGGGACACCGGGCCCGCGATCCGCCGGCGCCGCACGGCCCCCACACATCCGGCGACTCACAGTAGCCGTCCCCACGCGTTTCGTGAAGGCCGATCCGGGTGACGCGCTCTCCGCGCACCCCGGCGCGCGCCCGCCGGAGGGGGGACGGAGGGCCCCTTCCCCCTGAGCGGCGCGAAGTGCCACCATGGAGGTGATCCGGAGACGCCGTGAGGGCGCTTCGAGATGACGTAAGGGGCTCACCATGACGATCAAGGCTGCCCGGAACCCTGCCGACAGCAGCAAAGCGCTGTACGGCGGAAAGGGCACCCGGCGGATCACCGTCCACGACATCGCCGCCGCCAAGGAGCGCGGCGAGAAGTGGCCGATGCTCACCGCCTACGACGCGATGACCGCGTCCGTCTTCGACGAGGCCGGGATTCCGGTGATGCTCGTGGGCGACTCCATGGGCAACACCCATCTCGGCTACGAGACCACCGTGCCCGTGACGATGGACGAGATGACCCTGCTCTCCGCCGCCGTCGTACGGGGCACCCGCCGCGCCCTGGTCGTCGGCGACCTGCCCTTCGGCTCGTACCAGGAAGGTCCGGTCCAGGCGCTGCGCAATGCGACCCGGCTGGTGAAGGAAGCGGGCGTGGGCGCGGTCAAGCTGGAGGGCGGCGAGCGCTCGCTGGCCCAGACCGAGCTGATCGTGCAGGCCGGAATCCCGGTCATGTCGCACCTCGGGCTGACCCCGCAGTCGGTGAACACCATGGGCTACCGGGTGCAGGGCCGCAGTGACGAGGCCGCGCACCGGCTCCTCCGCGACGCCAAGGCGGCTCAGGACGCGGGCGCCTTCGCGGTCGTCCTGGAGCTGGTGCCGGCCGGGCTCGCCGCCGAGGTGACCCGGTCGCTGCACATCCCGACCATCGGTATCGGCGCCGGACCGGAGACGGACGCGCAGGTGCTGGTCTGGACCGACATGGCCGGGCTGACCGGCGGCAAGGTGCCGCGCTTCACCAAGCAGTACGCCGATCTGCGCCGCACCCTGGGCGACGCGGCGAAGGCGTTCGCGGACGATGTGGCGGGCGGTGCCTTCCCGCAGGAGGAGCACACCTTCCACTAGATCGTTTCCCCGCACGAACGACAGCCCGCCGGCTCCCGTCGGCGGGCTGTCGGCGGCTTGTCGGGGCTCTGTCGGCGGGGCCGCGCAGAGTGGGCGGCATGAAGCGAACCGACAAGAACCCGGGCGGCGGCCGGACCTCCGCCGTCGAGGTGCGGGGGCTGGTCAAGCACTACGGCGGGACCAGGGCTCTGGACGGAGTGGACGTGGATGTCCGCGAGGGCACCGTCCTCGGTGTCCTCGGCCCCAATGGTGCGGGCAAGACCACCCTCGTGCGCTGCCTCTCCACCCTGATCGTCCCCGACGCGGGAACCGCCGTCGTCGCCGGGTACGACGTGGTCCGCGAGCCGCGCCGGCTGCGCCGCACCATCGGCCTGACCGGCCAGTACGCCTCGGTCGACGAGAAGCTCTCCGGCTGGGAGAACCTCTACATGATCGGGCGGCTGCTCGATCTCCCGCGCGCCGAGGCCCGCCGCCGGGCCGGGGAGATGCTGGAGCGCTTCTCCCTCACCGAGGCCGCGAAACGGCCGGCGATGCAGTACTCGGGCGGTATGCGCCGCCGGCTCGACCTCGCCGCCTCCATGATCGGCCGGCCGTCGGTGCTCTTTCTCGACGAACCGACGACGGGGCTCGATCCGCGTACCCGCAATGAGGTGTGGGACGAGGTCCGGGCGATGGTCTCGGAGGGTGTGACCGTGCTGCTGACCACTCAGTACATGGAGGAGGCCGAGCAGTTGGCGGACGCGCTCACCGTCATCGACCGGGGCAAGGTCATCGCGGGCGGCGCGGTGGAGGAGCTGAAGGCCAGAGTGGGCGGCCGTACGCTCCGGATCCGTCCGGCCGACCCCGCCCGGCTGTCCGAGATGGCGCGGGCGCTGCGCGATGCCGGTCTGGACGGCATCGCCGGGGTGACGGCCGTGCCCGACGGGGAGCTGCTCGTCCCCATCCTCACCGACACACAGCTGACGGCGGTCGTCGGGGTGCTGGCCGCGCGCGGCTTCGGCATCAGCGACATCAGCACCCGGCTGCCCAGCCTGGACGAGGTGTTCCTGGCCATCACCGGCACGCGGGGCGAGTCCGCCGCGTCCGCCGCGCTTCCCGAGGGGGCCGCCGCATGACCACGCGGACCGGTATCAGGGGGACGGACACGATGACGGAGACGGCCGCGGGGGCCGCGGCACGGCCGGCGGACAGGGGCGCGCGCGCCGGGGACGGCAGAATCGGGCTCCGGGCCCATCTGCGCCACATCGGCGCCCTGGTGCGCCGCAACGCCCTTCAGATCAAGCAGGACCCCGAGTCGATGTTCGACGCGGTGCTGATGCCCATCGTCTTCGTCCTGCTCTTCGTGTACGTCTTCGGCGGCGCGATCTCCGGCAAGGGCAACCAGGACGAGTATGTCGACTATGTCGTGCCCGGACTGATGGCCATGATGGGACTCTCCATCGCGATGGCGGTCGGCGCCGGTGTCAACGACGACGCCCGCAAAGGGGTGATGGACCGCTTCCGGTCCATGCCCATCGCCCGCTCCTCGGTCCTCATAGCGAAGATCGTGGTGGAGCTCGGCCGGATGGGCATCGGTATGACCATCCTCCTGGGCATGGGCTTCGCCCTCGGTATGGAGGTGAAGACCTCCTTCCTCCATGTGGTGGCCGCCATGGCGCTCTCGCTGCTCTTCGGCGCCTCGCTGATGTGGATATTCATCCTGCTCGGACTGGCGCTCAAGACTCCGCAGGCGGTTCAGGGACTGGGATTCCTCGTGCTGATGCCTCTTCAGTTCGGTTCGTCGATCTTCGTCCCGCCGTGGACCATGCCCGAGTGGCTGGAGGAGTTCACCCAGTACAACCCGCTCTCCAATCTGGCGGACGCCGCACGGGCCCTGATCAACGGCGGTGAACTGGCATCGTCCGTCTGGATGACCCTCGGCTGGACGGCGCTCATCACCCTGGCCACCGCGCCGATCGCGGTCGCCCGGTTCGCCAGGAAGGACTGAGGGCCGGGGCAAGGGGGCCGGGGGCCGGTCAGGACGGGACGGCGGTCAGGGCGACGGCCTCCTCCACGGTGAGGCCGGCGCCCGCCGCGTACGCGGCCCCGAAGGCCGCGTCCCCGAGCAGGGACCGGGCCGCCGCCTCCGCCGCCGACCGGTTCTCCCGCTCGTGCGGGGGCGGGAAGTAGTCCGGCGGTTCCTGGGCGTCGGCCACCGCCAGGACGCGGGCAGCGTCCGCCGCCCGCTCCGGGCGGAGCCCGGCCAGCGCCCCCGCGATCGTCACCAGATGCGCGGACACCAACTGCGGGGCCAGCATCAGACAGAGCGGATCACCGGCCTGGACCAGAGCCTCCTTCGCCCGCTCCAGCGCCCTCGGGAAGTCCCCGTCCCCCAGATCGAGCCAGGCGAGGGTGCCGACCATCATTCCCCGGAAGATCGCCAGGGTGGACGACCGGAACTGCTCCAGCAGCAGCCCGACATGAACGCGTGCCTCGTCGCGGCGGCCGACCCGGCCCATCCAGAGGGAGAGGGCGACCCGGGCGATGGCCGTGGCCTCATGGGCCGGGCCCATCCCGTCCTCCGCCAGCACCTCCCGGAGCAGCGCCTCGCCGCGCTCGTACTCCCCCAGGTGCAGCAGCAGGCCGCCGAGCCGGGCCCGGAGGACCGCGACCTGCACCTTGGCCCCGAGGAGTTCGGCGTACTCGATCGCGGCACCGAAGTCCTCGGCGGCCGGCGCGTACTCACCGCGCCGCTCGCGGGCCTCGCCGCGCGCCGAGTACGCCTCCGCGGTGCCCCAGGAGTCCCCGATCCGGCGGAACATCTCCAGGGCCTCGTTGGCGTCCCGGGTCGCCTGCCCGGTCCAGGAGCCGTGATTGGCCAGGACACTGGCCCGCACCTGGAGCGCGGAGGCGAGCTCCCATTCGTAGCCGTACTCGCGGCAGGCGCGGACCGACTCGTCGAGCATCGCCCGGAGCGTGTCGCGGTCCCCGGCGGTGAGCATCGCGAAGAACCACAGGGTGCCCGGGGAGCGGCAGGTCTGGGGAAGTCCCGGCCGGTAGACGTCGTTCACCACACGCAGCCGGTTCATGTTGGGCTCGGTGAACCACGTACCGATGTCATGGCTGGTGTAGACCATGCGGATCAGCGTGACACCGCGCCGGGCCTCCGCGAGGAGTTCGGGGCCCATCGGGGGCGGCGCGTCGGTGAAGCGTTCCAGCACCGGCGGGGCGGGCGCCGCCGGGGCCCGGAAGGGGTCGGGCCCCAGCGCGCTCGCGGCGCCCGCCCAGTGGCGTATCTCGGTGCGCAGATCGATGAGCTGCCAGTACCAGAAGAGGCAGAGGACCAGATGCAGCGCCTCCTGCTCGTCCCGGAGCGCGACGGCGCGGCGGAGCGCGGTGCGCAGATTCTCCTGCTCGCTGCGGAAGAGCGCGATGGCGCCGAGCTGCCGGGAACCGCGCAGCAGGGGGTCGGTGCGGCGGGCGAGTTCCCGGTAGTGGACGAGGTGGCGGCGCTCCGCGCCGGGCCGCTCGGCCGCCTCGTCCAGCCGGGCGGCGGCGTACTCGGCGACGGTTTCGAGCAGGCGGTAGCGCATCCCGCGCGGTCCGTCGGGCACGGCGACGACCAGGGATTTGTCTATCAGGGTGCCGAGGCTGTCGGAGACCTCCCCGGAGTCCTCGGGGGAGGTCGCGCAGACGGCCTCGGCCGCCGCGAGATCGCAGCCGCCGGAGAAGACCGAGAGCCGCCGCAGCACGGCGCGTTCGGCCTCGCCCAGCAGCTCCCAGGACCAGTCGACCACGGCGCGCAGGGTCTGCTGGCGGGCCAGCGCGGTACGGCTGCCGCCGGTGAGCAGCCGGAATCGGTCGTCCAGCCGGTCCGCGATCTGGCGCGGGGTCAGCATCCGCAGCCGGGCGGCGGCCAGCTCGATCGCCAGCGGCAGTCCGTCCAGCCGGCGGCAGATCTCCGCGCACGCCGCGGGGTCGTCCGCCACCGCGAAACCCGGCCGCACGGCCGCGCCCCGCTCCCCCAGCAGCCGCAGCGCCACCGGATCGGGCAGCGGCTCGACCGGCCGCACCACTTCGCCGGGGATCCCCAGCGGCTCCCGGCTGGTGGCCAGGACGGTCACCCCCGGGCAGCTCTCCAGCAGCCGCTGGGCGAGCACGGCGGCCGTGCCGACGACATGTTCGCAGTTGTCGAGCAGGAGCAGCATCCGGCGGCGGGCGCAGTGTTCGGTGAGCCGGGTGAGGGCGTCGTCGGCATGGCCCTCGGCGGCTCTCAGCTCCTCGGCGCCGGCACCGCGCAGCACCGTCTGGCGGGCGCCGATGGCGGCGAGCACGGCCTCGGCGACATCGTCCGGGTCCGTCACGGAGGCCAGTTCGGCGACCCACACCCCGTCCGGCGCGTCCGGCGCGGCCCGCTCGGCCGCCTCCTGCGACAGCCGGGTCTTCCCCGCGCCGCCGGGGCCGAGCAGGGTGACCAGCCGGGCCCTGCCGAGCTCGGCCAGCACGGTCTCGATATCGGCCTCCCGGCCGACGAAGGAGGTCAGCCGGGCACGGAGGTTGCCCGGGGCGGGGGCGCCGCTCTCCCGGGAGGGGCGCGGGGCGGGGGCGGCGTCCGCCGCGAGGAGTGCGGCATGCAGGGCGCGCAGCTCCGGTCCGGGTCCGGTGCCCAGGAGTTCGGCGAGCCGGCGGCGGAAGGTCTCGTACGCCGCCAGCGCCTCGGCGGGCCGTCCGGTCGCGCGCAGCGCCCTCAGCCGGAGCGCTTGGAGCGGTTCGTCCATGGGGTGGCGCTCGCAGAGCGAGGCCAGTTCGGAGAGGACCTCGTCCGGGCGGCCGAGGGCGAGTCCGGCGGCGAGGCGGGTGCGGCGGGCGTCCAGCCGGCGGGACTCCCAGCGGGGTGCGTGGGCCTCGCGCCCCGGAAGGTCGGCGAGCACCGGGCCGCGCCACAGGCCCAGGGCCTCGTCCAGGAGTTCGGCCGCCTTGGCGGGGTCGTCGCGCTCCAGCTCCCGTACGCCCTCGCCGGTGAGCCGGTCGAACCGGTGCAGGTCCACGTCGTCGGCGGCGGCGCGGAGCCGGTAGCCGCCGCCCTCGGCGGAGGCCACCGCGGACCGCCCGAGCGCCTTGCGCAGCCGTCCGACGAGCGCCTGCACGGCGGCGGGCGCGTCCGCCGGGGGGTCACCGTCCCAGATGCCGTCGATGAGGACCCCGAGGGGGACGGTGCGCCCGGGCCGCAGCGCCAGCACGGCCAGCAGGGCCCGCAGCCGGGCGCCGCCGAGCGCGACGGCCGTGCCGTCGGGGTGGGTGGCACGGGTGGTGCCGAGCAGGAAGAAACGCACCCGTCCATTGTCCCCGCCCCGGCAGGACACACCCCGGGCAGGCCGGGGCGGACCGGGAGCCGGCGCCGGGAGCGCCCTGCCCGCCGCCGTACGGCCGACATGCGCGCCTCGCCGACCCCGTGCGCCGGCGCCGGCGCCGGCGGCGAGGCGGCGAGGCGGCGAGGCGGCACCCTCGCAGCAGGCCGGCCCTGAACCGCCGCGTGCCGCGTCCGCCGGGGACGGCCCGAACCCGCCCCGGGGCAAACACCCCCGCGACCGGCGGAAGCACGCCGCCTCCGTACCCCGCGCCCCCGGCACCCCCGCCCGTCCCGGCCACCGGAAGCCGGCACCGGCCACGCGGGCGGGACCGGCCCCCCGGACCGGCCCGGAACCCCCGCGCCGGGGCCACAGCTCCCGCGCGCCACCATGGACGGGCGCCCCACGCACCGGGCCGGCGGCCGGGCGGGACGGCGGCCGGGCGGGACGGTCGCCACCACCGGCGGCACATCGCCCGGGCCGAGCGGCGGCGCGGCCTCCGGGACCGCGCGCGGTCCCGGCCGCGCCTCCGGACGCGCTGCCGCGCGCCGGGCCGGGCGGCACCGGGACGGCGGCCGGGCGGAACCGGCGGGGGACGCGGCACGTTCACTCTCCGTCGCAGGTACGGTCCACAGTCGGCACACCGTCCGTCCGCCCGCCCCCGCAGCCCCAGGAGACACCCCATGTCCACCGCCACCTTCCGCCGCGGCGACCGGCGGATCAGTCCGGTCTTCATCGGCATCGCCGCCGTGATGGGCGTCACCGGCTGGGCGGTGTGGACGGATTACGCCGCGTCGCTCGGGCTCGCCGTCTTTCTCTTCGTCACCTCCGCCTGGGTGGTCTCACTCTGTCTGCACGAGTACGCGCATGCCCGCACGGCGCTGCACAGCGGTGACATCTCCATCGGCGCGAAGGGGTATCTGACCCTCAACCCCCTCGCCTACACCCATGCGCTGCTCAGCATCGTGCTGCCGGTGGTGTTCGTGATCATGGGCGGTATCGGTCTGCCCGGCGGTGCGGTCTTCATCGAGCACAACCGCATCCGGGGCCGCTGGCGGCACAGCCTGATCTCGGCCGCGGGCCCGCTGACCAATGTGCTCTTCGCCGTCGTCTGCACCGCGCCGTTCTGGCTGGACGCGCTGGACGGCGTGCCGATGGGCTTCCGCTTCGCCCTGGCCTTCCTGGCACTGCTCCAGGTGTCGGCCGCGATCCTCAACTTCCTGCCGGTGCCGGGGCTCGACGGCTATGGGGTGATCGAGCCCTGGCTACCGCGCGGGATCCGCCGCCAGGTGGAGCCGCTGGCGCCGTTCGGGCTGATCCTCGTCTTCGCGCTGCTCTTCGTCCCCGCGCTGAACGACGCCTTCTTCGGGCTGGTCGACTCGGTGCTGAGCGGGCTCGGGGTCAGCGATCCGGAGGTCGCCTGCGGCCGGGACTACTACCGCTTCTGGGAGGGCGAGAACGAATTCTGCGCCCTCTACATCGACCGCTAGGGAGTGTCGTCACAGTGCCGCCGTCCGCCCGGGTGGGGTGCCCCGGGCCGCCGGGCCCAGGGAAGTGCGGGCCGGACCCCGCCGGACCGACGGGACTCCGAAGACACGGCCCGGCCGGCCGGCGGCCGAGGGCGGGCCGGGCCGGCGGATCAGCCGGCCGCGGACTCGCGGTCGAGCTTGGCCTTGCGGAGGTAGTACCAGGCCATGTTGGAGGAGAGCCCGGCCAGGAGCACCCAGACGACGCCGATCCACATGCCCTGGGTGAAGGAGATCACGGCGGCGGCGACGGCGAGCACACAGACGGCGAGTGCGTAGAGAGCGAGGCGGGGCATGGGGTGAGGCTCCTGTCGGGGGGTGTACGTCCCCTCCAGTGTCCCCCATGCGACCCGCCGGCCCTCCTCGGTGTCCCGCCACGCGGCGCGACAGACCCCTACTGGACGTCGGTCGCCCGCAGCCCCGCGTGCGACTGGTAGCGGCGGTTCACCGAGATCAGATTCGCCACCAGCCCCTCCACCTGGTGCGCGTTGCGCAGCCGTCCCGCGAACACGCCCCGCATCCCGGGAATCAGGCCGGCCAGCGCCTGGACGATGTCCGTGTCGGCCCGCGCCTCGCCGAGGACCAGCACATCGGTGTCGATCGCGTCGCGGGACTCGTCCTGGAGCAGTACCGCCGAGAGATGGTGGAAGGCGGCGGTGACCCGGGAGTCCGGCAGCAGGACGGCGGCCTGCTCGGCCGCGCTGCCCTCGGCGGGCTTGAGGGCGTAGGCGCCCTTCTTGTCGAAGCCGAGCGGATTGACGCAGTCGATCACGAGCTTGCCGGCCAGCTCCTCGCGCAGGGACTCCAGCGTCCTGGCGTGGCCGTCCCACGGCACGGCCACGATGACGACATCGCTGCGCCGGGCGCACTCCGCGTTGTCCGCGCCCTCGACGCCGAGGCCGAGTTCGGCGGCGGCGGCGACCGCCCGGTCGGCGGCCCGGGAGCCGATGATCACTTTCTGTCCGGCGCGGGCCAGCCGGTAGGCGAGGCCGCGTCCCTGTTCGCCGGTGCCGCCGAGGACACCGACGACGAGCCCGGACACATCCGGCAGGTCCCAGGGGTCCTTGGCGGCGGGCTTGGCGCCGGCCCCGGGAGTCGCGTTCGCGGCATTGTCAGTGGAAGTCATGAGGCCGACCTTACTGGCAGGTACGGCCCCCGGGGAGTGAACCCTCGCACGGGTGAGCCCCCGCCACCGGCGCCCCGTCCGGCCGGTATCCGTTGCAGGATGCGGGGGCATGGATGCCGTACGTGTCGCGCTGCTGCGCGAAGCCCTGGCGGACACCGCGTGGCCGGACGCGGCCCGCCGGTTCGCGGGGGCGCTCCGTTCATCGGTGGTCCCGCGGGGCGGCGGACTGCTGCTGGTGGGGACCCGGGAGTACGAGCCGTGGCACCTGGCCGCGCATCTGGTGGACGAGGCGGCCTGGTCGGGACTGCCGGAGCTGGCGCCGACCCTGGTGCGCCACGGGGCGCGGCCGGGCGATCCGGCGCATCTGGCGATCGGGCTCGGCCGGCTGGCGGCGGTCGGGCGCGGTGAGACGCTGCTGGTGGTGGCGCCGGAGCGGCCGGAGGCGGAGCTGCTGGAGCGGGTGTGGGACGCCCGCCGGGCCGGGGCGACGATTCTGGCGCTGGACGGCGGCGATCCGGAGGTGCACGGACTGGCGCACGAGGCGCTGACGGCCGCCGCGGAGTCCTCCGGTCCGCCGGGCGCGGTGGATCTGGACACGCTCCAGCATCTGGTGAGCTCGGCCGCCGGGGAGAACTGCCTGCCGGGGGCGCGCGGGCGCCACCGCTTCCGCGACCGGCTCTCCCGGTTGATGGACCAGCTGATCTCACCGCCGCCGGAGCGCTGGTAGCGAGCCCGGCCGGCGCCGGGGCGCCCGGCCGCCGGTGATCATTGACACACCCCTCACCAGCGGAAATCCCGTTGCACCCGCCTGTCGTGACGACGCACGATGGCACGTTGTGACGTCCAAGCTCTCCGCGGTGCTCCCCGATCTCTCCCCCTGGCGCTCGTCCGCCGATTTCCGGCGGCTCTGGATCCAGGGCCTTGTCGCCTACTTCGGCAGCTTCATGGCCCTGATCGCGCTGCCGCTCCAGATCAAGGATCTGACCGGGTCCCCGCTCGCGGTCGGCGCGATGGGCGCGGTGGAGCTGATACCGCTGATCGTCTTCGGTCTGTACGGCGGAGCGCTGGCCGACTCCGCGGACAAACGGCTGCTCATCCTGCGCACCGAAGTGGGCCTCGGCGTCCTCGCGGCCGTTCTGCTGGTCAACGCCCTGCTGCCGGAGCCGATGCTGTGGCCGCTCTATCTGGTCGCGGCCGGGGTCTCCGCGATGGTGGGGCTCCAGCGCCCGGCGCTGGACTCGCTGATGGCCCGGATCGTCCCGCACGACCAGCTCACCGCGGCGGCGGCGCTGAACAATCTGCGCTGGCAGTTCGGCGGGATCGCCGGTCCGGCGGCGGCGGGACTGGTGGTCGCGTACGCGGGCCATGCGACGGCGTACGGGATCACCATCGCCGGATTCGCGGCCTCCGCCCTGATGTGCGCGCGCCTCGCGCCCTCGCCCGCCGCCGACGGCGCGGAGAAGCCGTCCCTGCGCGGTATCGCGGAGGGCGCGCGGTACGCCTGGTCGCGTCCGGTGCTGCTGGGGACGTACGCCATCGACCTGGTGGCGATGATCTTCGCCTTCCCGGTGGCGATCTTCCCGTTCCTGGCGGACGAGCTCGACGCCGAGTGGTCGATGGGCCTGATGTACGCGGCCATCGCCTTCGGCTCGATGGTGCTGAGCGTGATGAGCGGCTGGACCACCCGGGTCCGGCGGCACGGTCTCTTCGTGGTCTACGGGGCCGCCGTCTGGGGCCTGGCCATCGCGGCGGCCGGCTGGGTCGGCAATGTGTGGCTGGTGCTGCTCTGTCTGGCGGTGGCGGGCGCCGGGGACACCCTGAGCGGTCTCGGCAGGATGACCATCTGGAACCAGACGATCCCGGACGAGCTGCGCGGCCGGCTGGCGGGTATCGAGGTGCTGTCCTACAGCGTGGGACCGCAGCTGGGTCAGGTCCGCTCGGGCGCGATGGCGGGATGGACCGGCACCCGGACGGCGATCTGGAGCGGCGGAGTGGTCTGTGTGGCGGGTGTGGCCCTGCTGGCGACCGCGCTGCCGAGGCTGCTCAAGTACGACTCCGCGACGGACGAGGACGCGCTGCGCCGCCGCGCCCAGAAGGAGTCGATGACCCCTCCGGCGTAGGCGCCCGCACGGAGTTCTCCGTACGGGCGGGGCGGAGAGGGCCGGGCGGTGCCGGGCGGACCCGCGTGCGGGGACTCCCGGCACCGCGGCCCGCCGGCCCGCGCGGGATCAGCCCGCGCCGGGGCCCGTGCCGCGGCCCTCGCCGGGGCCGGGGTCATGCCACTTCGGGTCGTTCTCCCACTCCAGATTCCGTTCCCGCGCGGTCTGCATCGCCTGCTCCGCCTCCGCGCGGCTCGGATACGGGCCGAAACGGTCCTTCGCCGGACACTCCGGGCCCTCCTCGACCTTCTTGTGCTCCAGGCAGTAGTACCACTCCCCCGGTTTCCCGGCGGTGCGCTTCTTGAACAGGGCCATCGGCCGCTCCCTTCCTCTCTCGCCATGCTGCCCCACACCCCCTGGTTAAACTCGCTGACATGTCTGGCCAGTCGCTGCTCGTACCCGGGCACCTCTCCCCCACCCGCTCCGTCCCCGCCTCGATCCGGCGCCCCGAATATGTCGGGAAACCCGCTCCGGCCCCGTACACCGGTACGGAGGTCCAGGATTCCGACACCATTGAGCGGATGCGGATCGCGGGCCGTATCGCCGCGCAGGCGATGGAGGAAGCCGCCAAGCACATCGCCCCCGGGGTGACCACGGACGAACTGGACCGGGTCGCGCATGCCTTCATGTGCGACCACGGCGCCTATCCGTCCACCCTCGGCTACCGGGGCTTTCCCAAGTCGCTCTGCACCTCGGTCAACGAGGTCATCTGTCACGGCATCCCCGACTCCACCGTGCTGCGCGACGGCGACATCGTGAACCTGGACGTCACCGCGTACATCAACGGTGTGCACGGCGACAACAACGCCACCTATCTCTGCGGCGAGGTCGACGAGGAGTCCCGGCTGCTGGTGGAACGCACCCGGGAATCGCTGAACCGGGCCATCAAGGCCGTGAAGCCCGGCCGCCAGATCAACATCATCGGGCGGGTCATCGAGTCGTACGCCGCGCGCTTCGGCTACGGGGTGGTGCGCGACTTCACCGGGCACGGGATCAATTCGTCGTTCCACTCCGGGCTGATCGTGCCGCACTACGACTCCCCCCACGCCACCACCGTGATCCAGCCGGGCATGACCTTCACCATCGAGCCGATGCTGACCCTCGGGACGTACGAGTACGACCTGTGGGAGGACGGCTGGACCGTGGTGACCAAGGACCGCAAGCGGACTGCCCAGTTCGAGCACACGCTGGTGGTGACGGAGAGCGGGGCGGAGATTCTGACCCTGCCCTGACCGCGACGGGCGGGGACCTTTTTCCCGACAAGGTGTCGGGAACCCATTGACTTAGGCAAGCCTAAGTAGGATGATCGGTGGCGGCAACAGTCATGGCTGCGTGCCATCCGCACCATTCATCCCCCTTGGTCCCTGGAGGTCCCCGCCTTGGACGCCACCGCTACCGCCACCGCCACGCCCACCGGCACACCGTTCTCCACCCTCATCCGTGTCGCGTCGCACGAGCAGCACACCGAGGCGGAGACCTCCCCGTTCATGGGCCACCTGCTCGGCGGACGGCTCGGTGTCGAGGCGTACGCCCGCTACACCGAGCAGCTGTGGTTCGTGTACCGGGCGCTGGAGGAGGCGGCGCAGTCGCTCGAGGACGACCCGGTCGCCGGACCGTTCATCCAGCCCGGCCTCTTCCGCACCGCCGAGCTGGAGCGCGATCTGGCGCATCTGCTCGGTGCCGGCTGGCAGTCGCGGGCACGGGCGCTGCCCGCGACCGAGGCGTACGCCGCCCGGGTCGCCGAGTGCGCGCGGACCTGGCCCGCCGGGTATGTCGCCCACCACTACACCCGTTACCTGGGCGACCTCTCGGGTGGTCAGATCATCCGCGACCGGGCGGAGAAGACCTGGGGCTTCGAGCGCAAGGGCGACGGGGTGCGGTTCTACGTCTTCGAGGAGATCGGCAACCCGGCCGCCTTCAAGCGGGAGTACCGCGAGCTGCTGGACGCGGTGAACGCGGACGACCTGGAGAAGCAGCGGATCATCGAGGAGTGCAAGCGCGCCTTCGATTTCAATGGCGCGGTCTTCCGCGAGCTGGACGGCGAGTTCCCGCTCAGCGCCTGAGACGTCATGGACGAGGGGGCGGCCGTATCTCCGGCCGCCCCCTCTGTCGTGTCCGGGCCCCCGCCCGCGCCGTGGTGTCCGAGCCTCGCCCGCGGCGACGGCCGCGGGTCACCTCCGCGTCGGGCCATCCGCCTCAGGTCATCCGTTCCAGGGCCTGGGCGACGCTCAGCCTGCGGGCCGGCACCGGGGCCGGGCCCGCGATCCGCACGGGAGCACTGGCGGGCGTCACCAGCCGGACCCGGCCACCGATCTCCACCGTGCCGTCGGGGCCGGGCGCGGTGAGGATCTGCGAGCCCCGGCCCTGGGTGATGTTCAGGGCCCGCCCGAGCAGATCGGTGAGGAGCAGCGCGGCACCGCCGGTCGCCTCGTCCTCCACCACACCGCCGGGCCGCCGGGGAAATCCCCGGGCGCGCACCCGGCCCGCCGCCTCGTCCTCCCAGGCCCAGGCATAGAGCCAGCCCTCCCCCGGCGGCGGCGCGGGCAGCGCGTCGATCTCGGCCGGGCCGGCGAACTGCCGGAGCAGCCGGGGCGCGACCCATTCGGCGCGGGCGGTGATCCAGGTGAATTCCCCGTCCCCCCGGGCCCAGACGGTGCCCGCCGGCGGATTCAGCTCCTCCAGATCGAGCAGCCAGGCGGCACCGACAAGGGGGTGACCGGCGAACGGCAGGCGTGCCCCCGGGGTGTAGATGTCGACGACACCCCGCTCGGGGTCGTCCACGAAGAGGGTCTCGCTGTAGCCCAGCTCATCGGCGACGGCCTGCCGGGAGGCCGGGTCGCGGTACGCGCGGGGGTCGCGGACGACCCCGAGGGGGTTGCCGTGGCTCCCGTCGGGGGCGCAGAAGACGTTGAGCACATCGAGCACATGGCGCACATCGCGTTCATTCACCCCGGCATTGAAACACCGGACGGGGGCGGTTCACCCGCGCGAGCGCGCAGCGGTTCCGTCAAGACGGCTCTCCGCGGTCACGCGCGGTGCGCTGTCCGCAGCCGCACGCCACACGCCTCAGGCGGGTTCGCGCTGGATCTCCGGCTGTGCTTCGGACTGTGCTTCGCTTCGGGGCCGCGGCAGCCGGACCGACGCCGCGTCCTCCCGGTCCCAGCGCGCGGCGGTCCTCGCGTAGCCGTAGATCACCGCGACCGTCGCCAGGATCAGCAGCGGTCCGAACACCCACGGGTGCGCGGCCAGTTCCATCGAGAGATAGCGGTACGAGAGCAGGAAGGCGGTGAAGACCGCGATTCCGAGGGCGACGAGCTGGATGCCCCGCCGGTCCCAGCCGCGGCTGTGCGCGCGCAGGCCCGCCTCGATGGTGAGCGTGAAGACGACACCGGCGATGATGTCCGCGCCGTAGTGGTAGCCGAAGCCCAGCGTCGCGCCGGTGGTGGCGATCAGCCAGAGCGCGCCGCCGATGCGCATGATCCACGGCCCCCTGAGGGAGTGGATGAAGATCGCGGTGGCCCATGCCGTGTGCAGGCTGGGCATGCAGTTGCGCGGGGTGATCTCGTCGAAGGGCATCGGGGCCGGAGTGCCGATCGGCGGCGGCGTGCCCGGCCAGGCGTTGACGATCGCCCACTCACCGCCGTCGGCGCCGTAGGCGAAGATCGGTCCGACCACCGGGAACAGCATGTAGAAGGCGGGCCCGATCAGGCCGATGACCAGGAAGGTGCGGACCAGATGGTGGGCCGGGAAGCGGCGCTCGGCCGCCACATTGCGCAGCTGGTACAGCGCGATGATGACCGCGGCCGCCGCTATCTGGATGTAGACGTACTCCAGGACGTAGGCGCCGACCGAGCCGGTGGCCTCGACCATCCGGCCCACCAGCCAGGACGGATTGCCCAGTGCCTGATCGGCGGTGAGCACGTACTGATCGAGCACCATCGGGCGAGTCTGGGAGGTGATCAGCAGCCAGGTGTTGCCGGTCTTGCGGCCGGCCACCAGCAGCAGCGCCAGCCCGACGCCCTTCAGCAGCAGGATGCGCTCATGGCCGGTGCGTCGGGTGACGGCGATGACACCACAGGCGAGGGTCACCCACAGTGCGCCATTGCCGAACATCATCTCGGCGCCGACCGCCGACCGCACCAGCCAGAAGACGATGTCGATGCCGATCGCGGCGCCGAGTGCGATGAACCGCTGCCGCCAGGTGAGCACCACCATCATCAGACCCATGCTGATGTACAGCACGGTCCCTGATTTGGGGGCGAATATCACCTCGCGCGCCTGGTCGGTGATCGGTCCGGGCTTGCCGTAGTTGCGCGCGGCGATCTCCAGCGCAATGAGGAATCCAAGGCCGACAACACCGACCACGCTCCACAGGATGACGCCAAGTCGACGCCGAGGAGCTGTCGGGGGGTTGCCGTCCGTTCTCGAGGACCCTCGATTTACCCTGGATATCAATTTTTCACCCGATGTGTCATATGTAAGCATGATCGTGCAAGCTCAAACATGCTAACGGAGCACATGGGTTTCCCCGGCCCGTGGCCGACGCCTACGCATCGGCCACGGGCATGCGGCAAACAGCCTGCCGCCGGGTGGCGTCGGGCCGCCCACTGCCGGCCGCCGATCGTTTCGCCGCTACTCGGCACATGCATTTCGTACGAAAAGCGTTATCTGCGCCTTGCTCACACGGAATGACTCCCGAGCCGTGAACTCCTGATCAAGAACGCGCCTCTTCTCGTCGTCCTGCGGCGAGGTCTCGATCTTCTCCAGACCAGGATCACGGACGGCCAGAATCCGGCACACGGACGTCATGCGGTCGGCCACCGCCGAAGACGTCACATCTGTCCCGTAAAGCGTGTCGGACGCGCGCGGGGACTGCCGCAGCAGCAGATCGGTGAAGTGCGGAGGGACCTCGGGGTTGTCATGGAGAACCCAGGCCCGGCGGTTCGACGGGAGGAAGACGAATCCGTCCGCGCTCCTGTCCATCTCGCCGATCGCCGACACCATGGCCCGTACGTCATCGCTCCGGCTGTCGGGCGAGCGCAGCGCGGGAGCCGCCACGGCGAGGGCGTACGCGGTGAAGGCGGCGGCCCCCGCGCCGGCCACCCAGCGCCAGAGCCCTGCCCCGGCACAGCGCTCGACGGCGACACCCACGAGGAGAGCCAGGCCGGCCTGTGCGTAGAGCACATACCGATCCACATAGAGATCGCGGAAGAGCGAGAGCACGAGCAGCGTCACGGCGGGACCCAGGAACAGCGCGAGAGCCGCCTCCCACGCGCCCGCCGCCTCGGTGCGGCGCAGGACGAGCCGGCCGAGAGCGCCGATGGCCGCCGCGAGGGCCCATGGGGTGACGTCCCCCCATGACGTGCCCGCGATCCAGGACACCTGGGCCGCCTGCCGCATGCTCACCACGATGACGGGGAGCCCGGCCGCGACCGCGCAGGCCGCCGCCAGCGCCCAGGACCGCAGCACCCGCCGGTCCGCGCGCAGAGCGGCGAGCGCCAGAGCATGCGCGGGCAGGACGAGCAGGGCGAATTCATGCATCCAGCAAGCCGCCGCCAGCAGAGCGGCGTACGGAATCCAGGCCCGGCCGGGCGGCTTCCGCGCGGCGCGTACGAGAGCCCAGGTCGACCAGGTCACCAGGCAGGTCACCAGCGCGTAGGACCGGCCCTCCTGGGCGTACTGCTGCACCGCGGGCAGCAGCGGGAAGACCAGGCCGGCCGCCCACCCGGCTCGTGCCCCCGCCAGCTCCCTGCCCAGCAGCGCCACCGCGCCGGCGGCGGCGCCCATCGCGATGACCGAGGGCCACCGCAGGGCCCCGAGTCCGGGCCCGAACACCTCGAAGACGACATGTAAAAGGGCGTAGTAGAGGCCGTGGACCGCGTCCACGTCCTGCACGGTCGCCCAGATCTCGCCGAGGTCGCGCCGCGCCATGTCATGGGAGATCGCCTCGTCCTGCCACAGGCTGCCGCCCCGGCTCAGCCCCCACGCCCCCAGCGCGCAGCTCCACAGCAGCGGAACGGATAAGAGCAGAGCGCCGGAGCCCGGGGCTTCCGGCCGCGACCGTGTCCGGCGGGCCGGCGGTAAATCGGGACAGCTCTCGGTCGTCAGCATCGCGCGCTCCCTCGTTCGTGTCGGAAACCGGCCCGGAACCGCGATTCGGGCCATTCCGTCAACTACCGGTCACATACTGTGATTCGACCATGCTAAAAGGCGTGCACCGCGCGCTCGCCCATGGAGGAATCATCGAAGCGCAAGCGCGGGAACGCTCCGTCCTTCCGCCGCCGGCCCCGCCGGATTCGTCCGCGGCCGGAGAGCGGACCACTCGGCACGGGCGGGGAGTTTTCCTCGTTCCCGCCCTCTGCTCGCTCTCACTGGGGCTCTGGGGCATCACCCGCATGGGCACCATGTGGCGCGATGAATCCGTCACTTACCAGGTCGCGCACCGGAGTTCGGCCGAGATCGTGGACCTGCTGCGGCACGCCGATGCCGTGCACGGCCTCTACTACCTCCTCATGCACGCGCTTTTCGGCGTCTGGGAGGGTGGTCTGATCACCCTGCGGCTGCCCTCGGTGCTCGCCACCGCCGTCACGGCCGGAGTGGTCGGGATCATCGCGCTGCGGCTGACCGCCCGGCCGGCGGCGGGGCTCATGAGCGGGCTCGCCTTCGCGGTCACACCCCAGGTCCAGATGTACGCGCAGGAGGGCCGCTCCTACGCGCTGGTGTGCGCGCTCGTGGCGCTGGCCACCTGGCTGCTGGTCACCCTGACACGGGACCCCTCGCCACGGCGCTGGTGGTGCTACGGATTCACCGTGCTGGTGGCGTCCCTGCTGCACGAGTTCGCGGTGTTCGCGCTCCTCGCGCACGGAATCACCCTGTACCGCTCCCCCTCGGCGCCCGCCGGGAGCCGGATGCGCTTCACGGCCTGCGCGGCCGGTGTGGGCGCCGCCCTGCTGCCGCTCGTCGTCCTCAGCATGGGCCAGTCCGGGCAGGTGTCCTGGATCGGCAGCCCCAAGGCGGGTGAGTGGTTCGAGATCGCCGGTGTCGCCGTGCTGGCCTCGGCCTGTGCCGGGTATCTGTACGGGCCGGGCCGGGCGGCGGACGTCAGCCGGCTCGCGCTGCCCCTCGCGCTGCTGCCCACCGGGGCCCTGCTCCTCATGGGCGCGGTGCACGAGGACATCTATGTCGACCGCTATGTCCTCTACACCAGTGTCGGCGTCGCACTTCTCACCGGAACCACCGCCGTCCGGCTGGCGGACCGGGCCCGGCGGGCCGCGGCGCCGGGCGGGCGCACCGCCCGGACCCTGGTGGCCGGCCTGGCGGTGCTGGCGTCCGCCGCCGCCACGCTGCCGGCCGCCCTCCAGATGAGAACTCCCGCCGGCCGGAAGGACAATGTCACCGCCATCGCCCGGGAGGTCGCCCGGCAGGCCGAGCACGGCGACACGGTCCTGTTCACGCCGTCCCGGCGCCGCGAGTGGATGCTCTCCTACCCCGGCGAGTTCAGCGGTCTGGCCGATATCGCGCTCAAGGACACACCCCGTGCGTCGGGAACCCTTCAGGGCACCGAGTGGTCCGCCCCGGACATCGGGCGGCGGCTGGCGCGGGCCGAGCGAGTCGTCGTGCTCAGCGATCCCGCAGGCCAGCCGCTGGACACCGGCCCCGGGGAAACGGTCAAGCGCGACATCCTGGAGCGCGACTTCACCGCCTGCCGGCGGACGGAGCTGAGGGGAGGCCGGGTCACCCTCTACACCCGCGTCTTCTGCCCGCCCCACACCCGCCGGCCCTGACACCGGACACCGGATACCGGACACCACAGGGAGTACGGGAAGCGGGGCAGGCCGCGAGCCCGGCTCCGGATGCACGCCGGTGAGGGCGTCACCCGGAGCCGGCCCGCCGCAGGGACGGCCGCCGCTCACGGAAGCGGGGTCACCCGGAGGCGTTCTCCCGGCGACGGACGGCGAAGACCACGGCCGCCCCGGCCGCGGCGACGCCGCCCGCGGCGGCGAGCAGGGCACCGGCCGGGAGGCCGGAACCGGTGGAGGCGAGCGAGCCGCCGCCACCGACCGTGCCTCCGGTGGTGCCGCCCGTCGGGCCGCCGACCGTACCGCCCGTGGTGCCGCCGACGGTGCCGCCGGTGGTCCCCCCGGTCGTACCGCCCGTGGTGCCGCCCGTCGTGGTGCCGGTGGTGCCTCCGGTCGTACCCCCCGTGGAGGAGCCGCCGGAGGTGGTGGGCAGCGGGGCGTCCTTGGTCAGCGCGACGGCGACCGTGACCGGGTCCATCTGCTGGTTCACCTCGTAGCCCTCGATCGCCTTGGCACCGGCGGCGGTGAGCTTCGCGGGCGCGTTGGTCAGCTTCACCACATTGTTCTCGGCCTTGAGTCCGCCGGCCGGGACGGTGAAGGCGACGAGTTCGGCGTTCGGGTACTCGACGCGCTTGCCGTTGTCCCGCTTGTTGGTGACGACATCGGCGATGAGCGTGCCCTTGGTGCCGTTCACCTTGACCTCGAAGCCGCTGAAGCTGAGGTCGAGGGCGGGTACGCCGGTGTCCTTGTCGGGGTGGCCGAGGAAGCGCAGCTTGCCGTCGAAGGACGCGTTGAGCGTCTTCTTCGCGGCGTCGAAGCTGCCCTTGGCCTTGGTGAAGCGGTAGATCTCGCCGGACTTGACCGCACCGCCGGTGAGTTCCACCTTGCCCTTGACGAAGGGCTTCGCGATGTAGTCGCGGAAGCGCTCAACCACACCCCAGTGGAGGTTGCCGTCCACCAGCGCGCCACCGGCGGCGGTGTTGCGGCCGGAGTCGCCGTCCGCGGTGCTGCCGCCCGTGGTGTTGCCGGCCGCCGGCTTGTCGGTGCCGGTGCCGGGCTTCTCGGGCTTCTCCGGCTGTCCGGGCCTGCCGGGGCCGGTGGGCTCACCACCGCTCCCCGGCCTTCCCGGCTTCACCGGCTTCACGGAGAGCGTCGCGGTGTCCAGGATCTCGCCCTCCGGGTAGCGGAAGGCGGCGGCACCGTCGGCGGTCAGGGTCGCCGGGATGTCCTTGAAGACCATCGCACCGCCGTCGCCCTCGCCGAAGGCGCTCTTCGCCAGATCGAGCGCGGCGACCGGGATGTCCTCCCGGGTCTCGCCGTCGACGGTGACATCGGCCCGGATGGTGCCGCTCGCGCGGTCGCCGACCAGCCGCACATCGGACACCTTGAGGGTGAAGCGCTTGGCGGTGAACTCGACCGTGCCCCGGAAGGAGGTGCTGAGCTCATGGGTGGCCGGGTCGTAGCCGCCGGTGCCCTCGGTGAAGGTGAAGGCGCCGTTCCCCGCCGCCTGCTCCGCGCCGTCGGCCGCCTTGATGCCCTCGGCGCCCACATAGGTGCGGAAGGACTCCTTGAACCCCCACTCGAGAGTGCCCTGTTCCAGCTTGTACACGGCCGGGTTCGCGGCCTGCGGAACCTGCTCGGCCGACAGGGACGCCGGGGGCTTCGCGTCGGCGGCGACGGCGGGGAGGGCGAGAGCGGTGGCTCCGAGGGCGGTGGCGGTGGCGATCGCTGCGGCGATGGTCACGGGGCGGCGGGAGGCCGGCATGAGGGTTTCTCCTGGGGGATCGGAGGTTCGGAATCAGCTCTGGGCGGCGCGGCGGCGGCGCAGGACCCAGAAGGCGGCGGCAGCGGCGGCGAGCACTCCGGCGCCCACGGCCGCGGTGACCGCGACGGGGAAGGAGTCCTCGGGCGCGGCGGCGGGCGCCGTCCTCGCCGCGGCCTTCCCGCCGGACTCGGCGGGCGTGGCGGACGGCGTCGGCGCGGTGTTGACCCCGCTGCCCAGGTCGGGCAGGGCGGGCAGCAGCGCGGCCTTGTCGACGCTCACCGCGAGCGAGACCGGGTCCATGGCGGTACCCGCCTTGTACATCGAGCCGAATGCCCTGGCGCCGCCCTCGGTGAGGGTGGCCGGGGCCTCGGTGAGCCGCACGAGCCCGTCCTCGGGCGCGAAGTCCGGGGCGGCGAAGGTGACCAGGGGGACGGCCGGGGTGGTGGTGCCCTCGCTGGTCACATCGGCGCTGAGCACACCCTTGCCGGCCGTCACCGTGGTGGTGACCTTGGCGAGGGTGAGGTCGATGTGCTCGCCGGTGAAGCGGACGGAGCCGGCGAAGGACGCCTTCAGGCTCTGCCTCTTCGCGTCGTAGACGCCCTTGCCCTGCGGGAAGCGGAAGAGAGCACCGCCGTCCTGGGCGCCCTGGGACAGGGTCCACTTGCCCTGGGAGATGGAGCCGGTGACGTACTCCCGGAAGGTGCGGCGCACACCCCAGTCGACGGCCGCGTCCCGGAGCGGGCCGGCCTCGGCGCCCGGCTGCTTCGCCGGGGTCTTCGGCTTCGCGGGCTTCCCGGGCGCCCGGCCGGCGGCGGCGACGTCCACGCTGAGGGCGATCGGGTCGAGCGGGGTGCCCGCCTCGTAGAAGCCGGCGAAGGCCGTGGCGCCCTGGGTGGTCAGGGTGGCGGGGATGCCCTGAAGGGCCACGGGACTGGCGCCGCCCTTCATGTTGACGCCGGAGAGATCGAGCGCGGCGAAGGGGACCTGGCCGCTGGTGGTGACCTTGCCGCTGCCCTTGGCCTTGCTCACCATGTCCAGGTGGAGGGTGCCCTTGCCGCCGGAGATCCGCACGGTGGGGTTGCTGAGCCTCAGATCCATCTCATGGCTGCCGTCCGGCTTCTTGTGGCCGGTGAAGTGGACCCCGCCGGAGAACCGGGCCGCGAAGGCGCCGCTGTCCGGGTCGTAGGTTCCGGTCGCCGAGTGGAAGCGGAAGAGGCTGTCGCCGACCGTGGCGGCGCCGGCGGTGAGCCGGTAACTGCCGTTGGCTATGGGGCCGGTGACGTACTTCTGGAAGGACGATTTGAACCCCCAGTCCAGCCTGCCGCCCTGGACCGTGCGGTCCGCGGCCTGGGCCGTGCCGGCCGGGAGCAGAGCTCCGAGCAGGGCCGCGAGGAGCATCACGGCGAATGCGCGAGCCGGTCGATACGCCAGCATGGGATCCCTCCGGGGGGTACAGCGGTATAGCAGAGCGAGGTAAGGCTAACCTAAGCTATGTCCAGCCTGTGCCGGTAGCCCCATGCGTTCCGGTTTTGGCCTTCGATTCCGGTTCGACGCCTTCGCGCCACACCGGAACCGACCCGGGGGAACGGCCCCCGAACGGCGCGCCCCACCGGGCACGTCACGGAACGACAGGGATGGTGTTCTCGGTGTTTCTCCAGGGCTCGGCGGGCTCGGCGCAGGCCGGGCGCCCGGTGCGTCCGGTGCGCGATTCGCGTGCGGGACGGGCGGGGCGCGGGTTTCGGCTGGTGGGCGCGGCGCTGACCGCGCTCACCGTCGCCGTGGTGGCGACCGGGTGCGGCGGGGATTCCGCTTCCCCGGCGGGACAGGCGGCGGACAAGAAGGGCTCCCCAGCCGGGGCGGACCGGGTCGAGCCCCTCGCCGGCCAGCCCGCGCAGCGGCTCCCGGTCACGGTCGACTCGGCGGACGGGAAGAAGGTCACCGTCGGCTCGGCCGACCGGATCGTGCCGCTGACCGGCTCGCTGAGTGAGATCGTCTTCACACTCGGACTCGGCGACAAGGTGGTCGCCCGCGATGTGACCGCCACCTTCGAACAGGCCGAGAAGCTGCCGGTGGTGACGCGCGGCCATGATGTCTCCGCCGAGAGCGTGCTGTCCCTGAAGCCGACCCTGGTCCTGGCCGAGACGGTCTCCGGGCCCGCTGAATCCCTTCAGCAGATCCGCGATGCCGGTATTCCGCTCGTGGTGGTGAAGACCGCGAAGAGCCTCGACGACGTCGGCACCCGGATCGACGCGGTCGCGGCGACGCTGGGCGTACCGGCGGCGGGCGATGCGCTGAAGACCCGTACCGAGTCACGTCTGGCGGCCGTCCGGAAGGACATCCCGGAGCCCGCCGACGGCAAGAAGCCCCGGGTGGCCTTCCTCTATCTCCGGGGCACCGCCTCCGTCTATCTCCTCGGCGGCGCCGAGTCGGGCGCGGCCTCGCTGCTGGAGGCGGCGGGCGCGGTGGACGCGGGCAAGGAGTCCGGGCTGACGAAGGACTTCACCGCCATCACCAGCGAGGCGCTGGCGAAGGCCGCGCCGGACGCGATTCTGGTGATGTCGAAGGGGCTGGACTCGGTGGGCGGCATCGACGGTCTGGTGAAGATCCCGGGGGTCGCGCAGACTCCGGCGGGCATGGACCGCCGGGTGGTGTCGGTGCCGGACGGTGTGCTGCTGAACTACGGCCCGCGCACCGACGAGGTGCTGACCTCCCTGGTCGAGCAGTTGTACGCGGGCGGTAAGTGACCATGGCGACCGAAGCGGAATCCCGCGCGCCGGAGCCGGCGGGCGAGACGGGCCCCGCCGCGCCGACCCTGCGGAAGGCGGGCGGGGAGGGTGCGGAGGGCGTTGCCGGCCCGCCCGGCGCGGAGGGTGCGGAGGGCGTTGCCGGCCCGCCCGGCGCGGACCGCCCGTCCGGCCCCTCTCCGGCGGCCGGGCACAGGACCGGCGCGGCCGAGACGGCCGGGCCCGGAACCGCCGGGCACAGGACCGGCGCCGGCGAGACGCCCCGGCGGCGCTCCACCGCGTATCTCCTCACCGCCGGCCTGATCGTCGCGCTCGTCGCCGTCTCCCTGGTCTCGGCCGGATACGGCGCGTACGACATCCCGCTCGGCGATGTCATCGCCTCCGCCCAGCACCGCATGGGCCTCGGCGGCCGGCCGCTGGACCGGGTCGGGGAGAGCGTGCTGTGGAATGTGCGGCTGCCGCGCGTGGTCCTCGCACTGCTCGTCGGCGCGTCCCTCGGCTGTGCCGGCGCCCTGATGCAGGGCGTCTTCGGCAATCCGCTCGCGGAGCCCGGCATCATCGGCATCTCGTCGGGTGCGGCCGTCGGCGCCGTCGCCTCCATCGCGCTCGGGCTGAGCTTCTTCGGCAACTGGACGATCACCGTCTGCGCGTTCATCGCCGGACTGGCGACCGTCTTCCTCGTCTACGCGCTCTCCCGCTCGGGCGGCCGGACCGAGGTGGTCACCCTCATCCTCACCGGTATCGCCGTGAACGCCTTCGCGGGCGCCCTGATCGGTCTCTTCATCTTCTTCGCCGACAACGCGCAGATCACCCAGATCACCTTCTGGCAGCTCGGTTCGCTCTCCCAGGCGACCTGGCCGAAGGTGCTCGCCGTACTGCCGTGCGCCGCCCTCGGCCTGCTGATCGTGCCGTTCTACGCCCGCAAGCTCGATCTGCTCGCCCTCGGCGAGCGGCCCGCCCGCCATCTGGGCATCGATGTGGAGAAGCTGCGGATCACCCTGATCCTGGTGGTGGCGCTCTTCACGGCGGCGGCCGTGGCCGTGGCCGGTGTCATCGCCTTCGTCGGTCTGCTCGTACCGCATCTGCTGCGGATGGCGAACGGCCCCGGCCATCGCTTCCTCGTCCCCGGGTCCGCGCTCGGCGGCGCGCTGGTGCTGGCCCTCGGCGATCTCGCGGCGCGCACCGTCGCCGAACCGGCCGAGCTCCCGCTCGGGGTGCTCACCGCGCTCTTCGGCAGCCCGTTCTTCTTCTGGCTGCTGCGCAGGACCCGTCGCAAGCAAGGTGGTTGGGCATGAGGACTCTCTTCGGCGGCCGGCGGCGGTCGCTGCCCGAGCGCCCCGCGCCGGGCACGGTGCTCGCCGAGGCCCGGGGGGTACGGGTCAGGCTCGGCAGCCGGGATGTGCTGACCGGGATCGATCTCACCGCCCGCGCCGGTGAGGTACTGGCCCTGGTCGGTCCGAACGGCGCCGGCAAGTCGACCCTGTTCGGCGCGCTCGCCGCCGATCTGCCCGCCGGTACGGGCTCGGTGACCATCGCGGGCCGCCCGGCCGGCGACTGGACCCCGGCCGAACTGGCGCTGCGCCGCTCCGTGCTGCCGCAGGCCGCCGCGCTCTCCTTCCCCTTCCGGGTGGAGGAAGTGGTACGGATGGGGCGCGCGCCCTGGTCGGGCACGGAGCTGGAGGACGACGACGACATCGCGGTCGCCGAGGCCATGGCCACGACGGAGACCGCCGAATTCGCCGACCGGCCCTTCTCCGCGCTCTCCGGCGGCGAACGGGCGAGGGTCGCCCTCGCCCGCGTACTGGCTCAGCGCACCCCGCTGCTGCTGCTCGACGAACCGACCGCGGCACTCGATCTGCGCCACCAGGAACTGGTCCTCCGGGTCTGCCGCGAGCGCGCGGCGGCCGGCGACGGAGTCGTGGTCGTCCTGCACGACCTGGGTCTCGCGGCGGCCTACGCGGACCGGGTCGCGATCCTCCACGAGGGCCGGATCGCGGCGGACGGGAAACCGGCGGACATCTTCACCGATGAGCTGCTGAGCCGGGTCTACCGCCAGCCGGTGGAGGTCTTTCCGCATCCGCGCTCGGGCTCACCCGTGGTGCTGCCGAGGCGCGCCGGCTGAACGGACCGGACGGTGGGTGCGCCTGTCGTACGCGGCGGGCCGCTCGCCCTCCGGCCGGACGGGACCCGCGGGGCGGGAGGGCGTCCCGGACGGCCACGGAAGCTCCGGCTCCGGCCGGGGGATCCGAGTCCGGCCCCGGATCCGGGACTGTGCTCGACCCCGGGTCCGCGTCCGCGTGCGATGCACCGGGTCCGCAGGCGACGCCTCGGACACCCGCGTGATGCCCGGCAGCCCCCGTACCCCTCCGGCGAACGTCACCCCGCACCGGAGCCCCGGACGCGGACCGGACGGGCTCAGCAGGCGGCCGGACCCGCCGGGTTCGTACGGCGGGCGAGCCGGTGGCGGACCGTCTGGACCAGTGCCCAGAGCAGCAGCCCGGCGATCAGCGGAGGGCCCGTCATGAGGAAGAGACCGGCCCCGATATTGGCGCCGATGACCCCGGCGGTCAGCACCCGCAGCCCCATGGCGGCGATCAGGCCGGCGGCGACCAGCGGCAGCAGCACCTGCCAGTGGCGCGGATCCATGGCCCCGCGCCGCCCGGCCCGGCTCAGCAGAAAGGCACAGCCGGCCGTCACCAGGAGGGCGGCCACGCCGAGCGCGGTGTCCCAGCCCTCCGTGGCCCGCCAGGGCTCCATGTAGTAGTCGAGTTCGGAAGGCTTGAAGCCCTCGGCGTCCTGCCGGCCCATGAGACCCCACAGAGCGACCGGTGCGGCCAGTACCAGTCCCGCGCCCGCCATGATGTTCGTCCTGTGCATTGCCATATGTCCATATGACCACTGGTGCCGCGGTCCGTCATGAGTACCGCTACTCAGTTCACCGGCGCCGCGGCGCAACCCCGGCCCGGCTGGTGCTGTCCTTCTTCCCGGACGAGGAACCACGGGGGGACGGGAACCACATGTTCGGCACCTATCTGTTCGGTCTGCGCGAGGGACTCGGGGCCGCCGTCGCCCTCGGTCTCGTCATCGCCCTGCTGCGGCGGACCGGCCGGCCCGCCGCGGTGCCCGCCGTGCTGCTGGGCGCGGGGGCGGGGGTCGCCGTGTTCGCGGGACTCACCTGCGTACTCGAATTCGCGCCGCCCGGGCTGACCTTCCGGGCACAGGGACTCCTGACCGCCGCGCTCGCGCTGCCCGCCGCCGCCGCGCTGGGCGGCCTGGTGGTGTGGCTGCGCCGGGACGCCGCCGGCGGGCGGCGGGAGCCGGGGATTCCGGCGCCGGTTCCCACCGGATTCCTGGTGGTCACCGGATTCCTGGCCGCCGGGCGCAACGGCACGGAGGCGGGCCGGTTCTCCTGGTCGGCGATCCGGTCGGCGGTCGACGAGCACGGTTCCGCGCTCCCCCCGCTCCTGCTGCTGCTCGGTCTCGCGACGGCGGCCGGCGCGGCGCTGCTGCTGCTCCGCTCGCTGACGGGCCGCCATGACCGGGCGGTCTTCCCCACCCTCGCCGGCTCTCTGCTCATCGTCACGGCCGCCGGATTCCTCGCCGACGGCCTCGGGGCGCTCCAGTCGGCACGGGTGCTGGACGGATCGGCGGAGCTCGCCTTCGATCTGACCGCCGCATTCCCTCCGGACACCTGGTACGGAGCGCTGCTCACCGGTGCGACCGGCTTCGAACCGGCCCCGACCACCCTCCAGGCGGCGGTGTGGCCGCTCGCGCTGATCCCCCCGCTCGCCCTGCTCCTCATCCCGGTAGGCTTCGGCCGTTCAGCGGCGGGCGAGAAGAGAGCGACCGATGACAGGGCCGATGCGGGTGAACACACGGCGCCTTCCGGGCCGCCGGGGCCGGGCGGGCCTGGTGACGGCGTCGGTGCTGATGCTGACGGCGAGCGGCTGTGTCACGGTGCACGGCGAGCGGGAGATCATCCCGACGGCGACAAGGGCCGAGGCGGCGAAGGCGCTTGAGCAGTTCACCACCGCGTACAACGCCGCCGACAAGGCGTACGACCCGGCGCTGAGCAGTGCCAGGGTGACGGGCGCGCTCGGGGCGATCAACCAGGCCGGTCTCACCTCGCGCAGTGTCAACTTCCCCCGGGGCAATGCGGAGCACATCCCGCTGAAGCTCTCGGACGAGAAGTTCCTCATTCCCGAGAAGGCCGGCTGGCCGCGGTTCTTCGTCGTCGACGCCGATTCCAATCTCGACCGCGACCAGGGCGACGCCGACACCCGCTGGCTGATGCTCTTCACGAGGAGCGGTCCGGACCAGCTCTGGCGGGTCGCCTATCTGACGATCCTCTCCCCTTCCCTGATACCGCCGGTGCGGACGGGTGCGGACGGCCACGCGGAGCCGGTGGCCGCCGACGCCGCCGGTCTGGCGCGGAAGCCGGCCGGGCTGAGTGCCGCGTACACCTCCTATCTGGAGACCGGGAAGCCGGCGGACTTCGCGGCCGGGCCGCACACCTCCGAGTGGCGTGCCGTCCGCGCGGCGGAGGCGGTACGTCCGGGGCGGACCAAGCAGTATCTGGACAAGCCCCTGAACAGCGGGGACTTCGCGCCGCTGGGGCTGCGGACCGAGGACGGCGGGGCGCTGGTCTTCTTCTCCTCGCGCTCCTTCGAACGCGAGACGGCGGCGGACGGTGTCCGCATCCAGATCAATCCGGACACCCGGGCGCTGCTGAAGGGCGAGGTCATGTCCTCGCTCACCAAGGAGCGGGTCTCCGGCCAGGTGGCGCTGGTGCCGCCCGCGGGCGGCAGGACCGCGGTACTGGCCCGGCTGACGGGTCTGACCTCGGCCAAGGGCTCCTAGGTCACGCGCCGCCGGTGAGCGCGGTGGCGACGATATGGCCGGATCCGCCGCCGAGCCCGGGGCCGGGATGGGTGGAGGCACCGATGTGCCAGAGTCCGCGCACCGGTGTCGCATGCCGTCCGGCACCCGGCAGCGGGCGCCACAGCCAACTCTGGTCCAGGTCGGTGGCGCCGCCGTAGGGATCGCCGCCGACCGCGTTGGGGTTGCGGGCGGTCAGCTGATCGGGAGTGATCACATCCATGGCGCGTACGAGCTCCCGCAGCCCGGGGGCGTGCCGGGCGATCCGGTCGAGCACCCGGCCGGCGTATCCGCGGGCCAGTTCGGGGGTCCATCCGCCGGTGGTGTCGAGCTCCCCGGCGGCGTCCCCGAGCGGGCGCGCGGGGAGTTCCTGGAGCTGGAGCCAGAGGGCCGCGGCGCCCTCGGGCACCCGGCCGGGGTCGAGGATGTCCTGCCGGCCGACGGCGACGGTGGGCCGCCTCGGCAGCAGTCCGGCCTCCGCCTCCGCGCAGGCGATGCCCGTGCTCCCCGAGCCGTCGGAGAGATGGATCAGCGGCACCGCGGCCAGCCGTTCGTCCCGCCAGGGCACGGGGGCCGAGAGGGCGACATGGATCTGCATCGCGGCGCGACCGTGCCGGAAGCGCGCCGCCTCCTCGCGCGGTCCGGGAGCGACGGCGGACCGGGGCAGCAGCCGGCCGTAGAGCGCGCCGGGGGTGACGGAGGCGAGCACCGCGCGCCGGGCGCGGATGGTGCGTCCGCCCGCGACGACACCGGTGGCCCGGCCGGACTCCACCCGGATGCGCTCCACCTCCGTACCCGTGAGGATCCTGACGCCGAGGGAGTGCAGGAGGGAGCGGAAGGCGGCGGTGAAGCGGCCCGCGCCGCCGGCGACGACGGGCAGCCCGGCGCCGTGCAGGGTGGCGGCGAGCAGCGGCATCATGAATCCGCCCGGCGCCTGGTCGGGGGCGAGGCCGGCATGCAGCAGCCAGGGGGCCCAGAGGTGGTCCGCCTCGGTGCCCCGGTAGGCGGAGCGGGCGTGTCCCCGGCCGCTCGCGGCGAGTGCGCGCGCCCAGTGTTCGAGGCCGCCGGAGCCGAGGAGGGAGGCGAGCCGGCGCACGGCGTCCGGGGAGCGGAGATCGCCGCCGAGCAGTCCGCCGATGACCGGCATGTCCGCCTCCAGCCGGCGGAGTTCGGCGAGATAGGTGTCACGGTCGGCCGGGTGGGCGAAGCCCCCGGCGGTGATCCCGGGGTCGCGGTGGGCGAGGGTGATCCGGCCGTCGCCGGCCACGGAGGCGGTGACCCACTCATCGGTGTTGCGGTACTCCAGGCCGTGCTCGCGCAGCCGGCCGCCGAGCCGGGCATGGGCGGGTCCGGAGACGAAGAGGGGGTGCCAGGAGGAGTAGGTGTCGTGGACATAGCCGGGGAGGGTGCGCTCTCCGGAGGAGATGAAGCCGCCGATCTCGCGGTGGCGTTCCACCAGGGTGACGGACCAGCCCGCCTCGGCGAGTTCGGCCGCCGCCACCAGTCCGTTGATCCCCGATCCCACGATGACGGCATCGGTGGCGCTGTCGCTGTCGGTTTCAGTGCCGGCGCTGTTCACGGTGCCTCTCCTCGCTGGTCCCGGTGTCCGCCCGGGAACGATTGTCACAGGGCGGTGCGCGGGCGGGGTGGAAGCGGAGTGGTGCCGCCCGGGGCGGGGTGCCCGGACGGCACCACGGGTGGCTCCGGCACGGCGGGGTGTGGGCCGCCGTGCCGCGCCGTGCCGGAGCCGGTCGGGTCGGGCATCCGGTCGGCCCGCCGGCCCGCCGGCCCGCCGACGCGTCAAGCGGCCGGCCGGTCAAGCGGGTCAACGCGTCAGCCCGTCAGCCCGTCAGCCCGTCAGCCCGTCAGCCCGTCAGAAGCGGAATTCCCAGCGCTGCTTGGCGGAGCCGTCACACGCGGCGGTCCGCAGGGCCTGGCCGAAGGACTCGGCGGTCAGGCAGCCGTTGTCGTTGGCGACCACCTCGTACTGCCGGTTGCCGACGGAGCGCAGGCTCCACTTCTGGTACTCGGCGCCGGTCCACGGCTGGAGGTGGGTGAACCGGTTGGTGCCGTCCACGATCTGCGCGGGGTTGGTGTTGATGACCATCGCCTTGGTGTGAGCGAGCACCGGGCTGATGCGGTAGCGGTTGTCGGGGAGCTTGGTCATGTGCCACCGCTGGGCGGCGGGGCCCCAGTCGCCCTCGGCCTTGATCCTCGTGCCGTCCGAGGTCCACGCGTTGTCGAGGTCGGCGGCGTGGCCGGTGGCGCTGCGCAGGGTCGAGATGGCGGGCACCAGGTGGTCGGGCCGGATCAGGAAGGCGCTGTCCGCGACGTTCCAGGAACGGGCGAGGTGGCTGCCGGGCTGGGGCTTCGGGTTGAAGTAGGTGTCACGGCTGCAGTCGACCCAGCTGATGTCGGCGGGGACATTCGGCGTGGGACAGGGGTTCAGCGGTGTCGTGGGGGTCCAGCCGGGGATGGTTCCGTCGTTGTAGCACATGACGTCTTTGTCGAAGGTGCAGTGGCTGCCGGCGGTGCCCAGGGGTGCCTGGACCTGTACCGCGCCGAGGAGGTGCAGCATCTCGTGCAGTTCGATGTCGTTGTTGTCGATGCAGCCGATGCCCTTGAGGCCGACCATCGCATGGCCGCCCTGGTGGTTGTACCCGTTGGCCGCGCCCGGCCGGCCGTCCTGACCCGGGGTCCAGGCCAGGCCGCAGGCGGCGTTCTCGGCCCAGATCACGTACTTGCGGTCCGTCGCGCCGAAGCCCTGGGCGGAGAGCGCGGCGGCCATTCCGCCGGGGACGTTGTCCACATCGGGATAGGGCAGGACCACCCGGGTCACCGTCGGGTCGCAGGAGGCGTCGTGGACGTAGCGCACCTCACGGCGCTCGCCCATGGCCTCGCTGCTCTGGACTATCCGGCCGTTGATCTTGCCGGCGCGAGTGCGGAAGTCGGAGCGCAGGGCGTCCAGCCGGTCGGGCTGGTTCTGTCCGCGCACATAGAGGAGCTGGACCCGGGGGCCGGAGGTGCCGTTCCCGGAGCAGGAGGCCGGCACGACGGGTGCGGGCTGGAACTGCTGTGCGGCGGCGAGCGAGGCGGCGGTACGGGGGGCCGGTTCGACGGCGGCGGGGGCGGTTTCGGCCCGCGCCGTACCGGTGGCGGCGAGCGAGCCGATGAAGGCGGTGGCCAGCACGGCGGCGGCGGTGGTTCTCAGACGTGAGGCGGTGTGTCGTAAGGTCATGCGAATCGAGTGTGCACAGCATCCGTCAACGTTTCTTCAACGGTTCGGACGGCTGTGTTGACGGTCCGTTGACCGGGCCGGCGGGTGTTCGCCCCGCGCGCGTCCGCAGGTCGGGGCGGGTCGTGACCGCCTCGGGCGCCCTCGGCCGACGGCATCCGGACGACCGCGAGGCTCCGTACAGGCTTTCGAGCGTGCCCGGTTTTCGTCTTGCCGAACGGTCCCGGTGCGTCGGTAGAGTTGTTTCGATCATGGAGTGACGCGGGGTGTCCGCCGTGTGCGTCTCCAGCGAGGGAACCAGGGGGCGGAGGATGCAGTCACTGCTGTCCACGGACGGGCTGGACAGCGGGGACCGTTTCGCCTGGTTCTGTGATGTGGTCACCCATGACGTGGCGCCCATGAAGCTGGCCGCCAGGAATCCCGAGGGTTTCCGGGCGCGTTCGGAGTCGGTGGCGCTGGGGCAGACCCGGCTGTCGAGCTTCGCGTACACCCCGATCCACTCCTGGCGGCCCCCCTCCCTCATCAGGCGCAGCGATCCGGAGTTCTACCATCTGGCGCTGATCACCGCCGGCTCGATGCGGCTGACACAGCGGCGCAACGAGACCACGGTCGAGGCCGGGGACTGGGTGCTCTTCGACACCTCCCACCCGCTCGAATCCTTTGTGGTCGGCGACGCGAATGTCAGCCATGTGATCATCCAGCTGCCCCGGTACTCCCTGCGGCTCCCGGCCGACCGGACCGATGGGCTGCTGGCCCGGCGGCTGCACAGCGACAGCGGGCTCGGCGCCGTCCTGACCGGCCATGTCAACACGGTCGCGGCGCACGCCGACGCGTACACCCCGCAGGACGCGGTCCATCTGGGCGCCGTCACCCGGGATCTGGCCACGGCCTTCCTCGCCCATCATCTGGACGCCATGGGGCAGCTCCCCCGGGAGACCCGCCGCCAGGCCCTGCTGGCGGAGATCGACACCTTCATCGACCTCAATCTCGCCGACCCGGCCCTGACCCCGCGGGCGATAGCCGATCACCACCACATATCGCTGCGCACGCTGCACTATCTGTTCCGGCAGGGCGAGCGGACGGTGACGGCCACCATCCGCCACCGCCGTCTCGAACGCTGCCACCGGGATCTCGCCGACCCCGCTCTCGCCTCCCACTCCATCGCGGACATCTGCGCGCACTGGGGCTTCCACCGGCCGACCGCCTTCAGCCGGGCCTTCCGCGCCGTCTACGGCCTCAGCCCCAGCGACCACCGCCACCACAACACGGCCTCCGCCATCCGCCCGCCCGATCCGCACGGACAGTTCCGTGCCCCGGGCGGGCCCGGCGTGCACGGAAAGCCATGAACCCTTGCACGCGAGGCCGACCCGGGGGCACGGGCGGTCGGTAGCGTCGTTGGTGTCCGCTTCAGTAACCGACCGGGGCGGCCGGAGGGCAATCACCATGCGCACTCTCGTCAGGTCCGCGATCACCGTCGCCGTGGGAGCGGCACTCTTCACCGGTTCCGGCACTCCGGCCCCGGTCACGGCCGGGGAGTACGCCGGGGGCGGCCCGGCCGCGACGGCCGCACTCGTGGCGGGGACCGTCCCGGGGAGCCTGCCGGGAACCGTGCCGGTGCCGGCGGAATCGTCCGGCGGTGCCGGGGAGCACGGCTCGGGCCGGGTCGATTCGGTGCCCGTGCGCCTCGACGGCACCCCGCGTCCCGTACCGGCCGGGCCGGTTCGCGCACGCCGGCCGGTCCGCCGGGCGGGCCGGCGGACCGCTCCGCGCCCCTGCCCCAGCCCGGCGGGGGCGGGCCTTCCCCTTGCCGCGCACGGTGGTGGCCCCGGGGCGGGTGCGGTCTGTTCGCGTGCGCCCCGGCGGGCGGGGCGCCGGGCGGGGCCGGGCGGGCGGCGGGGGCAGCGCGCGCCCGGCGGCTGTACCCGGCGCGGTGGCTGAGCCCCGGTGGGCTCATGGGATCCCGGCTGAGGGCGCCGCCGCCGCACCGGCCCGCGAGGACCGGGGCCGACGGCCGGGGGCGTGGCTCAGCGGCGGCCGGCGGCCCGCCCGGCCGGTTCGTGGTCCTGGCTCACCGCGGCCTTGTTGTACCCCGCGTACCCGTCCTCGAAGTCGTCGGCCGCCGCCGCGGCGTCGGCCTCGTCGGCATACCGGGCGCAGGCGTCGGTCAGGGTCTCCAGGAGCGTCAGCGGGTCCGGGAGCGGGTGTTCGGGGCCGCGTACCCACTCGACCCGGTGGTCACCGGGCAGCCGTGCGGGCGGTACGAGGACATAGCTGCCCCGGCAGTGCCAGCGGAGCCCCGGGTGCTCGTCCATCGTCTCGGGCCGGCAGTCCAGCTCGCACGGCCACCATTCGTCCTCGTCCTCCGGGGTGCCCCGGGTGGCGGTGAAGAAGAGCGCGCGCCCCTCGTCGCCGGTGCCGCCGGACTCGGCGACCGGGCCGACCTCGACACCGAGCTCCAGCAGCCGCGCGAGGGCGCTGCGGCCCGCTTCGAGCGGGACGTCCAGCACATCGTGGATCATGCCGGTGGCGGTGATGAAATTGGCGTCGGGCTCGCCCTGCGCCCAGCGCTGGATCTGGGCCCGGTCGGTGGTGGACTGCGTCTGCCAGGCGAAGGAGACCGGGTGGCGGCCGGGAATCGGGCAGCCGATCCGCTCACAGGAACACCGGTACGCGACGGGGTACGCGGCAGGTGCCAGTGGCATACCCGCATCCGCGACGGCGAGCAGCAGCTCCTCGCGGCGGGAGTCCTCGGCCCCGGTGTCCTTGGGGCGGCGGCGCAGCCAGTGGGGCAGCCGCGCCTCCCAGGAAGGCCTGTTCTCCGTGCCGCTGTGGCGACTCCTGCTGTCGGCCATCTATCCCCTCACACCTCACGTTCGCCCCAGGTGGTCTCTACCATCGTCCCACCATCCTGCGGTGCGAGTGGCCACACTTCCCAACCGGGGGTGGGCGGACGGGGGCGGAGGGGGCGCGTTCGGGGCTCAGCCGCGGGGCGCGAGGCCGTTCAGGGCGTACTCGACCAGCGTGTCCGCGTAGTCGTGGGTGAGCGGGAGGGTGCGCAGCAGCCAGCGGTGCGTCAGCGGTCCGACAAAGAGTTCGACGGCGATCCTGGCGTCGAGACCGGTCCGCACCTGGCCGGCCGCCTCGGCGGTGCGCAGCCGCTCGGTGTAGAGCCGGAGGGAGGGTTCGAGGAGTTTCTCGACGAACTGGGCGCCGAGCACCGGATCGACCACGCCCTCGGCGGCCAGGGCCCGGGTCGGTCCGTCGTGGGCCGGGTCGTTCATCTCGTCCACGGTGGCCCGCAGCACCAGCCGGAGATCGGCCGCGAGGTCCCCGGTGTCGGGAAACTCCGGGACATCGCCCGCGGCCTGCCCGGCGAGGTCGAGATACGCCTCCAGCAGTACGGCGGATTTCGACGGCCACCAGCGGTAGATGGTCTGCTTGCCCACCCCGGCACGGGCGGCGATGCCCTCGATGGTGGTGCGGGAGAACCCCGTCTCGGCGACGAGGGCGAGGGCGGCGGCGTAGATGGCGCGGCGGGAGCGGTCACTGCGGCGGCCGGCGTCGGGCTTTCTGTTGTCGGTCATGCGGCCAATCTAGCAATGAAGAGCCGATACGTCTCGTCTCGACAGTCCTGGCGCCCGGACGCGGGCCCTCCGCGGGCCCTGCGGGGAAAGCGCCGGGTGTCAAGAAGGACAGGCTCCCGACCGGTTCACAGCGGAATCGGCCGATCGGCCTCACCATGGCAACACGCACGCGGACCGCGTGCGCCTGTCGCAGTCGTATGTGAGGAGCCCTCATTGAGCTCATCGCTCCATGACGCATCGCCGCGCCGCTATCTGATGTGCCCACCCGCGCACTTCATGGTGACGTACTCCATCAACCCATGGATGGATCCGGCGAAGCCCGTGGACCTGCCGCTGGCCATGACCCAGTGGGAGGACCTGCGGGACCGTTTCCGCTCGCTCGGCCACACCGTCGAGCTGCTCGACCCCCTGCCCGGACTGCCCGACATGGTCTTCGCCGCCAATGGCGCGACCGTGATCGACGGCCGGGTGTTCCTGGCCCGCTTCGCCCACCGGGAGCGCGAGCCCGAGGCCGTGGCCCATCACGACTGGTTCCGCTCGGCCGGTTTCACCGAGATAGGCGAGCCGGTCCACATCAACGAGGGGGAGGGGGATTTCGCCGTCACCTCCTCGTACCTCCTGGCCGGGCGCGGATTCCGGTCCAGCACCCTCTCCCACGACGAGGCGCAGGAGTTCTTCGGGCGGCCGGTGATCGGCCTCGATCTGATCGATCCGCGCTTCTACCACCTGGACACGGCACTGTCCGTGCTCGACGACGCCGCCGACGAGGTCATGTACTACCCCGGCGCCTTCTCGCCGGGCAGCCGGGCGGTGCTGAGACGCCTCTTCCCGAACGCCCTGATCGCCTCGGAGCGGGACGCGGTGGCCTTCGGCCTGAACGCGGTGAGCGACGGCCGCCATGTGCTGCTCCCCCAGGCGGCGGTGGGCCTCTTCGAACCGCTGCGGGATCGCGGCTGGGAGCCGATCGGGATGGATCTGGGCGAGCTGCTGAAGGGGGGCGGGAGCGTGAAGTGCTGTACGCAGGAGCTGCGCCCCTGATGAGTACGGCCGGCTGGACGAGCTGAACGAACCGAACAAGCTGATCCGGCTGAACGAACTGAACAGGCTGAACGAACCGAACAGGCTGAACGGGCTGAAACGCGCGGCGCGCCGCCGGGGCGGGGCCCGCCCCGGGCGGCGCGCAGGCGTTCTCGGCCGTCAGCTCCCGGCGTCCTCCGCGTCCTCCGGCGGCCAGGGGTCGCCCCACTCCGCGTCCCGGGCGGCCTTGTAGAGCGGCCCGCGCCGCTTGGTCACCGTCTGGCGGCTCAGCACGCCACGGGCACCGGCCGGCGGCGGCCCGGGAGCCGTCACCCCTCCCTCACCGGCAACCGTTTCCGTCGCCGCCTCCGCTTCCGTCACCGCCTCCGCTTCCGTCGCCGCCTCCGCTTCCGCCTCCGTGCGCGTCTCGCAGAGGTCCAGCAGGACGAGCCCCTTCCGGATCTGCGGCTTCCGCACGATCCGGGCGGACACCGGCCGGACCGGGAAACGGGTGGCGGCGACGTAGCCGAACTTCTCGTCCTCGTACGCCAGTGACCCGCCCTTGACCTGCCGGTGCAGCGAGGAGCGGCTGACCCGCGCGGCGAAGTGGCACCAGTCGGTGCCGGGCACGATCGGGCAGCGGAGGCTGTGCGGGCAGGGCGCGGCGACGGTGAATCCGGCCGCGACGAGCCCGTCGCGGGCCCGGATGATCCGCTCGTAGCCGTCGGGGGTGCCGGGTTCCACGATGACGACGGCCTGTGCCGCGCGCGCCGCCTCGGCGACGACGGCGTCCCGGTCGCCCTCGGTCAGCTCCTTGAGGACATAGGACACCGTGACGAGATCAGTGCTCTCGATGCGGATCGCCTCGCTGATACGGGAGCGCCGCCAGCTCACCGCGCGCAGCGCGGGCACCCCGGAGACCTCCGCCAGCTCCCGTCCGAGGGCGAGCGCGGGCTCGGCCCAGTCGAGCACCGTGGTGCGCGGCGTCGCCGTCTCGTCCTCCCATGCCTCGGCGACCGCCCAGCTCGCGGCGCCGGTGCCGCCGCCGATGTCGGTGTGGGTGCCGGGCACCCACTGGGGCGCGGCCTCCCGCAGTGCCCCCAGCGCCGCCCGGACGGCCTCGAAGGTCGCGGGCATCCGGTAGGCGGCGTAGGCGACCACATCGGAGCGGCCCCGGAGTACCGGGGCGTCGGTCGGGGTGGTCCCGCGATAGCTGACGATCAGCCGCTCGACGGCCTGCGCGGCCTGGGTGGGCGGCAGCCCGTCGAGCAGTCCGGCCAGGGCGCCGCGAAGGGCGTCCGCGGTGGGGAGGGAGGAAGACACCGGGCGATTCTAGGGTCTTTCATCCCGCCGGCCGGGCCGGGGCGGGGCGGGCGCACCCGCCCCGGCCCGGCCCGAGGGGGTCAGACGCCGCCCGCCACGGCCCGCGCGCCGCGCCGGGGGCGGCACAGCAGCAGGAAGCATCCGATGGCGGCCAGGGCGGCGACGAGCTGGACCACGGCCATGGGCACGGCGGTGCCCTCGCCCGCGAGGCCGACCAGCGGGGAGGCGATGGCCCCGACCAGGAAGGCCGATGTGCCGAGCAGCGCGGAGGCGGAACCCGCCGCGTGCGGGGTGCGGGTGAGGGCCTGGGTGTTGGCGTTGGGCATGACCAGGCCCATGGCGGACATCAGGACGAAGAGCCCGGCCGAGATGCCGACGAGCCCGACCTCGCCGAAGACCCCCGCCGCCATCAGCAGCAGCGCCACCGCCGCCAGCGCGATGACCGCCAGGCCGAGGCCGAGCGCCCGGTCCAGGCTGACACGGCCGACGAGCAGCCGGCCGTTGATCTGTCCGACGGCGATGAGCCCGATCGAATTGAGGCCGAAGAGCAGGCTGAAGGTCTGCGGCGAGGCGCCGTGGATCTCCTGCACCACGAAGGGCGAGGCCGCGATGTAGGCGAAGAGGGCGGCGAAGGCGAGGGCGCCGGTGAGCATGTAGCCGGTGAAGACCCGGTCGGCGAGGAGCCCGCGCATGGTGCGGAGGGCTTCGCCCACACCGCCGCTGTGCCGCCGCTCCGGGGCCAGCGTCTCCGGCAGCCACTTCACGACCACCACGGTGAGGAGTACGCCGACGGCGGTCAGGACGACGAAGATGCCGCGCCAGTCGGTGAGCCGGAGCACCTGTCCGCCGATGACCGGGGCGATGACCGGCGCGACCCCGGAGATCAGCATCAGCGTGGAGAAGAAGCGGGCCATCTCCTCGCCGTCGTAGAGGTCGCGGACCACCGCGCGGGCGATGACGATGCCCGCCGCGCCCGCCAGACCCTGGAGCAGCCGGAAGGCGATGAGGAGTTCGGCGGTGGTCGCGAAGGCGCAGATCGCGGTGGCGAGGATATAGACGACCATGCCGATGAGGAGGGGACGGCGGCGCCCCCACTTGTCGCTCATCGGGCCGACGATCAGCTGCCCGAGGGCCATGCCGCCGATGCAGGCGGTCAGGGTGAGCTGGAGGGTCGCGGCCGGGGCGGAGAGCGCGTCGGCGATGGCCGGCAGCGCCGGGAGATACATGTCCATGGAGAGCGGCGGAAGCGCGGTGAGGCCGCCGAGGACCAGCGTGACCAGCAGTCCGGCCCGCCGCGCGGCCCGTACCGGAGCAGTGACGGGGGAAGGAGCCGTGACGGGGGAAGGAGCCGTGCCGGAGGAGGACGGGGCCGTACGGGGGGACGGGGCCGGAGCCACCGGGCCGGCCGTCGCGGTCACCGCCGCGTCCGGAGCCGCTGCCGCCACCGCAGCCGCGGGGGTCGGGTTCTGGTTCGGGTTCACCGTCGGATCCTGCGCCGATATATCCCGTTCTCCACCGACCCGGCCACATTCGGGCTGCGACATTACATCTCCGTATCGTTGAATCCTTTCCTATGCTCTCAGTTCATACGGGATGGTCGAGATCTTTTTGGTCACGGTGAGAGCGGGCGCACGATGGGTGAGACCACACGCTGGGGAGTACTGGCGACCGGCGGAATAGCCGCCGCTGTGACGGCCGAACTCCAGTCCATGGAGAATGCGCAGGTCGTGGCGGTGGCCTCGCGCACGGAAGCCTCCGCGAAGGCGTTCGCCGAGCGTTTCGGCATCCCGCGGGCCCATGGCGACTGGGCCGCTCTCGCCGCCGATCCCGAAGTGGATGTGGTGTACATCGCATCTCCGCACTCGGCGCACCGGGCCGCCGCCGGGCTCTGTCTGGAGGCCGGCAAGGCGGTCCTGTGCGAGAAGGCGTTCACCCTCAACTCCGCCGAGGCCGAGGAGCTCGTCGCCCTCGCCCGTGAGCGCCGGGTCTTCCTGATGGAGGCGATGTGGACGTACTGCCACCCCCTCATCCGGAAGCTCACCGAGCTGGTCGGGGACGGCGCGGTCGGCGAGATCCGCACCGTACAGGCCGATTTCGGGCTCCAGGGCCCCTTCGACCCCGGCCACCGGCTGCGGGATCCCGCGCTGGGCGGCGGGGCGCTGCTCGATCTCGGGGTGTACCCGGTGTCCTTCGCGCAGCTGCTGCTGGGCGAGCCCGGCCTCGTACAGGCACACGCGCGGCTCTCGCCCGAGGGTGTCGATCTGCACACGGGGATCCTGCTGGGCTGGGAGTCGGGCGCGTCCGCCCTGCTCGCCTGCTCGATCGAGGCGGACACCCCGCAGACGGCGGCGGTGACCGGCACGGCCGGCCGGATCGAGTTCGACCGGGGCTTCTTCCACCCGGAGCGCTTCGTCCTGCACCGGGCCGGCCGGGAACCGGAGGAGTTCCGGACCGGCGGCGAGCGGGCCTCGTACCGCCATGAGGCCGAGGAGGTCATGCGGTGTCTGCGAGCCGGTGAGACCGAGTCCCCGCTGGTCCCGCTGGACGGCTCGCTCGCGGTGATGCGGACGCTCGACGCGGTGCGCGAGCGGATCGGCGTCCGCTACCCCGGCGAGCCCGCGCACCCCTGAGCCGGGCGCCCCGGCCTCACACCGGCTTCAGCCCCGGATCATCCGCCACCGTGACATAGGAGGCGGCCGTGGCGACGGGCGCGCCCGGCACCGTGACGGCGGAGACCGTCCGGAAGTCCGCGCGCGCCTGTTCCTGGTCGAGGGTCAGGACCACATAGCCCCGGCGCCCGTCGTAGAACCTCAGATGCGGATTGGCCCGGGTGAGACCGGTCCAGTTCGCGGGCCGCGCGACCCCGTCCCGCCCGCTGCTGACCGAGGTGGTGACGATCTCCGTACCGAGGGTGCGGGAGGACGGATCGTCCCAGTCCTGCTTCAGGTCGAAGCCGTACGCCACATGGACGTCGCCGGTCAGGATCAGCGGATTCGCCACCCCGGCGGCCTCCGCTCCGGCCAGGATCCGGCGCCGCGCGGCCGGGTATCCGTCCCAGGCGTCCATGCTCACCCGGTGGTCGGTGCCGAGCCGGTCCCGGCGGCGGGAGAAGGCCGCCTGCTGGGGAACGACCTTCCAGCGGGCCGCCGAGTTCTTCCAGCCGTCCAGCAGCCAGCGCTCCTGCGCGGCCCCCGTCATGGTGCGGGCGGGCGCCTCCAGCTCCGGGCCGGGGCGCTGCCAGCCGTCCCCGTAGAGCTGGTCGGAGCGGTACTGCCGGGTGTCGAGCACATCGAACTGCGCCAGTTGGCCGTACCGCAGTCTGCGGTACAGCCGCATCGCCGCGCCTTTCGGCTTCTGGGGGAGGCGGAGCGGCTGGTTCTCCCAGTACGCGCGGTAGGCGGCGGCCCTGCGGAGCAGGAATTCCTCCGGTGCGACATCGTCGTCGCCGGGGACATCGCCCGCGTAGTTGTTGTCGGTCTCGTGGTCGTCCCAGGTGAGCACGAAGGGGTGCGCGGCATGCGCGGCCCGCAGATCGGGGTCGCCGCGGTAGAGGGCGTAACGGAGGCGGTACTCCTCCAGGGTGACGGTCTCGCGGTTGAAGTGACCGGGCAGCGGCCCGCCGGCCAGGGCGCGGGCCCCGCCGTACGCGTCGACGGCATGCTCGTAGATGTAGTCGCCGAGGTGGAGGACGAGATCGAGGTCCTCGTTCGCGAGATGGCGGAGCGCGGTGAAGTACCCGTCCTGGTACGCCTGGCACGACACGGCGGCGAACCGCAGCCGGGAGAGCCTCGCGGTCCCGGCGGGTGCGGTACGGGTCCGTCCGGGCGGGCTGATCCAGCCGCCGGTCCGGAAGCGGTAGTGGTACGGCCGGTCGTTGTCGAGCCCTTCCGCCTCCACATGGACGGTGTGGTCGAACTCGGGATACGCGGTCGCGGTGCCGCGCAGGGCGACCCGGCTGAACCGGGCGTCGTGCGCGATCTCCCACTCCACGGACACCTTGCCGGCGGGCATGCCGCCGCCGGGTTCGTACGGCTGCGGGGCGAGCCGGGTCCACAGCAGTACGGAACCGGGCTTCGGGTCGCCGGACGCGACGCCGAGGGTGAAGGGGTCGGTCGCGATGGCCCGGCCGCCGATCCGCCCGGCGGCGTGCGCGGTTCCGGGCAGATCGGCGGTGAAGGCGAGCGCGCCGGCGGCGGCGATGACCAGCCGGCGCCGGATGGCGCGGGGCGGGGCGTCGGCGGTGAGGCGCTCGCTCAGCCGGCGGGCGGCGGCGCGGAGTTCGGGCGTCCGCTCCGGTGTCTCGCGCTGTCGCGGGGACGGGCTCGCGGACGGGGGCGCGGACCGGGTCACGGACCGGGTCACGGGCTGGCTCACGGAGTGGCTCACGGGCTGGCTCATGGGCGGGATTCCCTCCCCCGACAGCGGGTGTCACGCCCCAGAGGAGCCCGCCCCGGCCGCCGGGAGTGATCGAGAGCACGACATCGGCATGCCGGCCGGACGAGTGCCCCGTACGCGTACGGGGAGAGGCGCGACGGGTCTACGCTGCCCGTCCATGAGCGCTGTGAGCGGTAGCGGTACGCGGGGCCGGGGCGGGGTCGCCGTCGTGACGGGCGGGGGTTCGGGCATCGGCCGCGCCGTCGCGCTGACCCTGGAGCGGGCGGGCTGGTCGGTGGCGGTGGCGGGCCGCAGAGCCGGGGCACTGGAGGAAACCGTGTCGCTCGCGTCCGGCGGCCGGGTCCTCGGCGTCCCCACTGATGTGACGTCACCTGTCGATGTGAACACGCTTTTTGCCACAGTCTGTGAGCATTTTGATCGTGTCGACCTGCTCTTCAACAACGCGGGTGTCTCCGGTCCCGGCGGCGTCCGCTTCGAGGACATCGCCCTCGACCAGTGGCACGCGGCCGTGGACACCAATCTGACCGGGGCGTTTCTCTGTGCGCAGGCGGCCTTCCGGGTGATGCGGAATCAGTCCCCGCGGGGCGGCCGGATCATCAACAACGGCTCCGTCTCGGCCCATGTCCCGCGCCCCCACTCGGCCCCCTACACCGCGACCAAACACGCCGTCACCGGACTGACGAAGTCCCTCTCCCTGGACGGCCGGGCGTACGGGATCGCCTGCGGCCAGATCGACATCGGCAACGCGGCGACCGACATGACCCGACCGATGACGGCCGGGGTGCCGCAGGCGGGCGGGGAGATGGCGGTGGAGCCGGTGATGGACGTGCGCGACGTGGCACGCACGGTACTGCACATGGCGGAACTGCCCCTGGAGGCGAATGTGCAGTTCGTGACGGTGATGGCCACGACAATGCCCTACATCGGGCGCGGTTGAGGTCTGCCGCGGCGGGTTCACCCGTGGGACGCTGGCACACATGACTCTCACCACCCTCGACCCGATCCCCCACGCCCCCGCCCGCCCGGCTCCGGCCGGCCCGGACCCTCTCCGCCTGGACCCGATCTGGGACAGGGTCGACCGTACGCACGCCCGGCCCGACGAGAACAGCACCCGCCGCGCCGAGGAGGAGGTACTGCTGCGCGCCCTCGCGCCGGCCGCGGCGAACTGACCGCGGCCCCGGCTCCGGCGGGCGGGGGCGGGTGCGGCCGTCCCGGCCCGCGGCGGTCGTGCGTGGCTCCACCGGTGAGCGCCGCTCTTACAAAGCGGATGTCGGCGGATCGCGCACCGGCACTCGCCCCGGCTCCCTCTCCTCCCCGCGGGCCCATCACGCGGGGATCACCGGGAATCCGTCAGGCGGGCACCGCGCTCACGCCTGCCCCGTGGCGAAGTGCGCGACACGGCCGTCCGCGACCGTGAAATCCCACTTCGTCCGCATCTCGCCCCAGGTGTCATTGCGGAAGCGGGCCACCAGGGCCCGGCCGTCGTCGGACTGGGATTCGACGGTCATCCGTCCGTGCGCGGCGAAGATCTCGCGTTCGGTCCACTCGGCGAGGTCCCGTTCGGTGCCGTCGTCGGACATGGTCGCGCCGGGCGTCAGGACCGTACGGAAGACATCGCGGTCACCCGTGTTCAGCGCGGTCACGAAGGCGCGGACGGCGGGGTCGGCGAGCTGGTCCACGGGAATGGTCACGGGTCTCCTCGGCAGACGGCCGGTGCGGGGAAGGGGGGCGTGGGTTTCTTCATCCCTGCACCGGCGCGCCCGGCGCCGCCCGTCGGCGTGGACCATCCGGCGCGAGGTCCTGCTCGGGGGCGGTCACGGGGACCGGACCGGTGGTTCCCGCCGCCCGAGGCGGGAACCACCGGCCACGGCTTCGTGGCCTAGAAGACGCTGAGGCCGTAGAGGCTCAGCGGCCGGGTGACCGGCTCGTAGTACGTGGTGCCGCCGACGCTGCAGTTCCCGCTGCCGCCGGAGAGCAGGCCGAGGGCGGTGTTGCCGGTGAAGAGCGGGCCGCCGCTGTCACCGGGCTGGGCGCAGGCGTTGGTCTGGATCGTGTTGTAGACCAGCTGTCCGCCGCCGTAGTTCACCGTCGCGTTGAGTGCGGTGACCTGGCCGGTGCGGTAGCCCGTGGTGCTTCCGGAGCGCTCGATGCGCGTGCCGACACTGGGTGAACCGGAGTTGATGATGTCCCGGTACGAGCCGTTGTAGAGATAGACGCGGCCGTCCGCGGCGGCCGGGTTGGAGTGCCTGATGACTCCGTGGTCGTAGACCGGGAAGACGGTCTGGCCCGGGACAGCCGTGCCGATGCTCCAGCTGGGCCGGCCCGAGGTGCAGTGACCCGCGGTGAGAGCGAAGAGCTGGCGGGCCGAGTTGGTGACATTGAAGCCGAGCGAACACCTGACGCCGGCCGAGGTGATGGCCTCGCCTCCCGCGATCAGGCGGGTGAGCTTGCCGGGCGTGCGCTTGATCTCCAGCGTTCCGGCCTCCGCGCCGGCGGCCTTCTTGATCTTGGCTATCTCCGCCGCCGAGACCGTGGTGTCGGCGGTGACGACGACCTTGCCCGCGGCCTTGTCGGTGTACCAGGCGGTGCCGCCGATGTCGGCGGCGAGCACCGCGTCACCGGCCTTGGCGAGCTGGGCGGCGGTGGCCTTCGTCCCGACGGGTGCCTCCGCGGCCGTGGCGGCGGGAGCCACGAGCGCGGAGACGGCGGCCAGGCCGGCGACGACCGCGACGGTGCGCGCGCCCCGGACGACGGAACCCGGGGACAAGAACTTCTTGACCTTCACAAATCCTCCGATGGGGATCTCTGGGTCCGTTCGGTGTCCGGACCCTGGGTCACGCGTCCGGCAGTCCCATCCGACTATGCGTAAGTCATGGGCCTGTCAAAACGCGTGATTGGGATCCTGTGCTCGGGCCGCCCCCACAACAAGTTCCGCTTTCGGTCGCTCCATGCGTGTTCCCGTGCGCCGGAGCGCCGTTGGCAGGAATCCGCCCCTGCGCCGTCGCGGGGCCCATGGCGGCATGGACAGCCGATTTGACGGCTCTTCAGTTTCACTGGGCAAGCGCTTGCCCAGTTCCGTCGAGCGGTCGCCGGAGGCACCGCCGAAGCCGCTGCGCAACCTTCGCGATCACCGCAAATATGAACATCATTTACAACCTGGGCAGTTCAGGACAGCCGAACCGGCCTCCGCGCGCCTTCCGCCGCCCGGCGCATGCAAACCGGAAGCGTTTACGGAAAGACCAGGAATGGCCATTCCGCTAAGCCGTGTGGCCCGGGTCACATGTGATCGCCTCTTGGGTGCCCGTCGTAGATCCCTGCCACGGAGTGAGACGGGCCGCGGGGCCGCGGGGCACGCGCGCGGGCGGGAAATACACCTAACGGGCCTCCATGGCCGGGACCTCTATGGGGTAATTGCCCATCTTCGATCGCCGGCCGCCGTGTCCAGATCTGCCACTTCGGACGGGCCGGGTCCGGCCGGGCGTGCGCATGCGCCGCCGGTGAGCCGCGCGGCGGGACGTCATCCCCGGATGGTCGGGGAGGGGGCAGGGACCCGGGTCGTGGAGTCCGGAGCGGAGTCCCCCGAGGTGCCTGCCGGGGTGCCCGCCGGGGTGCCCGCCGGAGTCGGCCGCTCGGCCGAGGGTGACGGCGTCGGGGGTCCGAAGCGGAATCCCTCGGCGGAGATGAGGCCCTGGACCGGATGGGCCCGGAAGGAAGCCACCCAGAGTGTGGGTTCGCATCCGGGCCCATTGATCTGGTCCTTCTTCAGGCGGACGTCCTCGCTGTCCTCGACAATCGTCCGCCGCCCGTCGTCCGGGGTCACGGTGAGCCGTGCCGTGACCTTCGCGGGCCCGATGTCCTCGGGAAGCGGGACCGTGATCACCCCCATCTCGGGGTCGTCGGCGCGCGCCTCCGCACACTCGTCGGCGACACAGGCCCGGATCGTCCCCTTCCGCTCCCCCTGGTATTCGGAGGGGTACCAGACGAAGGTGACGCCGGACTCCCCTCCCATCAGCGTGCAGGCCCTCTCGTCGCCGAGGGCCGTGCACCCGGCCAGGGCGAGGGCGAGCAGGGGAACGAGGATCCGCACCGGACCTCGCCGCCGCCGACCGTCACGGGGTGCCGCCGGACGGATGGGTGTACTGGGCATGGCGGTGGTCCTCCCCTGGCCGGGCGGCCATCGGGACCACTCCGTTGTGCCGCTTGGACCGGCGCGGCACCCGAATGGTTCCATCGCGCGGGGCCGCCGGCCCACCACCCGCCGGCGCGCCCGCCCGTCAGCCCTCCAGGGCCGGGATCAGCTGAACCGCCAGGTCTGCACCGCGAGCTGATTGCAGCGCCACTGCTGGAGCGACGCACCCGCGCCACCCCAGTTCCTGACGTCCAGGCAGAGACCGCTCCTGCGGTTCCGGACGGTCACGGAGCCACCGGTGCCGGCCTCGACCAGCGCCCACTGCTGCATGTCACCGCCCCAGCAGCCCCACTGCTGCAATTCGACACCCGCATCCATGCTGCCGTTGGGGACATCGAGGCACCTGCCGCTGTGCACATTGACGAACTTGTAGTAACTCCAGCCGTTGAGGTGAGCGGTGAACTCCAGCCGCCACTTCGTCGGCGCCCCGCCGTAGCAGTCCCACTGCTGAATCCGTGCGCCGTCGTGCGTCGCGCCACTGGCCACATCCATACAGAGATGGCTGTAGTCATTCTTGAACTGGTAGGGGCCGTGCGAGGCGGAGGGCGCCGCCTGCGCCGGTGTGGTGGCGAACGCTGTTCCCATGGCCACGGCGGCGGCCATGGCGACCGCCGCGATGGTGCGCATGCGCATCGCATTCTCCCTCGGGTGATTCCCGCCGGGCCGGTCGGGCCGGCGGCCCCACCATGACGTCGCACCCTGCTCGCGAACCTTGCGGCGACCTTGCGGATCGGCCAGCATCGGGAATCGGGCCGCTTCTCGCAGAGGGCCGATCACGCTGGGGGACACATGGAGTTCCGGATGTTCGGCGGGATGGAAGTACGGTCGGCGGGCCGGTCGTTCGAGGTGGGCACGCCCCGGCAGCAGACGGTGCTGGCCGCCCTGGTGGTCGACGCGCGGCGGCCGGTCGCCATCGAGACACTGATCAACCGGGTCTGGGACCGGACCCCGCCCGCCGATCCCCGGGCCGTGCTGTACTCACATCTGAGCCGGATCCGGCGGATGCTGGCCCAGGCGGGCCCGCTCGCCGACGGGACGACGGTACGGATCGAACGCCGGCACGCCGGCTATCTGCTGGACGCCGATCCGAATCTGGTGGATCTGCACCGTTTCCGGCGCCTGTCGGACGAGGGGTGCGACCGGCGGCGCGCCGACGAGGCCCGGGCCGCCGCACTCGCCGAGGCGCTGCGATTATGGCGGGGCTCGCCCCTGGCCGGCCTGCCCGGGGAGTGGGCCGCGCAGGTACGCGAGAGCTGGCACCAGCGGCGGCTGGACGCGGTGGTGCAGTGGGCGAGGATCGAGCTGAGACTCGGCCGACCCGCCTCGGTGATCGCCGTACTGCCCGATCTCACCACCGAGTACCCGCTGGTCGAGCCCTTCGAAGCGCTCCTCATGCGGGCGCTGCACGAGACCGGGCGGGGTGCGGAGGCCCTCGACCGCTACACCGCCGTCCGGCAGCGGCTGGCCGACAGACTGGGCACGGACCCCGGCCCCGAGCTGCGCGCCCTGCACCGGTCCGTCCTCCAGGGCGAACTTCCGCCCCGGCCGCCGGCTCCCGCCGCCCCGCCTGCTCCGGTCACCCCGCCGATCCCGGCCATTGCGCCGGCCCCGGTCACCCCGCCGGCTCCGGAGCCCACCGCGACCGGCCGGCCCGCCTCCGCCGCGTCCTCCGCCGAGGAGCCCCGGTGGCCGCGATTACCGTTCGCGCCGGGACCGTACACCCGGCGCACCCTGCTGGGCGCCCTGGTCGCGGCGGTCGTCCTCCCGGCGGCGATCGGTGCGGCGTATCTCTTCCAGGGGGGCGAGGAGAACGGTTCACCCTCGAATCCGGCCGCGAGATCGGCCGCGAGACCTGCCGCGAAACCGGTGTCCGTCGAACGTGTCCAGGAGCTTTTCGCCACCGCGCATGAGCTCGACCGGGCGGGACGGAGGCATGACGCGAAGGCGGCCATCGGCAGTGCCCTGCGGCACTACGGCGAGGCCATCAGAAGCAATCCGGACCGGAATGCCGCGCCGCTCGCCCCGGCCATCATCCAGGCGCTGGGCAGAGCCGGAGTGGACTTCAGCGTACCGACGGGCGCTCTGCGCTCCTGGCTCGCGAATCCGGTCCACACCCCCTATCCGGCCATCTCGCAGACGTTTCTGCTCCGGGGGTGGCGGCTCAGGGCACCGGTCCATCTGGATGTCATCGTCGCGAACTACGAGAGCGCCCCCGGAGTCACCTCTCCGCGCGAGATCGCGGAGGTGAGGCTCGATGTGCTGAAGGCGGCCGTCGTGGAGGGCTCGAACTCGCGCCACGGAACGGAGACACGAGACTTCGGACAGCTCCTCGCACCGCGCTGAGGGCCTGGCGGGCGCATCTCAGGCACTCGCCGGGGAGCCGTCCGCGGCAACCTCCCGCGCGGCGAGCAGGGCGACGACCTCGCCGTCCTCGACCACCCCCGAGTCCCGGAACCCCAGCGATGTGTACAGCCGCCCGGCGGCGGTGTTCTCCGGCGCGTACGAGAGCCGGATCGTCTCGCAGTCCGCCCGCCCGGCCAGCCACCGCACCAGACTCCGCACCGCCGCCCGCCCGGCCCCGGCGCCCTGTTCGGCGCCGTCGATCAGCATGCCCCCGATCCAGTACGAGCCGCTCTCCTCCTCGCGCGCCCACATGACGTGCCCCACGACCGTGCCGCCGGCCTCGACGGCGAGGGAGTTCCACACATCCTCGCGCGACGACAGCAGCAGATAGCGAGCGGCCGAGGGCGGCACATGGGCGCGCTGGTCGTCCAGGGGCACGACATCCGCGACGGCGCGCCAATTCTCGTCGCCGATCTCCCGCAGGACGACCCGGCGCCCCGCTCTGTCCGTATATCCGTAATCAATCACGAGGCGAAGGGTATGAACCGGGCCATCGCACCGCAATTCATTTCCCCGCCGCCGCCACTCGGCCCGTTCCGAGAGCGTGCTCGATACATCTGGTGGGCGTTCCCCGTGCCGTGAAACGATGTGCTCCGGGGAGAGGGGGACGAGATTCAGTCAGTACTCGGGAACATCGTCATCGGGCTGGTGACCAGTCTGCTCGGCGGTGGGTTCGTCTATCTGTGGGAGCGGGCCAAGCGCGCCCGCGCGGTCAACAGAAGAGCGGCGTTCTTCGGCGTACGGCCGGGGCAGACCTGCCTGATCGTGCTGGGCAACAAGTACAGCTCTCCCGGTACGGCGCACTACCGGGATGTACGGGCCATCACGGAGCTCGCCCTGATAGCGGGCGAGCTGGGCTGCGAAGTGCTGGTGGAGACCGGTGACTTCCGAGGCGGCAATGGTGATCGCACCGAATTCTGTGTGGGCGGCCCGACCGGCGGCTCCAATATGCGCACCGGCGGACATCTGGCCGCCCATCTGCCCGGGGTGGTCCTCCACCCCTATGACGCCGGCCGGCCGGACTCGATGGCCATAGAGGTGGGCGGCGAGAAGTTCCCCCTGGACCGGGGCAACGAGGAATACGCCCTCGTCGCGAAGTTCACGCCGGAGGAGTCCTCCTGCCCGGTGTTCCTGGTCTCCGGCCAGACCTCGGTGGGCAATCTGGCGGCGACCCGCTTTCTGCGGCGCGAGTACGCGCGGGTGTCCAGGGAGCTCTCGTCCATCGAGCGCTTCTGTCTGCTGGTCAGGGTCTCCGGCATCGGCACCTATGAGTCCCATCGCGCGGAGCTGGCGCGCGATGCCACGGCGGCGGCGTTCGGAGAGTGAGCGCGCTCACCGGGTGACCGGTCCGGCCCGGTCACCCGCTCGGCGGAACACGGATCGCGGTCGCGCGCATCGGTCAGGATTCGAGAAGCGCGGGCTCTCCCCCACGGTTAGCGTCGAGACGGATCCCGCCGACCAGGACCAGGAGAACGACCCCGATGAGCCCGAACACCGGCAAGAAGAGCACACCCGGCCTCTCCGATCAGGAACGCGCCGCGCTGAAGGAGCGCACCGCCGAACTGAAGAAGGAGACGACCCGCGCCCCCGGCGCCAAGGCCGCCGCCGAGGCACGCGATGTGCTGACGAAGATCGCGGGGATGGACCCGGCGGACCGCGCGGTGGCCGAGCGCATCCACGCCATCGTCACCGCCACGGCCCCGGTGCTCTCGCCGAAGCTCTGGTACGGACAGCCCGCCTACGCGAGGAAGGGAAAAGTCGTGTGCTTCTTCCGCAGCGGCCACACCGACAAGGAGCGCTACTCCACCTTCGGCTTCACCCCCGAGGCGGGACTGGACGAGGCCGGCGGCCTGTGGCCCACGTCCTTCGCGGTGACGGAGCTGAGTGACGAGGCGGAGGAAGCGATCACGGCCCTGGTGAAGAGGGCCGTGGACGGCTGACTCCGCCCAAGGGCCAGGGCCCTGTGGCCGGGTGGCCGCACCGGCGGTTCCTCCCGGATGCGCCCCGGATACGCTTCCCGGGAATGCGGTGTGAAGGGGAAGACCTCATCGCCACAGGAAAGCGGCAGGCATGAGTGCGACAGCCATGGACCCAGCGGGGCTGAAGAGGATCCCCGAAAAAGGTGTCGACCTGCGCACCATCAGGTACCTCGCCACGGTCGATGTCGACCGTGCGGCGCTGGAAGAGCGCTGGGAAGCACCGGAGATCGTCCGCGACTGCCTCGCGGAGTGGTACTGCTTCGCCTTCTCGCCATCAGAAGGGGAGGCGTTCTTCCTGCAACAGGAGGTGGAGAATCCTCCCGCGCCTGGATTCGGCCTCAGCGCGACCAGAGCTCTCTTCTCCGCGGACTCGGCCGGGCGAATGGTCGGGGCCCTGGGGATCGCGGGGGCGCGAGTCACCCATGTGAACGCCGAAGCCGACCCGTAGGGCCCAGTCGACTCGGCGCGCCCTTGCGCTTTCACCACGGGAAGGAAGCTCAGGAAAGATCGTTCGGATGAGGACATACATGCGCCGCACTCAGAGAATCCGATGGGGCCTCCATGTGGCCGCCCTTGTCCCAGTCCTCGTGGCCACCGCGTCAGGATGCGGAAGCGGCGATGAATTCCCCGCTCCCGAAGAGCACCGGATAGTTGGTTCCTGGAGCAACCCGGGAGGGGATGCCATCACCTTCGAAGAAGGAGGCACGGGGCTCCTCTCCCCAGGAGCGCAACTTCAGCTGAGCACCCTGTGGGAGAAGAGCGAGACCAAGGAAATATGCCCGTTTTCCTGGGGCGTGGATACCATGCCCCTAGGAAACGGAAAGTGGATTTCCATCAACTTCGACAAGGGGCAGTGCGGATTGGCGAATGGAGGTCGCTTCGGTCTCCACTACTACTACGGAGAATCCGACGACATAGTCCTTTCGCCCGCCGTTGAGCACCCGGAGCCCTACAGAATCTACTCCCGGTCGAGTACGACGCAGTAGCCTGCCATCTCGACAGACGGTGCCCGGCGAAGACGGCTCAATCCCAGGCGGCGGGCTGAAGCGGGCGGAGTCCGCCGGCCTCAAGGTGAAGTCCGCAGTATCGAGCTGACCCCGCGCTCGTTCGTGGAGAACGGCATGGCCACACCATCCGTCGTGCCCCTGCCCGAGTAGCCCTGCGTCACCGGACACCCCGTGACATCGTGACGCCATGACCATCGCAGTCCGCCCGGCCTCGGTCTTCGAGGATGTCCGTACCCTGGTCGGCCCGAAGTCGCCCGGGGCCAATGTCTGCTGGTGCCTGAGCTACCGGATCCCGTCCAAGCGCAACAATGAGCTTCGCGGTCCGGCCCGAGGCGAGTACGTCGCCGAGCTGTGCCGTGCCGAACCCCCGCCGGGAGTGCTCGCGTACGACGGCGACGAGCCGGTCGGCTGGGCCGCCGTGGCGCCCCGTTCGGACACGTCCTTCGCACGCAGCCGGACCATTCCGCGCATCGACGACCTGCCGGTCTGGTCGCTGTGGTGCATCCGCGTACGCCCCGGTCACCGCAAGAAGGGGATCTCGCACACCCTGATCGCCGGTGCGGTCGAATTCGCCCGCGCCCACGGCGCCCCGGCCGTCGAGGCGTATCCGCTCGACAATGGTGAGGCCAAGGTCGATCCGACGATGGCGTACGCCGGGATCCGGCGGAACTTCGAGCGCGCCGGGTTCGTCCACGCGGCCGACACCACCTCGGTCCTGGCCGGTCACCCCCGCGTTCTGATGCGGCTCGACCTGCGCTGACGGATCAGCCCGGTGCCGCGCCGGCCGGCCCCGGGGCGGGCGGAGAGCCCGACGGGCACGGCAGATCGGGGGCCGCCCGGTTCGGAGAACAGGTCACCACGGCCACCGAGTGGAAGACCGTGCCCTTCAGATAGTGTCCGAGCGACACATCACCGCCCCAGGCCAGCCGCTCCACCGCCGCGTTCACCAGCAGCACCAGCCGGATGGGCTCCCGGTCCTCCTCCGAGGCGAACCGGGGAGCGAACTCCTCCAGCTGAGCCCGGAGCCACTCCCCCGCCTCCTTGGGCTCGCGCCAGGTGCCCCGGACCATCGACGCCGGTTTCCCCAGCCAGTGCGCCGTCTGAATCGGCGGGACATCCGACGCCGGGAACTCGGACATCGCCTGCCGGTGGCGGTCCTGGACATCGGGCGGGCTGGTCGCGGTCGGGACCTGCCCGGGTGGCCGCCGGATGCTCTCGCGGTCGAAGACCTGCTTCTCACCCAGCCACGCGTATCCGTGATGGTGCACCGCACTGCTCCGTTCCGAGGGCGGACGGCGGTCCGGTCCGCGCGGGGTGAGGACAGGACCGCCGACAGCCGGTTTCAGGGACGGGCGGAGAGCCCGAATCTCGCCGGATCGATGCCGGCGGCTTTCAGCTCGGCGGTGGTGAACCGCAGCGGCGGGGCATCCGGCCGCTTGCTGTCCCCCAGCGCCCAGACGCCCGCGTCGATCCGCGCGAGGGTCACGCATGCCTCGCCGTCCGGATGGGTGTTGCCGCCGCACGCCTTCGAGAACTCGGCTCCCTCGATCGGGAGCATGTAGAGGTCGGTCATCGCCATGCCCTTCCTGATACTCGCGACAGCCCCGGGCCCATCTCTCCGCCCTTGGCGGACGGCGAGGCCTCATGGCTCCCAGGCACGAGACCGAGCGTAGGAAGTGGCCAATACGGCAGTCCATGAAGTTGCACGAACTTGCAGGCGAACTAATCGAGCTGCGCGATGGCTTCGGTGATGAGCGCTCGGGCGTCTGCACCATGAACTGCGATCTTGGAAAGTTCCGCGAAGGCCCTCGCGTATGTGGCGAGATCGCTCGGTGCCGACACGTTCACCGCGGCCGTGAGAAGTTCGACGGCGACTCTGTCGTCGTCGAACAGATAGAACGCCTCCAACGGCCAAACACGCCGGCGGGCTGCGAAAGGAATGATGCCAAGACTCACTTGGGGAAGTGCCATGGCCGCGAGAAGATAGCCGAGCTGTCCCGCCATGGTCTCCTCGTCGCCGATGCGATATCGGAGTACCGTTTCTTCCATCAGCAGGGCATACCGCCCGTTGCCCCGGTGCAGCAGACTCGACCGCTCGACGCGGGCGGCTGCGGCATCAGTCGCGTCGTCAGGCGTCCCTTGGAATGCGGCAATGGTGGAGAGCAGCGCCGCCGCATAAGCCTTGGTCTGAAGCATCCCTGGTACGACATTCGAGCAGTAGACACGGAACAGTCGGGTGCTCTCGTACAGCGGGACCACTTCTTCTTGGGCCCTGCGCATTCCGTGACGGTGCAGCTTCTTCCACTGGACGTACATCTGGTCGACATGGCGATTCTCAGCGACGAGATCAGCAACTGCGTCCAGAGCACCACACGCCTTGCACCATGCGCGAATGTCAGCATCGGAAGGCGGCGTCCTGGCGTTCTCAATCCGCGAGGACTTGGCCGCGCTCCATCCGCACCGCAACCCCAATTCGTACCCGGTGATCTCCGCCTCACGGCGGAGATCACCGAGTCGCGCTGCCAGGCGTTCCCTGGCAGCCTGCGCTCTTGACGAAGGGGATACAGACACTCGTTCAGATCTCAGTTGCTGCCGGTACCGACCGAGTACTCATCATGGGGAACGCCGCGCTCCCACACGGACTCGAAGGCGGCTGACACAAACGTGGCAACGCCGGCCTCCGAGCGGACCTCCCAGCCCGGCTCGGACCAGTCACCATTCCCTGTGAAGTGATTGAAGAGCACGATCTTCCCATCGAAAATCCAGCAGTCATTGCCGGGCAGGGCAATATCCGACGCCTGCCGCCTGGGCAGCCAACGGACCTGCTCTCCAGCATGAATATTCACGACGGTACCAGCGTGCTCGTATTGAATGTACTCAGTGACCGGCTCCGAGACGATTCGTGCGCGACGGACAACAACACCCCGGCTGACCGTCCCTCGAATCAGGTCCACCCATGGCGCCCAGTACGCGGACTCCGGGTTCACATCACGTTTCCCGGTGCGGCGCCAGATCTCGAAGTCTTCGACTTCATCACCAACACCGTACGAGTCACGCATCTCCAGATGAACAGCCGATACTTCAGCTCTCGCCAGCAGATCGTGAAATCCATGCTCGCTCTGCGACATCACACGCCTCCCTGAGCATTGGCACCATACGCACTGGCATCCGCACCAAAGCCTCGTGCGGAGGGATTCCAGACGCATGTCCGGGAGCCTCGAACGCCGCGCACTCCGCCTCCACTCGTCCGTCCGGCTTCCACCCCTGGAACACCAGCTCCATGTGCTCCTCGTCCACCCACACTGTGGGAGAACCCTGCTGTCCCGTGTCAGGGTCAATCCCGATGAACCGTAGTGCCATGGCTGCCTCCGGTGTCGAGTTGGCTTGCGCCAGCGTGCATGAGCTTGGATGTGTGGCCACGATGATGTCAACGATGCAAGTGTCGAGCGGCCGGAAAGGGATCTGCTTTCGGCCAGGACATGCGTCGCCGTTGCCCCCTGAGGACGCGGCAGGCTCTCGCCGAGCCGACTCGCGCGAGGGTACTCGCCGACGAGGACCGCCCCGGAGCGCGCTCCGGGGCACGCTCAGCGCGGGCCGGATGGAAGAGCTGGTCACACCCATGTGCAAGACCCGGACGTTCGCCGCCGGGCGATGGCGGTGGCCGACGCGTGGAAGGCCGGGCTCCGGGACCCCCATCATGGCGTCGATGTTCTGTTCCATGACGGCAACCTGGAGATCAGCGGCGATCTCCGCACCGGGGTCGAGCCATGGACCGGCATGCTCCTCGTTCACGGGAACCTGGCCGTCCAAGGGCTGCTGGAGGACTGCCTGGATCCGGAGTCACTGATCGTCGTCAGCGGGGATCTGCGGGCCGGGAATCTCATCACCGAGGGGTGGCTGGAGGTCCGGGGAAACGTCACGGTCGACGGCTGCGCGCTCTTCACGGACAACGAGTGCAGCGCCCATGTCGCCGGTGACCTCACCGCAGGGCTGATCTTCACCAAATACCATCATGTCGAAGTGGGCGGCCGGGTCCTCGCGCCGCTGATCGCCGGTGACCATCGACGCATCGAGTCACCGTGCGGATTCACGTTCGTCGCCGAGACCGACCCGTCTCTCGTCAAGCTGCTTGTACCGGAAGTGCTCGCCATCGAAGGCGATGCCTCCGGCGAGTCCGGCGGGGACTGGGGCCTGGACCATGTGGACTCGCGGGCGATGGCCGACCTCATCCGGGCGGGGAAGTCACCACTGCGTGCCGATGCGCCCGGGGCCACCCCCTTCTTCTTGTACGGAAGGGGGTGACCCGGGTGGCGTGGCGCGGCCCGGCTACGCGGGATCGACGCCGAGGCCGCCGGATGTCAGGGAGGTGACGAACCCGGTCCAGGCGGCGGCCGGGAAGACGAAGGCGGGGCCCTCGGGGTTCTTGGAGTCGCGGACGGCTATGGCTTCGGGGAGGAGGGCCGCCTCGACGCAATCACCGCCCTGGTTGTTGCTGTAACTGGAGGTGAACCAGTAGGCATCCACCAGCTGTGCAACTTCTACACATTGACCACCCTCGTCGTTGCTGTGACTGGATGTGTACCAACGAGCATTTTTCAGAAGGTCATTGCCCATGTGCTCCATGCTCCTCAATCGCTGCTCGGATCATGCCCAAGGACTCCTTCGGCCCCAGTGCATCGGCTTGCAGGTCCGCGAAGGCAATCTCGTATTGGTCGACGATTTCTCCACTGCGGACAACCTGTGCATCCGCGTAGTTCTCCAAGTAGGTGATGGGTTTCAGTGAACCGCCGTCCCGGAAGCGCAGCAGAGTGAAGGCCCCATTCATGCCCTCGTGGACACCGCTACTGAAGGGGATCACCTGGACCCGAACCTGCGGAAGCGTGGTCGCCATCGTGACGATGTGTGCCAGCTGGGCGCACATCACTCCTGAGCCGCCGATCCGGCGGCGCAGTACGGACTCGTTAATGACGGCAGCGAAGCGAAGCGGGCTGTCCATCCGCCCCAGCGCCTCCTGACGTGCCATGCGGACCGCTACGTAGCGGTTGACTTCGTTGGCATCCCGCGCCAAGTCCGAGACTTGGTAGATCGCCCGGACATATTCCTCGGTTTGAAGCAGCCCTGGCACAAACTCAGACGCGTACTCGTGCTTCGCGGCGGCAGTCGCCTCCAGCCCCAAGTACGCCTTGAACGTCGGACTCACGGCCGGCCGGTACTCCGCCGTCTGCCACCAGTCCTTCTTCGTCTTCGTCACCGCCGCGTACCCCACCAGCTGGGCGCGCTTCTCCTCGTCCGCGCCGTACATGTCGCAGAGCGCTATCACGTCGGACGGCTCCACCATCGCGTTCTCCCCCGTCTCCAGCCGGGTGAGCTTCGACGGGCTCCAGAGGAGCCGGCGCACCACCTGGCTCGCCTTCAGGCGGGCCTCATGGCGGAGTTGGCGTAGTTCACTGCCGAGGTGCAGACGGCACAGAGCGGGCGTGGCCGACTCGATGTCCGTGATCATCTGCTGTTCCTTCCTGCGCGCGTACCAGTGTGTCGGCGAGGGTTCCGCCCGTGCAAGAAACGTTCTGCGCCACAGCAGAACGTTTCGCTGCCGCGCAGAATTACCGCGAGACAGCGGCAGTTCACGCAGAACTTTGATTTCGGGAGTGCCCAGAAATCGGTTCCACCGTAGTGCTTTCGATGTCACTCTAGCGTCAGATTCTCACGCACCGCTGCCATTCGAACGCTTTGCGTGAACCCCACGGATCCTCCGTGACCGATCCCCTTCACGGAGCCCAACGAGCCCACCGGAAAAAGGATTCGCCATGTCCATTTCCCCCCACGCGATCATGCACAAGGAGGTGCGTCCGCCACTCCGCGCGGATTCACCGACGCGCCCGGCTGATGGCTTGATTCGTATTCACCGAATGGAGGTCTCATTCCTCCCGGAGGCCGTCTGTGTCGCACGGCTGCGACAGCTCAGCTCCGCCGTCCTCCACCGGAGCGGGCTACGGGATGCCACCGCCATCGACACCGTGGAGCTGCTCGTCAGCGAGATCGTGACCAATGCCATCGCCCACGGGGGCGGCGGTGACGTGACCTTCCGGCTCGCGCTCGACCCGCTGGGCGAGGTCCGTATCGAAGTGGACGACCACACCCCGGGCGGTGTGCCGGAAGTGAGATATCCGGGGCCCGATGAGGAAAGCGGACGGGGAATGCAGATCGTCGCGCTGCTCGCCCGCTCCTGGGGACGGAAAGGCAGCTGCACCTGGTGCACCGTGCCGAGTCGGCGGGGAATCGCCGCCTGATCGCAGAATCCCGTCATCAGAAGTACAGGAACAGAAAGAAGGACATGGCTGTTTCGGGCAGCGACATCGTGAAGGAACTCACGGCCTACATTTACCACCACCCCTCCGAGAGCGAGCAATTAATGCCGCTCTACCACGCCCTGCGCGATCACTCCGTGCTCGGCGATTGTCCGCATCGCGGCGCCTGCCCGGTGGTGCGGGCCGGGGCGCTGGTGGTGGACGAGGAGGAGCGGGTGCTCGCCTTCCGGGACGGCGCGGGGTGGGGGCTCGCCGAGAGCGAGCCGCACGGCCGGGACCGTACGCTCCACGCCACCGCGCTCCGCGCGCTGCGGGAGCACGGCGGGATACGGGAGGTGTGGGACGTGCCGGGGGCCGAGGAGCCGGTCGTCGTGGAGGCGCGGCGGGAGGCCGGGCCGGACGGGGCGCGGCTGTCGGTGGGGTTCCGGTATCTCTTCCGGTGCCACTCCCGGGTGGTGGCCTCGGGGCGGGCCGGGAGCGCCGAGCTCCGCTGGGTGCCGCTCGCGGAGATCGAGGAGCGGCTGGCGGGCCGGCTGCGCGGATGGCTGGTGGTGCGGCCATGAGCCCGAGGGCCGAGCAGATCGCGACCGTGCTCTCCGTACTGGCGCTGACGGGAAGCCTGGCCTGGGCGGTGCTCAGCGGCGGCTGAGGCGGCGGGCGCGGCCCCGGACAGGCCGGCGCCCCGGGGAGTCGAGTGCCCCGGGGCGCCGGTTCGGGCAGGTGGCGGGAGCGTCAGCCGATCGTGTCGGCGGGGGCGCTGAGCAGATAGGTGGTGCGGACGACCTGGCCTCGGTCGCTGCCGATGTTGCTGACCTGTCTGGCTTCCAGCAGGACACTGGTGCCGGGGTCGATCACCAGGTAGTCGGTGCTCTGCTTGCCGCTGAAGACCAGTTCCGTACCGCTGCGGCCGGTGCTGTCCTTCACCGTGCCGACGAGCTTGACGCCCGGGAGGCGGCCGAGGGCCCGGTACAGCCCCGCGCGCAGTGCGGGCCTGGCTGGGGTCGCGCCGAGGAGTGTGCCGGCCCCGAGGAAGGCGGACTGACCGGCGTACTCCTTGTCACTGTTCATCAGGGCGACCAGCTTCGCCGGGTCGGTGGGCAGCCGGTTCAGATCGTCCCAGCCGTACAGCTTCCTGGGCCCGAGGCCCCAGTTGAACTTCCCCGGCTTCTTGTGCGTCTTGCCACCGACGACGATGTACACGGCATCCATGGAGCGGGCGAAGTAGGTGTCGGCCACCGAGGTCGGCTTCGCCCCCTCGGAGCTGGTCTTCGTCCGCACCTTCCAGTACTTGGCGTCGGCGACCGGCCGGGAGGCGGCCACATTCGCGGTGTTCTCCAGAAAGGTGGTGAGACCCACCGCCTCCGCCCGGTGCGCGGGACGGTCGCCGGCGTCGGCGGCGTCCGTCGCGCCGTACGCGAGCACGCCCGCCGCGACGGCGGCCAGCGCCACCGAGGTGGCCAGGACGCGGCGGCCGAGGGAGAGCGGACGCCGGGCGGCGGGGGCCGCCGCCACGGGTGTCTCCGCTTCGGCGGCGGCGCGGACCACCGCCAGCGCGCGGGCGACGGCCGCCGGGTCCGGGGGGGCGACGCGGCCCGCGTCCCGGAGCGCGCCGGCACCGGGGAAGTCGAGGTTTTCCTGTCGGCGGGTCATGCCGGTTCCCTCCGGTTGGGCTGTGCGGGTATGGCGGGTGCCGTGATCAGGTGGCTGATCGGGGTGAGGCGGGCGCGCAGCCGGGAGCGTGCGCGATGGAGGCGGGAGCGGGCCGTACCGGCGGGGATGCCGACCACGCCGGCGGCCTCCGTCGGGGTCAGTTCCTCCCAGGAGACCAGGAGCAGCAGCTCCCGTTCCTCGGCGGGGAGTACGGCCAGCGCACGGCGCAGTTCGGGTGCCAGGGCGGCGGCGTCCAGCCGCTGGTCGACCGCCTGCCAGGGGTCGACCTCGGCGGGGCGGGCGGCGGGGGTCGTCCGCCCGGCCCGCCGGAGGTGGCCGGCCAGGACATTGCGGGCCACCCCGAAGAGCCAGGCGCGGGCCGGGCCGCGTGCGGCGTCGAAGGTGCGGCGGGCCGTGAACGCCTGGAGCCATGCCTCGGCGAGCAGATCGTCGGCGGCACCGGGGGCGCGGCGGGCGAAGTACGCGTGCAGGGCGGGCGACAGCCGCTCCACCAGCGGGGTGAACGCCGCCGGGTCGGCCGCGGCGCGGCTCAGCAGGTCGTCGCTGTCGTCGTCGGCGCCGCCGGGGTGGTGTGGGTGGTCCCGTTCCACGGATTCTCCGTCTCCGACCGCCCGACGGCGGTCTCAACCCCTACTTGTCGTGCCGCGCGCGAGCGTTCGCGGGGCGCCGCCGGGCCGCCGCCGGAGCGGTGCCGACCGGGTCCGGGGGCGGGTTGTTCGCGGAGGAGGGCCGCATACGCCGGCGGGCGGCGGCTCACTCCGGAGTCCGGCCGCCGCCGCGACGGGTACGGGTACCACCGAACGGACCATACGGACGCGTTCCCCGTGATGGGCCCGACCGGCCGGGAAGCCATCGGTCCATGGAACCGACCGCACAGAACCAGTCGCCGGACTCTCCGCGCCCCCCGTACGATCTCCGGCCCGCCGCCGACGCCGTGGCCGGCCTGCTCGACGGGGTGGCGGACGGGCGGCTCGGGGCGCCGACGCCCTGCCCGGGCTACACGGTACGGGAGCTGCTCGGCCATCTGAACGGGCTGGCCGCGGCCTTCCGGGACACCGGGCTGAAGAGGCTGGGGCCCACCACGGACACCCCGCCGGACAGTGCCCTGCCGGTGCTGGACGACGACTGGCGGACGGTGCTGCCGAAGCGGCTCGGGGAGCTGGCGGCGGTCTGGGCCGGGCCGGAGGCGTGGGAGGGTGTGACCCGCGCCGGGGGCGTCGATCTGCCCGCCCCGGTCGCCGGGCAGGTCGCCCTGAACGAACTGGTCGTCCACGGCTGGGATCTGGCCCGGGCCACCGGTCAGCCGTACGCGCTGCCGGAGGCGACCCTGCGGGGCGCGTACGGACTGCTGGCGGAGGCCGGGGACGACGACTCGGTGCGCGGGACCAACTTCGGCCCGGCCGTCCCGGTCGCGGCCCGCGCGCCGCTGCTGGACCGGGTCATCGGTCTCAGTGGCCGTTCCCCCGACTGGACCCCGGCGGGGCCGTAGCACCCGCGCGGATCAGGGGGCTGCCCAGCACACCCCACATCCCCTGGCCAGGGAATTCGGGCGCATTACCCCCATCGAGCCAACTTTCCCCCGATTCGCAACCTTCGCGCCCCGCACCGCGCAAGACTCCCGAGCCGACGGAGCCACCGGGCTCCGCGGTCCCGAGGAGGCGCACCACATGGCATTCATGCGCTACAAGACAACCGGGTTCAGCTGGGCGTTCGCCTACCCGGCGGGTGAGTGGAAAGCACTGTTCGGGCGGGGGGTGAACGGCGCGCTGGTGAGTCGGGAGTCGCTCGTCGCCTCGGGGCCGCTGACGCAGATCGACGCCAAGCTCGCCGGCCGCAGCGAGGGCTACCAGCGCTACAGCGACGGTGCGCTGATGCTGCCCGTCTCCGGCGGATCGTGGATCACCCTCTTCTTCCGGGGGGACCGCTACGAGTCGTACCACTGGGACCGTGGCATCCAGAGCGAGGGCCCGTGGACCGGGCTGGACAACTGGGGGACCGCGCTGCCCGCCGGGTACCGGTCGCAGATCGACGCGCTGCTCCAGGCCCCGGACGGGGCGGACGGGCACTGGCAGACGTACTTCTTCAAGGGGCCCCGGGTCCTGACCCTGCACTGGCGCACCGGTGTGGTGCGCGAGAGCCTGATCACCGAGGGCCCGGACGCGACCGGGAGCGCCGGCTGGGCGCGGCTGCCGGCCGACTTCCGGGGGGACTTCGACCATGTGGTGGCGTATCGGCCCGCCGCCGACGGGACCAGACAGAGTCTGCTGATCAAGGGGACGCGGGGGCTGATCCTCAACTGGAACACCGGTGTGGTGGCCTCGGGGGCGCTGAACGCGCTCGGGGTCCCCGGGCTCGCCGCGCTGCCGGACCCGTACCGCGCTCCCTACCGGCCCGTCACCGGCCGCTGGAGCGAGACCGGGGCCGATCAGCGGGTCGAACTCCGGGTCGATCTGGAGGGCGAGCGTTCGCTCTCGACCATCAGCGGTGACCTCTTCACCGTCTCGGGGGCGACCACCTCGTACAGCAACTCCTTCCGCGCGACCGCCCCGGCCGTGGATCAGGGGGCGGATCAGTACCTCGTCACCGGCGGCGGAATGCAGTGGGCCAACAACTCGCCGCTGACCAGGCTGCATCTGACGATTCCCCGGGTGGGGGCCGATGCCCCGGCCCAGCGGGCGACGCTGCGGCTGGAGTCCGCCGACGGCGTCCAGAGCAGGGTCTTCAGCTGTGCGTACGACGGCGCGGCGCTCCGCTCGGTGGAGATGGAGACCGACTCGATGGCGGGCACGGCCGTCTTCGGGCAGTACGACACCTCCCGGGGCGCGACCCCGCCCGGCTATCGCAACCGGGTGCTGACCCTCGCCTCCGCCTATGCCGAGGCGGGCGTCGAGATCGCCGGCGCGGGCACCGCCAATACGGTCACCGACAGCTCGGGCTGGGATCTGCGCTGGTCGGAGGCGGAGCTGCATGCCGCGATGACCGGCAATTTCAGCCTCCACCGGAATGTCACCCAGTGGAAGCTGTGGACCTTTGTCGCCACCCGCCACACCACGTCGGGTGTCATCGGGATCATGTTCGACCAGATCGGCAGCCAGCGGCAGGGCATGGCCGTCTTCCACGGCGAGCTGAACCGCTACGGTCTCGTCGGCAGCGCGCATGAACTGCACACCTATGTGCACGAGGTGGGACACGCCTTCAATCTGCTGCACGCCTGGCAGAAGGGCCTGGCCCAGCCGCCCGCCCCGCTCGGTCCCAACAGCGGCTACGGCGAGCTGTCCTGGATGAACTACCCGCAGAATTACGACGACGGCGGCAGCCGGGCGGGGGACGCGCACTTCTGGCAGGACTTCCCGTTCCGCTTCAGCGACGACGAGCTGCGTCATCTGCGGCACGGCTTCTACCGCTACATCGTTCCCGGCGGCGACAACTTCGTGGTGCACTCGGCCGCCGTCACCGAGGAGGACTTCGGCGCGGAGGCGTTCGCGGCCTCGGTCGCCGATGAATCGGGGCTCGCCCTCACCCTCGGGGGCAAGGACAGCTTCGCCTACGGCGAGCCGGTGACGGCCGAGGTGCGGCTGACCCTCACCGGGCGGCGCGGCGAGGTGACGGTGGCCGAGGAGATCGGCGGACAGAGCGAGCGCACCTCCTTCGCGATCACCGACCCGTACGGCCGGACGCGGGTCTTCCGGCCGCTGGCCCGGATCTGCGGCGGGCACGGGCCGGCGGAGTCCACGGTCACCCTCGATGAGCAGCGGCCCGCCGTGTACGCGAGCGCCTATCTCGGCTACGGCGGCGAGGGGTTGTACTTCGCGGAGCCCGGGCTCTACCGGATCACCGCCGTCCACCACAGCGTCGACGGTTCCCGCATCGTGTCCCCCACCCGCGCCATCCGCGTCCGTACGCCGCTGGACCGCGCCGACCAGGAGGTGGGCGAGCTGCTGATCGGCGACGACCAGGGTGCCCTGCTCGCGCTGCTGGGCTCCGACTCACCCCGGCTGGCGGCGGGCAATGACGCGCTCCAGGAGATCATCGACCGCCATGGCCGGCACCCGCTGGCCGTCCACGCCCGGCTGGCCAGGGGCGCGAACGCCGGGCGGCACTTCCAGCACATCGAGAACGGCCGGATCGAGGTCCGGGAGCCCGACATCAAGGAGGCCGTCACCCAGCTCACCAGCGCCATCGCGGTCTCCCGCACCGATCGGGAGACCGGTCTGGACAATCTCACCCTGAACGCGGCGATGCGGCGGCTGGCCCGGGTCCATGCCAAGGCCGGTGACCTCCAGCGGGCGGAGGGGGTGCTGAATTCCCTGGTCGGCCACTTCCGCGACCAGGGCGCCCCGCGTCCGGTGCAGGCGGGGATCCGCCGGCAGGCGGACGCGCTCCGCGCGGAGGTACGGCGGGCGGCCGAGGGGTAGTCCCGCGGCCGGCGCCCGGGTGCCGGGGCCGCGTGCGGGCGGGCCCGGCACCGGTGCGCGGGGAGGCCGGGGGCGAGGGCCTCACCGTGGCCGTCCCTCCGGTGGTGGAGCGGTTCGGGGACGACACACCGCCCGGGCCGTCCGCCTCGGCGAGTGCCACACCGAGGGCATCCCCCAAGAGCTCACCCAAGACCCCCCGAAGGCCGTCCGCTCCCACGAGCGCGTGCGGGAGGACGCGTTCGAGGTGGAGATTCCCGTGAAGTGGCGGCGCCACGAACGGAACAGCGATGCCCAGGATGTGTACACCAGCGGCGATTGCGAACTGATCGTGGTTCCCGGGCGGGACGCGGCGCCCGGTGACAGCGGCGCCGCATTACTGGCCCATCAGCGGGATGTGGAGCGCGAACTGCGGCCCTGCCGTGACTCGTCCCGGTCCACTGCCGCCCGTCTCAGGTCCGTGGAAGTCGGCGAACACCGGGGGCGAGCGGCGAGTACGCCCGGGTGGACGGGAAAGGGGTGGAGCTGTTCGTTCTCAACCGTGTACTGGACATTGACGGCCGGCTCCATCTTCCGATCGCTTCCGGGCCCTCCACCGAGAAGGACAGAATACGCCGCTTCCACGGCCGGGCCGCCGAGACATACCGGTCGAGAGGCTGAATCGGACTCGCGGGACGCGGTCGCCGGAAATGCGTTACGGAGTACGCCTGTTACGGTGGTCGGATGTCATCGGTCATGCAATTCCAAGTCACCTTCGACTGTGCGGACCCCGAGCGCGTCGCGCGTTTCTGGTGCGAGGTTCTGGGGTACACCGCACCCTCACCCCCGGAGGGGTTCGACACTTGGGACGATTACCACCGGACTCTGCCGCCGGAGAAGCGGGGCGCCTGGTTCTCGGCGAGCGATCCCTCGGGTGTGGGACCTCGGCTGTACTTCCAGCGTGTTCCCGAGGGCCGGGTCGTCAAGAACCGGGTGCATCTCGATGTGCGGGTCGGCACCGGGCTCGTGGGTGCGGAGCGCCTGGCGAAGCTCGAGGCCGAATGCGCGCGGCTGGTCGCGCTCGGCGCGGTGCATGTGCGGACGCTGTACGCCGACGAGGAGAACGAGTCCTGTATTCCGATGCAGGACGTCGAGGGCAACGAATTCTGTCTCGACTGACAGCGCCCGCCCCGTGCGGCAGCGGTGCCCCGCCCCCGATCGCCGGGTGCGGGGCACCGCTGTTGTACGGGCCGGCGGAGTCCGTTACGCGGAGGGCGCCGCCGGGGTGGTCTTCTCCGCCGGGGGAAGCTCCTCGGGGCCGCCCGGCACCGGGAGGTCCGTGCGGTCGCCCTCGTCCATGTGGAGTTCCGGGGGCTGCCGGGTGAAGAAGCGGGTGGAGATGGCCAGAAGGACGACTCCCGCGGCCATCCAGAGCAGGCCCACCGTGAAGGTGTCACCGGTGAGGCTGGTCCAGAGCCAGACCGTGCTGGCGAAGCCGAGGCCCGGGAGCAGACCGTTGACCAGGAGGGATCGTGCGCCCAGGGTGCGGCCGGCGCCGAAGAGGTAGTGCTTGATCACGCTCAGGTTGACCATGGAGAAGGCGGCCAGCGCACCGAAGTTGATCATGACGACGGCCTGGTCGAGGGTGAGGACGGTGGAGAGCAGGGCCACCGCCGAGACCGTGACCAGCGCGCCGACGGGGGTGCCGAACCTCGGGTTGAGGCGGCCGAAGAGCCGCTTGGGGAGCAGGCCGTCCCGGCCCATGGAGAAGATGATCCGGGAGACGCTGGCCTGCGAGACCATCGCGGAGCCGAAGCAGCCGAGCACGTACACCGCCGTGAAGGCGCCGCTGAGCGCGGAGCCGCCGATGGTCTCCATCAGCTCGGCGCCGGCCGCGTCGGGGTCGGCGAAGTCGTTGTCCGGGCGGACCAGCGAGCCGACCCAGGCGACCAGGATGAAGAGGCCGCCGCCGATCGCGGTGGTCAGCATGATGCCCCGGGGGATGGTCCGGCGCGGGTCGTGCGCCTCCTCCGCGAGGGTGGAGACGGCGTCGAAGCCGAGGAAGCTGAGGGCGAGGATCGCCGCGCCCCCGGCGAGGAGGCCCCACTGGTCGGAGGCCGGGATGAAGGACTGGAAGGCGTCGGCGGCCGGTACCTCGGCGTTGACCGCGCCGAGCGTGACAAAGGTGATCAGCAGCAGGGCGGTGACGCCCATGATGACCGCGGTGACCTTGCTGACGAATTTGACGCCGAGGACATTGAAGACCAGGACGACCAGGAGGACGAGCACGCTCCACACACCCTGGGGAACACCGGGGAACTGGGCGTGGAGATAGATTCCGGCGAGGAGGAAGGAGACCATCGGGAGAAAGAGATAGTCCAGCATCAGGGTCCAGCCGGTGAGGAAACCGACATGGCCGCCGAAGACCCGCCGCGAGTATTTGTACGCGGAGCCCGCCGCCGGGAAGCTCTTCACCATCCGGCCATAGCTGTGGGCGGTGAGCAGCATGACACCCAGCGCGAGCACATAAGCGGCCGGCAGATGTCCGGCGGTCTCGTCATTGACGATCCCGTAGGTCGTGAAGACCGCCACCGGTGACATATAGGTGAGGCCGAACAGGACGATCGCGGGCAGGCGCAGCACTCTTGTCAGCTGCGGCGCTTTCTCGGTTTCTGTACTGGACACCGGCGTGATTCCTCTCCGCGCCCGTCTGTTCAACGGGGGTTCCATCGATGCCCGAAGAGTGGCAAACACCGGCGGGGACCGACATACGCATCTCTACGTACGGACGCGAGGTTTCCAACCTACGACGCGGTGTGGCACGTCCGCGGGCGCGGTGGGGGTGATCCCGGGCACGGGCCATACGTAATCTTACGGAGTTCGCTATTTCGGACCGGTCCGTAACGTGTTCCCCGATCCCCGCAATGGAGAGAGGACCACGTATGTGGCCAGCAGGCTATGGCGCGGCTTTGGCGCTGACCGTCGACTTCGACGCCGAGGAGCTGTGGCTCGCCGAGGACCCCGCGAACGCGGTCCGGCCCGGTGTCCTTTCCCAGGCGCGGTACGGGGCGGAAGTCGCCGTGCCGCAGATTCTCGACATGCTGGACCGGCTGGAAATTCCGGCCACCTTCTTCGTGTGCGGCGGGGACGCGGAACGCTATCCCTCGATTCTGGAGTCCGTGGCCGGGCGGGGGCATGAGATCGGGCACCATGGTTTCACCCACCGGTCACCGCATCTCATGGAGCGGGACGAGGAGGAGGCGGAGCTGGCGAGCGGGCTGGCCGCGCTGTGGCGGTTCACGGACCGGGTGTCCGGCTACCGGTCGCCGTCCTGGGACCTCAGCGCCAACACGCTCGATCTGCTGACGGAGCACGGTTTCGACTACTCGTCGAATCTGATGGACGCGGTGGTGCCGTATGTCCATCCGGGCCATGACCTGGTGGAGATCCCGGTGCACTGGTCGCTGGACGACGCCCCGCACTTCTGGTTCGACGCCAGCAGCTGGGACCGGACGATGCGGTCCTCGCGGGAGGTGGCCGAGCTGTGGGGCGAGGAGACCTCGGCGATCCACGCGGCCGGCGGGCTGGTGACCCTCACCGTCCATCCGCAGATCATCGGGCGGCCGGGGCGGCTGCGGATGCTGGAGGACTTCCTCGCCGGGGTGCGGAAGCGGGACGACATCTGGTTCGCGCGCTGCGGGGAGATCGCCCGGGCGGTGCGGCAACCGGCACGGAAGACGGCGCTGCGCTCGGTCGGTTCGGAGGCGCGGTCATGACCCGGCGTACGGCGGTGGTCACCGGCGCGGCGCGCGGGATCGGGTACGCGGTCGCCGGGCGGCTGGTCCACGAGGGGTGGAATGTGCTGCTCACCGATGTGGACGGCGGGGTGACCGAGGCGGCCCGGCGGCTGGATCCGGCGCGGGGCCGGGGTGCGGGCGAGGGGATCCGGGCGGCCGGGCTGGTCGCCGATGTCTGTCTGGCGCGCGACGCGGCGCGGATGGCCGAGGCGGCCGGTGACCTCTTCGGCGGTGTGGACGCGCTGGTGGCGAACGCGGCCGTGGGCGGTCCCGAGACACCCCTGCTGGACACCCCCGAGGACGAGATCCGGCGGGTCCTCGACATCAACTTCTTCGGGGTGCTGCGCGGCATACAGGCGGTGCTCCCGCTGATGGGGCGGAACGGCCGGCCGGGGCGGATCGTGGTCATGGGGTCGCTCTTCGCCCAGCAGCCGGTCCCCGGCGCGGGCGCCTACAGCGCCTCCAAGGCGGCCGTCGCCGCGCTGATGCGCACCCTCGCGCTGGAGCTGGCCCCGGGATGCACGGTGAACGCCGTCGCCCCCGGCTATGTGATGACCGAGATGCACCGGGAGGAGCTGGACTCGCGCGCCCGGCGCGGCGGGTGCTCCTTCACCGAGGTGCGGGACCGGCTGGCCGCCGAGGTGCCGCTCAAGCGGCACGGCAGCGGCGCGGATGTGGCCGACGCGGTGCACTATCTGCTCTCCGGCGCCGATTACGTGACCGGGCAGACCATCAATGTGAACGGAGGGGTGCTGACCTCATGAAGGACGTCATGGGCGGTACCGAGGGGGAAGCGCGGCGGCTGGTGGTCACCGGGGCCGGATCGGGAATCGGGCGGGCCACCGCCGTGGCCGCCGCCTCGCTCGGCTGGGATGTCATCGGGCTGGATCTGACCGCCGGGGAGGGCGGCTCCGGTGCGCCGGTCACCTTCCCCTGCGACATCACCGACGAGCGGTCCGTGCACGACGCCTTCGAGTGGATCGACACGGCGTGGGAGGGCCGCGCGCCGCATGCGCTCGTCCACTGTGCCGGGGTCTACCGCTTCAAGCCCGCGACCGAGACGACCGCCGCCGAGTGGGACTCGGTGGTGAACATCAACGCCCGGGGATCGCTGCTGGTCTCGGCCGCGGCGGCGCGGCGGATGACGGGCGCGGAGGGCGGGAGCGTGGTGCTGCTCTCCTCCATCGCGGCGGTGCGCGGCGACGCCGCCGAGCCCAGTGCGGCGTACAGCGCCAGCAAGGGTGCGGTGGTCTCGCTCGCCCGCCAGCTCGCGGTGGAATGGGGGCCGTCCGGGGTACGGGTCAATGTGGTGGCGCCCGGGGTGATCGACACCCCGATGACCACCGTTTCGGGAACGCCCGAGGTCTTCGAGGAGGTGCTCCGGCGCATCCCTGCCCGGCGGCTGGGGACGGCCGAGGAGGTCGCCCGGGTCTGCCTCTTCCTCGCCTCCGAGCAGTCGGCATATGTCAGCGGAACCGTCATCTCCGTCGATGGAGGGCAGAGCGCATCATGAGCACCACCACTCCCCCGCCCCTGATCGTGCGCACCACCGGCGGACCGTATGAGCGCGGCCGGCAGTACGGAACCGCCGCACGCGAGCGGGTCCTGCTGTCGCTGGAGAACTACGCGCGGGTGTACGAGACCTTCGCCGGGCTGCGCTGGGACGCGGCGACCGCGCTGGCGGAGACCTTCCTCCCGGTGATCGAGGATTTCAACCCGGCCCATCCAGAGGAGATGCGCGGGATCGCGGACGGCGCGGGGGTGTCCTTCGAGGACGTTCTGGCGCTCAACCTGCGGACCGAGATCCTCTTCTCGGGCAAGGCGCGCCGCATAGCCGAGGGGGCGGCGGGGGCGGAACCGCCGCGCACGCCCGGGGAGTGCACCGCCTTCTGCGATCTGCGCGGGCCCGAGCCGATCGTGGGGCAGAACTGGGACTGGATCCCCTTCTCGCACGACACCGTGGTCGTGCTGGAGTGCGCGCCGTCGGCCGGGCCGCGCTGGGTCTCGGTCGTGGAGGCCGGGCTGCTGGCGAAGTTCGGGATGAACTCGGCCGGGGTGACCGTACTGACCAACGCCCTGGTGACCTCGCTGGACGTGGGCGCGCCGGGGGTGCCGTACCACCTGCTGCTGCGGGCGCTGCTCGAATCGGAGTCGGTGGACGCGGCCGAGGAGGTGCTGCGCTCCGCGCACCGCTCGTCCTCCGCCAACTATCTGCTGGTCGGCGACGGCCGGGGGGTGAATGTGGAGGCACGGCCGGGGTCGGCCGGGGAGCTGAACCGGCAGCCGGTGGAGCGGGGCGGCTGTCTCGTCCACGCCAATCACTTCAGCGGCGGCCGCGACGCGGCGTTCGCGGGCGGCGCCACCGACCACGGGCCGAGGGTCATGCCGGACACACTCTTCCGTTACGACCGGGCGGTCGCGCTGGCGGAACTGATGCCGCAGCCCTCGGTGGCGGGATGGCACGAGGTCCTCAGCGACCACGCCAACTTCCCCGACGCGCTCTGCTGCCACCCCGATGAGAAGGACGCCGAGCTGGAGCAGGGCACCACGGTGGCCAGCGCGGTGATCGAGCCGGAGCGGCGGACGATGCATCTGGTGCTGGGGCATCCGTGTGCGGTGCCCCGGGTGACCCATGACTACCGGGAGTTCTTCGCCGGGGCCTGAGCGGGGGCCGGGGGGGGCGGCCCCGTCAGGCGACGGTGAGGATCTCCTGGCCCGCGCCCGAGAGGCGGTAGGTGAGGGTGGGCTGGGACAGGCTCCGGTCCCCCGTGTCGTACGGGTAGCCGCGCACCGACTGCCCCGGTTCCGCGAAGAGATAGGTGCCGTTCACGCCCCGGTGCGCGGAGTCGCGGAGGCAGCCGCCGACCGCGGCCGGGCGGAAGGACCCGGTGAGCGAGAAGGCCGTGTAGAGCATCCGGATCTGGTCGTGGGCGGCGCTGGCCTGGCTGCGTCCCGGCGGCGTGCCGAAGGCGTCCGCGTACGCCGCCGAGAAGCGCCGGCCGAGCGGGTCGTCCGGGCGGCCGGTGACGGTGGACCAGATGACCTGGCCGCCGCCGTGCTCGATCCGGCGGGCGAAGCCCGGCACCGACGGGGTGTAGATGTGGTACGTCAGCTGGTGCGGGCTGTGCCGGGTGATCGCGTTCTGGAGCGCCGCCGCCGTGTCCACACTGAGGTGGGAGACGACCACGATGTCGGGGCGGTCGCCGAGTACGCCCTGGATCAGCTCGTCCACCCGGTCGACGGTGAGCCCGACCCGGTGGGTGGAGGCGACCGTCCAGCCGACCTCGGCCACCCGGGCGGCGAAGGTGTCGTCGGTGACCGCGCAGCCGTAGCCGTCGAGTTCGACCACGGCGAGCCGGGGCGGGCGGCCCGGGGCGGCGGGGTGGGTGCCCGGGTGGGTGCGGAGGAAGGCGAGGAGCGCCGACTGGTAGGCGGTCTCGGAGGGGCAGGTCTGGAAGATGTGCCCGTACCGGCGCGGATCGTCGCGGACGGCGTCCACGCTCCGCGTCCAGGTGTTGGTGTGGAGGAAGACCCGGCCGTACTCGGCGGCGAAGTCGAAGACCTCGGGGCTCAGCGCGCTGGCGTAGCTGCTGGTGATGGCGTCGACATCGGCCTCGGCCAGGGCGGCGAGACCGTCGCGCACGGAGCTGTCGTCGAGCGGGTCGATCTCGACCACGACATGGTCGATCGCCCGGCTGCCGGTGCCCTCGCGCAGGGTGTTGATGTCGCGGACCGCGAGGGCCGCGCCCTGGGCGGTCTCGCGGCCGTCGGCGGCGAAAGGCCCGGAGACGGCGATGGTGCCGATACGGACGGTGGCCCGCCGCGCCCCGCCGCCCGGAGTCCGGCCGGGGGTACGGGGACGGGGGCGTACGGCGATGGCGGTGCCGGCCCCGGCGGCGGCCGTGGTGTGGCGCTCGATGTCCAGCACCCGGATGCCGGAGCGCTGCTCCACCCCGCCGGGCAGCGGCAGCCGGATGAGATCACGGTCCACGGCGAGTGCGCTGAGCCCGGCCCTGGAGTCCTGGCCGAGCTTTCTGAGAAGCCGTTCGACCTGGGTGGTGACGGTGCGGATGCTGGTGCCCAGCCGGCTGGATATCTCCCGGTTGGAGAGGCCGAGGGCGACCAGCGAGATGATGTCGATCTCGCGGGCGGTCAGCCCGGAGGGCGGGCCGTCGAGCGGGCTCACGGTGAGGAGGACGGTGGTCGCGGGGCCCGGCGGGGCGGTGTGCGGCGGGGGCTGTTCCAGCCGGCAGCGGGACCACTGGCCGTCCTCGCACCAGAGGAATTCCGCCGAGCGCAGATCCGACTCCCCGAAGGCCGCGACACGGAGCAGCAGGGCGGCGCCGGGGGCCCCGGGAGGCGCGGAGGGGGCCATCCGGAGAGGGGCCGGACCGCCGGGGGTGAGGGTGATCTCCCAGCCGGTGTCCCGGGACTCCCGCCCGGTGGGCTCCGGGCCGGTGCCGGTGGTGCCGGTGGTGCCGGTGGTGACCGGGCTGCCGGGGTGTGCGCCGGTCTCCGCGTCGAGGGGCTGAAGCGACCGCAAGGCGACTCCTCCATTCGTCTCGTCGGGACGGCCACACACTGACCCGCCCGCGCGACGGAACCCCCGCCCCATGCACGATAGACCGCGCGACCCGTATGGGGCTATACCGGCCATGGCCTGAAATCATCCAGATGATGCCGGATGCGGACGGAACCACCGGGACCGCCGGCGGGCCCTCGCGTCACGGAAGCGGCCCGCCGCCACTCCCGCACCACCGGCCCGGACCCGATGAATTCCCCCGCCGCCGGGGCAATGCGAGGGGACCGTCACGCCCCGTACCGGATGGTTGACACTCGGATGACCGGAACAATAACCTGAAGCACTTCGAACACACATCCGGTCGAGAACGGCAGTACAGGACACTCCCATCCGGAGCCCTTTTCCCGGCATGAATCCATCAGCATTCACGCCGGACCGCCGCTCATCGAATGCGCTTCACTCCGGAGAAGCCTCGGGGACCCCGTATCGCCTGATCGATCCAGTCGGGCGGGGCAGGCCGGATTAATTCCATACAGGGATGGCGAAATGCTGGAAAGTGCACTTCCGGACGTCGCAAGCCTACGGCACCAGGAATTCTTCGAGCGGAATTCACCGCCCACTCCGTGCCTGATGATCGACCTCGATGTGGTGAGCCTCCGCTACCGGGAACTGCGCGGTGCGATTCCTGCGGCCCGCATCTTCTACGCCGTGAAGGCGAATCCGCACCGCGATGTGCTGACCACGCTCATCGGCCTCGGCTCGTCCTTCGACATAGCCAGCCGAGCCGAGCTGGACCTCTGTCTCGACCTGGGTGTGGACCCCGGCTCGATCTCCTACGGGAACACCATCAAGCGGGCCCGGGACATCGCCTACGCCCATGCGCGCGGCGTCGGGCTCTTCGCCTTCGACAGCGAGGGAGAGCTCCGCAAGCTCGCCGCCAACGCGCCGGGGGCCTCGGTCTTCTGCCGGGTACTGGTCAGCGGTTCGGGGGCGCAGTGGCCGCTGAGCCGGAAGTTCGGCTGTGAGCCGGACATGGCGCTGGACCTGCTGCGGCTCGCCCGGGAGCTCGGGCTCAGGCCGTGCGGGCTCTCCTTCCATGTCGGCTCGCAGCAGCTCGACCCGACCCGGTGGCGGGAGGGGGTCGGCCTGAGCGCGGAGATCTTCCGGGAGCTGCGCGGCTCGGGCATCGAGCTGACCGTGCTGAATCTCGGCGGCGGCTTCCCGGCCCGCTACGACTCCGGGGTGCCCAGTATCGAGAACTACGCCAAATCCATTCGCACCGTGCTGGAGGAGGAATTCGGGGACTCCGTACCGGAACTCATCGCCGAACCGGGCCGGTTCCTGGTCGGGGACGCCGGAGTACTGCGCTCACAGGTGCTGCTCATCTCCCGGAAGTCCTACACCGAATCCCAGCGCTGGGTGTATCTGGACGTGGGGCGATTCGGCGGGCTCGCCGAGACGGAGAACGAAGCCATTGTCTATCCGCTCTCGGTGCGCCGGGGCGAAACGGCGATTCCGGTCGGCACCGGCACGTCCGGCGGCCCCGCCGGGGGCGGTGAGCGCGGTCCGGTCGTTCTCGCCGGGCCCACCTGCGACAGCGTCGACATCATGTACGAGGAGACGCCCCGGTACTTTCCGCTGGATCTCGCCGTCGACGACTATGTCGATTTCCTGAACGCCGGGGCCTATACCGCGACCTATTCATCGGTCGGCTTCAATGGATTCCCGCCGCTGGCGACCCACTGCTTCGGCGGGCCGGACGCGCGGCCGGACTCCCCCGGCGGCGGCTGAGCACACCGGCGGACGACCGGGCCGGGGTACGGAGGACCGGGCCGGGGGTACGGGCGGGTGCTCCCCGCTCGTACCCCCGGCCCGTCCGTATCCCGGTCCGGTCGTATCGCGGTCCGCCCGCATCCCGGTCCGTCCGCACCCCCGGCCCCACGCGTGCGCCCGGCACGCGCCACCCCCGGCCCGTGTCCAGGTCGGACAGGTCGCTTTGTGGACACGCGTACCCCATGGACCGGCCCCGGAGCCTGGACAACACTGGGCGGAGCCACGCCCGGAACGGCCCGTACCGCGCCTCGGCATCGCATCCCGGCACCTCGCGGCCCCGGGCGGGCCGGGCGGCATCTCCCGCCGGCGGCGCGGCCGGCCGCCCGGAGGGCCCGCATGCCCCGGGAGGGCCCGCGCGCCGACGTACCTGTCCGAGATCGCCGGAAAGGTCAAGAGTGATACTCGTACGCTCCTTCGCCCGCGACACCGCCGACGTCAAGGGCTCCAGCCCCGGCCTCACCCGCGACGACATCGACGGAATGCCCTTCCGTCTCACCTACGGCAGCGTCCCGGCGGGCACCTCGGCCGAGAGCGGCAACGGGGCGGCGGCCGAGGTGCTGTACGTCTTCTCCGGCACCGGCACCCTCCTCCGGGAGTCCGGGGAAGCGGTGGCCCTCTCACCCGGCACCGCCGTGCACACCGCCGCACTCACCGGCCACACGCTCACCGCGGGCCCGGACAGCCCGCTCGACTACGCCTGCGCCCGCTGGGACGGCGACCCGGACCCCGCGACCGGCCCGGACCCCGCCACCGCGCCGGTGCGCACCCTCAGCGACCGGTACATGTCCTGGTCCTACGAGATGTTCCTGCAACACCTCTACGACGCCGCCGACATCCCGGATCTGCCCTTCGGCTCGGTGTTCGGCGAGGTGCCCGCGCACACCGACTCCAAGCTCCACTGCCATCAGGACGGCGAGATCTTCCTCATCCTGGAGGGCACCGCCGACATCGTGGTCGAGCAGGAGTCCCGCCGGGTCGGCGCGGGCGACCTGGTCCATCTGCCCGCCTTCCACTTCCACCGCATCCGGAACGGCTCGGACGCCCCGCTGAAGCTCGCCTCCATGTACTGGGAGGACATCGCGCAGGCCGTCACCGAGCTGGGCGCACGGCATCCGCGCCGGTACGTCCCCGCCGAGACCCTGGTCTTCTGCCCCCCGCCGACCCCCAACGGCGGTGTCCACATCGGTCATCTGGCCGGCCCCTATGTCCGGGCGGACATGTATGTGCGCGCGCTGCGGACCCTCGGCCGGAGCGCCCGGCTCATCACCGGGCTGGACGACAACCAGTCCCATGTGTCGGTGGTCGCCCGGCGCACCGGCGCGGACCCCGCCGAACTGGCCGTGACCACCGGCGACCGCATCATCGCCACTCTCGCCAGGGCCGGGGTCGGCTTCGACCGGGTGTACCGGCCGCTGAAGGAGGCCGGACACCAGCCGGTCATACGGGAGCGTTTCACCGCCCTGGCGTCGGCGCCCGGGGTCGTCCGGGAGACCGTGGAGACGCCCTGGTGCGCCGGGTGCGACCACTCCCTTCAGCAGTGTTTCGCCGCCGGGGAGTGCCCGAGCTGCGGCGAGGCCACGGACGGCGAGATCTGCGAGGCATGCGGCAGGCCCAACCACGCCCGCGAGCTGGTCGGCCTGGTCTGCGGACTCTGCGGGACCCCGCCCGCATTCCGCCGGGAATCGGCCCTGTTGCTCGATCTGGACCACCACGCCCCCGCCCTGCGCGAGTATCTCGCCCGGCTGGAGGGGAGCGGTCAGCTCCGGGAGCTGGCCGCGCGGCTGATCGAGGAGGGACTGGGCCGCTACCGCCTCACCCGTACCTCCGGCTGGGGTCTGCCGCTCGACGCGAGCGGGCTGCCGGGGCAGGTCGTCGACCCCTGGGTGGAACTCGCCCTGACCCAGCTGGAGGAGACCGAGCGCGGCGCCGCGGATCTCTCCGCCACCGGTCTGGTGACCTTCCTCGGCTACGACAACAGCTACTTCTACGCGATCCTGATGTCCGCCATCGCGCTGGCGACCGGGCGCGCGGCGGCGCTGCCCAAGGGATATGTCTCCAACCGCTTCCTCCATCTCGACGGGGCGAAGTTCTCCACCAGCCGGGGTCACGCCGTCTGGGCCGACGATCTGCTGCCCGGCGGGGGATCGGCCGATCCGCTGCGGCTGGGTGTGCTGCGCCGCTGCCCGGAGGAGGCCGTGGTCGATGTGACCGGGGACGAGCTGGCCGGGCTGCTCGACGATCCGCTGCTCGGACCGGTCCGTGAGTGGCTGGCGGGCTTCGCCGGGCTGCCGGGCGGGGGGACCGTGCCGGGGACGGGTGCCTGGTCGCCCGCGCACCGGGAGTTCTACCGGCTGGTCAATCTGACGACCCAGCAGCTCGACCGGCTGCTCATCGTGGACGCCTTCAGCAGCGTCGCCTATGTGGAGGCGCTGGAGTCGCTGGTCCGCGACGCGCTGCGGTTCCGGGCCGCGGAGCGGGCCAAGCGGGGCCTCGCATCGGCCCGGGAGGAGTCCCGGACGAGTGTGGCGCTCGAATATCTGGCGGCCAAGGCGTTCGCCGCCCTGGTCCATCCCGTGATGCCCTCGCTCGGGGCGGCGCTGTGGGCCGGGCTCGGGCTGCCCGGCGAGCCGCGCCGCGAGGCCGACTGGACCTTCATCCCGTCCGGTCACACCACCCGGCTGACCGTTCCGCCCGCGCTGTGGGCCCGGCCGATCGGGGACGGTGCGCGCCGATGACGGACGCGCTCGGGGCCGGCGGGCCGCCCGCGCGGGTGGAGTACGCCGTGATCGGCGCCGGGATCACCGGTGCGGCCGTCGCCGCCCGGCTGGCCCGGCGCGGGGCGGCGCCGCTGATCGTGGAGGCGGGTGCGGCGGCGGGCGGGTCCACCGGTTCCTCGGGCGGGATGGTCCGCTGCTACGACCCCGATCCGGTCGTCGCCGCACTCGCCTCCGCCTCACTCGCGGTCTACGCCGATCCGGGCGCCTGGCACACGGGGGTGGCCCCGCTGCACCGCACCGGGGCCGTCACCCTCGCCCCGGCGGCGGACGCGGGACGGCTGCGGAAGGCGGCGGAGGAGCTGCGCGGCACGGCCGCCGGCGGAGTCCGGGTCGTCAGCGGGGAGGCCGTCCCCGAGGTGCTGGGTGTTCAGCGGGCGGGGTCGGCGGCGCTGGTCGAACCGGGGGCCGGGTGGGTGGATCCCGTACGGGTGACGGCGGAGTATCTGCGCGAGGCGGTGCGGTACGGGGCCCGGCTGGTGACGGGCGTACGGGTCACGGCACTCGGCGGCGACACCGGCCGGGGCCCGGGATCAGGGGCCGGACCGGGCTCGGTCGACGGTGACGGTGACGGCGGGCCGGTCGTGATGACGACCTCCGCCGGGACCGTACGGGTCGGCCGGGCCGTCGTCCTCGCGACCGGGGCATGGGCGGCGCGGCAGCCGGCCGGGCTCGCGCCGCCCCCGTCGCCCGCCTCCGCCGTACGGATCCGCGCGATCCAGGTCTCCGTGGTGCGCCGCCCTCCCGGAGTCCCGGCCCATGCCTCCTTCATCGATCTGCGCTCCGGCTGTTACGCCAAGCCGGCCGGCGGCCGGGACACGCTGATCGGGCTGCCGCTGCTGGTCTGGGGCGGTGAGGCCGGCTCCGTACCGCCCGCCGATCCCGCGCACCACCGGCGCACACTGGAGGCGGTACGTCCCCATCTGGCCTGGATCGACCGGGCCGAGACAGTACGGATGGTGCGCTCGTTCGACGGCTGGGGCGCGGCCGGAGGCCCGCTGACGCCCACACGCTTGCCCAAGGTCTGGCTCGCCCGCGCGGGAAGCGGAGGCGGGGTGAGGGTGGCGCCCGAACTGGGCAGGCTGATCGCGGATCAGCTGCTGTCCACGCCCTCCGCCGCACCGCTCCCCGCGGGCCCGGGAAGAGGGACGGATGCAAGAACCAATCTGCTATGACGTGCTCGGCATCGGATTCGGCCCCGCCAACATGGCACTCGCCGCCGCGGTGGAGGAGACCGCCGGGGAGGGCGGGGGTCCGGCCCCCACCCTGCGGTTCCTCGAAGCGGATCCCCATCCGCTCTGGCAGGGCGGCATGATACTGAACGGCTCCAACATCCAGAACAATCCGGTGCGCGACCTGGTCACCCTGCGCAATCCGCGCAGCCGCTACACCTTCATCAACTACCTCCACGAGGCCGGGCGATTACTCGAACACCTCAATCTGCCGCAGGAGTTCCCGCTGCGGAAGGAGTACGCCCGGTACATCGAATGGGTGCGCCGCCACTTCGATCATCTCGTGGACTACGGGGAGCGGGTGGCGTCCGTGACGACGGCGGAGGCCGCCGGGGAGCCGGTGTACGAGGTGGTCACCGGGAGCGGGGTGCGCCGGCGCGGGCGGGCGCTGGTCGTCGGAACGGGCCGCACCCCCTACATTCCGGAGCCGTTCGCCTCGGCGGCGGCGGCCGTGCCCGACGACCGGATCATCCATCTCACCGAGTATCTGCCCAGGATCGGGCGGCTGACCGCGCCACCGCGGAATGTGGTGGTCATCGGCGGCAGCCAGAGCGCGGTGGAGATCACCCTCGATCTGGCGAAGCGCTATCCGCAGGCCCGGATCCAGCTCTCGATGCGCTCGTTCGGACTGCGGCTCAAGGACACCAGCCCCTTCAGCGAGGAGGGCTTCTTCCCGCGGTTCACCGACTACTACTACCGGGCCTCCCGGGCGGGCAAGCGCGAACTCGACGCCTATATGCGGCCGACGAACTACTCCAGCACCGACGAGGACGTCCTGCACGAGCTCTATCTCCTCGTCTACGAGCAGCGGCTCGACGGCGACCAGCGGGTGTTCGTGACGGGCAATCAGCTGGTGACCTCGGTGACGCCCGGGACGGACGCGCTGACCCTGGGCGTGGAGGAGGTGCACACCGGTGAACGGGAGGAGTTCGCCGCCGATCTGGTGGTCCTGGCGACCGGATTCCGCGATCTGGGGCCCGGGGAGCGCCAGGAGCGCTATCCGGCGCTGCTGGGCGGGATAGCGCACACCTTCGGCTTCGACACCGACGGCTATCTCGGGATCGATCCCGCCTACCGGGTGCGGACGGTCGGCGACGGGGTGCCGCCGCTCTTCCTCAACGGGCTCTGCGAGACCAGTCACGGCATCGGTGACGCCGGGTCGTTCAGTCTGCTCTCGCTGCGGGCGGCGGCGATCTGTGAGCGCCTGCTGAAACTGCCGCGCCCGCCGGTGCCGGCCGGCACCGGCGCGGAGAACGGCGCCGCCCGCACCTCTCGGAAGGACGGCCATGACCACACTGGATGAACCCCTGGTGCGGACCGAACTGCCCGGCCCGGCCAGCAGGGAGTATCTGGCCCGGCAGGAATCGCGCGAATCCAGCGCCCGCAGCTATCCGCGCCGGCTGCCGATCGCGGTGCGGCGGGCCGAGGGCGCGCTGATCGAGGACGTCGACGGGAATGTGTTCCTGGACTTCCTGGCCGGGGCGGGGGTGCTCTCGCTCGGGCACGGCCACCCGGAGATCATCGCCGCGGTGCGGGAACAGCTGGGCACCCTGGTGCACGGGCTGGATCTGCCCACCCCGGCGAAGGACCGCTTCACCGAGCTTCAGCTGGAGATGCTGCCGGCGCCGATGCGGGACCGGTTCGTGGTCCACTTCTGCGGGCCCACCGGCGCCAATGCCATCGAGGCGGCGATCAAGCTGTGCAAGCTCGCCACCGGCCGGGGCGACATCTTCGCCTTCCACGGCGGATTCCACGGCAGTACGGCCGGGGCGATGGCGGTCACCGGCGATCTCCACCCGAAGGCCAAGGTTCCGAACGGAATGCCGGGGGTCCACTTCTTCCCGTTCTCCCACTGCGCCCGGTGCCCGCTCGGGCTGACGCCCGACACCTGCGCCACCAACTGCGCCACCTATCTGGAACGCGTGCTGGCGGATCCCAACGGCGGGGTGCCCACCCCGGCGGCGGTCCTGGTGGAGGTGGTCCAGGGCGAGGGCGGCGGGATTCCCGCGAGCCCCGAATTCCTGCGCCGGATCCGCGAGATCACCCGGCGGGCGGGGGTGCCGCTGATCCTGGACGAGGTGCAGACGGGGTGCGGCAGGACGGGCACCTGGTACGCCTTCGAGCAGTACGGGATCGAGCCGGATGTGATCGTGGCGTCCAAGGCGCTCTCCGGGATCGGGCTGCCGACCGCGATCATCCTCTACGACAAGGTGCTCGACACCTGGGCACCGGGTGCGCACATCGGCACCTTCCGGGGGAATCAGCTCGCCTTCGCCGGCGGTGCGAAGGCCATCGAGATCATCCGCCGGGACGGCATCCTGGCGAAGGTGGCCGAGCGCGGCGAACAACTGGCGGGACGGCTGCGGAAGATCGGCGAGCGGAGCGCGTGGGTGGCGGACACCCGGGGGCTCGGGCTGATGCAGTCCATCGAACTCGCGGACCCGGCCACCGGGGCCCATGCGACCGAACTCGCCCGCGCGATCCAGGCGGCGGCGCTGCGGCTGGGCCTGATTCTGGAGGTCGGCGGGCGGGACGGCTGCGTACTGCGGCTGCTGCCGCCGCTGACGATCACCGAGGAGCAGGTGGAGAAGGGCGCCGACCTGCTGGAACGCGCCTTCGGGGCGGCGGACCCGTCCTTCGTCTGAGACGCGGGCGGACGCGGCGCGGCATGGACACGGCGCGGCATGGACACGGGGCGGCATGGACACGGGGCGGGGCGGGGCGGCGCGGATGGCCGTTCGCGCCCCGGACAGGCCCCGGAGGCCGGACGCCGGAAGAACCCGGCTTCCGGACGAAGACCGAAGCCGGACAGGAACCGGAAGCCGGACAGGAATCGAAGAGCAGGCCGAACAGAAACGAGGAGCCCGTACATGGCGGTTGTGAACTCCCACTCCGAATGGCAGCCACTCGAAGAAGTCGTCGTCGGCGATCCGGCGGGCGCGATGATCCCGTCCTGGACCACCATCGAGGACACCACCGTACCCCCGGGGTCCGAATCGCTGGACGATGTGATCGGCCGGCCGGGGACCCCGTATCCGCCCCGGCTGGTGGAGGCCGCCGAGCGCAGTCTCGACGAGCTGATCGGCATCCTCAAGGACGCCGGGGCCACGGTGCGCCGCCCCTCGCCGCCGGACTTCACGGCGCCGTTCGGGACCCCGGCGTGGGAGACCGGGCACGGCTGGTCGTCCGCCAACCCCCGCGATGTGCTGCTGGTGATCGGCGACGAGATCATCGAGGCGCCGATGCCGGACCGGGGCCGCCACTACGAGGTGTGGGCCTACCGCGAACTGCTCAAGGAGTACTCCCGGGCGGGCGCGCGCTGGGTCTCCGCGCCCAAGCCGCAGCTCCTCGACGAGCTCTACCGGCCCGGCTACCGGGCGCCCGGCCCCGACGACCCGGTGCAATGGGGCCTCACCGACTTCGAGCCGGTCTTCGACGCGGCGGACGCGCTCCGCTGCGGCCGGGACATCTTCATCGAGCAGAGCCAGGTCACCAATGCCGCCGGGATCGCCTGGCTGCGCCGGCATCTGGGGTCGGAGTACCGGGTGCACGAGGTGCGCCCGCGCTATCGGCGGCAGATGCACATCGACACCTCGCTGGTGCTGCTGGCGCCGGGGAAGGCACTGGTCAATCCGGAATTCCTGGACCCGGACGATCTGCCCGAGCCGCTGTCGAAGTGGGATCTGCTGATAGCGCCCGAACCGGTGGTCACCGAGAAGACCGCGCAGGGGGTGATGAGCAAGTGGAGCGCGATCAATCTGCTGTCGCTGGACGAGACCCATGTGGTGGTGGAGCGGAATCAGCCGGGTCTGATCAAGGCGCTTGAGGGCTGGGGCTTCGATCCGGTGCCGTGCTCCTTCGAGGACTACACCTACTTCGGCGGGTCCTTCCACTGCGCGACGCTCGATGTGCGGCGGCGGGGCGGGCTGGAGTCCTACTTCGACTGACGTATCCCATCCGGCCAACGGGCCGCCGGAGAGCGGGACCGCTCTTCGCAGCCGGGCTGATCTTCCCGTCCACTCGTTGGGCGAGACGGTGTGTGGACACCCGGTACGGGGCGGCCGACCGTACCGGGTGCCGCCATCGGGAGGCACGGCCCGGCCCCGGTGAACACACCCCGCGCGGGCCGGTTGCCCGGCCCGCCGCCACCGCACACTTCCGGCCTCCGGGAGTACCGTCCCTCCCCCCGTCCCCCCGGGAAACGGACACCTCGCGGATACCCTCGATCACGATCCCATTGACAGAAAAATCGATCATCCTATATTGAACAAAAACAAACTCTGGGGGGATGGTGGCGGATTCCGCGCCCGACGATGTCGGCAGCCTGTTACGACAGTTGGCGATGCGACACTTATGGGCCTCGGATCAGCCGAGGAAGCAGCGCACACTGACCGAAGATCAACCGATACCGCCACTTCCGAACTCGCCCGGCGGCCTGCCTCCCGAGCCCGGCTCGGATATCGGACGCCTTCTCGGGGTCCCGCCCGACGTGATACTCGCCGAGTTGATCGAGAAGGAGGAACAGGCGGCCCGCAGATGGATCGAGGAACTCCAGAAGTTCCTTTCCAGCCTTTCCTCGCTCAGCTCCAATCTGCTGCTTCTGCAATCGGTCAAGGGCGGCACCGGCCGGGGCAATCCGCTGGTCGGTGCGGACGGCCAGGCGACGGCCGTGCGCTCGGCGGTGCCGCGGGCGCACCACACCGTCGAGTTCATGCACACCGCCTCGTCCCCGCTCTGGGAGACGGTGGAGACCCTGCTCCGCGAGGAGCGGCTGCCGGCCCGCGGCGTGACCGTACGGCTCATCCACGCGAGCGCCGCGAAACAGCCGCCCGGCGTGCACACCAGGCTGCGGGAGCTGGCCGACATCGACGTCATGGTCAGAGCGGCCACGGTGCTGCCCTTCGGCATCCTGGTGGTCGACGGTCTGCTCGCCTATGTCTTCCCCTTCGCCGGACAGGGCGGATCGAGCGCGCTGGAGATCCGGGATCCGGAGCTGGTGCCGATTCTGACGGAGCTGTTCGAGTACAGCTGGGTGCACTGGGCGACGGCGCCGACCGAGGAGGAGCCCGGCTTCACGGGCATCGACCCGGACGATCTGCTCGATCAGCGGGAGCGTTCGATATTGCGTCTGCTGACGCAGGGAGTGAAAGACGATGCCATCGCACGGATATTCGGTGTGTCCACCCGCACGGTGCGCCGGCTGATCACCGAAATCATGAAGAAGCTCGACGCGACCTCGCGATTTCAGGCGGGTGCGCGGGCGATGGCCCGCGGCTGGCTGACCGGGGTGTAGCGGAGAATCCGGCACACCGGCACATATGCCGTTGAACCTCGGCGCATACGCCGCCGGGCCGAATCCCGGAATCACGGACCGGGCCAACCCGCGAGAACACAACTCCGGGCGCTGATACGGTCTACGCGTTCAAGAAGAGACCGCCAACTCGGTTGAGTGGAGCACGACATGGCAAGCAATGAGGATGTTTTCGCGGCGGCGCCGGTCAAGGCGACCGCGTCATATGAGGATCTCGCGAAGATCGATATCCGGGTCGGTCTGATCGAGAGCGTCGAGGACATGCCGAAGTCGGACAAGCTGGTCAAACTGACGGTGAACTTCGGCGATCACCACCGGACCATCGTGGTGGGGATGAAGCAGGAGCGGGAGAACCCGGCGGAGATCGTCGGGCTCCAGGCCCTTTTCGTGGTCAATCTCGAACCGCGCAAGATGATGGGCGTGCTCTCCGAGGGGATGCTGTTCGACATCGGGTACGCCGACAAGGTGACCCCGGTCCTGGCCCTGCCCGAGAAGCCGGTGCCCAACGGCACCCGGGTGGGCTGACCGGCCGTCAACCACCACCGCCGGGGATCAGCGGGCCGCGGCATCGCGACCGGGCCGGGATCCGGTGGTCCGCGTCAGGGGAGAACGTTGTGTTGATCGAGGTACGGCTCGGCGGGGACGACGCGGAGGACGATCTCCGGTCGTTCTGCGCCTGGCTCAGGGACGAGCCGGACATCCGCCGCCATGCGAGTGTCACCCTGGAGACGGGCGCACCCGTGCCCGGCGGGCTCGGCGCACCGCTGGAAGTGATCCAGCTCGTCATCGACTCGTCGTTCCAGCTGGCGAGCCTCGCTCTCGCCTATGCCGCGTGGCGGGCCACCCGGCGCAACCCCGGGGACATCAGTGTGCGGCGTGACGGCGACTCCATAGCCCTGCCGTCACCCGCCGCCGCGGATCCCGGCACCGGCCCCGCGGCTCCCGGCCCCGGCGCCGGGAGCGGTGGTACGGGACCGGCCGACGGTTCCGGTGAGTCGCCGCGCCATCCCGCAGCCGGGGAGTAACCGTGCCGGCGCTACCCGATCCGCACACCTCCCGGGCGGTGCTGCTGGGCACGGGCACCTTCGAGCGGCCGGAGCTCCCGGACATCTCCGCGATCCGCAACAACCTCTCGGCGCTGGCCGAGGCGCTGCGGTCCGAGCGTGTCTGGGGACTCCCCCGCGATCACTGTGTCGTCGTACCGGACCCGTCGACCAATATCGAACTGCTCGATCCGATCGTCGCCGCGGCCCAGCAGGCCACCGACACCCTGATCCTCTACTACGCGGGGCACGGCCTGGTCGACTCCAAACACGGCGACCTCCATCTGACGCTCACCACGACCGACACCCGGCGCATCTACACCGCCGTGCCGTACAGCAATGTCCGGGACATCGTCCTGGACAGCCGGGCGGCCCGCCGGATCGTGATCCTCGACTGCTGCTACAGCGGACGGGCCCTGGGCACCATGGCCGATCCCGCGACCACCGTCGTCAACGAGGCCAGCGCCGAGGGCACCTACATCCTGGCCGCCGCCGCGGAGAACAAAATCGCCCTGGCCCCGCCGGGCGAGCCCTTCACCGCCTTCACCGGGGCCTTTCTGGACACCCTCCGGACCGGTATCCCGGGCGAGAGCGAGATGCTCAATCTGGACGCCATCTACAACCAGGTACTGGGCAGAATGCGGGAGAGCTCCCGCCCGCTCCCGCAGAAGCGCGACCGGAACACCGCCGGGCGGCTCTCCCTCGTACACAACCAGGCCCACCCCGCCGTACTGGACCTCCACCGCGCCGCGCACTCCTTCCTCCAGGTCGACACCGGTGTCGCGGAGGTGACCCGTGCGCTCCTCACCGAGCTGTTCGCCGAGGATCCGGCGGCCCGGCGGCGGGCCGCCGAAGCGCTCGCCCGCCTCGACAACCGCGAGGAGGCCGTACTCACCGCGCTGGACAGCAGCATCCGTGACGACCTGGACCACGAGGTCAGGCGGTCTGCGCGGAACGCCTTCCTCCAGCTCGGCGACCCCGCCGAGTTCGGGATGATCCGCATCCCGGCGGGCGACTTCGTCATGGGCACCAGCGACCGGGGCCGGGCGATGCTCCGCGCCCAGCTCGGTCTCGAGGGCGCCTGGACGTACAGCGAGAGCCCCGAGCGCCGGGTGAGCCTCCCCTCCTACTTCATCGACCGGACACCGGTCACCAATGCCGAGTTCGATGCGTTCGTCCGGGCCACCGGATACCGCACGGTCTGCGAGATCGAGGGCAGCGGCCATGTGAAGACCCGGGGCGGCGGCCAGGTGACCGAGGTGCCCGGAGTGGACTGGGCCCACCCGGCGGGCCCCGGCTCCACCTGGCGCGACCTCCCGGACCACCCGGTCACCCTGCTGGCCTGGCCCGATGTCGCCGCCTACGCCGCCTGGGCGGGCAAGCAACTCCCCACCGAGGCCCAGTGGGAGAAGGCGGCCCGGGGCACCGGGGGCCGGCTCTGGCCCTGGGGCGACACCTGGCGGGAGGGCGTCTGCAATGTCTCCGCCTTCCACGCCGCCCGGCTGGGCGGCCCCGGCGCGCCCCGTACCGACTGGTGGCAGACCTTCGACCAGTTGCGGGACGCCCCGCTGACCACACCCGTCGGCAGCTTCCCGGACGGCGCCAGCCCGTACGGCCTGCTCGACTGCGCCGGAAACGTCTGCGAACGCACCTCGGACTGGTACGACCGCTACCCGGACGGCTGGGACTCCTCCGAGCACTACGGCCGCAAGTACCACGTCCTGCGGGGCGGCGCCTTCCACCACGGCCCGGAACTCGCCCGCACGGCCGCGCGGGACTTCGCTCATCCGCTCTTCCGCACCTTCCACGACGGATTCCGCTGTGTGGTGAACGTGCCGGAGTGAGAGCGGGACAATGCCCCATGACCACCACCCCACTCCTCGCCCTGCGGTGCGCGGCCGGACTGGCCCTGCTCGCGGTGACCGCGCTCGGAATGATCGAGCACCCTTTCCCGGCCACCGCGGCGACCCTTGTCGGCACCGGTCTTCTGGCGGAGGTCGTCCTCCGGGTCCGCGCCGGCCGCCGGACCCGGGCGGGCCGCACCACGGCGGACGGCTGAGCGCGACGGCAACACCGCCGCAATGCGGCGGCAATCGGCCGCGCCGGACGGCCGATGCGATCCGGCCATCCTGCGGGACGGCGGTCCCGGCACGGTCCGCCCCCGCGCGGGCAACGGCCCGGGACGTATCGCGAGCACAGGGGCACCGGGCGGACGGCGGCGGGACGCGGGCACCGGCCGCGGGGCGCCGGCGGGAGATCCGGAGAGCCGCTGACCGAAATTCCCACTCCCCCGCGGTCCGCCCCGGAGCATATTCTCCGCAGCGGAAGTGCACAGAACAGCACACAGCTCCTCTGATCAGCCGGTCTCATCCGACGGGCGAGTGCGCCCGATCTCTGTGAACGGGCGCCGCGATTCCGCTGCGTCTCGGCTCGGCACAATGCTCGGCCCGTCCGTCACCCCGCTGTCAGGGGGTGTGCGGTCCATGCCTTCCGCGCTCCACCACCCCGGCCACCAGGGCTGTCCCGGCGTCTTCTCCGCGCCGTACGGGCAGCCGGAGACACTCATTCTCCATCGGAGGTTGAACGTTGAACAGCAACTGGAAAGCGCTGGCCGTGGCCGTGGCCGCATCCCTCATGGGACTCACTCTGAGCGGATCGGCGGGCGCCGCGCCCAAGACCGTGTCCGGTGACGGCGGCAACCGCATCGGCATCGTCCAGGGCAACGGCGAATCGCGGGTGAAGGAGGGCGGCCTCAGCGCGAGCTGGGTCCTGGAGCACACCAACGTCAAGCAGCTCGCGCTCTCCGGCAACCGCATCGGGGTACTGCGCGACAACGGCGAGGCCCTGGTCAAGGAGGGCGGCCTCAGCGCGAGCTGGGTCGTGGAGCACAACAACGTCAAGGAACTGGAACTCTCCGGCAACCGCATCGGCATCGTCCGGGGCAATGGCACCGCCCTGGTCAAGGAGGGCGGCCTGAGCGCCGCCTGGGTGCACGAGGCCGACAGCGTGGTGGACATCGACCTGGCGGGCAACCGCATCGGCATCTTCCAGGGCACCGGCGAGGCATGGGTGAAGGAGGGCGGCCTCAGCACCAACTGGGTCAAGGAGGCAGACAACGTGATCCAGCTGGAACTGTCCTCCAACAGAATCGGCATCGTCCAGACGAGTGGCGAGGCATGGGTGAAGGAAGGCGGCCTCAGCACCAACTGGGTGAAGCAGCACGACAATGCCCACCGGATCGCCCTCTCCGGCAACCGCATCGGCCTGCTGCACGGCAATGGCATCGCCCTGGTCAAGGAAGGCGGCCTGAGCGCCGCCTGGGTCCAGCAGGCGGACCGGGTGACGGAGCTGTCCCTGTCCTGACGATCTGAGCACCGCCCGCTTGAACGGCCCCTGGCCGGGTGAATTCCCGGCCAGGGGCCGGATGCCCGGCACCCGTTCCGCCGCGCCGCTCCCCCGCGAGCCGGCCCCACGGCTCTCCGTACCGCCGACGGCTCTCCGTACCGCCGGCGGTCGCGGACGCGGAGAGCTTCAGGCGGCCCGAACCGGATCACGAGCGGCTAGGCATCCTGCTGTGCCAGCCATCTGGTCATCACGCGGTTCGTCTCCTCCGGCATCTCCTGCTGGATCCAGTGACCGCAATCCAGACCGACCACTTCCACATGGGGCACGAACTCCGCCGGATTCCCGGACCTCCGGATCACATCCCGGTCGCCGTGGATCATGAGCGCGGGCTGCCGAATGACCGGGTCCGCGTCCGCCAGCAGATGCCAGTTGCGGTCGAGATTCCTGTACCAGTTCACACTGCCCGTGAACCCGGACGATTCGAAGGCCGAGACGAAAACGGCCAGTTCGCTGTCGCTCATGACGGGATCACCGAGCGGCTTCTCCGCCCGGGCGAGATCGATCAGCGCCATACCCGGCCGGGGCTCCCCGGGGGGCTCGTTCTTCCGGTACAGGTTGCGGAGGAACCGGAAGGTGTTCTCCTCGAAAACGGCGTCCGCGACGCCCGGCCGCCGATTGAAGTGGACGAAATAGAAGTCGCCGCCGAGCGCGTCCTCCATGGCCTCGACCCAGGGCCTCCCGCCGCGCTCCTGGTAGGGCAGGCTGAGGTTGATCACTCTGCTGACCCGGCCCGGATGCAGCAGGGTCAGCCCCCAGACGACCATCGCACCCCAGTCGTGACCGACGAAGGCGGCGTCGTCGTATCCGTAGTGATCGAGAAGTGCGACGAGATCACCCGACAGGTGTCCGATGTCGTAGTCCGTCACTTCGGCCGGGCGGGATGAATTTCCGTAACCCCGCTGGTTCGGGACGATGACGTGGTAGCCCGCGGCGGCGAGGGCGGGCATCTGATGGCGCCAGGAGAAGGCATGCTCCGGCCAGCCGTGACAGAGCACTATGGGCTTTCCGGCATTCCGCCGGCCCGCTTCGAAGACTTCGAGCTCCACACCGTTGACCGGAACAAGGGTGGGCTCGGGAAAATCACCTGGATTGAACATCGCATTCTCTCTCTGCGTTTTCGGGGCGACCGGCGCCGGGGATTCCCGGGGAAAGCACCGGCACACCCCCGGCGGGCCGGGGGCCGATACGGCCGCGGGCCGCGGGAATCCCCGGTGAGGCCATGCCGCCATCCTGCCGACCGAAACCGGTCACCCCATGACCGGTTTCCGTGAAAGCGTTGCCGGCATGCGATCCGACCGGCTGGTGGCCGTCCTGCTCCTGCTGCAACGGCGCGAGCGGGTGACAGCGGCGGAGGTGGCCCGAGAGCTGGAGATCTCGGAGCGCACCGCCCGCCGCGACCTCGACGCCCTGGCCATGGCCGGGGTACCCGTGTACTCCCTGCGGGGCCGGGGCGGCGGCTGGCGCCTCGTGGGCGGCGCCCGCACCGACCTGTCCGGCCTGACCGCGAGCGAGGCCCGCGCCCTCTTCCTGGCCGCCGGCCCGGCCTCGGCCGCGATACCGGCCGTGCGAGCGGCCCTGCGCAAGCTCGTCCACGCCCTGCCGGAGCCCTTCCGGCCACAGGCCGAGGCGGCGGCGTCATCGCTGCTCACGGACCCGCGACAGTGGGGCACGAGCCCGATCGGGCACCCCCCGCCCCGCTTCCTCGGCGAACTCCAGGACGCGGTGATCCGCGGCGTCCAGGTGCGGCTCGGCTACGTCGACCGCGAAGGCGCCGAGACCGAGAGAACCGTCCACCCGCTGGGCATCGTCGCCAAGGGTCCGTCGTGGTACCTCGTCTCCCACACCGAGGCCGGCCGGCGGACCTTCCGGATCGACCGGGTGTCATCCGCCGCCCCGACCGGCGATCCCGTGCACCGCCCCGAGGACTTCGACCTCGCCGAGAGCTGGCGCGAGATCGCCGACGAGATCGACCGCAGACGAACCCCGCTGGAGATCCGGGCGGTGTGTGTGCCGCACGGAATGGACGTGCTCCGGATGGCCCTGGGCAGCCGGCTGGAGGTCGGAGGTCCCACGGCCGACGGCCGCGTCGAGGTCGTGATCCGCGGCGCCGGCGAGTACCTGCTCGCCGGCGAACTGGCGGGGCTGGTCGAATGGCTGGAGGTGACCGGCCCTCCGGGGGTGCGGAACCACCTGGCCGCGATCGGCGGCGCACTCGCCGAGCGGTACGGCTGAGGCCGCCCCGGGTGCCGGATCACCGCGGCGGGCGGAGGTCGGCGGGGGTGGTGCCGGGACATCCGCCACGCCCCGGGGCGCAGCTGCCCGCCGATGCACGAGAAAGTCTCCGACCCGCGGGATTGCCGGGTCGGAGGCTCTCAGTGGCAGACGAGCCGGGCTGTACGCCGGGTTCTGTCCCCCGGGACCTCGCGGTCGTCGGGGTGACGGCCATCCATCTGGGACCGGCGTTGCCGCCGGCCTCGTGCGGTCTACCCGCGAACTCGGGCGGGCAGCCCTCGGACGTTCGCGCAGAAGCACCGGAGTGCTTCCTCTTGACCTTGCTCCAGGTGGGGTTTACCTAGCCGCCTGAGTCACCTCAGGCGCTGGTGGTCTCTTACACCACCGTTTCACCCTTACCGGGGACCGAAATCCCCGGCGGTCTGTTTTCTGTGGCACTGTCCCGCGGGTCACCCCGGGTGGGCGTTACCCACCACCCTGCCCTGTGGAGCCCGGACGTTCCTCGGGAGGATCCGGAGATCCTCACGCGGCCGCCCGCCCGGCTCGTCTGCCGTGCCGACCATGCTACCCGGCGGGGCGGGCGGGGGTTGACCCTGACGCGGCGTCATGGTTTTCCCTGGTGTCATGAGAATCGGAGAGGTCGCCGCGCTCGCCGGGGTCACCCCGCGCACCGTCCGTCACTACCACCAGCTCGCGCTGTTGCCGGAACCCGGCCGGCTCGCCAATGGGTACCGCGACTACCGGCTGGGGCATGCGGTCGCGCTCACCCGGATCCGGCGCCTCGCCGAGCTGGGGGTCGGGCTCGCCGAGGTGCGGGATGTGCTCGCCGACGACGCCGGGCGGGAGCTCGCCGAGGTGCTGGAGGAGCTGGACGCCGATCTGGCCCGGCAGGAGGCGGCGATCGGCCGGCGGCGTGCCCGGCTCGGGGAGCTGATCGGGAGGGCCCGGGCGGGCAAGCTGCCCGCCGAGGGGCCCGTCTCGGCGGAGCTGGCCGATCTGCTCGGCGGGCTGCCCGCCACCGACTCCCCGGTGGCCGCGAAGGACCGTGAGCATCTGGCGCTGATCGACGGCCTGCTGTCGCCCGGCGAGCGGGCCCGGCTGTTCGAGGCCCTCGCCCCGCTCGCCTCGGGCGAGGAGTGGCGGCGGCTGTCGGCGCTGTACGAGCGGCTCGACGCGGTGGCCGGCGCGGACCTCTCCGACCCCAGGATCGGGCCGCTCGCCGATGAGCTGGCCGCCGCGGTCCCCGATGAGCTGCTGCGGTTCACCGGGGACGGGTCCGCGGCGATGGACAGCGCCTTCGGGGAGGCGTTCCTCGCCGATTTCAGTCCCGCGCAGGCCGCTGTCGTACGGCGGATGATCGCCCTGGTGACCGCCCGGACACGCGAGACGGTGTGAGCGGCGGCGGTCAGGCCGGGGCGAAGAGGATCTCCGCCGTCGCCGGGTCGGCGCGGGTGAGACGGACGCGCAGGCGTTCCCCCAGCGGCAGCGCCCGGTCCGAGACGACCGGGCCCACCACCGCCGGGTCGGCGAGCTGGACCGTGCCCTCGGTGGGCCGCCGGTCGCGGACGTCCACCACGAAGCCGTCGAAGATCTCCCCGACCCGCTCGCGCAGCAGCGCCGCCTCCACGATGTCCACGCACGCGCGTTCGACCGTGTGGGCGAGCCGCGCGCCCGCCGCCATCTCCCGGGGGAGCGCGTCCAGCGCGGTGAGCACCCACTCCGGTACGCCCTGGCCCGCGCAGGCCGCGAGGCAGAGTTCGCCGGTGTAGCGGTCGATCAGCCGGCGCAGCGGTGCGGTGCAGTGGGTGTACTCGGCGGCCACCGCGGCGTGGATCGCGGGCGAGGGGAGTCTGCCGCCGGTGAAGACGGTGTAGCCGGCGCCGCGCAGCAGGGCGGTGCAGTCCTGGAGGAAGGCCGCGTGGCGGGGGTCGCGCGGGTCGAGGGAGCGGATGAGTTCCGCGTACGAGACATGGTGCGGCCAGTCGATGCCGAGGGCCCGTGCGGAGCGGCGGAGTTTCGCGACCTCGCCGTCCGGGGCGGTGGGGAGGGCGCGGAGGATGCCGGTGCCGGCGGTCGTCATGATCTCGGCGGCGGCCATGCCCGTGAGCAGGGAGATCTGGGCGTTCCAGCCGTTGGCGGGGAGCGGGGCGCGGTATTCGGTGCGGTAGCGGCCGGACGCCTCGGCGATCTCCTGTTCCGGGACGTTGAGGGAGATCCCGCCCCGGGCGCGCTCCCGGGCTTCGCGGAGGGTGCCGACGACGCGCAGCAGGGCGAGGGGCTCCTCGGCGGTGGCGTCGTCGATGCGCCGCTGGGCGGTGGCGTAGTCGAGCCGCGCATGGCTGCGGACGAGGGCCCGGTGCACCTCGGCGGCGGTGGTGCGTCCCTCCGCGTCGAGGTCGATCCGCCACAGGAGGGCGGGGACGGTGCGGCCGGGGAGCAGGCCGGCGGCGCCCTCGGAGAGCACCGGCGGATGGAGCGGGGTCCGGCCGTCGGGGAAGTACAGCGTCTGTACGCGGCGGTGCGCCTCGGCGTCGAGCGCGCCGCCCGGGGTGACGAAGGCGGCGACATCGGCGATGGCGTACCGGACGCGGTAGCCGTGGCCGTGGCGGGCGAGATGCATCGCCTGGTCCAGGTCGGCCGAGCCGGGCGGGTCGATGGTGAAGAAGGGGACATCGGTCGCGTCGGTGAGCTCCGCGGCGCCGGGCGGGCGCGGGGCGGTGGCCGCGGCTTCGGCCTCGGCGAGTACGGCGGGCGGGAAGCCGGCCGGGATGCCGAGGGTGGTCCTCAGTTCGCGCAGCGCGGTCCGCAGCGGGGCGCCGGCCGCGCCGGCGGTGTGCATCAGGCGGCGGGGCATGGGTCGAGCGTATGGCGGGAGGGGGTGGTCGGCACTCCGGGCGGGGGCGGGGGCGCGTACGGGGGGCGGGAGCGGGAGGCGGCGGTGTACCGCGCCGTGGCGGGGCGCGCGGCGCACGGGCGGGGCGGGGGCGGATCGGGCGGGCTCCGGGCGCGTACCCTGGCGCGGGGCCCGGTGGCCCGGCCACCCCCCTGTTCCCGGCTGTATGTGATCTCAAGGAGTCCACCGTGCTCGTGCTGCTTCCGCCGTCGGAGGGTAAGGCCGCTTCCGGGCGCGGGGCGCCGCTCAAGCCCGAGTCGCTGTCCCTGCCCGCCCTCGCCGGGGCGCGCGCCGCGCTCCTGGACGAGCTGGTGGAGCTCTGTCTCTCCGACGAGGAGCGGGCGCGCGGGATCCTCGGGCTGAGCGAGGGGCTGCGCGGCGAGATCGCGAAGAACACGGAGCTGCGGACGGCGGGTGCCCGGCCGGCCGGGGAGATCTATACGGGGGTGCTCTACGACGCCCTCGGGCTCGCCACCCTGGACGCGGACGCCCGCCGCCGGGCGCGCGCGTCGCTGCTGGTCTTCTCGGGGCTGTGGGGCGCGGTGCGGGTGGGCGACCGGATTCCGCCGTACCGCTGCTCGATGGGGGTGAGGCTGCCCCGGGCGGGGGCGCTGGGCGCGTACTGGCGGGGGCCGATGGAGAGCGCGCTCCCGGAGGCGGCGGGGAGCGGGCTGGTGCTCGATCTGCGGTCGTCGGCGTATGCCGCCGCGTGGAAGCCGAAGGGCGGGGTCGCGGAGCGGACGGCGACGGTGCGGGTGCTGCACTCGCAGCTCGTCGACGGGGTGGAGAAGCGGTCGGTGGTCAGCCACTTCAACAAGGCGACCAAGGGCCGGATCGTGCGTGATCTGCTGGTCTCGGGGGTGCGCCCGAAGGATCCGGCGGAGCTGGTGGAGGCGCTGCGCGAGCTGGGGCATGTGGTGGAGGCCGAGGCTCCGGCGCGGAAGGGGCGCCCCTGGGCGCTCGATGTGGTGGTCACCCGGATCCACTGAGATATTGCACCCTGCGCAACGTTCATTGCGCGGGATGCGGGCGGCACGGCAGGATGGGCCCATGACCTCCGTGCTGGATCTCGCGCCCGTCGTTCCCGTTGTCGTCATCGAGGATGCGGACGATGCCGTACCGCTCGCGCGGGCGCTCGTCGCGGGCGGGCTGCCCGCGATCGAGGTGACGCTGCGGACGCCCGCCGCGCTGGACGCGATCCGCGCCATCGCCGCCGAGGTGCCCGAGGCGGTCATCGGCGCGGGCACCGTGATCTCCCCCGGGAATGTCGCCTCCGCCGTGACGGCCGGGGCGCGCTTCCTGGTGAGCCCCGGCTGGACGGACCGGCTGCTGGACGCCATGCGGGAGTCGGGCGAGCCCTTCCTGCCGGGTGTCTCGACCACCTCCGAGGTGGTCGCGCTGCTGGAGCGCGGGGTGACCGAGATGAAGTTCTTCCCGGCGGAGGCGGCGGGCGGCATCCCTTATCTGAAGTCCCTCGCCGGTCCGCTGCCGCAGGCCAGGTTCTGCCCGACCGGCGGTGTCTCGGCGGCTTCCGCGCCCGCGTATCTGGCGCTGCCGAATGTGGGCTGTGTCGGCGGTACGTGGATGCTTCCGGCGGACGCGCTGGCGGCGAAGGACTGGGGCCGGGTCGAGTCCCTGGCGGCGGAGGCGGCCGGACTCCGCTGACAACTGGCGGGCGGGCGGCGCGCGGCGGGCGCCGGGCGGACCCTGGTCGCCGGCCCCCCGGGCCCGCCCGGACCGCGCCGCGCCGGCGCCCGTCAGCCGCGTACCGGCCCGTCCGTCCCCGCCACCGCCCCCGTCAGCGCCGCGAGCTGACCGGGGGTCAGACGCTCCGGCGCGGCGGCGGCCCGGTATCCGCCCCGCCCCGTACGGCGCAGGACCACCGGGCCCGTCAGGGACGGGAAGGTCCCGGCGGTGTGCAGTGCGGCGGCGGTGCGCTCCGGTGACCACTCCAGCGCGGCGCACAGCTCGGCCGGGGTCAGCGCCCCGCCCGCGTGGACCAGCGCGGCGAGTACGGTGCGCGCGTCGTCCGCCGCCCCCGTGGCGGGACCGCCGCCGGCCATGTCCTCGCTCAGACCGGCGAAGAACCGGGCCATCTCCGCCAGCCGGGCCCCCGCCGGGGTCGCGGCGTGGAAGAGCTCGGCGCCCCGCCGGGCCGTCTCGGCCCAGCCGGCGTTCGAGCGGGCGCTGGTGAGCCAGGACCGGAGCCAGATGTCGTCGTCGATGATGTAGCGCTCGCGCCGGTGCCGGGGGTCGCGCTCCCGGCGGACCACCTCCAGGGTCTCCAGATAGCCGATCGCCTTGGAGACCGAGGCGGGGCTGACCCGCAGCCGCCGGACCAGCTCGGCGGCGGTCAGGACACCGGAGTCGGTGGTCACCAGGCAGGCGAAGACCCGGGCCGCCATCCTCGGCAGTCCGGTCCGGACCATCAGCGCCGCGAACGCCTCGGTGAAGGCGCGCACCGCCCCGGGGTCACGTCCGTACGCCCCCGTCAGGGCCTCGGGCTCCGCGTCGGGCACCGGCCGGTGTCTGCGGGCGCGCCGCTCGGTGGCCAGATGGGCGTGGTCGGGGCGGTAGCCGCCGGGGCCGCCGTTGCGGGCCACCTCCCGGCTGACGGTCGAGGTCGGCCGGCCGAGGCGCCGGGCGATCTCCGCGTATCCGAACCCCTCGGCCAGCCAGGCGCCGATCCGGCGCCGGTCCTCATGGCCGAGTCTGTCTCCGGGCATCCGTACCGCCCCTCTCCCCCGCGTGCGCGAGTGTCGGTCCATTGTGCGTTCGCGATCAGCTCATTGCAACGGCGCATGCGGGGCTGATTGCGTTCACCGTCAATTCCATTGCAATGAAAGCCCTGTTGAGCCCTGTTCAGCAGAGCAAATGGGCGGGTTTTGCATTGACCACTTTCTGAACGCAACGTAGCTTTCGGGCTTGTTCAAGCGGATGTGACGGTACGGAGGGATGGCCGCCATGGGAATGACGGGTCCGGTGATCGAGGCCGAGGGGCTGCGCATGCGGTACGGCACGGCCGATGTGCTGCGCGGGGTGAGCTTCCGGGCGGAACACGGCGAGGTCGTGGCGCTCCTCGGACCGAACGGCGCCGGGAAGAGCACCACCATCGAGATCCTGGAGGGGTTCCGCATGCGCTCCGCGGGCCGGGTCTCCGTACTCGGCACCGATCCGGCCCGCGGCGACGAACGGTGGCGGGCCCGGCTCGGGATCGTGCTCCAGTCCTGGCGCGATCACGGGAAATGGCGGGTACGGGAGCTGCTCGCCCACCTCGGCGGGTATTACGCCCCCTACTCCTCCCCCGCCGCCCGCCGGCCCTGGGATCCCGGGAGACTGATCGAGACGGTCGGGCTCACCGAACACGCGGACCGGAAGATCAGGACGCTCTCCGGCGGGCAGCGGCGCAGGCTCGATGTGGCGATCGGCATCGTGGGCCGCCCCGAGGTGCTCTTCCTGGACGAGCCGACCACCGGTTTCGACCCGGAGGCCCGGCAGGACTTCCATGAGCTCGTCCAGCGGCTCGCCGCGGATCACGCGACGACGATCCTGCTCACCACCCACGATCTGGACGAGGCCGAACGCCTCGCCGACCGCGTGCTGATCCTGGCCGGCGGCCGGATCATCGCGGACGGTCCGGCCGGTGAGCTGGCCCGGCGGGCGGCGGCCCCGGACGAGGTGCGCTGGAAGCGGGCCGGGAGGCCCTTCACCGCCTCCCCCGCAGACTCCACCGCATTCGTGCGCGAGCTGTTCGGCCGGTACGGCGCGGAGATCGGCGAACTCGAAGTCCGCCGCGCCTCGCTGGAGGACACCTATATCGCCCTGCTCCGGGAGCACGGCGAGGCACCCGCGGCGGCCCCGGCCCGGGGTGAGCGGTGAATCCGGCCGCCGCGGCGCTGCGGGCCGGCTGGTCCCGGGGGCTGATCGAGCTGCGGCAGTCCTTCACCAACGCCGGGGACATCGTCTCCCATCTGCTGTGGCCGGTACTGATGCTGACCGTTCTGTACTTTCTGCGGGACACCGGTTACGGGGACGGCCCCTTCCCGCTCGGCACTCTGGTGCTGCCGGGCATCCTCGGCATGAACGCCGCGCTCGGCATGGTCGCCATGAGCCAGGTGCTGACCGCCGACCGCGAGGACGGGACCCTGCTGCGCGCCAAGGCGACACCGCACGGCATGCCGGCCCACCTGATCGGCAAGGTCGTCTCCGTCTCCGGCGGTCTCCTCGCCGATCTGGCGATTCTGCTGATCCCCGGACTGCTGCTGATCGACGGCCTGGCGACCGGCACCCCGGGCTCCTGGCTCACCGTCGCGTGGGTCCTGGTCCTCGGCATGCTCGCGACCCTGCCCATCGGCGCGGTCCTCGGCTCGCTCTTCACCAGTGCGCGGGCGCAGGGGCTGATCCAGCTGCCGGTCCTGGGCATGATCGCGGTCTCCGGCATCTTCTACCCGGTCACCGCGCTGCCGGAGTGGGTGCAGTGGATCGCCCAGCTGACCCCGGTCTACTGGCTCGGCCTCGGCATGCGGTCGGCGCTGCTGCCGGACGCGGCGGTCACCGTCGAGATCGGCGAATCCTGGCGGCAGTGGGAGACGGCCGGGGTGCTGGGGCTCTGGGCGGTGATCGGACTGCTGCTGGCACCCGTCGTACTGCGCCGGGCGGCACGGCGCGAATCGGGCTCGGGGATGGCGGCGCGGCGGGAGCGGGCGCTCCGGTGGGTGGGGTGAGCAGCCCCCGGAAGACACAGGGCCGCCGCGGACGCAGGGCCGCCGCGGACACGGGGCCGCGGAGACACGGGAACGGCGGCGGAGCCCGAGAGGGTGCTCCGCCGCCGGCCGGGCCGGGTCAGGCCCGGAGGTGAGAGGTGTCGTTGAGCAGCCGGACCGAGGCGTTCCCGTCGGCGTAGTACGCCACCGCCGACACCGACGCCGCCGACAGCTCCATGCGGAAGAGCGACTCCGGCGGTGCGCCGAGTGCCAGCCGCACCAGGGTCTTGATCGGGGTGACATGGGTGACCAGCAGGACCGTACGGCCCGCCGCCCCGGCCAGCAGCCGGTCCCGGGCCGCCGCGACCCGGCGGGCGACCGCGGCGAAGCTCTCGCCGCCGCCGGTGGGGGCCGCCTTGGCCGAGGTCAGCCAGGTGTGCAGATCGTCGGCGTACCGCTCCTGGACCTCGGCGAAGGTCAGGCCCTCCCAGGCGCCGAAGTCCGTCTCGCGCAGTCCGTCCTCGATCCGGACATCGAGACCGAGGCGCGCGGCCACCGTCTCGGCCGTCTCCCGGCAGCGCTTCAGCGGCGAGCTGACGATCTCCTGGACCGTGCCGCGCGCGGCGAGTGCCGCCGCGGTCGCCTCGGCCTGGCGGCGGCCCACCGCCGAGAGGACGGGGTCGCTGCCGCCGCTGCCCGAGAAACGCTTCTCGGGGGTGAGGGCCGTCTCGCCGTGGCGCAGCAGTACGAAGGTGGCCGGCGCCCCGAGATCGGCGGGCGCGGCCCAGCCGACGGGAGGCGCGGCCGAGGTGGCGGTGGCCTCCCCCGGGACGGCGGCGGAGGCGGAGGTGGCCGCGAGAGCCGCGCGGGCCTTCGCCGCACCCGCCGCCGCGTCACCGGCCACCCGGGCCGCCGCGGGCTCGCGGGCGCCGAGCTCGGCCGCGGAGCGCCCGGGCTCCCACTGCCTGCCCTGCTTGCCCGCGTCCATCGCCTCATTGGCGAGCCGGTCCGCGTGCTTGTTCCTCTCGCGCGGGATCCACTCGTAGGTCACCGACGAGGCGGGGTAGATCCGCCCGGCCGCCGCCGCGAGCGGCTTCATGTCCGGGTGCTTGATCTTCCAGCGGCCGGACATCTGCTCGACGACGAGCTTGGAGTCCATCCTGACCAGGACCGATGCCCCGGGGTCCAGGGCGTACGCCGCCTTCAGCCCGGCGATCAGGCCCTTGTACTCGGCGACATTGTTCGTCGCGACACCGATGTACTCGGCGGCCTCGGCGAGGGTCTCGCCGGTGGCCGCGTCGCTCACCACGGCGCCGTAGCCCGCGGGGCCCGGGTTGCCCCGCGAGCCGCCGTCCGCCTCGACGACGAACTTCGGCATCAGACGCCGGACTCGGCGGTACGGACGAGGATGCGGTGGCAGTTCTCGCAGCGCAGCACCGTGTCGGCCGAGGCGGCGCGCACATCGTTGACCTCGGTGATGTTCAGCTCCAGCCGGCAGCCCTCGCAGCGGCGCTGGTAGAGCTTGGCGGCACCGACGCCGCCCTGCTGGACGCGGAGCTTCTCGTACAGCTTCAGCAGATCGGCCGGGATGACGGCGGAGACGGTCTCCCGCTCCTTGGTGACGGTCGCGATTTCGGCGTTCAGCGACTCCAGCGCGGTGTCCCGGCGGGCCGTGGCGTCGTCAACCTTGGCCTGTACGGCGGATACCCGCTCGGTCAGTTCGTTGACGCGCTCCTGAGTGGACTCGCGGCGCTCCATCACATCGAGGACGACGTCCTCCAGATCGCCCTGGCGCTTGGCCAGCGAGACGATCTCGCGCTGGAGGTTCTCCAGGTCCTTGGGCGAATTGATCGCACCGGAGTCCAGGCGCTGCTGGTCGCGCACGGCGCGCTGGCGCACCTGGTCCACGTCCTGCTCCGCCTTGGTCTGCTCGCGGGCGAGGTCGCTCTCCTCGGTCTGCGCGGCGACCAGCAGATCCCGGAGCTGGGTGAGGTCCTTGGTGAGCGAGTCGATCTCGGCGTGCTCGGGCAGCGTATTGCTCTTGTGGGCGAGCTGGGACAGGCGTACGTCGAGGGCCTGGACGTCGAGGAGTCGGATCTGGTCGGCGGGCGCGGCGTTCAGTTGGGGGCTCCAGGAGAAGAGAATCGGGAAGACCAGGGATCGGTGACCGTGCGCGAGACATGGACCCTGAGGTCCCAGCCGCGCCGGTCGGAAATCTCGTCGAGCTGGGCGGCCGCCAGCTCGCACCAGGGCCATTCGGTGGCCCAGTGCGCGGCGTCCACCAGCCCGAGCGGGGAGTGCTGGGTGGCCTCGGAGACCGGGTGGTGACGGAGGTCCGCGGTGAGGAAGGCGTCGGCGCCCGAGGCGCGCACCGCGCCGAAGAGGCTGTCGCCGGAGCCGCCGCTCACCACGACGGTGCGGACCATCGCGTCCGGGTCGCCGGCGAGGCGGATGCCCTGGGCGGTGGCGGGGAGCAGCTTCGCCGCGCGGGCGGCGAATTCGGCGAGGGTGACAGGGTGGTCGAGCTCACAGACGCGGCCCAGTCCGCGGCGGCCCTCCGGGGTGGCGGGATCGGGGGATTCGGGCAGCAGCGGACGGACGACCCGCAGGCCGAGCGCGCCCGCGAGGGCGTCGGAGACCCCGGGGTCGGCCTTGTCGGCATTGGTGTGGGCGACATGGAGCGCGATGTCGTTCTTGATCAGGGTGTGCACGACGCGGCCCTTGAAATGACCGGCCGCGACCGTGGTCGTCCCCCGCAGATAGAGGGGATGGTGCGAGACGATCAGCTGGGCGCCCAGCCCGATCGCCTCCTCGGCGATCTCCTGGACGGGGTCGACGGCGAAGAGCACCCGCCGGACATCGGCTTCCGGATCTCCGCAGACCGTGCCGACCGCGTCCCACTGCTCCGCCCACTCGGGTGGCCAGAGGGCGTCGAGGGCGGCGATGACTTCAGACAGCTGGGGCACGCAAACAGGTTACCCGCGCTCCGCGCCCCCTTGGGCTGGGCCTCCGGCCGGGGTCGCGGTGCGCGGGGGTCCCGGGCCGCCCGGGACCGGGTGCGGGCGGGGTCCGCGGCGGCCCGGGGCCGGGCTTTTCCGGCCTGACCTGCGGCCCGGCCCGGCGGCCGGATGCCGCTCCGTCCGTGGCGCGGGGCGGCCGGAGCCCGGCGCCGAGCCGGAATCCGGCCTCGCGGTACGGCCTGAAACGGACCCGGAACGGGCTCCGGGCGGCCCCGGAGCGCGGTCCGGAACAGGGGGCGGACGGGGTCCGGAGGGCCGGGCGCGGGGCCCGTTCCGGCACCCTCCGCAGCACAGCCGGAGCGTTTCTCTCAGCGAAATCCCGACTTGGCCACCCTTATGTGTGAACAGGCGTGTCTCGTGTTGTTCGGCAGGAAGTGCGAAACCTAGCTTTCATGGCCGGAGGTGACGAACCGATGACAGCCTGTGCCATCGAGGCCGCCACAGAATTGGGATCCATCAGCGGCGGGGGTTTCACGATCGCCGCGGACGGCTCGTACGCGGCCCGGCTCGCGGGGGAGGGAGAGGCCCTGTTCCCGGAGCGGTGGACGCTCGCCGGGCCCGAGCCGTACGCCGTGCCGCTGCCGCTGGGACAGCCGGAGGAGCGGGACACCGACCTGGTGCCGCTCGCCGACGGCCGGGTACTGATCCGGCGGGGGGTGGCCGGACGCCATCTGTTCTCGCTGCTCTACCCGGCCGGACCCGGCACGGCCGAGCTGCCGCTCGGCGGTGTCGAATGCCGGGAGCTGCGGCTGCTGCCGCCCTCGCCGGACGGGAACCGGGCGTACGCCATCGCCCCCGGCCCGCGTTCCACCTCGGTCTGGCTGGTGGCCGGGGGTGCCTTCGGGCCGGAGCATGTGGCCGAGGTGCCGGGGGTCTGTTCCGGCGGCGCCTGGCTGGACCGTACGGGCCGGCTGCTCGCGCTCGACCGGGGGTGGAGCGGTGGCGGCCCGGTGAAGACCGTGGTGGTGGATCTGGAGCGCGGCGGCGAGGTGAGCGAGCTGCTCCAGATCACCGAGGACAGCAATGACCGGCTGCTGATGGCCGACCCCGACAGCGGGCTGCTGCTGATCAGCTCGGACGCGCCGGGACACCAGCGGCTGGGCTGGGGGGTGCTCGGCAGTCTGCGGCCGGTGCGGTTCCCGGAGTCGCTGCGGATGGCGGAGTGCGCGGTCACCCCCTTCGCGGTGCAGCCGGGGCAGGTGCTGATGCCGGAGAGCTGTGGGGTGGCCCTGCGGATCGACGGACCGGACGGCAGCAGGCCGGCGGTCTGGCGGCCGTCGGGCGGGCGGATCCACCAGCTCGGCGCGCCGGACGGCTGGCTGACGGGTACGGGTCTGTGGAGCCCGGAGGGGGTGCTGCGGCTGCCCTGTGTCACGGGGGCGGAGCGGTGCGGGGTGGCCCGGGTGGAGACGGCTGACATCTTCGCCCGGGAGGAGCGGGAGCTGCGGACGAAGCGGGAGTCGCGGGCCGCGGTCCGGGAGACCCGGGTCCGGCGCGCACCGGTCGCGCGCGCCGGCGGGCCCGGTCCGCTCGGCGGCGGACCGGTGGGCCGGGAGGGCTTCGGCACCCGGGAACTGATGGGGTTTCCGGTCGACGGCGGCACCGGTTCGATGACGGTCTACAAGCCGATTCCCTTGCAGCAGGCACCTCTCATGGGGCGGATGGGGCCTGGCTAAACTTTGCTCCCTGCGAATCAATCAGCGATTACGACGGGGGCAGTTCCCACATGTCTGAAGCAGCAACCGCCACCACCGAAGCCCTTCCGCAGGAGGCGGACGGGACGGCGGAGGCCGAAGGTGCCGGTAAGCACAGGGGAGTCGCGGCGGCCGAGGAGTCGGCGCAGGAGCCGCACGGCAAGCACCGGAAAGTGTCCTCGGGCGCACATGCGTGACGCGGGCGCGGGCGCTGGCCGGGCGGACTCACCGCCGGATCGGCCGGCGCGTCCGTCGCCGCACCGGCCGGCGGGTCCTCCGCCGGATCCGCCGGCGGGCTGAGACCACCCGCCGGCCCGGCCGGGGCGGGGAGATCCCCGCCCCGGCCCCGGGGGCACGGGGGCCGGGGCCGTACACACCCGCCCGTACCGCCGAAAAACGTTTGCCGTGCCCGGAGGGCCTGGGTAGCGTCACCGCGCGTGACTCCCACCCTCCGCACCCAGCGCCTCGTCCTGACCCCCTACATCCGGTCCGACGAGGACGATTTCGTCGCCCTCTTCCAGGACACCGAGGTCTCCCGCTGGATGGGCGACGGCCCCGGGTCGGAGGAGGAGGATCGCGCGCTCTTCGGGCGGATCTTCACCAAGGTGTACGCCCGGAACCTCTTCGACGTCTGGGCCGTGCGCCGGGACGGCGTGCTGGCCGGACATGCCGAGATCAAGCGGACCGACGAGGTCCGGGGGTACGAGATCATCTACGCGCTCGCCCCCTCCGCATGGGGATCCGGGCTGGGCACCGAGATCGCGGAGGCGCTCATCGCCCATGGTTTCGGCACCCTCGGACTGACCGAGATCCATGCCACGGTCGCCGAACCGAACCGGGCGTCGCTCAATCTGCTGGAGCGGCTCGGTTTCGTCCATGTCCGGGACATCGCCGAGGACGACGGCTCCACCACCCGTGTCCTCACCCTGAGCAAGGCTTCCTGAGACCGCTTCGGAGAGTTCCGCCCCGGTGCGGCCCCGCTTCCGGCCCAACGCCTCCGCCGGTTCCGGGAGATGCCGGGGACCGGCCGGGCTCCCTGCCCGGCCCGGCTCCCGGGAGGGCTCCTGACGCCGCGTCGGACAGAAATCTGACACGCAGTCATATGAGCCGCCGGTTCCGGGCCGCACAGGGGGCGGCGGGCGGGCGCGACCGGCCCGGGCGGGGCATCATCCCAGGTCGGACGGGCTTTCATGACTACGCTGCCGGGGTGGAAGAAATGCCGCGCGATCATCGCCCCGCGAAGTCCGTACGCGTCCTGCTGGCCGAGGACCCCGGCACACCCCATGGCGCCCTGGCCCTGCTGCTCGGAATGGCGGCCGAGATCGAGGTCGTCGCCCGGGTGGAGCGGGGCGAGGACATCGCCCCCGCGGCACTCGCCGCGCGGCCGGACATCGCCCTGCTGGACATCGGGGTGCCGGGCCGCGACGCACTGGAGGCGGCGGTGGAGCTGCGGGCGGAGGTGCCGGAGTGCCGGGTGATCGTCCTGACCCCGTCCGCCCGGCCCGGGGTGCCGGGCCGGGCGCTGGCGGCCGGAGTGGCGGGGCTGCTGGTCAAGGACGGGCCCGTGGAGGAACTGATCGGGGCCATCCGGCAGGTGCTGACCGGGGAGACCGTCATCGATCCCGCACTCGCGGCGGCGGAGGCCGCGGCGGGCGGCGGCGCGCCGGGGCAGGGCACGGGCACGACGGGCACCACCGGGCCGGCCTGCACCCCGGCGGCGGGCTGAGAGGCGCGCGGGCACGGACGCACGGGACCGGGGACATGAGCCGGGGGCGTACGGAACCGGGTGCACGGAGCGGCCCGGGCGGAGGGACGCGTACCCCCGGCGGAACGGCTCCCGCGCCCCCGTCCCCGTCCCGTCAGTGCTCCGCGCGGCGCGGCAGCCAGACCAGAATCAGCACCGCGCAGGTCAGCAGCAGTCCGGCGCACACCTGGAACGCCTGGGCGTATCCCGCCGCCAGATCCTCCGGGGCCGTGCTGCCGGCGGTGCGGGAGGCCGCGACCGTGGACAGGACGGCGAGTCCCAGCGCGCCGCCCATCGTGCGCGAGGTGTTGATGAGACCCGAGACCAGCCCCGCGTCCCCCGGATCCGCGCCCTCGGTCGCCAGCGCGGCGAGCGGGGTCGTGGCCAGGCCGATACCGAACATCATCAGGATGCCGGGGCCCAGGATCGTGGTGACGAAGGTGCCGTCGGAGGTCATCAGGGACTGCCAGCCGAACCCGGCGGCGGCGAAGAGGGCGCCCGCGACGGCGATCGGTTTCGCCCCGGCCCGCGCCATCAGCCGGGGTGCCAGCTTGGATCCGACGACAATGCTGACGGAGCTGGGGATCAGCGCGAGACCGGCCTCCATCGGGGTGTAGCCGAGCACATTCTGGGCGTACACCGTCATGAAGAACCACATGGCGAACGAGGCCGAACCGCAGAGCATCATCGTCACATTGGCCGCGGTGACCGACCGGGAGCGGAAGAGCTTCAGCGGCATCAGCGGGCTCTTCGTCCGCGACTCGACCAGGACGAAGAGGCCGAGCAGCAGCACCCCGCCGAGCAGGGTGAGCAGGGTGGCCGGGGCGGTCCAGCCGGACTCCTCGGTCTGGACCACGCCGTAGGCGACCGCCGCGAGGCCGCCGGTGACCAGGAGTGCCCCGGGGAGATCCAGCTTGCGGCCCGCGTTCTCCCGGCTCTCGGTGAGCCAGATGGCCGCGCCGATCAGAACCAGCACCCCGACCGGCACATTGATCAGCAGCACCCAGCGCCAGGAGAGCAGATCGGTGAGGACACCGCCGACGAATCCGCCGGCCGCGCCGCCCGCCGCGCCCACCGCCGACCAGGTCCCGATCGCCCGGGTCCGCGCGGGCCCCGCGGGTATGGCGGAGGTGACGATGGTGAGTGTGGCCGGGGCGAGCACCGCCGCGCCGAGTCCCTGCACCGCCCGGGCGGCGAGCAGTTGCCAGCCCTCCTGCGCGAGACCGCCCGCGAGGGACGCGGCGGTGAAGAGCGCGAGTCCGAATATGAAGGTCCGCTTCCGCCCGAAGATGTCCGCCGCCCGGCCGCCGAAGAGCATGAAGCCGGCGAACGCGATGGAGTAGGCGTTGAGCACCCACTGGAGGCCAGTGGTGGAGAGTCCGAGGTCGGCGCGCATGGAGGGGAGCGCGACATTGACGACGGACACGTCGAGCACGACGAGGAAGGTGCCGGCGCACGCGGCGAGAATCGCGATCCAGGGGCGTGCGGGGCGGTTGGCGGCAGGGGACGTACGGGGCTTCCGGGCATCCGGGAGGGCTTGGACCATGGCTGTCATGGTCTCAGGCGGGGCCGTGATCCGGTATCACGATATTGCCGTATGAGAACGGCGCGGCACCGGGGCCGGCCGGGGGCGGCGGCGGAGTGACGGCCGCCGCGCGTCCGGGCCGCCGCGAGCGGCCCGGACCGCCCCGGCCGGACCCTCTCAGCCGGCGACGAGACGGATCTTGGACTGGCCGTGGCCGAGCTTCTCCCAGTCGTCCATGAAGGTCCCCTTGAGGCCGTATTCGGCGGCGAGGGTGATCAGGGTCTCGGTCCGGTAGTAGAAGTCCTCGCGCAGCACCTGGTGCTCCGTGCCCGTGGTGCGGTCGAAGGTGAAGTCGAAGTGGCCGCCGGGGGCCAGCACCCGGCCCACATGGGCGAAGCACTCCTCGATGACACCGAGCGGCGAGTGCGAGAACACGCTGTGGGCGTGGACCACGTCGAAGTAGGCGTCCGGGAGGAAGTCCAGCGTCAGATTCTGCGTGATGGTCAGATGCGGAACCTTGTCCTGGAGACCGCGCCCGGTCAGGGTCTCCTTCGCGGACATCAGGATGTCGGGCGAGATGTCTATGCCGTAGTAGTTGCCCGGGTTCAGATAGTCGATGAAGTGCCAGCCGGCCCTGAGGTTGCCGCAGCCGATGTCGAGCATCCGGTCCTCGGGGGCGAGGTCGTGCCCGCGCAGATAGTCGAACTGCATCTTCCCCAGCGCGAGCCAGCGGTCGTGGGTCCGGCTGCCGACCGCCGCCTCCGGGTTGCGGCGGGTGTCCGAGGCCATCACCGCGCGGTAGTAGCTGACATGGTCGCGGTGCTTGAAGGCCAGCCAGCGGTCACGGGCGGCCCGCTTCACATAGGGACCGACGCGCGCCGGATTGGCGGCGGCGTACCGGACCTTGTGGACAAGGGAGGACCGGTTGGCGACAAGGTTCTTCTTGGTGGCCATGCGTGCTTCGTCTCCATCACGAGAGGGGATGCCTCGGCCCGAACTATACACATGCTGTATACACAGGATGTATAGATGCGGTGTATAGAAGGTGGGGATGCGCTGCGCAGGGAGAGCTCGGGACATTTCGGAGCCGGGTCGGAGCGGGTCCGGCCCCGGATCGGGGACAAGTCCGGGGCCGGACCGGAGGACGCGTCCGGCCGGTCGGCACCACCGTGGCGCATGAGGCGGGCCACGACAAGGCTCTGTTCACAGGCCATCGATGGGGCGGTCCGCCCGGCCCCGCCCGGCCTCCCGGCCCGCCGGCCGCCCTCCCCCGGGGTCCGGAATCGACCGCGGGTGACCGCACACGCACCCCCACCGGCGAAGATGGATCGCCCGGCCACCGCCCCGGCGGCGGCCGGCACACCCCCGCACCCCGCCGCGCCGGCCGCTCCGGCGGCGGCGCGGCCCGCACCCGCCTGGAGGAGCCCCGCACATGACCGCCGTCATCCCCGAGCCGGACGTACTGGCAGCGTTCGAGAGCGCCAAGGGATTCATGCCCCGCGCCGAAGGACTCGCCCTCCATGCCGCGGCCGTCGCGGCGGGCGCGCTCGGGCTGCCCCTGCTGGAGGTGGGGACCTACTGCGGGCGGTCGGCCATCCTGCTCGCCGCCGCCGCCCGCGCCGCCGGCACGACCGCCGTCACCGTCGACCACCACCGCGGCAGCGAGGAGCAGCAGGAGGGCTGGGAGTACCACGACCCCTCCGTGGTCGACCCCGAGGTGGGCCGGATGGACACGCTGCCCACCTTCCGGCGGACCCTGCACCGGGCCGGCCTGGAGGAGCACGTGGTGGCCGTCGTCGGACGGTCACCGCAGGTCGCCCGGCTCTGGAACACCCCGCTCGGCCTGGTCTTCATCGACGGCGGGCACACCGAGGAGCATGCGAACGGCGACTACGAGGGGTGGGCGCCCCATGTCGCCGAGGGCGGCCTGCTGGTGATCCACGATGTCTTCCCGGACCCGGCGGACGGCGGCCGGCCGCCCTATCACGTCTATCTGCGCGCCCTGGGATCCGGCGCCTTCACCGAGGTCTCCGTGACCGACTCGCTGCGGGTGCTGCGGCGTACGGGGCCGGGAATCTGAACCGTCCGGTTAGCATCGCGCAGGTGTCGTACGACGAGTTCCACCCGCCCCGCCGCCGCGGGCCCCGCCGGGCCGCGATCACCGCGGCCGTACTCCTCCCGGCCGCCCTCGCGGGGTGGCTGGCCTGGCAGTCGGCCGGCGGGACGGACGGGGAGGGGCCGGCGGGGGCCCGCCCGGGGCCGTCCGGCGCGGCCCCGGCGCGCACGGATCCCGGCACCCCGGACCCGAAGAATTCCACGCGGCCGGAGACGGGCACGCGTACCCCGGAGAACGGGACCGGGAAGCCCTCCGCCCCGGAGCGGGCCCGGCCGCGCCCCGGCCCGCTCTCCGGGCGGACCGTGGTCATCGACCCCGGCCACAATCCCGGCAATTTCCAGCACACCGCGGAGATCAATCGCAAGGTGGACATCGGAACCAATCGCAAGGAATGCGACACAACGGGTACCTCCACCAACGACGGTTACACCGAGGCCGCATTCACCCGGGATGTTTCACAACGTCTTCGCACCCTGCTGGAGAAGCAGGGCGCGAGGGTGGAATTCACTCATGACAATGACCGGCCGTTCGGCCCCTGTGTCGACGAACGGGCCCGTATCGGGAACAGCGCCGGAGCCGATGCCGCCATTTCCGTGCATGCCGACGGGTCCGCGCAGGGCAACCGCGGTTTCCATGTCATTCTCCCCGGCGCGGTCCGCGCGGGCGGGGCGGACACCGGCCCGATTGTCGGCCCTTCCCGGGAGCTCGGGGAGAGAATCGCCGGACGCTTTGTCCGGGCCACCGGCAGCGCCCCGGCGAACTACGTCGGCGGCGGTACCGCACTGGATGTGCGCAAGGATCTCGGCGGACTGAATCTCTCCACCGTCCCCAAAGTGTTCATCGAATGCGGCAATATGCGAGACTCCCGGGACGCCGCTCTGCTGAAAAGCCCGGAGTGGCGGCAGAAAGCAGCGCTGGGAATCGCCGAGGGAGTGCACGGCTTCCTTCTCCGGTAACCGCCGCGAGGCATGCCGATCACACCCGGGAAGGCCGCCCCGAACACGCCGCCGCACCGGGACGACTCCCGATACCGGGCAGACGTCGGCGCCGGGCAGACGATAGATTCCTCCCTACGACAGGGGTCACCCCCAGGCTCCGCTCCGTGCCCAGCGCCCCGGCGGCGGCGACCACCGCCCCCGATGAGACGACCCACAAAGGACTTTCTACGTGAACATCCGCTCCCTCACTCGAGGCGATGGCGTGGTGATCGGAGCAGCGGTACTGCTGTTCATCGCCTCGTTCCTGGAAACCATCGACTGCTCCGGACCCAACTGTGAGGACGCGCCGAACGCCTGGGACAACGGTGCGCTGTTCATGGGTGTGTATCTGGCCGGTGTCGTCAGCGCCGTCCTGATCGCCCTCGCGCATCTGCTGCCCCGCCCGCCGAAGGTGCTGGGCATCGAGCTGGGCCACCTCGGTCTCGCGCTGGCCGTCTTCTCCGCGTGGACCGCGATCGGCGGCATCTTCGACCCGGCCGGACCGGCGAACATCGGCAACTTCAGCCCCGACGCCGGCACCGGCATGATCCTCGGCTTCATCGCCGCGCTCGTCCTCGCCGCCGGCGCGGTCGGCTCGCTCCTCGTGCCCGCGCTGAAGGCACCGCTGATCGGCGCCCCGCGCCCGGCCGCGACGCCCGCTCCCTACGGCGGCCAGCCCCAGGGCGGCTACGGCTACCCGGGCGCCGGCGCGCAGCAGCAGCCGTACGGCGGCCAGCCGGGACCGTCGCAGCCCTCGTACGGCGGCCAGCCCCAGGGGCAGCCGGCACCCGGGGGACAGCCGCAGGGCGGCGCGCCGGAGTTCGCGCCGTTCTGGTTCGCGGTACCGGTGGCGCGTCCGCTGTACGGCGAGGACGGCTCGCCCACCCCGATCGCCGAACTCGCCCCCGGCACCTGGTATCTGGCGGTGGAGCAGCGCGGCCACGGGCTGATCGCCCAGACCCAGGACGGCCGCCGCGGCCTGCTCCAGGACACCTCGGGCATCCAGCGCGGCTGACCCCCGCCGGCCCCCGGCCATGGCCCCCCGCCTTCCGGGCGGGGGGCCATGGCCGTACCCGGAGCACCCGATGCCGGTGAACCATCAGCGGGTCGGCCGGATCGGCGCGCGGACGGCCGGGTACGCGCCGCGCGCCCCGGCCACGTGGAGCACGGCACACCGGCCCGTACGGGCCCGGATCGGCACTTCCCCCGGACGGCACCGCCCGAGGGCGCACCGATCGGCGCGTACGGAACCGGAAGGATGTTCACCACGCGGCTCGTCGCGGGACCGGATCGCCGCACAGCCGGCGGCGTGGCGGGCCGGCCCGGTCACCGGTCTGCCGGTCACGCACTCCCGCGCTCCGCAGGAGCGCCGGTTCAGCCGAGCTGGGTCAGGCTCGGGACCTTCTCCGTCACCTCGGCGCCCGCGCTCTTCCCGGCCTGCTTGATGTCATTGATGACGCCCTCGACATTGCCGATGTCGGAGGTGCCGGCCGCGCCCTCGCGGAGCTTGGTGCCGATGTCCTTCAGCGACGCGATCCCGGCCGCCAGCGGGGCCACCGCCTTGGAGAGCAGCGGATCACCCTTGGCGTTCTTCAGCGCGGCCTGGAGCCTGTTGTAGGTGAAGGCGCCCGCGAGCCCGGCCTTGACCAGGGTGAAGGTCCGGCCCTCCGCGCCCTTCTCGAACTTCCCCTCCCGGTACGGCTTGATGATCCACTGATAGGCCGCGCCCGCCGCGAGGCCCGCGTTGGCGACGAATTTGGCCTTGGCGTACTTCTGCGCCCGCGCCGACGACGTGGCGCTCACGGAGGACGAGGCGGTGCCGCCGGAATCGCCGCCGCACGCCACTCCGCCGAGGAGCAGCGCACCGCACAGGACCGCGGCGGCCAGGGCCCGGCGTATCGGAGAAGGAACCACAGCACACCTCCCTGGGGACCGGCCCCGCACCGGGTGGGCGGTGCGCTCGGGGCCGTCCTCGCAGCCTCACCCGAACGGCCGAGTTCCGCCACTCGGGCGAACCCGGACGGGTGAGGCCCCCCGGGTCCGTCCGGGTGACGCGCGCGTGACACGCGCCGGCGGACAGAGCCGAATCCATGGGTTTCACGGGCTCACAAGCGGCAACACGAGGGCCATGAGTCCTCGCCATCGCAACGGAACGCACCAGGCCGCGACGGTCATAGCGATCGTCGCCGATGTCATGGCCCTGATCCTGGGCCTCTGGATCCTCATGTATCTGCTGGACGCCAACAGCGCCAACGATCTCGTCGCCTTCATCAGGGACGCCGCCCACTGGCTGGCGGGCTGGTCCTACGACCTCTTCACCTTCGACGAGGCATGGGCGCGCGTGGTCGCCGGATACGGCCTCGCGGCCGTGGTCTATCTCTTCATCGGCCACGCGGTGGCCGGACGGCTGCGCCGCCACTGAACCCGGGTGCGGGGCCCCGGCCGGCTCCGGGCCGGGCCCCCGCGCCCGTCACGGCTCAGCCCTTCCCGGTCAGCCCCCCGCCCGTCACAGCTCTCCCGGCCCTTACCGGTCAGCCCTCGCAGCAGTCGGGGGCGAGTCCGTGCGGCAGACGTTCGCCGCCGAAGACCGCGGTGGTCGCCTCGTCCCCCCCGAGCGCGGCCACCGCCAGCAGCAGTGAGCCGGCCGTCCAGGTGGTGCGCTCCTCCGGCCAGACCGCGCGATGGCCCTCGAAGACGTAACCCGTCCAGTACATCCCGTCCGGCGCGCGCAGATGCCCGATGGACTGGAGGATCTCCAGCGCCCGGTCCGACTCGCCGACCGCCCAGAGCGCCAGGGCGAGTTCACAGCTCTCGCCGCCGGTCACCCAGGGGTTGGGCAGCACACAGCGCACACCCAGGCCCGGGACGACGAACTCCGCCCACCGCTCCTCGATCCTCTTCCTGGCCTCGGCGCCGGTGAGCGCGCCCCCGAGGATCGGGTAGTACCAGTCCATCGAGTAGCGGTTCTTGTCCAGGAAGCGCTCGGGGTGCCGGCGGATGGCGTGGGCGAGGGCGCCCGCCGCCAGTTCCCAGTCCGGCTGCGGCTCCTCCCGCGCCTCGGCGATGGCCAGCGCGCAGCGCAGCGCGTGGTGGACGGAGGAGGAGCCGGTGAGCAGCGCGTCATGGACGGGGGTGTCGCCGTCCTCGGGCGATTCGCGCTTCCAGCCGATCTGTCCGCCCGGCTGCTGGAGCCGGAGCACGAACTCGACGGCGGCGCGGACCATCGGCCAGTTCCGGTCGAGGAACATGTCGTCGCCGGTGGCGAGGTAGTGGTGCCAGACACCGACGGCCGGATAGGCGCAGAAGTTGGTCTCGCGCCCGCGGTCGGAGGGCCGGCCGGGGTCGCCGTCGGCATAGGCGGCGTACCAGGAGCCGTCCTCGTTCTGATGGCGCCGCAGCCACTCGTACGCCGCGGCGGCGGCCTCGTGCTCACCCGCCGCGTCGAGCGCCATCGCGGCCTCGGTGTGGTCCCACGGGTCGAGATGGTGGCCCCGGAACCAGGGGATGGCGCCGTCGGGGCGCTGCACCGCCCGGATCCCGGCGACGGTCTCGGCGGCCTGCTCGGCGGTGAGCACCCCGGGCAGCACCAGATGCTCGGTGCGCGGGGAGCGGGGCGATGTGGTCACGCGGCGGCCCTGGGGAGCTGGGGCTTGGTCGCGTAGGCCACGAAGCTCTTGCCGATGAGCGGGTTGAGCGCCTGCTCGGCGAGGCGGGTGGCGAGGGGCTTCTTCATGATGTCCCAGACCAGCAGCCGGTGGTACGCCTTGACGGGCAGGGCTTGGTCGTTGTCGACGCCGAAGGCGCACTTCAGCCACCAGTAGGGGCTGTGCAGGGCGTGGGCGTGGTGGGTGCCGTAGGGCACGAGTCCGGCTTCCCTGATGCGGTCGAGGAGTTCATCGGCCCGGTAGATACGGATATGGCCGCCCTCGACCTCGTGGTACGCGTCGCTCAGCGTCCAGCAGATCTTCTCGGGGCCGTACCGGGGCACGGTGACGGCGATCCGGCCGCCCGGCTTGAGGACCCGCACCATCTCGGCGAGGACTCCCTTGTCGTCGTGGATGTGCTCCATCACCTCGGAGATGATCACGACATCGAAGGAGTCGTCGGGGAAGGGGAGATTGAGCGCGTCCCCCTCCATGGCGGTGGCGGTGGCGCCCTCGGGGGCCTCCCCCTCTTCCTTCATGGCGGCGAACCACTTGGCGACCTCGCGGATCTCCTCGGCGCTGCGGTCGAGTGCGACGACCCGGGCGCCGCGCCGGTAGCACTCGAAGGCATGCCGCCCGGCGCCACAGCCGAGGTCGAGTACGCGGTCGCCCGCCGCCAGGGGGAAGCGGGAGAAATCGACGGTCAGCACGGGGTCCCGCTTTCGCAGTCGGGGGTTCCGGTACGGGTCGGGCCGGAGCCGGTGGTCGGGGGCGGAGAGGCGGAGGGGTACGGGGCGGGCATGCGTCCCCCGGGTGCGGGGCGGGCGGACGCGGACGGGGCTCCCGGGGAGCCGGGGGTCACCGGGCGGCCCGGTCGAGCGCGGCGCGGTAGAGCTCCACCGTGCCCTGAGCGGCCCTGGCCCAGGTGAATCGTTCCAGCACGCGTTCCCGGCCGGCCGTGCCGAGCCGGGCCCGGAGGCCGGCGTCGGAGAGCAGCCGGCCGAGCGCGGCGGCGAGTGCGCCGGGGTCACCCGGGGGCACGGCGAGACAGCTCTCGCCGTCCGGGCCCGCGACCTCGGGAATCGCCCCGCCGGTGGTGGCGACCAGCGGTGTGCCGGTGGCCATCGCCTCGGCGGCGGGCAGCGAGAACCCCTCGTACAGCGAGGGCACACAGGCGATCTGCGCCCCGCGCACGAGGTCGACGAGCTCGGTGTCGGAGATGCCCTTGACGAATCGGACGGCGTCCTGGAGTCCGTGACGGGCGATCATCCGGCCGACGGGGCCGTCCTCGGCACGCTTGCCGACCACGACGAGGTGGGCGCCGGGGTGTTCGGCGCGGAGCTCGGCCAGCGCCTCCACCAGGTGGACGAGGCCCTTGAGCGGCACATCGGCGCTGGAGGTGGTGACGATCCGGCCGGGGATCTCGGGGACGGCGGGATCGGGCGAGAAGAGATCGGTGTCGGCGCCTATGTGGACGACGCGGATGCGTTCGCCGCGCACACCGAGCTGATCGGCGATCTCCCGCCGGGAGGTGCCGGAGACGGTGAGCACCGAGGGCAGCCGCCGGGCCACCCGCCTCTGCATCCGGGTGAAGCCGTACCAGCGCCGCACGGAGAAGCGTTTGCCCCGGCTGCCGGCGGCGTCCAGCTCCAGCCGGCGATCGACCGTGATGGGGTGGTGGACGGTGGTGACCAGGGGCGCGCCGAGGTCGCCGAGGAGCCCGTAACCGAGTGTCTGGTTGTCGTGGATGACGTCGAAGTCCCCGCGCCGCGCCCTGAGGTGGCGGCGGGCGCGCAGGGAGAAGGTGAGCGGCTCGGGAAAGCCGCCGGTCCACATGGTGGCGACTTCGAGGGCGTCGATCCAGTCGCGGTACTCGCCGCGCTTCGGGGTCCGGAAGGGGTCGGGGCTGCGGTAGAGATCGAGGCTGGGGAGCTCGGTGAGCGGTACGCCCTCGTCGAGTACGGGGTAGGGCTGGGCGCCGATCACCTCCACCCGGTGGCCCAGGCGGGCCAGTTCGCGGGAGAGGTGGCGGACATAGACGCCCTGGCCGCCGCAGAAGGGGTTGCCCTTGTAGCTGAGGAGGGCGATGCGGAGCGGGCGGTCGCCGGAGCCGTCACGGTCCCCGCGGGAGGCGGAGGGTGTGGAGGAGGCGCGGGAATCGGAGCCGCCCGGCCGGCCGGAAGAGCTCGGATGAGGTCCGGCCTCGATGGCCTCAGCGGTCACGCACGGCCCCCTTCTCACTGCGTTTCGCCGGAGCGTAACCGCTCGCGCTAATCTAGAACAAGTTTCAGACTTGACCGTGCAACAGCTTCCGAATCTACCGGCAGGTAAGGCCGCCGTGAGGGCCGGAACAGGTGATTCGCACCACGGCCGGCGCGCAGGCGCGCCGTACGCCCCCACCCTGCCCGATACTCACCCCGCAGCCCCTCGGCACCCGCTAGGAACGAGACAGTCCGCTTCTCGATGGAACGGGAGACATGAGAGCCGAAGCCAAGCCGCCGGTACCGGCCTCGCCGCCGCTGACGGAGCGCCAGGAGGCGCGCCGCCGCCGGATTCTCCACGCCAGTGCCCGGCTGGCGGGCCGGGGCGGCTTCGACGCCGTGCAGATGCGCGAGGTCGCGGAGTTGTCCGGCGTCGCGCTCGGCACTCTCTACCGCTACTTCCCGTCCAAGATCCACCTGCTGGTCGCCACCATGCAGGACCAGCTCCGGCATCTCCACACCACCCTCCGCAAGCGCCCGCCGGGCGGCGACCGCCCCGCCGACCGGGTGGCCGAGACCCTGATGCGGGCCTTCCGCGCGCTTCAGCGGGAGCCGCGTCTCGCGGAGGCGATGGTCCGCGCGCTGGCCTTCGCGGACCGGAGCGTGAGCACCGAGGTGGACACGGTCTCGCGGCAGACGACGGCGATCATCCTGGACGCGACGGGGCTGGAGAACCCGACCCCGGAACAGCTGTCGGCGGTCCGGGTGATCGAGCACACCTGGCACTCCGCACTGATCACCTGGTTGTCGGGACGGGCGTCCATCGCGCAGGTGAGGATGGACATCGAGACGGTGTGCCGGCTCATCGACCCGACGGCGGCGGCCGGGGAGGCGCCGCGCGGCGGGGACTGAGGGGCACGGGCCGGGGTGCGGGGCGGGTACGGCTGGATTTCCCGGGTCGCGCGGCCGGCCGCCGGCTCCCGCGTCGCCGCTCGGGGACGCGGATCCCGGCAGATGAGCGCGGAGCGATGGAAGAGCGGACAGTGAGCGATGCGGCCACCGGGCCGGCGGCCCTGGCGGAGCTGGTGAGCGGGGCCCGGGAAGAGGCCGGGGGGCGGGCCGGTGACTTCACGTACCGGGAGTCGGGGGGCTGGGAGTCGGTCGCCCGCGATGTCGGCTTCTGGTGCGAGTGGCACTGGGACGAGGTGCGGGAGGAGCTGGCGGAGCGGGCCGGGGAGAGCGGTCTGCGCTGGGAATCCGTCGGGCCCGCCGTCCGGGCCGCCTTCGAGGAGACGTTCCGCGAGTCCTTCGGCTGAACCGGAGGGGGGCACGCCGGGTCGGAGGACGAACCCGCGCCCCGAGCCCGGACCCGCACCACACCGGCCCGTCCGGCGCCCGAGGACGGGCCCGCACCACACCGGCCCGTCCGGCGCCCGAGGACGGGCCCGCACCACCAGCCCGCCCGGCGCCTGAGGGCGGCCCCGCCACCCCGGGGTCGCCCGGCACACGACGGCCCCCGCGCCCCGGGGCCGCCCCGGCCCGTCCGGCGCCTGAGGACCAGGACCTCCGCCCAACACAACCCGCACCAACCGGCCGGTACAGTAGCCAGGTCGCCATCACGCCCGTACGAGGGGAAGCCGGTGCAAATCCGGCACTGACCCGCAACCGTGATCCGCCCGCCGCCGCCGGCACCCCGGACGAACCCCGCCTCCGCCCCGGCTCCGACCCACCGGCTCGGAGCCATGGACGGACGCGGCCCCGGACCGCCGCACCCGCGGCCGGCGGAGAAGTCGGAATGCCTCGTACGCGGCCGTGACCGGACTCATGCCACCGGCACCCCGCCGGTGACCGGCACCGTCGAGGAATACGGAACCGGAGCCCAGGTACCCGCGGGTACCCGTGCCCCTGTTCCGCAGAGAGGCCCGTACCCGCTCATGACCACCGTTCGCCGCAGCGCCGCAGCGCTCGCCGTTTCCGCCGTCCTGGGCGTCGCCATCGCCTCCGCCGCGGCGCCGTCCGCCGCCGCGGACACCACCCCCTCCCCCTCCGCGGTCCTCCCCGCCGGCCTCTTCGGCAGCGGCGACCCGACCTATGACGGTGTCTGGCGGCAGTCGCTGGCGCTGCTCGCGCAGGACACCGCCGGCGAGAAGCCCGCCGGGCAGGCCGTCCAGTGGCTGACCGGCCAGCAGTGCGACAACGGCGGATTCACCTCCTACCGTGCCGACACCAAGAGCCCGTGCGCCGCCAAGGTGCCGCTGGACTCCAACGCCACCGCCGCCGCCGTACAGGCACTCGCCGCCACCGGCGGACACGACAAGGCCGTCGAGAAGTCGGTGACCTGGCTGAAGTCCGTGCAGAACCCGGACGGCGGCTGGGGCTACAACCCGGGCGGCGCCAGTGACGCCAACTCCACCTCCATCGTGATCGGCGCGCTCGCCGCCGCCGGGGAGAAGCCGGGCGAGGTGACGGCCAAGGGCGGGAAGTCCCCGTACGACGCCCTGCTGACCTTCGCGCGGCCGTGCGGCGGCAAGGACGGCGGCGCCTTCGTGTACCAGCCCGGGCAGCCGGGCCTGGTCGCCGACTCCACCGCCGCCGCCGTGGTCGGCGCGCACGGCGAGGGCCTGGTGGTGAAGGCGCCCGGCACCTCGGACACCGCCGTGCCGGCCTGCGGGCCCGCGAAGACCATCGAGGGCGCGGCCGGCAATGGCGCCGCCCATCTCGTGACCGCGCTCGCGAAGACCGGCCATCTGGAAGCCCCGCCGATGCCGGGCTCCGACGACCCGGCCGCCAAGCCCGACTTCGGCACGACGGCCGACGCCGTGGTCGCCCTGGCCGCGCAGGGCCTGGGCGAGCAGACGAAGAAGCCGCTGGCCTGGCTGGAGAAGGAGTCGGCGCGGTGGGCGAAGGAGTCCGGCCCGGCCGCGTACGCCCAGCTGATCTTCGCCGCGCACGCCGGCGGCGCGGACCCGAGGGACTTCGGCGGCCGGAATCTGGTCACGAGCCTGAACGCCCTCGGCCCGGAGCCGGAGAAGAAGGCCGAGAAGTCGAGCGGATCGGACGACTCCGACAGCGGCAAGTGGTGGTTCTACGGAGCGCTCTTCGCCGCCTGCGTCGGCGTGGGCGTGCTCTTCAGCGGCCGACGCAAGTCGCAGCGGTGACCCCCGCCCGGTCGCTCACCACCGCCGTCCTCGCCCTCGCCGGCGCGCTGACCGCACTGATCACGCTCGGCGCGGCCCCGGCGCAGGCCGCCGGCTACCGGTACTGGTCCTTCTGGCAGGCCGAGGGCCCGGCCTGGGTGTACGCCACCGAGGGCCCGGCCACCGCCCGCCCGGCGGACGGCTCGGTCAGCGGTTTCCGCTTCTCGGTGAGCGAGGACAGCGGGGACTCCGCGCGCCCGCGCCGGGCCCCCGACTTCGCGGCGGTCTGCGGTACGACCGAGGCGAAGCCGGACACCAAGCGGATCGCGCTGGTCATCGACCCCGGCACCGCGCGGGACGCCCCGGCGGGCGAGACCCCGCCCGCGCTCCGGACCGCCTGTGCGCGGGTCGCCGAGTCGGCGACCGCGGCCGACGCGCTGGCGGCGGTGGCGAAGCCGCTGCGCTACAACGGGCAGGCGCTGCTCTGCGCGATCTCCGGCTATCCGGAGACCGGCTGCGGCGAACAGGTCTCGGGCGACCGGACCTCGGAGCCGGCACGGAAGACGGACGGGAACGAGAGCGGGAACGCGAGCGGGGACAAGGCCGGGGACGAGGGCCCCTCCCTCGGAGTCGTCGCCGGCCTGGCGGGAATCGCCGCGCTGGGCGGCGCGGCGATCTGGCAGTCCCGCCGCCGCAGGCGATGACCGGCACCACGGCGCGGCGGACCGGCGCACGGCTGCGCGCCCCGCTCGCCGACCGCGGCAACGCGCTGCACCCGGGCGCCTGGTGGATCTGGGCGCTCGGGCTGGCCACCGCCGCGTCCCGGACGAACAATCCGCTGCTGCTCGGGCTGATCGTCGCGGTCGCCGGCTATGTCGTCGCCGCCCGCCGCACCGACGCGCCCTGGGCGCGCTCCTACGGCGCCTTCCTCAAGCTGGGTCTGCTGGTCATCGCCATCCGGGTGGTCTTCTCGATCGTCCTCGGCTCCCCCATCGGCGGCACCCATCTGCTCTTCACCCTCCCCGAGGTGCCGCTGCCCGGCTGGGTCCAGGGGGTGCGGATCGGCGGCCGGGTCCTGGCCGAGCAGCTGCTCTTCGCGCTGTACGAGGGTGCCAAGCTCGCCACCCTGCTGATCTGCATCGGCGCGGCGAACGCGCTGGCCAATCCGGCCCGGCTGCTGAAGTCCCTGCCCGGGGCGCTCTACGAGGCCGGGGTGGCCGTCGTGGTGGCCATGACCTTCGCGCCGAACATGGTCGCCGACGTGGTCCGGCTCCGTACCGCCCGCCGGCTGCGCGGCCGTCCCACCGGCGGTGTCCGGGCGCTCGCCCAGATCGGCCTGCCGGTGCTGGAGGGCGCTCTGGAGCGTTCGGTGGCGGTCGCCGCCTCGATGGACGCCCGGGGGTACGGCCGGACCGCGCGGGTGCCGGCCGCCGTGCGCCGGGTCACCGGCGCGCTGACCATCGGCGGGCTGCTCGGGGTGTGCGCGGGCTCGTACACCCTGCTCGCCGCCGACGGTGCCGCCTACGGGCTGCCGCTGCTCGGCGCCGGGCTGCTGATCGCGCTCGCCGGGCTGTGGCTCGGCGGCCGGCGCTCGGTCCGCACCCGCTACCGTCCCGACCGCTTCGGGCCGCGTTCCTGGCTGGTGGCGGGGTCCGGGGTGGCCGTGGCCGTACTGATGATCCGGGCGGGTGCGTACGCGCCGGAGGCGCTGCGGCCGCCGCCCGTTCCGCTCGCCTGGCCGGCGCTGCCGCTCCGGCCCGCGCTGTCGGTCCTCGCCGGTCTGCTCCCGGCTTTCGTCGCCCCCGTACCGAAGGAGTCCCCGTGATCCGGTTCGAGCAGGTGTCGGTGACCTACGCGGACGCCGCGGGGCCCGCGATCCGGGAGGTCGATCTGACCGTCGCGGAGGGCGAGCTGGTGCTGCTGGTCGGCCCGTCGGGGGTCGGCAAGTCGACTCTGCTCGGTACGGTCTCGGGGCTCGTCCCGCACTTCACCGGCGGGGTGCTGCGCGGCCGGGTCACGGTCGACGGCCGGGACACCCGTACCCATCCGCCGCGCGAACTGGCCGATGTCGTCGGCACGGTCGGCCAGGACCCGCGGGCGCACTTCGTCACGGACACGGTCGAGGACGAGCTGGCGTACGGGATGGAGTCCCTGGGTCTCGCGCCGGAGGCGATGCGCCGCCGGGTGGAGGAGACGCTGGATCTGCTCGGGCTGACCGAGCTGCGCGACCGGCCGATCGCGACCCTCTCCGCCGGACAGCAGCAGCGGGTGGCGATCGGTTCGGTGCTGACCCCGCACCCCAGGGTGCTGGTGCTGGACGAGCCGACCTCGGCGCTGGATCCGGCGGCGGCGGAGGAGGTGCTGGCCGTGCTGCAACGGCTGGTGCACGACCTGGGGACGACGGTGCTGCTGGCCGAGCACCGGCTGGAGCGGGTGATCCAGTACGCGGACCAGGTGATTCTGCTGCCCGGCCCCGGGCTGGCCCCGGTGCGGGGCACCCCGGCGGAGATCATGGCGGTCTCGCCCGTACAGCCGCCGGTGGTCGAGCTGGGGAGGCTGGCCGGGTGGGAGCCGCTGCCCCTCTCGGTCCGGGACGCCCGCCGGCGGGCCGCGCCCCTGCGCGAACGCCTCGCCGGAGCGGCTCTTCCGGCACCCCCGGCACCCGCTGACCTCCCCGGGCTCCCCCGGCCGGCGGCGCTCCCCGCGTACCCGCCCCGGAAGTCCCTCCTCGGCGGCCTGTTCCGGAAGCAGCCCCCGCCCGTCCCGCCGGCCGGCGACCCCGAGCCGGGGCCGGGCGTCATCGCCGCGGTCACCCGGCTCACGGTCCGGCGCGGCAGGATCGACGCCCTGCGCCAGATCGGCCTCACCCTCTCCGCCGGTGAGACGGTGGCGCTGATGGGCCGCAACGGCGCGGGGAAGTCGACCCTGCTCACCACGCTCGTCGGCATGCTCGAACCGACCTCCGGGAGTGTGCGGGTGGGCGGCCGGACCCCGCACCGGACCCCGCCCGGCGAGCTGATCCGGCAGGTCGGCCTCGTACCGCAGGACCCCCGGGATCTGCTGTACGCGGACACCGTCGCCGAGGAGTGCGCCGCGGCGGACTCCGACGCCGGGGCGGCTCCCGGGAGCTGCCGGGAGCTGGTGGCCGAGCTGCTGCCGGGCGTACCGGACGGAACTCATCCGCGTGATCTGTCGGAGGGGCAGCGGCTCGCGCTGGCGCTGGCGATCGTGCTGACCGGACGGCCGCCGCTGCTCCTGCTGGACGAGCCGACCCGTGGTCTGGACTACGCGGCCAAGGCCCGGCTGGTCGGGATCCTGCGGGCGCTGGCCGCCGAGGGGCACGCGATCATGCTGGCCACCCATGATGTGGAGCTGGCCGCCGAGCTGGCCCACCGGGTGGTGATCCTCGCGGACGGCGAGATCGTCGCGGACGGCCCGACGGCCGAGGTCGTGGTCTCGTCGCCCGCCTTCGCGCCACAGGTCGCCAAGATCCTCGCGCCGCAGCCCTGGCTGACCGTCGCCCAGGTCAGGAGCGCGCTGTGAGCGCCCGGGGCACGGAGCGGACGGCGGGCGCCCGGCCGCGTCCCATCCGGCTCGGACCGCGCTCGATCGGCGCGCTGGCCCTGGTCAGCGCGATCGGGGTGGTCGGCTTCGGCTGGCCGCTGCTCGCCTCCCCCGATTCCGGGCTCGCGCACTCCATGGACGCCCCCTGGCTCTTCGCGGCCCTGCTGCCGCTGCTGGTGGCCGTGGTGGTGGCGACGATCGCCGACACCGGCATGGACGCCAAGGCGGTGGCGATGCTGGGGGTCCTGGCCGCGGTCGGCGCGGTGCTGCGCCCGCTGGGCGCCGGGACCGGGGGCCTGGAGCCCATGTTCTTCCTGATGGTGCTGAGCGGCCGGGTGCTGGGGCCGGGCTTCGGTTTCGTCCTCGGCGCGGTGACGATGTTCGCATCGGCGCTGCTCACCGGCGGGGTGGGGCCGTGGATGCCGTTCCAGATGCTGGCCATGGGCTGGTTCGCGCTGGGCGCGGCGCTGCTGCCGGGCGCGGACCGGATCCGGGGGCGGGCGGAGGTGTGGATGCTGGGCCTGTACGGCACGGTCGCCTCCTTCGCGTACGGGACCGTGATGAACCTCCAGGGCTGGACGTACATCGCCGGGATGTCCTCGGGGATCTCCTTCCGGCCCGGCGACCCGCTCCAGGAGAATCTGACCCGTTTCCTGGTGTACTGCCTGACCACCTCCATGGGCTGGGACCTGGGGCGGGCGGTGATCACCCTGGTGCTGACCCTGACGCTCGGCCCGGCCGTGCTCCGGGCACTGCGCCGGGCCACCCGGCGGGCTTCCTTCGAGGCCCAGGTCACATTCGAGACCCCCGGGCGGGTCCCGCCCGGGTGAGGAGCCCCACAGGGCTTTGGTCCTCCACTAAGCGGAATAGGAGCGGTACGGGCCGGTCCGCCCCGGTTCTCCCCCGCGAGGGGCGCGGGCCGGCTGCGACCGGGGGTAGTAGGAGGGGGCGTTGCCACGGCTCCGGCGTGCCGCTAACACTGGACCGGTCGCCAGGTGCGGCCCGTGCTCGCTCCTCCGGGAGCGGGTCCGGTTCCGTCCACCGCGGCCGGCCCCCCTCGTACCCACGGGGGTCCGGTGTGCGGGGCGGCGGTCCTGTTCCCGACGTTAGGCAGCCATCTGTGACCCGCTCCTCCCTCATCACCCGCATCGCCCGCCCCAAGACCCTGCTGGCCGGTTCCGCTCTCGCGGTGACCTCCGCCGCGATGGTGCTGGGTGTGAACGCCCCGACCGCGTCGGCCGCGCCGGCCGTGGCCGAGGCGAAGTCCGCGAAGGCGATCGCCAAGAAGATGATCAAGAATGACGCGCAGTTCCAGTGCTTCAGCAAGATCATCGCGCATGAGAGCGAGTGGGACGTCAACGCCCAGAACCCGTCGAGCGGCGCCTACGGCCTGGTCCAGGCGCTGCCGGGCAGCAAGATGGCGACGGCGGGCCACGACTGGCGCACCAACCCGGCGACCCAGATCGAGTGGGGCCTGGACTACATGAAGGACCGTTACGGCAGCCCGTGTGGCGCCTGGTCCTCCTGGCAGGTCAAGGGCTGGTACTGAGCCGAGCCGCAGCCCGACCGCCCCGTGCCGCCCGTGCCGGATCCGGATACCTCCGGGTCCGGCACGGGCATGTCCGCGGCCGGCGCCCCGTGCGCGCACGCGGTGACCGGTGCGGGCGACCTCACGGAGCCTTCGAGTGGCGCGGCCCCTCACGCGGGCGGATCCTGACGGAACGCGGCGATCCATCCCCAGGGGGTGCGGAAAGGCTCCGTACTCCCTGGGGCCGCCGGCCGTGCGCGGACGTACATCCCGCTTCGGCGCACCGTCGGCCGTGCGCGGACATACGCCCTACTTCGGCGCGGCCTGCTCACCGGCCCCCGGGCCCGGGGCTCCCCCGGACGCGACCCCGGTCCGCACCTCTCCGCTCCGTACCTCACCGCTCCGTACCTCACCGGCCCCGGCGCCCCGGGCCGCCCGCGCGGCGGGAACGGGCGAACGCCCATCGGCCGCGCCCGGGCCCGCCGCCGGCCTCGGCACGGCCGGCTTCGCCGCCCCCGGCGGGGCGGCGGTGACCAGCTCGCGCCGGCCCGCCAGCACATGGGTCAGCGCGAAGCCGGCCGCGATGACCACCGCACCGCCCAGCGCGTCGAGAATCCAGTGGTTGGCGGTGCCGACGATCACACAGATGGTGATCAGCGGATGGACCAAGCCAAGCGCCTTCATCCACATTCTCGGCGCCAGTATCACCACCACCACACCGCACCAGAGCGACCAGCCGAAGTGCAGTGACGGCATCGCCGCGTACTGGTTGGTGACCGCCGTCATCGCCCCGAACTCCGGGTTGGCGAGATCCTGCGCCCCGTGGATGGTGTCGATGAATCCCATCCCCGGCATCAGCCGCGGCGGCGCGAGCGGGTAGAGCCAGAAGCCGACCAGCGCCAGCAGGGTGCCGAAGGCGAGCGCCGAGCGGGCCCAGCGGTAGTCCGCCGGGCACCGGACGTAGAGCAGCCCCAGGATGATCAGCGGCACGGGGAAGTGGAAGGAGGTGTAGTAGAAGTTGAAGAACCCCTCCAGCCACGCCGTGTCCACCACCGCGTGGTTGACCCGGTGCTCGATGTCGATGCCGAGCGCCTGCTCGAAGGAGAGGATCTGCCGGCCGTGCTCACGGGCGGTCTCCACACCCCCGGTGGCCGCCAGCCGGATCTGTGAGTAGATCGAGTAGCCGACCCGGATCACGATCAGTTCGAGCAGCAGATTCGGACGGCTGACCACCCGCCGCCAGAAGGGCAGCAGCGGAATCCGGCTCCAGCGGGACGGTTCGGGGGTGACGTACAGCGTGGGGATCGGGCGCCGGAAGTACTCCGAGGTCCGCGACAGGAACGGCACCGCGCAGGCCGCCGCCAGCGCCGCGATGAGTACGGCGTTGGCGCGCAGCGGCTGGAGCAGGGTGACATCCGGCAGCAGCATCCCGGACGGCAGGGTCAGCGCCAGCACGATCAGCACCGGCCACAGCATCCGGTCGGACGCCTTCCTGCCGACCCGCCCGACGACCGCCAGCAGCAGCCAGAGCAGCTGGTGCTGCCAGGTGGTGGGCGAGACGGCGACGGCGACACAGCCGGTCACGGCGACCGCGAGCAGCAGCTGGCCGTCCCCGGCGTACCGGACGGCGCGGCGCAGCCCCAGCCAGATGACCGCGGCGGCCAGGACGAGATACAGCGCGATCTCCAGCGGCCCCTGGAGCCCGAAGCGGAGCAGGGCGCCGTGGAGGGACTGGTTGGCGAGGCCGTCGGCGGGCTCGCCGAGCCCGGCCCCGGCGGCGTGATTGATCCAGTACGTCCAGGAATCGCCCGGCATCGCGGCCCAGGCGAGCGCCGACGCGGCGGCGAAGGTGAGGCCCGAGGAGACCGCGGCGCGCCTGCGGCCGGTGAGCCAGAGCAGGGGCACGAAGAGCAGCACGGTGGGCTGGAGGGCCGCGCCGATGCCGATGAGCACCCCGGAGCCGCGTTCGCCGCGCGCCGCGAAGCAGCCGAGGAGTACGAGCAGAACCGGGATGATGCTGGTCTGGCCGAGGTGGAAGCTGTTCCGCACCGGCAGCGAGAGCATCAGCAGGCTGATCGCGACGGGCGCGCCCAGCAGCGCGCTGCGCCGCGAGACGGGCCCGGGCAGGGCGCGCGCGACGACCAGTCCCATCGCGGCGACCAGCAGCAGCGTGCCGAGCGTCCAGACCACACCCAGGGTCTGTTCGGCCGCGCTGGTCAGCGGTTTCAGCACCAGGCCCGCGAAGGGGGTGCCGGTGAATTTGGCATCGTCGTAGAGCGAACCGGTGACGTGCAGGACGCCGTTCTCACCGAGCCAGGTCTCCAGCTCCGTGAACCGTTCGCCCGGTGGCAGCCGCAGCACCGCCGCCGTCTGCCGGATGGCGAGGACGGCGGCCACGAGCCACAGCGCGATCCTGATCGCGCCCATCCTCGGGTCCGTCGTCGCACTTCCGCGCACGCTGTGCTCCGCGTTCGCCACGTCGCGCCGCGCCTCCCCACATTCCCGTTCGCCGCTTTCCCCGGGCACCCGGCCCGGAGTTTTGCATGCCCGGTACCGGAGACCGGGGCCATCCCCTGTTCGCCTGACTGTCACCAGGTTCCGATCGTGTTTCGGGGCCGATCGGTTCCGGGGCGGGACACCCGGCGTACGGGTGGATGGAACATACAAGAGCCGAGGCGCGCTCCTGACCCGCCTCGGCGGCCGAACCGGTTCAAACCGGCGGTTGACATAAGTTTGACGTATGACTGAGGACACATGGGAGCAGGCCCAGGAGCGGTGGCTGGCGGTGGACCGTTACGTCACCGGTCTGCTCGCCCCCGACGACGACGCGCTGACCTCGGCACTCGCCGCGGGCGACGCGGCCGGGATGCCGCAGATCAGTGTGGCGGGCAATCACGGGAAGCTGCTGTATCTGCTGGCGCGGACGCAGGGCGCGCGGTCGGTGCTGGAAATCGGCACGCTGGCCGGTTACAGCACGATCTGGCTGGCTCGGGCGCTGCCCGAGGGCGGCAGGCTGATCTCGCTCGAATACAGCGAGGACCACGCCCGGGTGGCGCGGGCCAGTCTTGAGCGCGCCGGGCTGGAGTCGGTGGCGGAGGTCCGGACCGGGCCGGCGCTGGAGACGCTGCCGAAGCTGGCGGCGGAGCCCGGCGCGGGCCCGTTCGACTTCTTCTTCTTCGACGCGGACAAGAAGAACAATCCCCGCTATGTGGAGTGGGCGCTCAGGCTCGGCCGGCCCGGCAGTGTGATCGTGGTCGACAACGTGGTGCGCGGCGGCGCGGTCGCGGATCCGGATGCGGTGGATCCGGCCGTGACCGGTACGCGGGAGATGTACGAACTGGTGGCGCGGGAGCCCCGGCTGGAGGCGACGGCGGTGCAGACGGTCGGCTCCAAGGGGCACGACGGCTTCCTGGTCGCCCGCATCGTCTCCTGACATCCGGGCCCGGTCCCGCCCCGCCGGTCGCCGGCGGGCCGGGACCGGCTCCGCACCCCACCGATCACTTCACCCGAAAGAGTGAAGGATCGGGGCAGAACACCCCGGGTCGGCGAAGTAGCCTGAGCCACACCGCCGTTGCGACGACGGCGGACAACTGCCGGACGGGGGATGTCATGCTGGCCGAAACACTTGTGGCGGTGGCCGGAGCGGGCGGTACGGCGCTGGTCGGGGCGATGGCCACCGATCTGTGGACCGGCACCCGGGACGGCGTCGTCCAGCTCTTCCGGGGCGGCGCGGGCGAGGACCGGGCCGCCGCGGTCGGGGCGCAGCTCGACGACGACGAGCGGACCATGACCGCCTTCGTACCGGAGGCGGACGCCGGGGACATGCGCCGGGCGCTCGCGCTGGTGTGGACCCAGCGGCTGGTCCGGCTGCTGGAGGAACACCCGGAGACCGAGGCCGGGATGCGCGCGCTGGTGGACCGGCTGCGGGCGGAACAGCCCACCGGGGAAGAGCGGGTGTGGAGGCAGACCAACACCTCCCGCGACCACTCCACCCAATTCGCCGTGCAGGGCGGCGATGTGATCTACCACCGGGACCCCGGCACCGCCACCGCGCCGGATCACCCCGCCGCTCCCTGATGGCCGAGGTCCCGGAGCGCCCCGCCGGCCGGCTCCCCGACTCCGTCCGCCAGGAGGTCCGCGCGGTCGGCGGCTTCGCCTACGGCGTCATCGGCGCGGACATCCATGTCTTCGGCGACGGCACCCCCGTCTATCTGCTCCTCGCCCACCGGCCCGCCCCCGCGGGTCACGACCCCGAGCACACCCGCTGGCTGCGGGACCAGCCGAGCCGGATGCTCGGCACCCGGGCCGGCACCGTCCCCTTCACCGGGCGGGCGGCGGAGCTCGCGGAGCTGACCGCCTGGCGCGACTCCGCAGCCGGCCGCGCCGTCCGGCTGCTGCACGGCCCGGGCGGCCAGGGCAAGTCCCGGCTGGCGCAGCGGCTCGCCGACGACTCGGCGGCCCGGGGCTGGCTGGTGGCCGACGCCGTCCACGCCACCGACACCCATCCCCCCGCCGAGGGCAGCCAGGATCTGCGCACCGAGGGCCGCGCCGGGGTGCTGATCATGGTCGAGTACGCCGACCGCTGGCCCTCCGCCCATCTGAACTGGCTCTTCCGCAACGGCCTGCTGGACGCCCCGGTCCCGGTCCGGGTCCTGCTGGTGGCCCGTTCCCCCGAGGGCTGGCCCGCGCTCCGCGCCCAGCTCGCGCGCGCCGGCCGCGCGATCGGCACCTCCGATCAGCCGCTCGCCGCCCTCCCCGAGGCGGACGGCAGCCGCCGCGCGATGTTCGAGGCCGCGCGGACCGGATTCGCCGAGCGGTATCCGGGCGTCCCGGACCCGGACGGCATCCCGCCGCCGCTGCCGCTCGACGACCCCGCGTTCGGGCTGACGCTCACCGTCCATCTCGCCGCCCTGGTCGCCGTGGACGCCCGCGCCCGCCACCGGGAGACCCCCGGCGAGATCGCCGGACTGACCACGTATCTCCTGGACCGGGAGTTCGACAACTGGACCCGGCTGCACGACAACGGCACGCTCGCCACCCCCGTACGGGCACTGGCGCGCACCGTCCTCGCCGCCGTCCTGACCGGGCCGGTCCGCCGGGAGCGCGCGGCGGCGCTGCTGCCCCGGCTCTTCCTGCCCGAGCCCGCGGAGCGGATCCTCGCCGATCACGCCGTGCTCTACCCGGGCGAGCGGCCCGGTGCCGGGGTGCTGCATCCGCTGCTCCCCGACCGGCTCGCGGAGGACTATCTCGCCCTCTGTCTCCCCGGCAGCCCGGTCACCGGCCATCCCACCGATCTGTGGACGGTCACCGCGATCCCGGCCCTGCTGGACCGGTGGACCGGGCACCCGCCCCCGTACACCCCGCGCGCGCTGGCCTTTCTCACCGCCGCCGCCGAGCGCTGGCCGCATGTCGGCGAGCGGGTCCTCTTCCCGCTGCTGCGCCGGGATCCGCGGCTGGCCGTCGACGCCGGCGGGGCCGTGCTGAGCTCGCTCGCGGCGCTGCCGGGGCTGGATCCGGCGGTGCTGAGCGCGGTCGGCGCCGTACTGCCGTCCGGCACACAGGCCTATCTCGACGTCGGTGCGGCCGACTTCACCGAGCGCTTCACCGATCAGCGCCTCGCCGGGGCGCCCGAGCCGGTGGCGGCGGTGCTGCACGCGCTGCGGAGCATGTCCAGAGGCCGGGCGGGCCGTCCCGAGGAGGCGCTGGAGGACGCCCGGGCGGCGGTGACCCGGCTGCGCGCGGACGGCCATGGCGGCAGGCCGCTGGCCGCGATGCTGACCCAGCTCGGCGAGTCGCTGCGGCTCTGTGAGCGGGCCGGGGAGGCCGTCCCGGTGTGCCGGGACGCGGTGGAGCGCTATCGGCGCCTGGACGATCCGCCGGGACTGGCGACGGCCCTCTCCGCGCTCTCCCTCGCGCTGTACGACGACGGTGACCCGCAGCGGGCCCTGGCGGTGAGCGACGAGGAGTGCGCGGTCCACGAGCGGATCGCCGCCGGCGACCCGGCGGCCGCCTTCGACTCCCTGCCGTCACGGCTGGTCTCGGCACACCACCGCGCGCTGATGCTCTTCGCCACGGGTGACCGGGAGGGAGGCATCGCCTCGGCGGAGTACGCCGCCGACGGGCTGCGCCAGTTCGCCCGGCTCGACCCCGGCGCGCACGAACTGGCTCTCACCCGGGCCCTGTCCCGGCTCGGCGATCTGCTGTGGCGGGCGGAGCGCCGCGACGAGGCGGCGGCGGCGCTCGCCGAATCCCTCGTGATCCACCGCCGGCTGACGGGGGCGCGGCCGGCCGAGCGGCCCCGGCTGGCCCTGGCGGCGGCCCGGCTCGGCGCCCTGCTGTCGGATCTGGACCGCCCGGCGCGGGCGGCGGAGCACTACACCGAGGCGGTGGGGCTCTTCCGTGCCCTCACCGCCGAGGACCCGGAGCGGTGGATGCTCCATCTCACCTCCGTCCTGCACCATCTGCGCGCGCTCGATCCGCCGGGCGCGGAGTGGGGTTCGCGGCGCGAGATCGACCGCGCCGCGAAGCGGCTCGCGGCGCGCGGGGAGTGGTCCGCGCTCTGGGAGCTGACCCTGGCGGTCCCGGTCGCCGACGCCGTACGGCTGGCGCGGCGGTTCCCCGGCGGAGTGCTCGGGCGGCTCCGGCCGGCCGCACGGCGGTGGCGGCCGCCGGACGAGGCCGGGCGGGCGGCCCTGGCGACTCTGCGGCGCACGCGCCCGGCGCGCGTCCCCGAGGCGCCGCCGGCCGTGCTGCTGCCGGACGCCGTCGACGATCCCCGGCAGCTCTCCTTCGCTCCCGGGGTGCCGCTGCTGGCGCTGGCGGGCGGACCGGCGAACAGCACCCTGGATGTCATCGACCTGACGACCCGGGAGCGGCGCACGCTCACCGCCGGCCAGGCCAAACACACCTCCCTGGCCTGCCTCCCGGACGGCTCGGTCGCGGCGGTACGGCGCACTCCGCGCGGCTGGGAGCTCGTCCGGTACGAGCACGGCACAGTACGGCTGCTGGCCGCCGGGGAACAGCTGCGCGGCGCGCGGGTGGTGGCGACCGCCGAGGGGCCGGTGACCGGTCTGCGGGCGGCACCGGCCGCGCTGGCCGGGGGCCGGCCGGTCGATCTCGGGCGGTTCGGGCTGCGCCGGGGCCATCTGCTGGCGGCCAATGCCGGCGGCACCCGGCTGGCTCTCTCGGACGGCACCCGGCTGGTGCTCACCGATGCCTCGCTCACCACGCTGCTCGCCTCGGCGCCGGTGCCGGATTACCACGGCGAGGCGGCGGAGCTGGTGTTCTGCGGGCCGGACGAGCTGGTGACCATCGGCACGGGCGGCGGCCACATCTGCGTCTGGCAGGCCATGGACGGGCGGCTGGTCACCGCGAACCGCAGCCCCGGGCCCGTACCGCTCTGCCGGCTCTTCGCCGTTCCGGCCTGGCGGGCGATCGGCGGCCGGCGGATCGGCGGGGTGCAGCCGCTCTTTCACGACAGTGTGACGCTGGCGCCGCGCGAGCTGCCGATGCCGTTCGCGGACGGCTTCACACCGGTGGTGGCGAGTTCGGCGGACGGCCGTCACATCGCGTACGGAAGGCTTGGTTCCGGGCGGGCGCGGGGCGTGGTGACGGCCCTGTCCGTACAGGATCTGGGGCATCCCGCCGCCATGCTGCGGCGCCCGGCGGCCGTCCTCACCGATGCCGATCTCGCGGCGGCGGAGAGCGCGCCGGGTACCGCGAGTCCGGTGGGCGCGGAGGTCCTGGGAGCCGCGCGGGCGGTGCTGGCGGCCCGGATCTCCGCCGCGCCGGCACCGGTCTCCCGGGACGAGGAGCCGGAGGAGGACGACCCGTCCATTCGGCTGGACGCGTCGCTGATCCGGCGGCAGCAGCAGAAGATCGCACGGGCGGAGTCGGCGGAGGACGAGGTGCGCGAGCGGGGGAATCTCGCGGCGATGGTCCACGCGGCGGCACTGGCGGCCGGGCCGGGCCATCGGCTGATGGAGCGGGCGGTGGGACAGTACGAGGATGTGGTGCGGGCGAGTACGGCCGTCCTGGGGCCCGGGCATCCGGAGACCCTCGGCCGTCTCGACAATCTGGGCGCGGTGCTGCTGGACGCGGGCCGGCCGATGGCGGCGGCGGAGGTGCTGGAGCGGGCGCTCGCGGGGCGGGAGCGGGCGCTGGGCGAAGATCACGCGGACACGGCGGAGACCCGTTTCCGGCTGGCGGATGTCCACCGGAGATCCGGTGCGCCCGCGCGGGCGATCCCCCTGATGGAGCGGGCCGTTCCGGCGACCGTCCCGGCGGCGGTCCGCCGCGAGCGCCGGAGCGCGCTCTGCGAGACCCTCGTGGAGGCCGGGGAGTACGCCCCGGCGCTGGAGCTCGGCGGGGAGCTGCTCGCGGAGACGGTGGAGCTCCACGGTCCGGGGCATCTGGAGGAGTTCGTCCGGTCGGACGGCCTCGCCGTGATCCATCACGGCATGGGGGCGCCGGAGCTCGCGATTCCGTACTACGAGCGGGCGGTCGAGGGGCTGACGGCCGTTCTCGGCGCGGACCATGCGCGGACCCTGCCCCGGCTCGCCCGTCTCGCCGTCGCGCATGCGGAGTGCGGCGCGTTCGACACGGCGCTCGAAGTGGCCGGCCGGGTGCTCGCGGCGCGCGAGCGCACTCTCGGGCGGGATGCCGCCGAGACGCTGGAGTGGCGCCGGGAGATGGCCTCGATGCTGACGGCGGCGGGGCGTTGCGCCGAGGCGGCGGAGGTACTGGCCGGGGCGGCCGGCCGCGCGGAGTGAGCGGGTGTGGGGTGTTGGGGTGCGGGGGGGTGGGGTGCGGAGCCGGCGTGGTGGGGGGCTGCGGGTGTGTGTGTGTGGGGCGGGGCGGCGGATTCCGTTTCTGGCGTGCCATCGCCATCCCCTCGACGCGCGGGGTGGAGTCGGTGAACACTTTCCGTAACGGATTACCGCGTCGGGTGACTGCGAGGAGAGAGCCGATGAGCGAGCCGATGAGCACCGCCGACCGGGGCATCGCGGTGCCCCGCCCCCGGGGCACCGGCGGCGGACAGCGGGCGCTGCCCCCGGGACACCGCCCGGCACACCGGTCGGAGCGACACGCGGGGCGACGCCCGGACCGGGTTCGTCCGGTACCTCCCCGGCCCGGCACCGGACCCGGGAGGTACGGTCGGGATCCTGATGAGCCCCGATGGGGTCCCTGTGAGATCCCGTGCGAAGGATGTCCCATGGCCAGTGTTGTGAAGATCAATGTGCTGACTGTCCCGGCCGAGCAGCGCGAGATCCTGGAGAAGCGGTTCGCCGCCCGTGCCGGGTCGGTGGAGAATGCCGACGGGTTCGAGTGGTTCGAGCTGCTGCGTCCGCTGGAGGGGACCGATCAGTATCTGGTCTACACCCGCTGGAGCAGCGAGGAAGCCTTCGAGGCGTGGATGGCGGGTTCCATGCGCGGCGCCCACGCCCCGGCGGAGGGCCGGGCCGAGGGCGGCGACAAGCCCAAGCCGGCGGCGAGCGGTTCCACGCTCTGGTCGTTCGAGGTCGTCCAGTCGGCCGCGCCCAGGGGCTGACACCCGCCGGCCATCCGGCCCGGTGGGAAAACCGCTGGTGGAGTGGGGTATGGCTCCGGTAGAGAAGCGGTATGACCCACTGGACCATCACCCCCGAGGCGGTCGGCTCGGCCGATGCCGGCCTCCTGCGCCGTGAGTACTACACCGAGGTCGCGAGCCGCTATTGGCAGCGGCCCGCGACCCGGGCGGAGATCGACGGGGGCCTCACCGGGGACGGCGCCGAGCTGCTGACCCCGCCCACGGGTCAGTTCCTGGTCGGGCGGTACGGCGGCGATGCGGCGGCCTGCGGCGGCGTACTGATGCTGGACGCCGGGCGCGCCGAGCTGACACGGGTCTTCGTCCGCCCCGCGTTCCGGGGGAGGAAGGGCGCGGATCTGCTCATGACGGCGCTGGAGGAGGGGGCACGGGGGCTCGGGGCGCGCGAGATGGTGCTCAACACCAGGCTGGATCTGGTGGAGGCGCGGGCGCTCTACACCCGGCACGGGTACGAAGAGATCCCGGCGTACTGCTCGGGCCCGTATATGGAGATCTGGTACGGCAAGACCCTTTGACCGGCTCCCGGGCCCTCGGCGTCAGGGGGCGCGGTGGTCAGGGCCCTCGGGGTCAGGGGGCGCGGTGGTCAGGGCCCTCGGGGTCAGGGGGCGCGGTGGTCAGGGCCCTCGGGGTCAGGGGGCGCGGTGGTCGCGGGGCGGGGTGTGGCCGCCGGGGCGTTCCTGGTCGGAGCCGCAGAGTTCGGCGGTCAGCTCCTCCACGAGCTGGACCAGGTCGGTGGGGCGTTCGGGGCCCCACCAGTCGCCGAGCAGCTCGGAGAGCGACTCCTCACGGGCCTTGGCGAGGTGTACGGCGGTCTGGAGACCGCTCTCGGTGAGGATGACCTGCACCCCCTCCCGGCGGATCAGCCCGCGTTCCTCCAACTGCCGGTCGGCCTCGGTGATCACCCGCAGGGGCACGGGAGTGGTGTCGGCGAGCAGCGCGGGTTGCACGGTGCCGTGGCGGCGGATGCGGAGCAGCAGCCAGCCGGCGGCCGGCAGCAGGTCGTAGCCGGCCCTGGCGGTGATCTTCTCGTAGATCTGCCGGCGGCCCTCGCGGGAGCCGAGCACCGACAGGGCACGGGCGGCTTCCTCGTGGGAGGAGCGCTGGACGGGATTGGAGGCGAGGGTCTGGCTGGGGTCCGGGGCGGTGACGGAGCCGCGCAGCCGGTCCTCCTTGAGGAACCAGGACACCAGAAAGGCGAGGAGGACCACGGGCACGGCATAGAGGAAGACATCGGTGATGGACATGGCGAAGGCATGGATCACCGGTTCCCGCAGTGCGGGCGGGAGCTGGGATATCGCCTGGGGGTCGGCGGCGAGCGCGTCCGCTCCGGCGCCCGGGGGCACGGGCCGCCCGGCGAGCGCGTCGGTGAGGTTGCGCTGGAGGCCGGTGGAGAAGATCGTGCCGAAGATGGCGACGCCGAAGGAGGCGCCGATCGAGCGGAAGAAGGTGGCGCCCGAGGTGGCCACGCCGAGGTCCTCGTAGCGGACGGCGTTCTGGACCACGAGGACCAGTACCTGCATCACCAGGCCGAGTCCGGAGCCGAAGACGAAGAAGTAGAGGCTGATCATCCAGGTGGGGCTGGATTCGGTGAGCCAGTGGAGGAGGAAGAGCCCGACGGCGGTGATGGCGGTTCCGGCGATGGGGAAGATCTTCCACCGGCCGGTGCGGCTGACTGTCTGCCCGGACGCGGTGGAGGCGATCAGCAGCCCGAAGACCATCGGGAGCATATGGACGCCGGAGAGGGTGGGGGTCACTCCCTGGACGACCTGGAGGAAGGTCGGCAGAAAGGTCATCGCCCCGAACATCGCGAAGCCGATGATGAAGCTGATCACGGCGACCAGGCTGAAGGTGCGGATCTTGAAGAGCGGGAGCGGGAGCACCGGTTCGGCGGCGCGGCGTTCGACTCCGATGAAGAGCACCAGCAGCACGGCGCCGAGCGCGGCGAGCCCGATGATCTGTGCCGAGCCCCAGGCCCAGGTGGTGCCGCCGAGGGAGGCGACGAGCACGAAGCAGGTGGCGACCGAGGCGATGAGGAAGGTGCCGAGGTAGTCGATGGTGTGCCGGGTGGGGCGGGCCGGGATGTGCAGCACGGCGGCGATGACACCGAGGGCGACGGCACCGATCGGCAGATTGATGTAGAAGACCCAGCGCCAGCTCAGATGCTGGGTGAAGAAGCCGCCGAGCAGGGGCCCGAGGACACTGCTGGCGCCGAAGACGGCGCCGAAGAGTCCCTGGTAGCGACCGCGTTCCCGGGGGGAGACGATATCGCCGACGATGGCCATGGAGAGCACCATCAGCCCGCCGCCGCCCAGGCCCTGGAGGCCGCGGAAGGCGATGAGCTGGGGCATGTTCTGGGCGATGCCGCAGAGTGCGGAGCCGATCAGGAAGATGACGATGGCGGCCTGGAAGAGCTTCTTCCGGCCGTACTGGTCGCCGAGTTTCCCCCAGAGCGGGGTGGCGGCCGTGGAGGCCAGCAGATAGGCGGTGACCACCCAGGAGAGATGCTCCAGTCCGCCGAGTTCGCTGACGATGGTGGGCAGTGCGGTGGAGACGATGGTCTGGTCGAGTGCCGCGAGCAGCATGCCGAGCAGCAGCGCGCCGATGGCGACCAGGACGTCCCGGCGGTTCTGGCCCTCGCCGGGGGCCGGGCTCATGGGCGTGGTGCCGACTTCCTGGGCCATACCGATCTCCCTCGGGTCCACGTCCTCCCCATCGTGCTGGAGACGGCCGGTTCCGGCCTGCGGAGATGGTCCGGGGGTGGCTGGGGCCAGTGAAAGCAGGGGCCAGGGTGTCAGGGGGTGGCTTCTGTCCGACTTATTTTGTATCGTGTTGAAACAAAGCGGTTCCGTCCGTATTCCCTGACCGGCGGGCGGGGCCGCGTTGCTCTTTCCTCCCGCCTCTGGAGGCACACCGATGTCCGACGCCACTCCCGCCGCCGCCCTCACCGCCCGCGCCCTGCTGCTGGACATGGACGGCACCCTGGTCAACTCGGACGCGGCGGTGGCCCGGATCTGGCGCGAGTGGGCGGTGGAGCACGGCCTCGACCCGGACGAGACGCTGAAGGTCGTCCACGGACGCCAGGGCTGGGCCACGATGGCCGAGCTGCTCCCGCACCGCCCGATGGCGCAGAACCACGCGGACAACGCGGTGATGCTGGCCCGCGAGACCGCCGATGTGGCGGGCGTGGTCCCGATACCCGGCGCCCCGGCCTTCCTCGCCGCCATAGCCGCGCTCCCCCACGCCCTGGTCACCTCCGCGGACGAGGCACTGGCCCGCGCCCGGATGGCCGCCGCCGGACTGCCCCTCCCGGCCGCCCGGATCACCGCCGAACACGTCGGCGCGAGCAAGCCGGACCCCGAGGGCTTCCTGAAGGGCGCGGCCGAGCTGGGCTTCCCCCCGGCCGACTGTGTCGCCTTCGAGGACTCCGAGGCGGGCATCCTCGCGGCCCGCGCGGCGGGCATGCGCGTCGTGGGCGTCGGCCCGCGCGCCGAGCCGCTCGCCCCCGACCTCCATGTGGACGACCTGCGCGCCCTGACCGTCTCGGTCTCCGGCGACGGCACGATCCGCCTGAGCGCGGCGGGTTAGGGCTTTCCTTTTCGGAGCCACCGGCACCCGGACACACGGAGGGGGCGGGGCGGCCATTGGGCCGCCCCGCCCCCTCCGTGTGTCTCAGCCGGTGATCGCCTCGTAGAGGCTGAAGCCCGCCAGTGCCAGCATCAGCGCCGCCGCGACCTTGGTGATGAGGCGGAGGGGGACGTACTTCATCAGGGTGCGCCCGCCCAGGATGCCGATGGCCGCGACCGACCAGAGGGCCAGGACCGCGCCGATGCCGACGGAGACCGGGTTGTCGTATCGGGCGGCCAGGTTGGCCGTCATGATCTGGGTCAGATCGCCGAACTCGGCGACCAGGATGAGCATGAAGCCCGCGCCGGAGACCTTCCAGAAGGACTGGTCGGCCGGGGGCTTGATGTTCTCCTCGTCATCGCCGGACTTCCGCAGCAGCAGCACCAGCGCCCCCGCGAGGAAGAGCACGCCGACCACGGCCTGCACCAGCCGCTGCGGCAGCAGGGTCAGCACGCTGCCCGCCGCGATGGCCAGGGCGACATGGACGGCGAAGGCGGCGGCGACTCCGGCGAAGACATAGGAGGCGCGATAGCGGGTGCCGAGCATCAGACCGGCGAGCGCGGTCTTGTCGGGCAGTTCGGCGAGGAAGACGACGCCGAAGGTGATCGCCATGACGGTGAAGCTGATCACGGAAGGATTCCTCAATCGGTCGGGCTGCCCGCACCGAGAGACCTGATCCGGTAGGAGTACCGGGTGGAAAAGGGGTCGCTTCGGCACGGCAGCGTCGATGGACAACACTGCGGCCGAAGGTCTCGCTGGCGGTCCTCGCGGTCCGCCTCCGGGCGCCGGCCGGGCACAGGGCCCAGCAGTATGTCGACGTTCCGGCGAAGAGCTACTCCCCTTCTGCTCCGTTCAGAATACGTCACCCGCCCGGCGGGACACCGTCACGGTGAAGCCTGCCGCGCGCCACCAGCTCCAGCGCCGCGGCCACCGCCACCGCCTGTACGGCCATCAGCCCGACCAGGACGAACAGCTGCACCGCCCCGGCCAGCAGCGGAGAAGCACCGCCCAGGAGCATGCCGACGAAGGCACCCGGAAGTGTGACCAGACCCACGGTCCGGGTCTGGTCGAGACCGGGCAGCAGCGCGTCCGCGGCCGGCCCCCGGGCCACCTCCAGCCGGGCATCGCGGTCGAGCAGCCCGAGCGCCATGCCCGCCTCGACCTCGCCGTGGCGCAGCTTCAGCTCGTCCAGCGCCCGCCGCCCGGCGAGCACGGTCGCGGTGAGCGCGCCGCCGATGAGGATCCCGGCGACGGGGACCAGGGCGATCCCTTTCAGCGGTACGAGACCGGTCAGCACCAGCGCGCCGACGACGGGGAAGACCCCGGCGGCGATGGGGAGCGCGGCCCACCACCAGGTTCCGTTGCGGGTGATCCGGCGGCCCGCGGTGCGCACGGCGACCGCGTACATCAGCAGGATGAAGGCGAAGAGCAGCGGCAGCGACCGGACCACCCAGCCGATGACCAGGGAGACGGCCGCGAGCTGGAGCGCCGCCCGCACCCCCGCGGTGACGATCTCGCGGGCCCGGCCGAGGTGCGCGAGCGCGGCCACGGCCGCCGCGAGGGCGAGCAGTACGGCCAGCACCGCCCCGAAGGTGACATTGACCGTGAGCAGCACCCGCCAACCTTACGACGCCCGTTCGGATATGCCGGTCTTTCAGAACACTTGATTTGACGTGTCCATGTCTTCACTCTGTTACCCGGTGCTCATGGCGCCGACACCCGGGGCCGCCAGGGTGGCCGGACAAGGCCGTCCCGGCGCCCCGCCCCCCACCCGAACACCACAGGGAGTTCACATGTCCGCCGTCTACGCGCGTCACCCCCGTCCCTCCCTCCGCATGCGCCGGGTACGCCGCGCCGCGGCCGTCCTCGCCGTCACCGGCACACTCGCCGCCGGCGGTCTGCTGGCCGGCGCCCCGGCCGCGGTGGCCGCGCCGCCCACCCCCGTCAGCGCCGCCACCGCCAAGATCTACCTCGACCAGCTCACCGTGCGCGCCGAGGGCTCCTCCAGCGGCTACAGCCGCGATCTCTTCCCGCACTGGAGCACGCAGTACGGCGCCTGCAACACCCGGGAGGTCGTCCTCAAGCGGGACGGCGTCAATGTGGTCCAGAACAGCAGCTGCGCGGCGACCAGCGGCAGTTGGTACTCCGCCTACGAGGGCGCGACCTGGACCGCGGCCTCCGATGTGGACATCGACCATGTCATCCCGCTCGCCGAGGCATGGCGTTCCGGCGCCAACAGCTGGACCACGGCCACCCGGAAGACGTTCGCCAACGATCTGGCCCGCCCGCAACTGATCGCCGTCACCGACAACGTCAACCAGGCCAAGGGCGACAAGGACCCGGCGAAATGGCTGCCGGCGCGGACCTCCTACCGCTGCACCTACGCCCGGATGTGGGTCCAGGTGAAGCACCACTACGGCCTGGCCCTGGACAGCGCCGAGAAGAGCGCCCTCCGCACCCTGCTCAACGCCTGCTGATCCACCGGCGGGAGCCGCCGCCGGTCGCCCCGTCCGGTTCCGCACCGTACGCCCCGTCCCGTACCGGCCACGCCGCCGAACGGCACGGGAAACACGGTGCGGAAACGGTTCCCCAGCCGCCGTCGTTCCGTACCGTACGGGGCGACGGAGGAGGACGACTCATGGCGACCACGGCCGGGCTGTGTCTGGGACCACTGCTGCGGTATGTCGACTGGGAGGCCGGCCGCGAGGCCACCGTCTGGGTCGAGACCGACCGGGCGTGCACGGCCGAGGTGCGGTGCGCGGACGGCGCGGGCGGCACCGCCCGCGCCTTCCGTGTCGCCGGGCACCACTACGCCCTGGTGACCGTGGCCGGACTGACCCCGGGCACGACGACGGAGTACGAGGTGCTGCTCGACGGGGAGCGGGTCTGGCCGCCGCCCGGTTCCGCCTTCCCGCCCTCCGTCATCTCCTCACCCGCCGTGCCGTCGGCCGGCGTCACCGTCTCCTTCGGCTCCTGCCGCTGGGCCGCCAAACCGGCGGGCGAACACGACCCGGTGGGCCCGGACGCGCTCGACACCCTCGCGGTCCGGCTGGCCGCCGACCCCTCCGCCGTCCGGCCCGATGTCCTGCTCCTCCTCGGCGATCAGGTCTACGCGGACGAGGTCTCGAAGGAGACCCGGGCCTGGCTCGCCGAGCGCCGCGATCTGACCGAGCCGCCGGGCGCGGAGGTGGCCGACTACGAGGAGTACACCCGGCTCTACGACGAGTCCTGGCTCGATCCCGAGGTGCGCTGGCTGCTCTCCACCGTCCCCAGTCTGATGATCTTCGATGATCACGACCTGATCGACGACTGGAACACCAGCGCCGCCTGGCTGGCCGAGGTGCGCGCCCTGCCGTGGTGGCGGGAGCGGGTGGTGAGCGGGCTGATGTCGTACTGGGTCTATCAGCATCTGGGCAATCTCTCCCCCGCCGAACTGGCCGCGGACGAGGTGTTCACGGCCGTCCGGTCGGCCGGCGGAGACGGCGCCGACTCCGCCGGGAGCGCCGACGGAACCGGGGTACTGCGCGCCTTCGCCGAGCGCGCGGACGCGGATCCGGCGGCGGTGCGCTGGAGTTACCGCCGCGATCTGGGCCGCACCCGGCTGCTGATGGTCGACACCCGGGCCGCCCGGGTGCTCGGCGAGGAGCACCGGGCCATGCTCGACCCGGGCGAGGCCCGCTGGCTGCGGGAGCAGGCGCTGGACCGGCGGGAGGACGTCGACCATCTCCTCATCGGCACCTCGCTGCCCTGGCTGCTGCCGCTCCTGGTCCACGACGCGGAGAGCTGGGACGCCGCCCTCTGCCGGGGCGAGCGCGGAGCCCGCTGGGCACGCCTCGGCGAGAAGGTGCGGCGCGCGGCCGACCTGGAGCACTGGGCCGCCTTCCCCGCCTCCTTCGAGGAACTGACCGCGCTGATCGCCGAGACCGGCGGCGGGCCGGAGGCGCCGGCGACCATCTGCGTACTCTCCGGCGATGTGCACCACGCCTATGTCGCCGAGCCCGACTGGCGGGGCGCGGCCGGCCCCGCCGCCCGGGTGCTCCAGCTCACCTGCTCCCCGGTGCACAACTCCATTCCGCGCATGATCCAGCTCGGCTTCCACTTCGGCTGGAGCCGGATCGGCCGGCGGATGGGCCATCTGCTGGCCCGCCACGGCCGTACGGGAAGGCCGTCCGTGCACTGGGAGCGCACGGGCGGGCCGTGGTTCGGCAATCAGCTGATGACGCTGACACTGCGCGGACGGTCGGCCCGGCTGCGGCTGGAGCAGGCCCGGGCCGCGGCGGACGGCGGGACCGGCGGCGCCCAGCTGGTGACCGCCGACGAGCGGTGGCTGGCCGGGGAGGAGTGACGGCCGCCGGTCCGGGGGCGGAACAGCGGCAAAAGACCACAACTCCACTGCCCCGGGAGTGAATCGGACGGATTCCGGACGAGTTCCCGACACCGATATGAGATTCGGATGAGAAACGCCCCCAGCGGGAATGTTGAACTTGCAAGTAATGGTGAGGGTTCCCTAACTTGGAGGTGTTCGATTCCATAGACCCCCACCTCTGGAGTCCCCCCATGTCCCAGAACTCCCTGTCCGGAAAGCTGAACCGGTCCCAGCCCTATGCGCTCGGCCTCTTCCGCATCGTCGTCGGCCTGCTCTTCGCCTGTCATGGAGCGGCGTCGCTCTTCGGCGTCCTCGGCGGCGCGCACGGCGGCGGCACCGTCGAAACGGGCAGTTGGCCCGGGTGGTACGCGGCGGTGATCCAGCTGGTCGGCGGCGGACTGGTGATGCTCGGCTTCGGCACCCGCAGCGCCGCCTTCATCGCCTCCGGTTCCATGGCGTACGCGTACTTCGTGGAGCACCAGGCCGACGGGCTCTTCCCGCTGGAGAACAGCGGAGAGTCCGCGGCGATCTTCTGCTGGGCCTTCCTGCTGCTGGTCTTCACCGGACCCGGCGCGCTCTCGCTGGAGAAGGTGTTCGCACCGCGCGGCGCGCGCGGCGGCGCCGCGCCGGAGGGCGCGAAGGAGCGCGAGCCGGCTGCGGCCTCCGCCTGAGCGCCCCCTCCCCGGCCGCTTCCCCCGGCCTCTCCCGCCGGCCGCCTTTCCCGGCCGCGCACCTGTGGCGGGGCCGGTGGAACACTCCGGCCCCGCCCCTTCTCCCCCACGCGCCCGGACCCTCGCACGAGGGTCCGGGCGCGCTGCGCGAGCCCCCGCAGAGACCGCGTCCCGGCACCGCCGATCACGGAAATTCCCCAGCTCACACCCACCCTCGGACGTAAAGTGATGATCACAACATCGGCGACCCCCGGGTGATCTGAGGGCAAACGTCCGGCGTACGCTGTACAGCTGTCACTGCCGCCACAACCGACCACCTCCAGCGTCGCGGCAAGTCCACGAAACGGGGAGAGGCACGTGCTTGAGAGTCTGGGGCCGCTGACCGGCAGCCCTTGGATCTACGCGGTTGTGGCCATCTCCGTACTCCTCGATGTCTTCCTGCCCGTACTGCCGAGCGGTGTCCTGGTGATCACGGCGGCGACCGCTGCGGCGGCCGGTTCGACCACGGTCGGCACGGTGGCCGGCGCGGCCGGACAGGTCCCCCGGGAAGTCCCCTCGCTGCTGGTACTGGTGCTCTGCGCGGCCACCGCGTCCGTCCTGGGCGATCTGGTGGCCTACCGGCTGGCCCGGCGCGGCGGCCGGCGTTTCGACCGGGCCATCGCCAAGTCCCGGCGGCTGACCAGCGCACAGGACCGGCTGGGCACGGCGCTCAACCGCGGCGGCGGCATCCTGGTGGTGATCGCCAGATTCGCTCCGGCGGGCCGCTCGGTGGTCTCCCTGGGCGCGGGCGCCGCGCACCGCAAGGTGAAGGAATTCCTGCCCTGGTCCGCGGTGGCGGGCGTCGCCTGGGCCGGCTACAGCGTGGGCCTCGGCTACTTCGGCGGGCAGTGGCTGGGCGCGAGCTGGTTCGGCGCGGCCGTCTCCGTCATGGCGCTCTTCGGCGCCGGGGCACTCGCGGCCTATGTGATGCGGCGCCGCCCGGTCCCCGCGCCGGAAGCCGCGTAACCGCACGGCTCACCCCCGGTCCGGCGCCGATCACGCGGTGATGGGCCCGGGATCAGCGGTGTGCGCGCCGGATGAGCGATGTACGCGGGCGGGCGCTGCCTACGGAACCCGTTTGGGCACCCCGCGGATCTCCAGACCGTCCAGAAGTCTGCGGGTCGCCTCGGTGATCTCGTCGACGGCCCGCTCGAACACCTCACGGTTGTGCTCGGCCGGCGCCCGGAATCCGGACACCTTGCGGACGTACTGCAACGCGGCGGCCCGGATGTCGTCCTCGGTCGCCTGCTCGGGCAGTACCGGCGGGCGGAGAGTCTTGATACTGCGGCACATGATTCCAGTGTGCCCCCGGCGCTCAGACGATGGTGCGGAAATCCGCGGCCGGGGCGGTGCCGGCATCGTCCGCCATGGTCAGTGAGACCGGAATCGACCGCTCATCGCCCGGATCGGCCGGATCGAACCAGACGGTCACCGGGTCCCCGGCCCGCGGCGGCGCGGTCCGGTCGAAGTCGGCGAGCTTGGTGACCCAGCGGTCCACCCCCGCGTGGTCGGTGAATCTCACGACGAACCGGACGCACGGCCGGTTCCGGATCTCGATCCCGGTCTCCTCGGCACCGGTGACCACGCCCCGGGTCCGGTGACCGGTCGCGATCACCGTGCGGATCCGTTCCGCCCGCCGCCCGCGCAGCCGCGCGAGCCGCAGTGAGACACCGGCCCGCAGCACGGCGAGGACCACCAGCACCGCGGGCACCCAGTACCGCGCGGTCCAGGCGATCCACGCCCCGGCGCCCCACTCCCCGGCCGCCGTCCCGGCGGCGTCGGTGAAGACCCCGGGGGCGGGCGGCTCCACCCAGAACTCCCGGGCGCCGAACAGAAACCCCGCCGCCGCGCCGAGACCGGCGACGGCGGAGAGGACGGCCGGTCCGGGGCGCACCGCGCCGCCGGCGAGCGGCGTGATGAACACGGCGAGGAAGACGGCCCAGAGAAGCCCCGGAAGGTCATTGGCAGGCCGGGTGTCATCGGTGAGATAGAGATCGCCGAGAGGGAAGACCGCCATATCGGCGAGGCCCAGCCCGAAGAGGATCCAGACGCCGGCGAAGAGCGGCAGTCCCACCGCGGCGCCGATGCGGGACGGGCCCCTTCCGCGCCCGGCCGCGGCTCCGCGTGGCCGTTCGGCGGCCGGATCGACCGTGCTCATGGACCCCCCGGGGACGAACCGCTGCCGGACGCCCCGAACTCTAGGGAGTGGCGCGGCCGGGCGACAGCCCCGCGGCGGGTCCCGAGGAGCCTGGCGAGATCCCGGCGGGAGGTGGCAGTTCCGCCACTGTGCCCGTACCGGCCCGCTCACTACCGTGAACGGACGATCTCCCATCGCACCCCTCACCCGGTTCCCGCAGCGGACCGGTGCTCCGCCACGGAACGGAAACGCCCATGCCTGTCCGGAATCCCCGGCCCCACTCCCCCGCCGCCCCCGCCCCCCGGCTCCGCGCCCCGCGCCCCGCGGCCGGACGGGAGCGGATCCGGTGAACAAGATCTTCCTCATCCTCCATGTCCTGGCCGCGATCCTGGCGGTCGGCCCGGTCGCGGTGGCGGCCAGCATCTTCCCCAGAGCCCTGCGCCACGCCCGTGCCCATCCCGGCGACGCGGGCGCGCTGTCGGCGCTGCGCACGCTGCACCGCATCTGCCGGGTGTACGCCGGGGTCGGCATCAGCGTCCCGGTACTGGGGCTGGCCACGGCGCTCGGCCTCGGAGTGCTGGGCAGCGCCTGGCTGATCGCCTCGATGATCCTGACGGTGATCGCGGCGGCGGTGCTCTGGGTCCTCGTGCTCCCGGAGCAGGAGAGCGCCCTGGCCGCCGCCGAGACCCCCGGCTCCGGCTCCGAATCGGTTCCGGAGTCCGGGTCGGGCGCGCGGGCCGGTGCCCGGCTCGCGATGCTGACCGGGGTCTTCAACCTCCTCTGGGCGACGGTCACCATCCTGATGATCATCCGTCCCGGGTCCACCACCAGCGTCTGAAACGGCGGCCGGCCAATTCAGGACCGAACCCGACTGCCGGTGGGGTCGGTTGGCCTTCCCGTCGCCTTGGTCACCAGCACGACGGGTGCCCCTGCCGGGAGAGGACATCCGCCCATGCCCACCGCGCCGGCCCCGGCGACGAGGGGCTCGTCCTCCTCGGCCCCCGGAGCCCGTCGGGAGGTCGGGACGCGCCGCCGGACGACGGCTCCACACCGATCGCCCGCCGGGACGAGGCCCGGAATCGGATCGAGGTGACGGCCGTCCGGCTCGGCGCGAAGGCTTCCTGAGGCCGGACCGCCCGACCGTACGGCACCGGGCCGTCGTACCGGTCGCCGGCGCCCGCGCGCGGTCCCGTGCGCCCGGGCGCCGGGGATGCTTCCTTGTGCGCCCGGCCGCCGCACTGCTGCCATGGCCGCACTGGTCGGCGCCGCTGTCGGAGGGGTCCGGTGGAGAATCTGAAGGTCACCGCTTGGAAGCTGGACGGGCACGACCGGCTCTATGTGGATCTCCCGGACGGTACGCCGGTGGGCTGGGCGGACCGCAGAACCGGCGAGTTGACCCTGGCCGGCCCCGGCTACCGGGACGCGGTGCTCGACGCGCTCGCCCGGCACACCCCCACCGCCCGGCGGCTGTCAGCGGTTCCCCCACGGCCCCGCCGCGCCCTGCCGCCGCTGACCCCGGAGAACGATCTGAGCACCCGCCGCCCGGGTGCGGCGGCCCGCGCCGGTCTCCCCGCGTACGGCCCCGGCCCGCTGAAACGCCTCCTCGGCGGGCTGCCGCGCCGGCGCACCCCCGCGGAGACCTGGCGCCGGGCCCTGGCGGCCGAGCGGCGGGTGGGCTCCGAGCTGAACCGGCTGGGCCGGCACGGCTGGTATGTGCTGCACGCGGTGCCACTGCCGCGCGAGGCGGACATCGACCATCTGCTGATCGGCCCGGGCGGGGTGTTCTGTATCGGCACCGAACACCACGAGGGCGGATCGGTACGGGTCGACAACGACTCGCTGACGGTCGACGGCGGCCCGCCGCAGCCCTGTCCGACCAGGATCCGGGCCGGGGCCCACCGCGTCGAGAAGGTCCTGACCCGCTACTGCGGCTTCACGGTCCCGGTCCAGCCGGTGCTGGTCCTCACGGGTGTCACCGGCCTCACCGTGCCGCCGGCCGGACTGGAGTTACGCGTCTACCGCGAGCGCGAGGTGGCGGCTCTGGGACCGCTCGCGGGCGCCCTCACCGGCGCCCGGGCCGACCTGGTGCACAGCGTGGCGCGGGACCGCCGCACCTGGCTGAACGCCTGACCGCACGCGCCGGGTTGCCCCGCCCCCAGCACCGTCCGACTCGCCGGGTGACACGGCACGGAGTGCCGCGCCGCGCACGGACTCCCAGTAGTCTGCGGCCCGAGATGACCGACTTCGCCGACGAAGCCCGCTCCCGCACCGCGCGCCTGCTCCGCATGGCGAACACCGACGACCACCGGCTGCGCGCCCGCATCGCCGAGTACGCCGCCACCACCCCCGACCCTCCGCTGATGGGCCCCCGGGGCATCCACACCAAGGGCTGCGCCCGCTGCCGCCGCACCATGTGGTTACAGCGCGAGCTCTGGATCTGCTCCTCCTGCGGGGCGATGGAGGACGAATAGCCCGCGCCGTACCGGCGTTACCGCGCGAGAGTCAGCGCACCGTGTCGCCGCGCTCCCGCGCCGCTCGTCCCGCCGCGGCCGTGTTCCGTGCGTGGGCCTCGCGCCGCAGCCGGCGCTCATGATCCGCCACCTGCCGCTCCGGAGGAGCGCCGAAGTGAGCGGCGATCAGGCGCCCGGTGCCGCGATCCACCATCACCGGGGCGTTTCCCCCGGGTCGGTGTCATCGTCCGATCATGACATCCGCCGCCGGCCGGCCGGACCCGCTCCCGTACGGGCGGAGCTCATTCCCCGGCCGGTGCGAGTGCCACCCGTCTCCCGGCCCCGGGCTCGCCGTCCCCGTCGTCGCCGACGACGGCGTAGGTCCCGGCGGGAACTCCGGGCAGCCCGGCCACTCGTGAGGCCAGCGCCAGGAGATCCTCCTCGCCGGCGCCGGTGACGGAGAAGACATAGTGGTCCCCGTCCTCCTCGCCGTCGTCGAAGACCTCAGCGCCGCCCCGGATCTCCACGTCGGTCAGGAAGTTCCCGACCTCGTCGATCCAGGGAAACGGGTAGGCGCCGTCCGGCAGACCCGGGGTCGGCAGCAACGGCACATGAATCTCCACAACCATGATCGCCACGGCACCATCCTGCCCTGCCGCCGGCCGATCACCGGGTCCGGCCCCGGAACAGCCGGCTAGAGGAGCCACTTCCCGTCACGCAGCAGAGTTCTCCCGGGCATCTCGGCCACCGTCCCCCACGCCTGGAGCAGTTGCGGAACGACCCGGTAGAACAGATAGGCCGGATGATCCCGCCGGGGATCCCAGCCGTCCTTGGCCGCGAAGGCGTCGCCCACCCCGTCCGGCAGCTCCTCGCGGGGCACCGCACGGGCGGTTCCGTGGACGAGGACCACGTCACGGGTGTGCCCGAAGGAGAGCCGGACCCGGCCCGACGCGGACAGATTGCGCCCGGTCGGATTGGTGCGGCGGGTGGCCAGCCACACCGCCTCGCCGTCCCAGCAGAAGGTGAGCGGCACGAGGCACGGCTCGCCGTCGGCATCCGCCGTGGCGACCCACACATCGATGTCCCGCGCGAGCCGTTCCAGGGCCTGGCGCTTGCGCTCCCCGGGGCTGCGGGGTCCACTGCGGCGGGCGTCAACTTCGGTCATGAGGGGAGACTATGGCGCGCCGCGTTCGATCACATCCGGCGGCGGGACCAGGTCCCGGGACGTAGGACCGCCCCGGCACCGGAAACGGCCGAAGCCTCGCGAAGCCCCGGCGGATCCCGGAGCGGCCGGCTGCTGCCCGGAGCGGCGAAACGCCCCGGACCCTACTCGGTCCGAGGCGTTTTCCCTGGTCACACTGGTGGGCGCGGACGGTTTCGAACCGCCGACATCCGCTTTGTAAGAGCGGCGCTCTACCCCTGAGCTACGCACCCGTGGATGAGTGAACAGCGTACATGGCACCCGGGGCCCTCCCGCAAACCCGTTCCCCTCCGGGCGTGGGCCCGGATACGGGGCCTGTCGCGGAGCCGATCGCGGGTCGTGGCGCGGGCCCGGCCGGGGGTCCGGTCGGGGGTCCGGTTCCGGATCCGGCCGGTGTCCGGTTGCGGGGGCTAACCCCACCATGAACAGGGTGGGCGGCAGGATCGTGACGCCGGGCCCGGATTCCTAGTGTGAGTGCTCACAGCGCCACTCCACAGGGGGAAAAATCGTGACCAGCCCGGCCACCGTGATCCGCAGTCGTCCGCTCCGCGCGCTCGCGGTGCTGAGCGGCGGAGGAATACTCGTCGCCGCGCTCGCCGGATGCGGTGACACCAATGTGGACGAGGCGCCCGTCGAGCGGAAGTCGTTCGCGCTCTCCGGGAAGACCCTCGTCATCGACAGCGACGACTCCGATCTGAGCGTCGTCCAGGCCGATGTGGCGGATGTGCGGGTCAGCCGGCAGGTCGACGGCTGGGTGTTCGGCGGCAGCGGGCCGGAGAAGGTCTGGAAGCTGAAGGGGGACACACTCACGCTGCGGATGAAGTGCTCGGCCATCGCGAGTGACTGCCGGGGCCGGCACACCGTGAAGGTGCCCCTGGGCACCGCCGTGAGTGTGCGCAGCGACAACGGCGGCGTCACGGCGGAGGGGCTCAGCGGGTCGGTGCGCGTCGCGTCGGACAACGGCGATGTGACCGTGCGCGACACCACCGGGCCGCTGGAGCTGCGGACCACCAATGGAAAGGTGTCGACGGAGAATGTCGCCGCGGAGCGCCTGAGTGCCGTGTCGGACAACGGGAACGTCCATATCGGGGTCAGCGCGGGGAAGGTGCCCGACCGGATCAGCGCCGTCAGCGACAACGGCGAGGTCCGGATCACGCTGCCGCGCGCCGAGGGACCGTACGCCGTCACGGCGCGGAGCGGGAACGGGTCCGCCGATGTGGACGTGCCCACCGACCGGGAGAGTTCCCGGGTGGTGGAGGCCCGCAGCGACAACGGGAATGTCCGGGTCCGCGCCGCGGAGTAGCCGGGGCGGCCCACACCGGCCGGACGGCCGCGAACCATTGGACCCGTGTGTTCGTCATTACCAGGTGCGAGAATGAACCGGGTACGGCGACGCAGCACGGGAGAGGGATGTGACGGCGACACGCACGCGGCCGCGGCCGAGAGCGACAGCGAGTGCCGTCCGGGATGTCCTGGGGCTGATGCTGCTGCCTCTTCCGCTGGTTCTCGGCTCGCTCGCCGGGACCTTCGCCGGCGGCGGGACCCGCCGCTGGTTCGGCGGGCGCGGGGAGAGCAGACGGGCCGACGCGCAGGCCGCCAAGGACGCCGCCGCCGCTGCCTTCTACGAGCTGGACAGCGCCCAGCGGGATCTGCGGATCTCGATGGAGACGATCACCGCCGTGGACAGTTCCCCGCAGGCGGCCCGGGCCGTGGAGGGGTTCGCCGCTCTCGGGCGGCGGATCGACGAGGTCAGCCATGAGTACATCGGCGCGGTCGACGCGCACGATCTGGACCGGGACGATCTCGAACCCTCCGTCGCCTCCCGGGCGCGCGAGGAGCTGAACCGCGCCAGGGACGAGCTGGTACGGGTGAAGGGCGAGCTGGACCGGTTCGCGCAGGGGCTCGGCCCGCTGCTCGACAAGGCGGAGACCCAGCTCGCCCGGCTGGCCCCGGCGGTGGAGCGGGCCCGGGCCGCGCTGCTCTCCGCGAGCAACGCGCTCGACGCGGTGCGCGGCTCCGGCATGCGGGCGGATGACCTGGCCGCCCGGCTCGCGGCCCTCGCGCCCGAGCTGACCATGCTGAACCAGGGCGCCGGACGGCACGGAGTCGCCGAGACCCTGCACCGCGCCGATCATGTGCTGCGGGAGGCAGAGGCCGTACGGGCCGAGGCCGAGCAGCTGCCCGAGCGGGCCGCCGAGATGGACAAGCGGCTGGTGTCGCTGCGCACCCGGGCACAGGCGCTCACCACCCGGGCCGACTCGGTCGAGCCGGTCCTCAGCGAGCTGCGCCGGCGGTTCTCCGCCGCCTGCTGGCAGGATCTCCAGCCCGTGCCCCAGCAGGCCGCGCTCGGTGTCCGGCAGGCCGAGGAGAAGCTGCGGGAGGCGTCCCGGGCCCGGGACGAGCAGCGGTGGCCGGATGCGATTGCCCTGCTCGGCACCGTGCGCGCCCTGCTGAACAGCACCGATGAGGCGGTGTCGGCGGCGGCCGACCGGCTTCGGCGGCTCAATGCCGTCGCCGCGGATCCCCGGCCGGAGATCGACCGGACGCGTTTCGCGGTGCGCGACGCGCAGCGGCTCGCCATGGCGGGACGGCACACCCCCGACCAGCGCCACGCACGGCCGCTGGACGACGCGGTGGCCCGCCTGGACCGGGCGGTCGCGGGCCTGGAGGGGCGGCACCCCGACTACTGGCACTTCCTCACCGAGACCGAGGCCGTGCGGCGCGCCGCCGCGCGGGTGGTCGAGCTGATCCGCGAGGAGCGCGGCGCCGGAGCGGGCTGACCCCGGCCGCACACCCGGACCGCCCGCACATCCGGACGGACCTCGCACCCGGAACGGCCACACACCCGGGCTGACGTCGCACCCGGACCGCCCGCACATCCGGACGGACCTCGCACCCGGACCGCCCGCCCGCTCGGGACCGCCCGTGCACCCCGGCACACCCGGCGCCCGGCGGCCCCGCCACCCGGCCGGGAGGCCCGTAGGGACAACACCGCCCTTCCCGGCTCGTCTTGGGCAACCTTTCGGCCGGATCGCGGGTCGAGTTGGTGTGGCGCGAGCGCGGGACGCGAGCGCCCCCAGTCGGCCCGTGCGGGCCCATGCCGGCCCATGAGGAGTGCTCCATGAGAACAGCCAGAGCCCATCGCGGCCTCGGAGTCGCCGCCGCGCTCGCGGTCATCGGCTCGCTCGCCGTACCGGTCGCGTCCGCCGTGCCCGCCGCGGGCCGGGACACGCTCGCGGGCCCGAGCACCCTCACCGACCGGGACACGGCCGCCGCCCGGGAGACACCCGCCGGGCGCGCCTCGCCCGGCAAGGGCGATGTCCGGGACGACTTCAACCGGGACGGATACGAGGATCTCGCCGTCTCCGCCGCCGGCAGCGATGTCCCGGGCAACCGGGGATCCGGCTCGGTCGCGGTGGTGTACGGCTCCGCCGCCGGTCTCGGCGCGGCGAAGCGGAAGCAGCTCATCCATCAGGGTGTGCCGGGCATCGTGGGCGCTCCCGAGCGCGGCGACGGTTTCGGCGGCCGGCTCGCCTCCGCCGACCTCGACCGGGACGGATACACGGATCTGCTCGTGGCCACCCTCGACGAGGCGACCACCGCGGGCGCGCAGACCGGTTCGGTGACAGCGGTCTGGGGCGGTCCCCGGGGCCTGGCGGGCTCCGCCGTGCTGCTGACCGGTTCGCGGGCGTACGCCCGGGCCGGCTCGTATCTGGTGACCGGGGACTTCGACGGCGACGGCGACCATGATGTCGCCGCCGCGGAGGGCGATGACGCACCGGTCGTCCGCGTACTGTCCGGCCCCTTCGAGCGGGACGGCCGGGCCGCCGGGAAGGCGAGTCTGACCGAGCCGGCGGGGCACGGGCTCCTCGACCTGGCGAGCGGGGATGTGAACGGCGACGGGCGGACCGATCTCGTCGCCCAGCGCTACCGGCAGACCGGCTGGGCGGACCGGCACACCGTCGTCTGGCGGGGCACGCCCGGGGGCCCCGCCGCGTCCGAGCCGGTGCGGTACGCGGACGGGCGGATCCTTCCCGGCGGCGATTTCCTCGATGTGGGCGATGTGAACGGCGACGGCTACGGGGACGTCGTCACCGGCCGCACCACCGAGGACCAGCCGACCGCCGGTCCGGTCCTGCCGGTCGCGGGCGGCATGATCGCCTTTGTGCCGGGATCACCCTCCGGTCCGGTGGCGGAGCGCGCCGTCTTCCTCAACCAGGACAGCCCCGGTGTCCCCGGCACCCCGGGCCTCGGAGGGGTCGGCCCCATCACCGACCAGTTCGGCCGGGGCGTGGCGATCGGCGACCTCAACGGCGACGGTTACGGGGACATCGCGGCCGGTGTGCCGGCGAAGTTCGTCAACGGCTTCCGGTTCGCCGGTGCGGTGGTCGTCCTGTACGGCACCCGGAACGGCCCGACGGGGCGCGGGGCGAAGTGGTTCGACCAGAACAGCCCGAAGGTGCCCGGCACGGCCGAGAAGGGCGACTGGTTCGGCTGGGCGAACAGAATGATCGACGGCGACCGGGACGGCCGGGACGAGCTGGCGGTGAGCGCCATCGGGGAGGACTTCCGCCGCGGCGCGGTCTGGATCTTCGCATCCACCTCCTCCGGGGTCACCGCCACCGGTTCGCGTGCCCTCGGGGCGAAGACCCTGGGCACCGGCGGGATCGAGACGCGTCCCGGCGAGTACTTCACCCGCTGAACCGGCCCGGAGCGCGCCACCGGGCCCGGAGCACGACGCCACCGGGCCCGGACCACACCAGCGGACCCGCGCCACGACGCCACCCGGCCCGGACCACGACTCGACCCGGCCCGAACACGCCAACGGCCCGCCGGCCCGGACGCGGCCCGGCCGGGAAGGCCCTCGCGGGAGGGTCCGGCCCCCGGGGGACCGCGTAGCCTTGGGCCATGCCTCGATACGACTTCCGCTGCCGCAGCTGCGGCGACACCTTCGAAGTGAGCCGGCCGATGTCCCAGTCGTCCGAGCCCGCCAGTTGCCCCGCGGGGCATGAGGACACCGTCAGGCTCCTCTCGACCGTCGCCGTCGGCGGTACGCAGTCGTCGTCGGCGCCCGCGCCGAGCTCCGGCGGGGGCGGGGGGTGCTGTGGTGGCGGCTGCTGCGGCTGATCGCCTCCCCTCCCGTACCCGCCGGGCCCCGAGAGCCCCACGGGTACCCCTTCAGACTCCCTTCAGCTGCGGTTTTCTACCTTTGAGCATATGGACCCCATGATCGTTAGCACTGCCGCGGGCGTCGAGAGCAGCGCCCCGGGCTGGATCAACAGCCTGATGGACACCCTCGGCGCGCCGGGGGCCGGTATCGCCATCGCCCTGGAGAATCTCTTCCCGCCCCTCCCGAGCGAGGTGATCCTGCCTCTGGCGGGGTTCGCGGCGAGCACCGGTCAGATGAATCTGATCGCCGCGCTGGTGTGGACCACCGCCGGATCCGTGATCGGCGCCCTGGCGCTGTACGGCATCGGCGCGCTCTTCGGCCGCGACCGCATCATCGCCATCGCCACCAAGCTGCCCCTGGTCAAGGTGGCCGACATCGAGAAGACCGAGGCGTGGTTCGCCAAGCACGGGACCAAGGCGGTGTTCTTCGGGCGGATGATCCCGATCTTCCGCTCACTGATCTCCGTACCGGCCGGGGTGGAGCGGATGCCGCTGCCGGTCTTCATCGGCCTGACCACCCTGGGCAGCGCCATCTGGAACACGATCTTCGTACTCGCCGGGTATCTGCTCGGGGAGAACTGGGAGAGCGTGACCGGCTATGTCTCCGCCTACTCCAAGGTGGTACTGGTACTGGCCGTGCTGGGTGTGCTCGCCTTCGTGGCCATGCGGCTGCTGAAGCCGGGCCCCGGGGCCCGGCGCAAGTAGCACCGGGGGCGGTACGGAACCGGCTCCACCGGTCCCGTACCGCCCCCGCTCGTCCCGTCCCGGAACAGATCGCCCCGGACAGCCCCGGACCACGCCGGACAGCCCCGGACCGGACAGCCCGGATCCCCCGCCTCAGGCGAGGAAACGGCGCAGGATCTCCTCCCCCGCCACGACTCCGCGTTCCGCCAGCGCCTCCACCCGGGGGGCGTCCCAGCCGCTGTCGGCCAGTTCGCCGTGGCCCGGGCGCCAGCCCCGGTCCGCCGCCAGCAGCAGATCGGCGTCGAGCAGGGAGTCCCCGGCCGCCAGGATCCGCTCCGCGCCGGTCCGGCGCGCCACCTCCCGCACCGCCGCGCTCTTGGTCAGCGGCTCCGGCACCGCGTACACCTTGCGGCCCTGCATCGAGACGCCCCAGCCGCGCTCGGCGGCCCATCCGGTGAACTCCTTCAGCCAGCTCCCGGGCAGCAGCTCGCGTTCGACCACGAGGTAGGCGAAGAGATCCTCGGCGGTGCGCCGCTTCAGCGTCCACGCCGGGTCGGCCCCGGTCTCCAGGTGGTCGCGGATCTCGGCGAGCGGCGCGCAGCCGTCGTCGAGCCGGGCGGCCACCGCGCGCCGCCACTCCGGGTCGGAGACGCCATTGACCAGGATGTGCCCGCCATTGGCGCAGATCGCGTACTCCGGTACGGGGCCGGGGAGGCGGATCCGCCCGTACTGCTCACGGGTGCGGGTGGTGGCCGGGACGAACACCGTCTCGGCGGCCAGCCTCGGCAGCAGCCCGGCCGCCGTCTCCGTGACGAAGGAGAGCGGCTTGCCCTGGTACACCTCCACACAGAGCAGCCGGGGGGCCTCCGCGTCGGGTGCCGTGAGCATCAGGGCGCCGGCGGAGTAGATCAGCGTACGGTCGAGATCGCTGGCGACCAGGGTCGCCGGGCGCGCGGGGGTCGCGGAGCTCACAGCGCGGTCACCGCCGTGCCGCCGGCGCCGGTGGCGCCCCGGGTGTAGCGGGGGTGGATCAGCCCGACACAGCTGTACGGGAGCTCCCCCACCTCCTCGACGGGGACCCCGCGCTGTTCGGCCAGGAGCCGGACATGGTCGAGATCGGAGCCGGCGCCGGTACGGGCCAGGATCTTCCAGGGCACGCGGCGCAGCAGGACCCGGGTGGTCTCGCCGACCCCCGGCTTGACCAGGTTCATGTCGTGGATGCCGTACTCCTCGCTGATCCGCTCGACGGCCGCCCAGCCCTCCCAGGTGGGGGTGCGGTCCGCCGCGAGGAGCTCCTTGGCCTCGGCGTCCACCGCGGCGGTCACCTCGTCGAAGCGGGCGGCGACCGTGTCGAGGAAGGCTCCGGAGACATCGCCGGCCGCGAGCTCCCGGTAGTACTTCGCGCCGTGATAGTCGTCGGGGCCGACCAGATCGGCGCGGAGGACGGTGCGCGAGATCAGCCCGGAGACGGTGGAGTTGAGGCAGGCGGAGGGGATCAGGAAGTCGTCCCGGGTGCCATAGGTGCGGACACAGCCGCCCGGGTCGGCGAGGACCGCGATCTCCGGGTGGAAGCCCTCGAATTCGGTGAGCGCGGCGGAGAGTTCGCGGGTGATCGCGCCCTTGCCCGTCCAGCCGTCCACGAAGACCACGTCGGCGGGGTCGTGATGGTCGCGCAGCCAGCGCAGGGCGTTGGCGTCGATGCCCCGGCCGCGGACGATGGAGACGGCGTAGTGCGGCAGGTCCAGGCCGTGCCGGTGCCGGGCCCAGCGCCGCATCAGTACACCCACGGGGGTGCCGGCCCTGGCCAGCGAGACGAGCACCGGGCGCGGGGAGCGCTCGGCGAGCACGAGCTCGGTGACGGTGCCGACCGCGCGGGCCATCCGGGCCGCGGAGAGCTCCAGGGCGCCCTGGTAGAGGCGCTGGTAGTCGGCGCTGGGCTGGTACTCCACCGGCAGCGACTCGGCGTAGTGCGCGCCGCCGCTCTGGATGGCCTCCTCGCGCTCCTCCGTCGGTGCCTCCAGCTCGACCGCCGAGAGATCCTGGAGCAGCCACCCGACCTCTTGGGGCGCGTAGGAGGAGAAGGCGGGACCGCGGAGGGGTTCGGGCAGCATGGAGTCCTTTTCCGGTGGGCCGGAGGCGGCCGGTGCGGGTATGTGGCCGGGTACGACCGCCAGCAGCAGGTGCGGGGTGTGGGCGGCGAGCCGGGAGAGCAGGCCGCCGGGGGCGTGCAGGGCGGGGGTGTCGGCGGCCGAGTCCACGACGGCGAAGATGGCGTCGAAGCCCGCTCCGGCGACGTTGTAGGCGTACCGCTCGCCGGGGCCGTCGGCGGGGTCGTCATGGGCGGGGAAGACCAGCCGGGTGCGTATCGCGTAGCCGGGGTCGTCCACGGCGAGGACGGGCGAGCGGGTGGTGGTGGAGTACCGCACCTCGGCGCCGGTCAGCCGCTCCAGGGCGGTGCCGAGGCGCAGCGGCGCGTACATCAGCTCCTCGAAGCCGAGGACCAGCACCCGGGGGCGGGCCGGGAGGTCCGGGTGATCGCCCAGGCCCTCGGCCATCCGGCGCGCCATGGCGGGCAGCGCCGCCTCCAGCCGCTCCCGGTGTGCGGGGAGGAAGCCGTGTCTGCCGCCGTCGGGTACGCCCTCGGGCCACTCCAGCTCCACCCGCCGGACGGTGTACGGAGCGGGCTCCGGCGCCGGGGCGGCGGTGTTCTCGTGCGCGGCGACCAGCGCGCGGCCCTTCTCCAGCACCCCCTCCGGGAGGCTGACCGTGCCCGATGCCATGGTCACCAGATCCACCCGGGCGCCGATCTCGCGGGCGAGGGCGGCCAGCCGGCCCTGGTCGGCGGCCGAGCGGAGATCGACCAGCGCCACGATCACATAGCGTTCGCGCGGATGGCTCCGGTGCAGCTCACGGATGGTGTTCAGCACGGTGTTGCCGGTGGAGAACTCGTCGTCCACCAGGATCATCGGGCCCGGCCGGGACAGCAGCCGGGGATCCTCGGGGAGCAGCAGATGCGAGGTGGCGTGGGAGTGGGACTCCTCGAAGCCGCCCGCGCGGGCCACCCCCGGCACCGGGCGGCGGGTGGAGTGGAGATACGGCGCGAGCGCCACCCCGTCGGCGACCGAGTGGCCGAGGCCGGTGGCCGTCTCCGCGTAGCCGAGGACGACGGCCCGGGCGGTCTCCTCGTCGCCGAGCAGCGCCCGGACCCGCTCACCGAGCCGCCGGCCGGCCCCGTACACCACGGCGGGCGACTGCGGCACATGCTTGCCCAGCACATTGGAGACCAGCAGATGGGCCCGCTTGGGATTGCGGCGCAGGGCGAGGCCCAGCAGGGAAGGCAGCCGCTCGTCCCCTTCGAGCCCGACTCCCAGCCGTTCGGCGACCCATGTTCCCGACCACACCACAGTCTCTGTCTCTTCTCTCTCGATCCGCCGGGGCCCCGGGGTGCGGGCCCCGGTCTCCGGGCTGAATGCACGGGCCGGAGGTCACCGGCCGCGGGCCGCTTTCACCGGCCGTGTCCGCGGGGCCGTCTCCGAAGGGCCGTTCCGCCGGCCGTCTCCGAAGGGCCGCGGACACGGCCGTCACATCTCCGGAAGGGCGGCCGTGAGCAGCTCCGCGAATCCGACGTCCTCCCTGGCCACCCCGAACGCCTCGGCCCGCAGCAGGGTGCGTTCGGCCCAGGCTCGGTGGGGTTTCACCTCGTTCATCTTGTTGGTGTACGCGGAGCGCATCACACCGCCGCCGCCGCGCTCGGGGCGCAGGATGTCCTGCGCGTCGCTGTACTCCTCGTGGCTGACCACGGAGAGCGCGTGGACGGGCGCCACATGGGTGGGGTGGATACAGGTCTTGCCGGTCAGGCCATTGGCCCGGTCCAGCTCTATCTCGCGCAGAAGGCCGTCCAGGTCGTCCTCGATGAGCGCGGTGCGCAGCTCCTCGGCGCGGACCTCCAGGAAGGGGCTGCGGCGGAGCTGGGGTTTGAACATGCGCTCCTGGAGCCGGAAGTACTCCCAGACCGGTCCGGTGACCGTGTAGCCGGTGCCGTCGGCCCGGCCGAGGACATTGACCACGTCCGCGATGACGGAGGCGACGATCTTGACGTCGTACGCCGTCATGTCGGGCGAGCGGCGCAGCCCGTAGGCGGAGCAGAAATCGGTGACGCCGAGCCGGAGCGCGAGAACGCGGTCGCGGTATTTGTCGACGGTGCGGGCGATTCCGGCGAGGGTTTCGGTGCGGCTCTCCAGATAGAGCAGTCCGGGGGTTTCCAGTACGGGCATGGCGAAAAGGCGCCGGCCGGTGGTGGTCTCCGCCGCGGTGAGCGCTTCGAGAAAGAGGATTCCGCGTTCCTCGGTGAATTTCGGGAGGACGAATCCGGAGAGATGGCGGACGGTGGAGCCGAGCCGCCGGGCGAGATCGGGGATCTGCGCGGGCTCCCGGACCCGGACGAAGAGCAGCGGGAGCGGCCCGCCGGCCGCGTCGAGGTCGGCGAACTGCCGGACCAGATTCTCCTCGGCGGAGGGAACCTCGGAGTCGTCGATGGAGTCCTCGAGGCAGAGGACCATGGAGACCACACCCGCGGCGGCCTGCTTGCGCACATCGTCGGCGAGGCGCGGCCTGGTGGCGGGGCTGTAGAGGGTGGCCCCGAGCGCGGCCGCGAGCGTACGGGCCGGGGAGTCGGCGGTGAATTCGCTCGGCTCCCGGTGGAACAGACGCTCGCGGACAACCGGGGAAAGCTGCCCGAAATGTCGCATGTGATTCCCCCGTGCTGTTAAGTGGCCCGCCTGACTGACATGGCCGGTAATAGTACGTACGAACGTATCTCCACGGTTCCCCTCACCCGTGAACTCCAGGTAACCACTTGCGTCACATCTTCGCCCCCGCCAGGAGACATGGCTGGTGGGGCGGTGTGCGAACCGAGCGGCCGGGCGGCACACCGGTGTGACGAAGGTGACTCTGCGTACACCCGGTCCGCTGCGGCGAACGGGTGCGCGCCCCGCTCGGCCCGCCGGGGCGGGGTGCGCCCGGAATGCCGCCCGCGTTGTCCGGGCGGGCCGGGAGAAGGCAGGATGACCGCCATGACGCACGCGATGCTGAAGGGTTCGAACGTCCCGCTCGACGCCACGGCGGTCCGTGCCGTACTGCGCTGGACCCCGGGTCCCGGCCTCCCCGACGTGGACGCCTCGGCGCTGCTGCTCGGCGCGGACGCCCGGGTGCGCTCGGATGAGGACTTTGTCTTCTACAACCAGCCGCGCCATCCGTCGGGCCTGGTCAGAAGATTGTCGAAGAAGCGGGTGGCGGAGCATCTGACCGACACGGTCGAGGCCGATCTCGCCGCGCTCGACCCCTCCGTCGACCAGGTGGTGATCGCCGCCTCCTCCGACGGGGACACCTTCCGCCGGGTGCGCGATCTGCGGATCATGATCCATGACGCGTCCGTGCCCGACGGGGAGCCGCTGGCGGTCTTCGACGTGGAGGCGGAGACCGGCGAGGAGACCGCGATCATCTGCGGCGAGCTGTACCGGCGCGGCGACGGCTGGAAATTCCGCGCCGTGGGCCAGGGGTATCCGACCGGGCTGGTCGGACTCGCCACCGAATTCGGCATCTCGGTCGACGAGACCGAGCCGGCGGCCGGCCCCGCCGCGGCCACCGAGGCCGTGGTGCCGCCGCCCGCCGGGCCGGCCGCGCGGCCCTCGTACGGATATCCGCAGCCGGAGTCGGGCCGGTCGGATTACGGCTATCCGCAGCCCGCCGCGGGACAGGCACCGCAGGGGTACGGCTATCCGCAGCCGGTCTCGGCCGTCGTACCCGACCCGGACTTCCGGCTGCCGCCGATGGGCCCGCAGTTCGTACGCCCCTGAGCCGCGCGCCCCGCTCCCGCGGGTGCCGGAGCCGCGCGCGCGGCGGCGGGGCGCTACACCTTGCTCTTGTAACCGCGGCCCCACTGGAGGCCCCAGCCGTAGAGTCGGTCGAGCTCCGCCTGGAAGCCGTGGACGAATTTCACCTCGCGGCGCACGAGCAGCTCGCCCTTGACGTTCTCCATGGAGAAGACCGCGCAGGAGCGCGCCTGCGGGGCATGCTCGTCCAGCTCGATCTCGACCCGGGGACCGCTGCTCGGGTAGAGCGTCACCAGGGCGTGGGTGCGGTCGAAGGCCGGGGTCTGGTCGTAGATGTAGACGAAGAACAGCAGCCTTTTGATCTCGGCGTGGTGGTCGAGATTGACATAGATCGTCTCGCCCGAGCCCGAGCCGAACCGGTCGTCGCCGCTGAGCTTCACATAGGGCGTCTCATTGGTGGAGCCGAGGAATCCGCCGAGCGCCTGCACCACGCCCTTGCTGCCGTCGGCGAGTTCGTAGAGGCAGCCGAGGTCCAGGTCGACATTGACCACGCCCTGGGTGTGCGCCTGGACCATCTCGGGCTTGAAGAGCTTGAAGGGGTGCCTGAGCAGCTGACCGCCCTGGCGGCGCCCGCCGACATCGGCCGGCCGCATCCGCCAGGAGAGATTGACCCGCAGATGGCCGGTGGTCGCCCCTTGTTTGGAGAGTGACACCAGAGGCCGGCGCTTCGTCAGCGAGATGGAGTTCGTCGCGGAACCGCCCGAGTCGAACTGCGCCGTCCTGCCTTGCCACAGGTTGTCCCAGAAAGCCATGTCCCGCCCCCATCCAGATCTTCCGGCCCCGCCTTCGCGGGACCGCCACCGCCCCGCTCAGAAGCGTTCCGCAATACCCGGCCGGTCACACCCCGACTTCGGAGTGTGGCTCAGCCTTTTCGCCCTTGGCGATCCGCCGGTTGCGCTGGATCGAGGACCAGAACGACCAGGCGATCAGGAGCACACCGACGGATCCCGTGATGACCTCGGGGATCTCGTACTGGATGCTGATGAGGAGGATGGCGGCGAGCGCGCCGATCGCGTAGTGCGCGCCGTGCTCCAGATAGACGTAGTCGTCCAGGGTGCCCTCGCGGACCAGATAGACGGTCAGCGACCGGACGTACATCGCGCCGATACCGAGGCCGAGCGCCATCAGGACGATGTCGTTGGTGACCGCGAAGGCGCCGATGACACCGTCGAAGGAGAACGAGGCGTCGAGGACTTCGAGGTAGAGGAACATGAAGAACGCGGCCTTGCCGCCGACGGCGAGTGCCGTGACCTTCTTGCCGCTCTTCCTGGCCGTCTCCTCGGCCTCGTGTTCGCGCTCCTCCTCCTCTTCGAGCTTGTTCTCGAAGTATCCGGAGAGTCCGCCGACGATCAGATAGGTGATCAGACCGGCGATGCCGGAGAGCAGCACCGTCTCCGTCTTGTCCGCGTGTCCGCCGCCGTGCTGGTGCGCGCTCTGGGCGAAGGTCAGCGCGGTGCCGAGCAGCGCGATCAGGGCGATGCAGACCGACAGCATGTCGACCTTGCCGAGCTTGGCGAGCGGACGCTCGATCCAGCCGAGCCACTTGATGTCACGGTCCTCGAAGATGAAGTCGAGGAAGATCATGAGCAGGAACATGCCACCGAAGGCGGCGATCGACGGATGTGCGTCGGTCACCAGCTCCTCGTACTTGTCCTTGTCGTTGAGGGCGAGTTCAACGGCCTCGATCGGACCGACCGAGGCGCTGACCGCGACGATGAGGACGGGGAAGACGAGCCGCATACCGAACACGGCGATGAGAATGCCGATGGTGAGGAAGATCTTCTGCCAGAAGGCATTCATCTTCTTCAGGATCCCGGCATTGACCACCGCGTTGTCGAACGACAGCGAGATCTCCAGGATGGACAGGATCGCGACGATCCAGAAGCCGGTCCATCCCCCGTAGAACACCGCTGCGACGAGGCCGAGCGCGGTTACCGCGAACGACCAGCCGAAGGTTTTCAGAACCACTGGTACCCAATCGTGTGATGAGGGTCCCCCCGTAAGGCTCTGGGGGAGAGGGTCTCCCGCGCACCCAGGGCAGGTTTCCCCGCTCTCTGCACACGGCTTTAGGAAACATTGACCCCGAAGTCTAGAGCGATGCCCCGCAGACCCGACGCATACCCCTGGCCCACCGCACGGAACTTCCACTCGCTGTTGTACCGGTAGAGCTCACCGAAGATCATCGCGGTCTCGGTGGAGGCGTCCTCGCTCAGGTCGTAACGCGCCAGTTCCTGGCCGTCGGCCTGGTTGACGACCCGAATGAAAGCGTTGCTGACCTGGCCAAATGTCTGGCCGCGATTTTCGGCCTCATGGATGGAGACCGGGAAGACTATCTTCTCGACATGGAGCGGCACCTGGGAGAGGTCCACCAGCAGGGACTCGTCGTCGCCGTCGCCCTCACCGGTCAGATTGTCACCGGTGTGCTCCACGGAGCCCTCGGGGCTCTTGAGGTTGTTGTAGAAGATGAAGTACTCGTCGCCCAGCACCCGGCCGGCGCTGCAGAGCAGCGCGCTGGCGTCCAGGTCGAATTCGGCTCCGGTGGTGGAGCGCGCGTCCCAGCCGAGCCCGATGAGCACCTTCGTGAGGTTCGGTGCGGCCTTGGAGAGGGAGACATTGCCTCCCTTGGCGAGCGTGACGCCCATGATCTGTTCCTCCCCAGTTGCGGACATCCGGCGGTCGCCGGTGTCCGGCGGGTCCGGCACCGCTCCCGGGGGTGCGGCGCCGGACCCGGTACGAAGCCGCCGGGCTGGGGCGCCCCGCTCGGGCGCCCCGGCCCGGACGCCGAGGCCCGGCTCAGACGTTGACGCCGAAGTCCTGCGCGATGCCGCGCAGCCCCGAGGCGTAACCCTGGCCGATGGCGCGGAACTTCCACTCCGCGCCATTGCGGTACAGCTCGCCGAAGACCATCGCGGTCTCGGTCGAGGCGTCCTCGCTCAGGTCGTAACGCGCCAGTTCATTGTTGTCGGCCTGGTTGATCACGCGGATGAAGGCATTGCGCACCTGGCCGAAGGACTGCTGGCGGCTCTCCGCCTCGTAGATCGAGACCGGGAAGACGATCTTGTCGACCTCGGCGGGCACAGCCGCGAGATTGACCTTGATCTGCTCGTCGTCGCCCTCGCCCTCACCGGTGAGGTTGTCACCGGTGTGCTCCACGGAGCCGTCGGGGCTCTTGAGGTTGTTGAAGAAGACGAAGTTTCCGTCGTTGGTGACCTTGCCCTCGGCGTTGGTCAGCAGAGCGCTGGCGTCCAGGTCGAAATCCGTACCGGTGGTGGTACGGACATCCCAGCCCAGACCGACGATCACCGCGGTCAAGCCGGGCGCGGCCTTGGTCAGCGAGACGTTGCCGCCCTTGCTGAGGCTGACTCCCACGAGTCCCTCCATAGGTATCCAGGGGCAGCGCCCCCGTCGTGCTTTCCTGTTCGGATCAACGACTTGATCCTACTGAGCGGTTCCCGCGCAAGACAGGCTTTGGCACCGGCGGCCGTCAGAGCGATTCCAGCGCCTTCACATAGTCGTTGAGGTCCCGGGCGTCGGGGAGGCCGTTGACGACGGTCCAGCGGACCACGCCCTCCTTGTCGATGATGAAGGTGCCGCGCACCGCGCAGCCCTTCTCCTCGTCGAAGACGCCGTACTGCCGCGAGACGTCGCCGTGCGGCCAGAAGTCGGAGAGCAGCGGATATTCCAGGCCCTCCTGCTCCCCGAAGACGCGCAGGGTGGGGACGGAGTCATTGGAGACGGCGAGCAGCTGGGTGTCGTCGTTGACGAACTTCGGCAGCTCGTCGCGGAGGGCGCACAGCTCGCCGGTGCAGACACCGGTGAAGGCGAAGGGATAGAAGAGGAGCACCACATTCTTCTCGCCGCGGAATTCGGCGAGGCTCACCGTGCGGCCGTGGTTGTCCTTCAGCTCGAATTCCGGTGCCTTGGTGCCGGCCTCGATCGCCATGTCGTGTGATCCCTTCACTGGGCCCGTTCGGGTGATGTTCCGTCCACCCTAATCACGCCCGCCGGCACCCGGCCGCTTCCGGCGTGCTCAGCCGCCTCGTACCCCTGAACAGCCGCCGCACACGCGCAGGGCCCCTCCGGCGGCTGCCGGAGGGGCCCTGTGCTCACGGATCGCGTCGGGTCAGCGCTTGCCCGCCTTGGGGGGCAGCAGGCGGCTGCCGCTCCAGTCCTTGGCGATGCTGATGCTCTTGGTCTGCGAGAGACCCGCCGTCTGCGCGGCCTCACTGATGTCGCTGGGCTCGACGTACCCGTCCCGGCCCGTCTTGGGAGTCAGGAGCCAGACGACTCCGCCGTCCTCAAGGAGGCCGATGGCGTCCACCAGGGCGTCCGTCAGGTCACCGTCCTCATCCCGGAACCAGAGGAGAACGGCGTCGGCGACGTCGTCATACTCCTCATCCACCAGGTCCTGTCCGGTCACGGACTCGATGCCTTCGCGGAGATCTTGGTCGACGTCCTCGTCGAATCCGATCTCCTGGACCACCTGTCCGGGCTCGAACCCCAGCCTCGCTGCCGGGTTGGTCCGCTCCTCCGCGTGGTCCGCGGTCGCGCTCACGGCTTGCCTCCTGATCATGTTCGGTAGATGCTGCGGCCTCGCGCGTACGCGTGGCGTTGGCCGTAGTCCACACGGACGGGGCGGATCGCGCAAGTACCCGGCCGTTCAGACCGCCGAAACGGTGACGTTTGCGCCCGTCTCGACGCAACTCCCGACACGCTCGACGCAACTCCGGACACCTTCGACCACAGCCCGTGCGGACTGCCACACCATTCGGCCGCGTTTGCCACTGTACGTCCACTCAGCGCCGTCAATGGAACCGAACACCCAAACGGAACGCTTTACCGGCTTGAGCGCAAGGTTGCGATTTGACCGTACACGTCACCCTCGCACGGTCGGGACACGGTCTCGGCCCGCTCGGCACGGGCTCGGATCACACGCGCGGGATCGCGGGTTACCCCCGGGTAGAGATGACGTTTCCCTTCTCGGGGTACACGATGGAGACGGTGTGGCACCGCCCGGACATCCGTCTTCACTCCGCCCCGCCCCGGTGCTCCGCCCTCTCCGCGAGAACTCCCCGAACAGCGAAGGAATAGCGTGGCTTCCGGATCAGATCGCAACCCGATCATCATTGGCGGCCTTCCCAGCCAGGTCCCGGATTTCGATCCCGAAGAGACCCAGGAGTGGCTGGATTCACTCGACGCCGCCGTCGACGAGCGGGGCCGGGAACGGGCCCGATATCTGATGCTCAGGCTCATCGAGCGGGCCCGCGAGAAGCGGGTGGCCGTGCCCGAGATGCGCAGCACGGACTACATCAACACCATCGCCACCAAGGACGAGCCCTTCTTCCCCGGCAATGAGGAAGTCGAGCGCAAGGTCCTCAACGCGACTCGCTGGAACGCCGCGGTGATGGTCTCCCGCGCACAGCGCCCGGGGATCGGCGTGGGCGGCCACATCGCCACCTTCGCCTCCTCCGCCTCCCTCTACGACGTGGGCTTCAACCACTTCTTCCGGGGCAAGGACGGCGGTGACGGCGGCGACCAGATCTTCTTCCAGGGCCATGCCTCGCCCGGCATCTACGCCCGCGCCTTCCTGCTCGACCGGCTGAGCGAGACCCAGCTCGACGCCTTCCGGCAGGAGAAGTCCAAGGCGCCCCATGGCCTCTCCAGCTATCCGCACCCCCGGCTGATGCCGGACTTCTGGGAATTCCCCACCGTGTCGATGGGCCTCGGCCCCCTCGGTGCCATTTATCAGGCCCGCATGAATCGTTATATGCAGGCGCGGGGTATTGCCGACACCTCCGATTCCCATGTGTGGGCATTTCTCGGCGACGGCGAGATGGACGAGCCCGAGTCGCTGGGACAGCTCTCCATCGCCGCCCGCGAGAACCTGGACAATCTGACCTTCGTCGTCAACTGCAACCTCCAGCGCCTGGACGGGCCGGTGCGCGGCAACGGCAAGATCATTCAGGAGCTGGAGTCGCAGTTCCGGGGCGCCGGCTGGAATGTGATCAAGCTGGTCTGGGACCGCTCCTGGGACCCGCTGCTGGCCCAGGACCGGGACGGTCTGCTGGTCAACAAGTTGAACACCACACCGGACGGGCAGTTCCAGACCTACGTCACCGAGACCGGCTCCTACATCCGGGAGCACTTCTTCGGCGGCGACCAGCGGCTGCGCGCCATGGTCGAGAACATGACCGACGAGCAGATCCTGCATCTGGGCCGCGGCGGCCACGACCACCGCAAGGTCTTCGCGGCGTTCGCGGCGGCCAAGGCGCACAAGGGCCAGCCGACGGTGGTCCTCGCCCAGACGGTGAAGGGCTGGACCCTCGGCCCGAACTTCGAGGGCCGCAACGCCACCCACCAGATGAAGAAGCTCACGGTCGACGACCTCAAGGGCTTCCGGGACCGGCTGCACATCCCGATCACCGACGACCGGCTGGAGAACGGCGCACCGCCGTACTACCACCCCGGCCGGGACTCCGAGGAGATCCAGTACATGCACGACCGCCGCAAGGCGCTGGGCGGCTATGTGCCGACCCGGGTCGTGCGGGCGAAGCCGCTGGTGCTGCCGGAGGAGAAGACGTACGCCGCCGTGCGGAAGGGCTCGGGCCAGCAGTCGATCGCCACCACCATGGCCTTCGTCCGGCTGCTGAAGGACCTGATGCGGGACAAGGAGATCGGCAAGCGGTTCGTGCTGATCGCGCCCGACGAGTACCGCACCTTCGGCATGGACTCCTTCTTCCCGAGCGCGAAGATCTACAACCCGCTGGGCCAGCAGTACGAGGCCGTCGACCGGGAGCTGCTCCTGGCGTACAAGGAGTCGCCGACCGGGCAGATGCTGCACGACGGCATCTCGGAGGCGGGATGCACCGCCTCGCTGATCGCCGCCGGCTCCGCGTACGCCACCCATGGCGAGCCGCTGATCCCGGTCTATGTCTTCTACTCCATGTTCGGCTTCCAGCGGACGGGTGACCAGTTCTGGCAGATGGCCGACCAGCTCGCGCGCGGCTTCGTGCTCGGCGCGACGGCCGGCCGCACCACGCTGACCGGTGAGGGCCTCCAGCACGCCGACGGCCACTCCCAGCTGCTGGCCTCGACCAATCCGGGGTGTGTCGCCTACGACCCGGCGTACGGCTTCGAGATCGCCCATATCGTCCGCGACGGCCTGCGCCGTATGTACGGTCCCGACGCCGAGGACGTCTTCTACTACCTGACCGTGTACAACGAGCCCATCCAGCACCCGGCCGAGCCCGAGGACGCGGATGTGGAGGGCATCCTCAAGGGGATCCACCGCTTCAGCAGGGGCGGGAAGGGCGAGATCCCGGCGCAGATCATGGCGTCCGGGGTGGCGGTGCCCTGGGCGATCGAGGCCCAGCGCATCCTCGCCGAGGAGTGGAACGTACGCGCCGACGTCTGGTCGGCGACCTCCTGGAACGAGCTGCGGCGCGAGGCCGTGGAGGTGGAGCAGTTCAATCTGCTGCACCCCGAGGAGGAACAGCGCGTTCCCTATGTCACCACCAAGCTCGGCGGCGCCCAGGGCCCGTTCGTGGCGGTCTCCGACTGGATGCGCTCGGTGCCGGACCAGATCTCCCGCTGGGTGCCGGGCCGGTACGCCTCGCTCGGCGCGGACGGCTTCGGCTTCGCCGACACCCGCGGCGCGGCCCGCCGGTACTTCCACATCGACGCCCAGTCGATCGTGCTGGCGGTCCTGACCGAGCTGGCCCGTGACGGCAAGGTGGACCGTTCCGCCCTGAAGCAGGCGGTCGACCGCTACCAGCTGCTCGATGTGAAGGCGGCGGACCCGGGCCCCGCGGGCGGCGACGCGTAGCCGCTCCGGGCCATGACAGCGAGGAGCCCCGCCGGGCGATCCCGGCGGGGCTCCTCGCGTCGTGGACGGGGCGGTACGGGTCAGATGTGGGCCGCGCCCGACGCGGCGTCGGCGTTCGCGCCGCGCTTGGTGAGGAAGGCCACGAAGATCGCGACGACCGCGACACCCGCCGCGACGAGACAGGCCATCCCCATGCCGGACATGAAGGTCTCGTGCGCCACATCGGTGATCTTCGCGACCAGCTCCTCCGGTGCCTTCGGCGGCACCGGGGGCAGCCCGATCTCCACGGCCCTGGACGCCTCGTCCAGCTGGGCGGGGCTGAGCGGGGCCAGGCCCGCGCCGGTCCAGTTGCCCGGGAGGTCGTTGTCGACCTTGGACGCCATGACCGCGCCGAGCACCGCCGTGCCGAGGCTGCCGCCGATCTGCATCGCGGCCTGCTGGAGACCGCCGGCGACGCCGGACAGCGCCATCGGCGCGTTGCCGACGATGACCTCGGTCGCCCCCACCATGACCGGCGCGAGGCCGAGACCGAGCAGGGCGAACCAGACCGACATGGTCAGGCTGCCGGTGTCGGTCTCCAGGGTGGACATGCCGAACATCGCGGCGGCCGTCAGCGCCATGCCGCCGGCCAGCGGGATCCGCGGGCCGACCTTGGTGATCACCGCACCGGCCAGCGGTGAGCCGACGATCATCATGCCGGTGAGCGGGAGCAGATGGAGTCCGCTCTCCACCGGGCTCATGCCGTGGACGTTCTGGAGGAAGAAGGTGACGAAGAAGAGACCGCCCATGAAGGCGATGGCCATCAGCACCATCAGCACCACACCGGCCGAGAGCGGCACGGAGCGGAAGAGCCCCAGCGGGATGAGCGGTTCCTTGACCTTGGTCTCCCAGTAGGCGAAGGCCGCGAAGGAGAGCACCGAGAGGGCGATGAAGCCCCAGGTCTTCCCGCCGCCCCAGCCCCAGGTGGGCTCCGGCGCCTTGATGATGGCCCAGACCAGGCAGAACATCGCCGCCGAGAGCAGCGCGATGCCGGGGATGTCGAAGGAGCGGGGCGCGTTCTCCGCGCGGTGGTCCTTGAGGATCACCAGACCGAGGCCGAGCGCGAGAATGCCGACCGGCACATTGATGAAGAAGACCGACTGCCAGCTGACGTGCTCGACCAGCAGACCGCCGACGATCGGGCCGCCCGCGGTGGAGGCGCCGATGACCATGCCCCAGATGCCGATCGCCATGTTCAGCTTCTCGGCGGGGAAGGTGGCGCGCAGCAGTCCGAGCGCGGCGGGCATCAGCAGCGCGCCGAAGAGGCCCTGGGCCACCCGGAAGACGACGACCATGGCGATGCTGGACGAGAAGCCGATGGCGGCGGACGCGGCCCCGAAGCCGACGATGCCGATGAGGAAGGTCTGCCGGTGGCCGAAGCGGTCGCCGAGCTTGCCGGCGGTGATCAGGCTGACCGCGAGGGCGAGGAAGTAGCCGTTGGTGATCCATTGGACGTCGGCGAAGGTGGCACCGAGGTCGTCGGCGATCGCGGGGTTGGCGATGGCGACGATCGTGCCGTCCAGAGCGACCATCATCACGCCGATGGCAACGGCGAAGAGGGTCAGCCAGGGGTGGCCGCGCAGGCCCTGTGCACGGCTCGGGCCGGAGCCCCCGGAATCCTTCGACACCGATTCGACGGTGGTCTGACTAGTCATTCCGGCAGGCTAATGTCAGCCTCTGACAGTTGACAAATAGAATCACTAGTCTGCGACTGACATATCGCCCGCCGGTAGGCTGAACACAGGGAAACGGCCGGAGGGCCGGCCGGGCGACACCGGCGCCGACCCCCGGAAGCGAGGACCATGTGACGGTCGAGCAGACGACCGGACCGAGCGGGCTGCGCGAACGGAAGAAGCAGCTCACACGGCATGCGCTGGTGCGTGCGGCACTGGAGCTCTTCACCACCCGGGGGTACGAGCGGACGACCGTCGACGAGATCGCGGAGGCCGTGGAGGTCTCCCAGCGCACCTTCTTCCGCTACTTCGCGGGCAAGGAGGACGCCGCGCTCGCGGTCCAGCAGGTCGTCGCCGCGCACTTCACGGCCACCCTGCGGGAGCGGCCCCCGGCGGAGTCTCCCTTCGAGGCGATGCGCAACGCGCTGCTGATCAGCTGGGAGACCATCGGCGACACGATCGAGGAGATCGTCCCGATCGAACTGCACATGCGCAGCTATCTGATGATCGAGTCCACCCCCGCCCTGCTCGCGGTCCATCTGCGCCGCGCGCTGGAGCTGGAGGACGAGGTCACGGAGATCATCGCCGGGCGGGAGGGCCTGGACGCGGGCACCGATCCGCGCCCCCGGGTGGCGGTCGCGGCCTTCGGCGGGGTCACCCGGGTGGCAGGGCGGCAGTGGGGGCTGGGCGGGGACTGGAGCGTACCGGCGCTGCGGCGGCAACTGGCGGACCATCTGGACCAGCTCGGCCCGGCGCTCACCCGGGAGTGGCGCGGAGGCGCGGGGGACGCCGGACGGTGACACGGGACGGCGTCCCGCACCGCACGCACCGCACGCACCGCACGCACCAGTGGCAGGGAATCCGGCCCGCGGACAGCCCCGCACCCGGCCCGGAAGAATCCGGCGAACGCCCCCGAACCGGGCCGGTTTCACCCGAATGACTGGACTTCCCGGGTGTCGCTACCCCGTTCTTCACCCCTGAACACGTGATCTGGCTCACGGTCTTCCCGAGTGCCACCGGCGTTCTCCTAGGGTGTCCCGCAGTGACTGCCTCCGTCTCGTCCCCCGCCACCGCCTTCCGGCGGACCCTGCTCGCCCTGGCGATCGTCCTCCTCATGCTGGCGACCACCGGCTGGACCACGGTGCGCCGGCCCGACGGCCCGCGCGACCCGGTCGCCGCCGAACTGGCCGGCTGGCGGGAGGCCCGGCTCGACGGCCGCCCGCTGCCCGGGACGGGCGCCCCGCCGCCCCGGCTGGCCGCCTTCTTCGCCTCCCTCAGCGCCACCTCGCGGGCCCGGCTCACCGATCGCTTCCCGCTCGTCGTCGGCAATCTCAACGGCGCCCCGGCCGCGCTGCGTTACCGGGCCAACCGGATCTCCCTGGCGCGTGCGCTCACCCGCGAGCGGACCCGCGCGGCCACCGCCCGGCTCAGCGCCACCGGCCGCGACCACGCACTCCGCCGGATCGAGCGGTTCGCGGAACTGATGCGCCCCGAGCGCCGGATCCTCGCCTTCGACCCCTCCGGCCGGGGGCGGGTGGCCGAGGTGTTCGGCGATCTCGACCGGGCCGAGCGGGTCTCGGTCGTGGTCCCCGGTGTCGACACCCATCTGCTCACCTTCCAGCGCTCCGAACGCCCCTGGACGGCCGCCGCCGGCATGGCGCGGTCGCTGTACGACGCCGAGCGGGCGGCCTCCCCCGGCACCCGTACCGCGGTCATCGCCTGGGCCGACTACACCACCCCCGCCGGTGTCGGTGTGGACTCGGCGACCGGACGGCTCGCCGAGGGCGGCGCGGTACGGCTGGCGGCGCTGACCGAGGCACTGCCGGGACGGTCCGGTGTCGCGCTGTTCTGCCACAGCTACGGCTCGGTGGTGTGCGGGATCGCGGCCCGCCGGCTGCCCGCCCGGGTGACCGACATCGCGGTCGCCGGCAGCCCGGGCATGCGCGCGGAGAACGTCGCCGGCCTGCGGTCCCGCGCCCGGGTCTGGGCGATGCGCGACCGGGACGACTGGATCGAGGACGTACCGCATCTGGCGGTCGGCGGCTTCGGGCACGGCGAGGACCCGATGGCACGGGAGTTCGGGGCACGGGTCATCTCCGCAGCGGGCGCTATCGGCCACAGCGGCTATTTTGAGCCAGGTACGGAGAGTGTGGTCAACTTCGCCGCGATAGGTGTCGGCGCCTATGACGGAGTCAGCTGCGCCGGCGAGGATGACGGTTGCCGCCGGGGTATTCACGGCGAAGCGGCGGCCTGACGCGCGTAGAGCTTCACAAACAGCGGTCCGCACAGAGGGGCGACGCGCGGGCCCGGGCCGCCTACGATGATGTGTATGGGTGATGTACTGGCCGGAATTCAAGCCACATGGGAGTTCGAGTCCGACTCCGTGCTCATCCGCTTTGAACGGGGACACCGCACGCCGAAACTGCTTCAGGCGCTCCGCGAGCGCCGCATCCCCCACGAGGCACTGGCGTCGGTGACACTCTCCCCGGGCAAGCGGGGGACCTCGGTGCTGCGCATGGCACCCAGATCCGGCGCGGATCCGCTGATGGAGGCGGCGGCCGGGCAGCTGAAGCAGGAGTGCGACCCCTACCGGCTGGTGCTCCCGGCCCAGCGGGAGACCCTCGCCGAGTACTACGCCGACGAACTGCGCGCCCTGCTGCCCCCGGACGCCGGCCGGCCCGCCGACCACTACACCGTCGCCGCGCCCAGCGCGCCGCTGAACTTCAAGGCGTACGACGGCAGGGCGTCGTTCGACGGCAAGCGGGTGGATTTCCGCTGGTCCTGGACGGGCGCCTCGTCCGCGAAGTGGAAGGCGGGCGACCAGAGCTTCGCGGTGGGCGAGCTGAGCGGCGTCGAATGGCGTTCGCCGGAGGCCATGGACGGATATCTGCGGCTGCTGCGCCGGTCCGGGCAGGACGGGCCGCCGCAGGCCGACAAGGACCCGGCGGCGGTGCTCTTCGGGCTCCGCAGCGGTCCGGTGCACGAATCGCTGCCGTTCGCGGCGGCGGTACTGGAGTCGGTCCGGAAGTCGGGCGCGGCCCCGGTGCCCGCGCTGCACACCGGCCGCCGCGACCCCGCGGACATAGCGGAGCGGATCCGGCACCTCGGCGAGCTGCACCTGGCCGGGCTGGTGACGGACGACGAGTTCAGCTCGAAGAAGGCGGAGTTGCTGGCCGAGCTCTGAGTTCCGGGCTCTCGGCTCCCGTTGGGCGGGGACGGCCGCACCGCCCCCGCCCCGGCCCGTCCGGCGGACGGCCCCGGACCCTGGCGGCCATCCGTACCCCTATGTAAAACTCTTACCCATGGCCTCTGTGCGAATGACCGTCGCCGTGGCGAAGGTGTTGCGGGTCTTTCTCGAAGACCCCTCGCAGCCCCGCTACGGCTACGAACTCATGCGAGTGACCGGCTTCCCCAGCGGGAAGCTCTACCCGATCGCCGCCCGGCTCCAGGCGGCCGGCTGGCTGATCAAAGAGGAAGAGGACGTCGACCCGTCCGCGGCCGGCCGCCCCCCTCGGCGCATGTACCGGCTCAGTCCCGGCGGGATCGCGGCCGCCCGGCTCGAACTGGCGGCGCTCAGCGAGCAGCTGCGCCCGCCGCCCGCCCGGGGCATCCGGGGCGTCCCGCTGCCGGGCGGGGAGGCGCTGTGAACACAGCCGCCGCCATGGCCGGCGCCGTTGTCGCCCTGCTGGGGACGGCCGCCGGCCTCGTCGTGTCCGATCTGCTCAGCCAGGAGATCCGGGCCCGTCTCCTCCATCTGCCCTTCCTGATCCTCCGGCTGGCCGCCCGTCAGTTGCCGGCGGAGCTGCGCACCGAGATCCACGAGGAGACCTGGTTACCGGAGGTCCACCACATCCTGGGCGACGAGGCGACCGGACCGCTCACCCGGCTGACGGAGGCCACCCGCCTCGCGCTGTCCCTGTGGCTGAGAGGCGGGGGCAGGCAGATGGCCGAGGCGCTCACCGCGGTCACCCCTCCCTCCCTGGCGGGCTTCGAGGACATCCGCGCGCTCTCCCCGGCCCGGCGCAGAGCGTTCGGAGAGCTGACCGCACGGCTCCACGACATGCTCCGGCACCCGGCCGGCGCACTCGACCGCGATGTCGCGGCCCGGCTCCTCACCGCCACCGCGGACGCCTGTGAGGCGTACATCGACGACCGGGACGAGACAACGGCCCGGAGCCTCGCCGAGGCCGCCCGGCCACTGGCCGGGAGTCTCCACCCCGACCACCCCGCCGGTCTCGGCATACGCCGGGCCCACGCCCACGCACTGCTCCAGCTCGGCGACTCCCGGCGGGCCGAGGCGCTGCTGCGCGAACTCGCCGCGGACGAGGCACGGATCCTCGGCCCCGGCACCCCCGGGACATTCCCGACGCGCCGGCTGCTGGGCTGGGCGCTGCTGCGCGAGGGCAGGCCCCGGGAGGCCGAGGCCGAATTCCGCTCCCTCGCGGCGCGGGTGCCGCCGAGCGCCGCGCCGCTGCGGCTGCACATCCACTGCATGCTCTCCTGGACACTCTTCCGCCAGGGCCGGCGGCCCGAGGCCGAGAACGGCTACCACTCGGTCATCGCCTCCCGGCTGCGCAGGCTGGGCCCCCGCCACCCCGACACCCTCGACGCCCGGCACTCCATGGGGAAGATGCTCGTGCTGTCCGGGGAGGGAGAACGGGCCCGCGAAGTGCTCCGCCCGCTGCTGGCCGACCGCCGGCGGGTTCTGGGAGCCCGCCACCCGGACACCCTGGAGACCCGCAAATACCTCGCCGTCGCCCGTGCGCTGATGCCGTCCCGCACCGGCGGCATCGCCCGCCGCAGGGCCCTGCGCACCCTCCGCCGCATCGCGCGGGCGCAGACGGGAAGCCAAGGCCCCGGCCATCCCCGCACCCGCGACACCCGCCGGTGGCTCGGCACACTCGGCGGAGAGCCGGCCGCACGGGATACCGGAGTACGACCCGCACCCGGTCCCGGGGTATGACGCCGCCGCGGGCGCGGCTGCCTACGCTGGCCGTGCGATGTCTCAGTCACCCCGGCCACTCCTGTGGCAATCCGGCCGCGAGCAGCTGCGGCTCCTCGCGGACTCCCTCCGCACGCCCTCCCACCCGCCCACCCCCCTCCTCGGCGACGCCCGGGAGCGGTGGATGCGGCTGTTCCCGTACGCCCTGCTGTTCGTGGCGGTCGCCGCGCTGCTGCCGGTCACCACGGCCGTCCTGATCAACCTCTACGAGCTGGGCGGCGCCGCCTCCGGGGCGCTGGCCGTGGCGCAGACCGTGCCGCTGCTGCTCGCCGTCACCCGGCCGCTCCAGGCGTGGTGGATCATCTTCCCCGCGGATGTGATCGGGGCGCTGGCGCTCATCGGCGCCAACGGCACCGCCACGGGTCTGCCCTGGCCGTGGACCCCGATGATCATCGTCGGCTATCTGCTGCTGATGGGCTGCCTCGGCCTGCGCGAGACCCGCCGCACCCTGCTGGCGGTCTGGATCGTCACCACACTCGCCGGGCTCGGCATCGCCGAGCTCCGCAAGGACCTCAACGACGGAGGCACCTGGATCCTGCTCCCGGTCCTCAGCGCGGTGGTGCTGGTCGTCACCGGCGCGCTGCGGGAGCGCGGCGACGCCCAGCGGAAGCTGACCGTCCAGGAGAACATCAGCGTCGCCGAACGCGCCCGGCGCACCCTGCTGGAGGAACGCACCCGGATCGCCCGCGAGCTCCATGACGTCGTCGCCCACCACATGTCCGTGATCACCGTGCAGGCCGATTCCGCCCCGTACCGGATCGAGGGGCTGCCGGACGCCGCGCGCGAGGAGTTCACCGCGATCGCGGCGGCGGCCCGGGAGTCGCTGACCGAGATGCGGCGGCTGCTGACCGTACTGCGCAGCGACGGCACGGAGGGGGAACTGACCCCGCAGCCCGGCCTCTCCCGGTTGCAGCAGCTCGTGGAGGCGACGGTACGGGCGGGGCTGCCGGCCGAGCTGTCGCTGAGCGCGGACGCGGTGAGCGGGGCCGTACCGCAGGCGGTGGACCTCTCCGCGTACCGGATCGTGCAGGAGGCACTGGCCAATGTGGTGCGGCACGCGCCGGGCGCGGTGACCCGGGTGTCGGTGACGGTGGACCGGGGCGAGGTGGTGGTGCTGGTGGTCAACGGCCCGGCCGACGCCCCTGATTCGCCGCTGGAGACCACCGGGACCGGTCACGGGCTGATCGGCATGCGCGAACGCGTACGGTTGACGGGTGGCACGCTGGACACCGGTCCGCTGCCGGACGGCGGTTTCCGGGTGGCCGCGCGTCTGCCCGTCGAGACGCCCGCGACCCGGGGGGACGGCGCGTGACCATCCGCGTGATCATCGTCGACGACCAGGCCATGGTGCGGGCGGGCTTCGCCGCGCTGCTCTCCGCGCAGGCGGACATCGATGTGGTGGGCGAGGCGCCGGACGGCCGCGCCGGGGTGGAGATCGCCCGGTCCACACACCCGGACGTGGTGCTGATGGATGTGCGGATGCCGGAGATGGACGGTCTCGCGGCGGCCCGGGAGATCCTCCGGCCGCCGATCGGCGTGATCCATGTGCCGAAGGTCCTGATGCTGACCACCTTCGACGTGGACGACTATGTCTACGAGGCGCTGCGCGCGGGCGCGTCGGGCTTTCTGCTGAAGGACGCCCCGCCGGCGGATCTGATCGGCGCGGTACGGGTGGTGGCGGCGGGCGAGGCCCTGCTGGCCCCCTCGGTGACCCGCCGGCTGATCGCCGACTTCGCGGCCCAGCGCCCCGCCCCGCGGAAGGACCCCTCGCTGCGGCTGAAGGGCCTGACGCCGAGGGAGACGGAAGTACTCGAACTGATCGCCCGGGGCCTGTCGAACCAGGAGATCGCGGCGGGGCTGGTGGTGGCCGAACAGACGGTGAAGACCCATATCGGCCGGGTCCTGGCCAAGCTGGACCTGCGCGACCGCGCGCAGGCGGTGATCTTCGCGTACGAGTCGGGCCTGGTGCGCCCCGGCTCGGCGTGACACCCCCTACCGGGGTAGCACCTCCTGCCACCCCGGTCCGGCATCCGATCCCGCTCCCCGGTGTGACGCCCCCGCACCCGCCCTCTTCCTACCTTCCTCCCGTCACAACGACGCAGGGGAAGGGGCGGGCAGATGCGCCGCTGCAAGAGGACTCTGGTGGCCGCCGCGCTCGCCGCCGGCATGATCACCGGTACCGCGGGATGGGCCTCCGGGAACGCGCAACAGCCGGTCACGGGAGCGCCGCCGGGAGCCGCCGAATGGCGGGCCGACCGCTCGCTCGGCCGGGCGCTGCCCGACCCCGAGCGGGCCCGCCCCGCCGACATCGCCGCCTTCTTCCGGACCATCGGCGCCGGAGAGCGCGACCGGCTGGCCCGGCGCCACCCCCTGATCGTCGGCAACCTGGACGGCGCGCCCGCCGCCCTGCGCTACCGGGCCAACGCCCTCGCGGTCCGCGGCACCCCCTTCGCCCGGCTCGCCGAGCCCGGCCGCCGGATCCTCGCCTTCGACCCCCGCGGACGCGGACAGGTCGCCCAGGTGTACGGGGACCTGGAGCGGGCCCGCCGGGTGGCGGTCATCGTGCCCGGCGCCGACATCGACGCCGGCACCTTCGACCGGCGGAACAACCGCCGCGGCACCCTGGCCGGAATGGCCGAGTCCCTGCGGGCCGCCACCGGGGACCGCACCGCGGTCATCGCCTGGGCCGGCTACACCACCCCGGTCGGGATCGGCCCGGACGCGGCCGGCGGCACGCTCGCCGAGGCCGGCGCCGTACGCCTGGCACGCTTCACCCGGGGGCTGACGGCCACCGGCAAGGCCGCCCCGGCACTCTTCTGCCACAGCTATGGCTCCGTGGTCTGCGGCCTCGCGGCGAAGAAGGCGGACGCCTCCGAGATCGTCGCCCTGGGCTCCCCCGGAATGCGCGCCGACTCCGCCGCGGACCTGGGCACCAGCGCCCGGGTTTGGGCGGCCAGACACCCCTCCGACTGGATCTCCAAGGTCCCCAACGTCGAACTCCTCGGACTCGGCCACGGCAATGACCCGGCCGACCCGGCGTTCGGGGCCCGGCGCGTACCGACCGGCGGGGCGGGCGGCCACACCGGCTACTTCGCCCCCGGCTCCGAGTCGCTCCGCGTCTTCGCCGCCATCGCCGCGGGAGACGCCAAGTGACCGCCACGACATCGCCGGGCGGACGCCTCGCCTCCCTCGCCGCGAAGATCGACGCCCGCACCCCCGCGCACCGGGAGCGCGCCATCGACGGGCTGCGCGCCATCGCCCTGCTCGCCGTCCCGCTCGGGCACTGGCTCCTCGGCGGCTTCACCCTCGGCGACGACGGCGCGCTCCGCAACGCCAGCCCGCTCTCCTCCTTCGGCTTCCTCGCCCCCATGAGCTGGGTGCTCCAGATGCTGGGCATCTTCTTCCTCGTCGGCGGCTACGCCTCGGCCCTCTCCCTCAGCCGGCACACCGGCTCCACCGCGCACTGGATCCGGCGGCGCCTGGCCCGGCTGGGCCGGCCGGTGATCGGCGTCACCGCCGTCTGGGCCGCGCTGATCGCGGCGCTCTCCGCGGCCGGGGTTCCCGAGACCACCCTGCGCACCGGATCGACCCTGGTCATCCAGCCGCTCTGGTTCGTCGGTGTCTACGCGGTGATCACCGCGCTGACCCCCCTCTGCGTACGCGCCGCGCGCGCCCTGGGCCCCTGGTCCGCCGCGCCGCTCCTCGGCTCGGTCGCCGTGGTGGACTTCCTGCGGTACGGGCCCTGGGCCGACTCCGCACCGTCCTGGCTGAGCCTGCTCAACCTGCTGCCCGGCTGGCTCTTCGCCTACCAGCTCGGCACCGCGTGGGCCGGGGGCCGCCTCACCCGCCGCCATGCCCGGATCCTGCTCATCGGCGGCACCGCGCTCTTCGCCGCGCTGCTGCTCCTCTTCCACTACCCCGCGTCGATGGTCGGCGTCCCGGGCGAGGCCCGCACCAACTCCCACCCGCCGTCGCTCCTGGTCCTCGCCCTCGCCGCGGCCCAGAGCGGCGCGGCGATCCTCCTCCGCGACCGGATCACCCGCCTGCTGGCGCGCCCCGCGCTCTGGGCCCCGGTGGTGATCATCAACCTCTCCGCGATGACCATCCTGTGCTGGCACCAGACGGCGATGCTGGCCGCCGCCGTCCCCGCTTCCTTCACCACCCCCCTCGCGGGCCTGACCACCGCGCCCGACAGCCTCGGCTGGATCCTCGCCAGGATCGCCTGGCTGCCGGTCTTCGCCCTGCTGCTGACCCTGATCGGCCGGTACGCCCGCGTCCTCGAGTCCCCCTGGCCATCGGACACGACGGCCGCGCGGGCGCGGCGGGCGGGGGCGGGGGTGCTGGCGGCGTGCTTCACCGCCTTCGCACTGGGCCTGTCGTGACCCCACCCCGGTGGCCCGGGTGCCTCCGGCGGGGCGGAGTGTGGTGCGCCTCTGCCCGTGGTGCGGGTGCCTTTCCGGGGCTCCGCCCCGAACCCGGCGCGGCTGCCTCCGGCGGGGCTGAATTTTGCTCGCCCTCGTTCGCGGGTGCGGGCCGGTGCGTGGGCGGTGTCGCATCGTCGCCTGTGTTGTTCGGGGTCCCGGGGTGTGGGGCTCTTCTTGTGCGCCTCGTGCCCTGTGTTGTTCGGGGTCCCGTGGTGCGGGTGCTTTCCCGGGGCTCCGCCCCGGACCCGGCGCCTCAAACTCCCCCAGAGCTTCGCCTGGGAGGTACCCCCAGCGAGGCTTGATTTTGCTTGCTCTCGTTCGCTGGTGCGGGCGGGTGTGGGGGCGGTGTCGCGTCCGCCTTGTGTGGCCCTCCGGGCTCGACTCCTCAGAGCCGGCGGAAACCGGCCCGCTTGCACTGATCACCCCGGTCTTACCGCCGGCTCTTCCGGGGACGACCCTGCACACCCCCTCCACGAGCATCGCCCGATAAGCGGCCCCCGATCGCAAGCCGCCTGTTTCCGGTACGGCAGCGCCCGCCCAGAAGCACCCGCCCACTCTGACGCCCATCACCCACCCACCCCTTGGGTGACCTTCCGGAGCGGGGTTCCCCGCCTTGTGAAACCGACGCGGAACGCACGGACGGCGAAAGCACTGTGATCACGCACTGGGGTCACTCGCGGAAAGGGGGACGCGCAGGAGCGGTACTGGGGCATCAAGCGTGATTTGTGGCGCAAACCCGGGCGAACAAAACAAGACCGGGTGACCGCGCCGTAAATCATGCAGCCCCAGTACCGAACCGGAGCGGCACCCAACCCGCACACACAAGCACCCAGCCCGAGCAAACGGGCAACCCGCACCAACAACAGCCCCGCCGGAGGCAGCCGCGCCAACCCCGGGGCCGAGCCCCGGACAAGCCACCCCGGGGTCCGGCTAAAAGGGGTGGTGTCCCGGACGGCCCGGATCCAGACTGGAGTTCATGCAACAAGCACGCCGCGCCGCCCCCTCCGACGCCGAGGAACTGATCCGCCTCCGCGAGGTGATGATCGACTCCCTCCCTCCGCGCCAGCTCGGCGAGGATCCTCCGGGCACCGACTGGCGGGCGAACGGCGTCGCCGATCTGCGGAGCAGACTCGCCGACCCCGGCGCCGACATCGCCGCCTTCGTGATCGACCGGCCCGGCGGGTCGCCGGCCGGGCTCGCCGCCTGCGCGGTCGGCACCATCGCGCACCGGCTCGCCGGTCCGGGGAATCCGCACGGCCTCTTCGGGTATGTGTTCAGCGTGGCCACCGACCCTGACGCACGGCGCCGGGGCCACTCCCGCGCGTGCCTGGAGGCGCTGGTGGAGTGGTTCCGCACACAGGGTGTGAGCAGGATCGATCTGCATGCCTCGCCCGAGGGCGAACCGCTCTACGCCGCCCTCGGCTTCACCCGTACCCCCGACCCGGCGATGCGGCTCACCCTCCCGGCGGCCCGCTGAGCCGAGCGCTTAGGCTCATGTCCATGGAGAGCCTCGCACTGATCGAGAACTGGCCGGTACCGACCGCGGCGGCGGCCGTCGTCCGCGCGGACGGCACCGTCGCCGGCACCCGCGGGGCGACCGGGCACCGTTTCCCGCTGGCCTCGGTCACCAAGCCGCTGGCCGCGTACGCGGTGCTCGTGGCGTACGAGGAGGGCGCGGTGGAGCTGGACGAGCCGGCCGGACCGCCCGGGTCCACTGTCCGGCATCTGCTGGCGCACACCTCGGGTCTCGCTTTCGACGAGCAGAGGGTGACCGCGGAGCCCGGCACCCGCCGGGTCTACTCCAACGCCGGTTTCGAGGTTCTCGCCGACCATGTCGCGAAGGCGGCCGACATCCCGTTCGGCGAGTATCTGCGCCAGGCGGTGCTGGAGCCGCTGGGCATGACGGCGACCTCGCTGGAGGGCTCGGCAGCGAAGGACGCGGTGTCGACCGCCGGTGATCTCGCCCGGTTCGCGGCCGAGGTGCAGGCGCCCCGGCTGCTGGACCCTCGGACGGTGCTGGAGGCGATGACGGTGGTTCATCCCGGCTTGGACGGGCTGCTGCCGGGCTATGGCAGGCAGCGTCCGAACGACTGGGGTCTCGGCTTCGAGATCCGCGACGGCAAGTCCCCGCACTGGACGGGCTCCGCCTCGTCGCCGCGCACCTTCGGTCATTTCGGCCAGTCGGGTACGTTTCTCTGGGTCGACCCGGACGCCGGCGCGGCGTGTGTCGCTCTCACCGACCGGCCGTTCGGCCCCTGGGCGGCCGAGGTGTGGCCGGTGTTCACGGACGCGGTGCTCGCGGAGCTGCGCCGCGCGGCCTGAGGGCCCGTCAGCCGGACATCTCCCGGACTCAGCCGGACATCTCCCAGACCAGGATCTCCGCCGCCGGTCCGGCGGTCACCGGTGGCACGGGCTCCCCGCCGGTGATCCGCGCCGCGTCGCCGGGCCCGAGCTCCGTGTCCCCGAGCCGTACCCCGCCGCGCACCACCTGGAGATGGACCGCCGGGGCGTCCGGCAGCGACAGCGTGCCGCCGGCGGCGAGCCGGTGCACCCGGAGCACCGCGCCGGCCGCGGGGAGCGGGTACGGCACACCGTCGGCGAGGCCGCGGACGACCTCGTACTCCGGCTCTCCCCCGGGCTCCCGGGGCATCAGCCACATCTGCACGAAGACCAGGGGCAGTCCGCCGTCGTTGCGCTCCACATGGCGCACTCCGGCGCCCGAACCGAGCCGCTGCACGTCTCCGGGGCGCACGACGGTGGCGTGTCCCGCGGAGTCCCGGTGGGTGAGTTCCCCCTCGACCACCCAGGTGACGATCTCGGTGTTGCTGTGCGGATGCTCCGCGAACCCCGCTCCGGGGGCGAGGCGTTCCTCGTTGCAGGCGATGAGCGCGCCGAAGCGGAGGTTGTCCGGGTCGTAGTGGGGCCCGAAGGAGAAGGAGTGCCGGGTTTCGATGCCCTCTGCGGGTTCACCGCCCGGATAGCGGTCGGCCGAGCGGCGTACGTCGATCACACGCCCACCGTAGCCGCCGCGCGCCGGGAGCGGACCACTCGTCCGCGCACCCCCGCGGCGGCGCCCCGTGAACCCCGGCACTCAGCCGCGCCGCCCGGATAAGGCACTCTTGTCCCCGTGCCCGAACCTGGAACGAATGACGCCCACCCGCACTCCGCGACGCTGCGCCGTCTGGAGCGGTCGTCCGGCCGGCTGGCCGCGAACGCCATCGCGCGCATGGACGAGACACTGCCCTGGTACCGGGCCATGCCACCGGAGAACCGGTCGTGGATCGGCCTGGTAGCCCAGGCCGGTATCGCCGCGTTCACCGAGTGGTTCCGGCACCCGGACACTCCGCAGGCGATCTCCACCGATGTCTTCGGCACGGCGCCGCGCGAACTGACCCGGGCGATCACCCTGCGCCAGACCGTGGAGATGGTCCGCACGACCATCGAGGTCATGGAGACGGCGATCGAGGAGGTCGCCGCCCCGGGCGACGAGTCGGTGCTGCGCGAGGCCCTGCTCGTCTACGCCCGGGAGATCGCCTTCGCCACCGCCCAGGTGTACGCGCAGGCCGCCGAGGCCCGCGGCGCCTGGGACGCCCGGCTGGAGTCCCTGGTGGTGAACGCGGTGCTCTCCGGGGAGGCCGACGAGGGCGCGGTCTCCCGGGCCGCCGCGCTCGGCTGGAACTCCCCCGAACACGTCAGTGTCATCCTCGGCACCGCCCCCGACGGGGACAGCGAGCTGACCGTGGAGGCGATCCGGCGCGCGGCCCGCCATGCCAAGCTCCAGGTGCTGACCGGGGTGCTGGGCGACCGGCTGGTGGTCATCGCGGGCGGCAGCGAGAATCCGCTGCATGTCGCCAAGGCCCTGATCGGCCCGTACGCGGCCGGGCCGGTCGTCGCCGGTCCGGTGGTGCCCGATCTGCTGGCGGCCACCAAGTCGGCACAGGCCGCCGCGGCCGGGCTCAAGGCGTGCTCGGCCTGGCAGGACGCGCCGCGGCCGGTTCTCGCGGACGATCTCCTGCCGGAGCGCGCCATCGCCGCCGACCCTGCCGCCCGCGAGCAGTTGGTAGAGGAGATCTACAGACCGCTCGAAGAGGCGGGATCAGCCCTGCTGGAGACCCTGAGCGTCTATCTGGAGCAGGCGAGCAGCCTCGAAGGGGCGGCACGAATGCTCTTTGTTCACCCCAACACCGTGCGCTACCGGCTACGACGTGTGACTGACGTCACCGGATGGTCACCCTCCGATGTGCGTTCCGCCTTCACCCTGCGGATCGCCCTCATCCTCGGGCGCTTGGCCGACGGAGATCAGCAGTCATAGACTTTTGTGGAACACCGACAATTCCCCTGACGGTTCTTCGTCCCTGTCCTCACCGGCGGTAAGGGCCGTACACAAGAGAGAGTGTGAGAGTGCTCGTACTCGTCGCTCCTGGCCAAGGCGCTCAGACGCCCGGTTTCCTGACTCCATGGCTCGACCTTCCTGGTCTGTCGGGCCGCATCGAGGCGTGGTCCGAGGCCATCGGGCTCGACCTCGTCCACTACGGCACCAAGGCGGACGCGGACGAGATCCGGGACACCGCCGTGGCCCAGCCGCTGCTCGTCGCCGCCGGACTGCTCAGCGCGTCCGCGCTCGGTGCGGACATCCGTCCGGACATCGTCGCGGGTCACAGCGTCGGTGAGATCACCGCCGCCGCGCTCGCCGGTGTCGTGGACGAGACCGACGCGCTGCGCTTCGTGCGGACCCGCGGTCTGGCGATGGCCGAGGCCGCCGCCGTGACCGAGACCGGGATGGCCGCCGTGCTCGGCGGTGACCCGGAGCAGGTCGTGGCCCATCTCGAAGGGCTCGGTCTGACCGCCGCCAATGTGAACGGCGCGGGTCAGATCGTGGCCGCGGGCACCGCGGAGCAGCTGGCCGCCCTCGCCGCGGACAAGCCGGAGAAGGCGCGGGTCATCGCGCTGAAGGTGGCCGGTGCCTTCCACACGGAGCACATGGCGCCCGCGGTCGCGACCCTGGAAGGGGCCGCCGCCGAGCTGCGCCCCGCCGACCCGCTGCTGACGTATGTCTCGAACAAGGACGGCGCGGTCGTCTCCGCGGGCGCCGAGGTGATCGCCCGGCTGGTCGGCCAGGTGGCCAATCCGGTGCGCTGGGATCTGTGCATGGACACCTTCCGGGAGCGGGGCGTCACCGCTCTGATCGAGGTCTGCCCCGGCGGCACCCTCACCGGGATCGCCAAGCGCGCCCTGCCGGGCGTGAAGACCCTGGCGCTGAAGACCCCGGCCGATCTCGACGCGGCGCGTGCGCTGATCGCCGAGCACACCGGCATCGCCGCCGACGCCGTCCCCGGCGGAAATCCAGCAGCCTGACGCTGCCGACGCAGCCAGAGAATCCAGAAAAGGAGACGCGCACCATGGCGAAGATCAAGCCGAGCAAGGGCGCCCCTTATGCGCGGATCATGGGTGTCGGCGGCTACCGTCCCACCCGGGTCGTACCGAACGACGTGATCCTGGAGAAGATCGACTCGTCCGACGAGTGGATCCGCTCCCGCTCCGGCATCGCCACCCGTCACTGGGCCTCCGACGAGGAGACCGTGAGCCTGATGTCGGTCGAGGCCGCGGGCAAGGCCATCGCCGACGCCGGGATCACCCCGCAGCAGATCGACGGTGTCATCGTGGCCACCGTCTCGCACTTCAAGCAGACACCGGCGGTCGCCACCGAGATCGCGGACCGGATCGGCGCGGTCAAGCCGGCCGCCTTCGACGTCTCGGCCGGTTGCGCCGGCTTCGGCTACGCGCTGACCCTGGCCAAGAGCATGGTGGTCGAGGGTTCGGCCACGCATGTGCTGGTCATCGGGGTGGAGCGGCTGAGCGACCTGACCGACCTGGAGGACCGGGCGACCGCCTTCCTCTTCGGTGACGGTGCCGGCGCCGTGATCGTGGGCCCCGCGACGGAGCCGATGATCGGCCCCACGGTGTGGGGTTCGGAGGGCGACAAGTCCGAGACCATCACGCAGACCGCGCCGTGGACGGACTACCGCGCCGGCGGCAGCGCGCCGGCGAAGTTCCCTGCGATCACCCAGGAGGGCCAGGCGGTCTTCCGCTGGGCCGTGTTCGAGATGGCGAAGGTCGCCCAGCAGGCGCTGGAAGCGGCCGGGATCACCCCGGACGACCTGGATGTCTTCATTCCGCACCAGGCCAATATGCGGATCATCGACTCGATGGTGAAGACTCTCAAGCTGCCGGAGCACGTCACGGTCGCCCGTGACGTGGAGACCACCGGCAACACCTCGGCCGCCTCGATTCCGCTCGCCATGGAGCGGCTTCTGGCGACCGGGCAGGCCAAGAGCGGCGACACGGCGCTCGTCATCGGCTTCGGGGCGGGTCTCGTCTACGCGGCAACGGTCGTTACCCTCCCCTGAGTCACCGGATCTTCCGGACCGGATTCCCGGGCCGATTTTCTGGACTGGCTGCCGGACCTCCCGGACGCCACACCCTCTGCTACAACATCGAAGGAGCGCCAATATGGCCGCCACGCAGGAAGAGATCGTCGAAGGTCTCGCGGAGATCGTCAACGAGATCGCCGGTATCCCGGTCGAGGACGTCCAGCTGGACAAGTCCTTCACCGACGACCTGGACGTCGACTCGCTGTCCATGGTCGAGGTCGTCGTCGCCGCCGAGGAGCGTTTCGAGGTCAAGATCCCGGACGACGACGTCAAGAACCTGAAGACTGTCGGCGACGCCGCGGAGTACATCGCCAAGAACCAGGTCGCGAAGAGCTGAGTCTCAGCCTCGGTTCGGGCCGCGCTTGTCGCCACCCCGCGGTGGCGTCGTGAACTCTCAGCACCCCCTACACGTGGAGAATGAATTCCTGTGAACTCGACCAATCAGACTGTGGTCGTCACCGGTATCGGCGCAACCACACCGTTGGGTGGCGACAGCGCGTCGTTCTGGGAGGGTCTGCTCGCCGGACGCTCCGGAGCGAAGGTCCTCGACGACGAGCGCTTCGCCGATCTTCCGGTGAAGATCGCCGCGGTGGCCGCCGTGGACCCCAGTGAGGTTCTGCCGCGCCCGCTCGCCCGCAAGCTCGACCGCTCGGCGCAGTTCGCGCTGATCGCGGCGCGCGAGGCATGGGCGGACGCCGGCTACACCGAGCCCGCGAGCGAGGACGGTGCGGTCGAGCCCTCCCGGCTCGGCACCGTGGTCGCCTCGGGCATCGGCGGTGTGACAACGCTGCTGGACCAGTACGACGTACTGAAGGAGAAGGGTGTCCGGCGGGTCTCCCCGCACACGGTCCCCATGCTCATGCCGAACAGCCCGTCGGCCAATGTGGGCCTGGAGGTGAACGCCCAGGCGGGTGTGCACTCCGTGGTCTCCGCCTGTGCCTCGGGCGCCGAGGCGATCGGTTACGCGGTGGAGATGATCCGCACCGGCCGTGCCGATGTGGTCGTCGCCGGCGGCACCGAGGCGGCCATCCACCCGCTGCCGGTGGTGGCCTTCGCCAACATGATGGCGATGTCGAAGAACAATGAGCACCCCGAGACGGCTTCGCGGCCGTACGACAAGGCCCGTGACGGCTTTGTCCTCGGTGAGGGTGCGGGTGTGGTCGTGCTGGAGTCGGCGGATCACGCGGCCCGGCGCGGCGCGCGGGTCTACTGCGAGGTGCTGGGACAGGGTCTGTCCGCGGACAGCCACCACATCGCGCAGCCGGAGCCGACCGGCCGGGGCATCGCCGCGGCCATGCGCAATCTGCTGGACTCCTCGGATCTCAAGCCCGAGCAGATCGTCCACCTCAACGCCCACGCCACCTCGACCCCGCTGGGCGATGTGGCCGAGGTGAAGGCGCTGCGCGCGGTGCTCGGGGACGACCTGGACCATGTCGCGGTGTCGGCGACCAAGTCGATGACGGGCCATCTGCTGGGCGGCGCGGGCGGTATCGAGACGGTGGCCACGGTGCTGGCGCTGTACCACCGGCTGGCCCCGCCGACGATCAATGTGGACGAGCTGGACGAGGAGATCGACGCGGACATCGTGCGCGGCGAGCCGAGGCCGCTGCCGCAGGGCACCATCGCCGCCATCAACAACTCGTTCGGCTTCGGCGGCCACAATGTGGTGCTGGCGTTCCGTTCGGTGTGATGAGCGCTCCGTTACGCGTGTCACGCGCTCCGCGCGCGGATGTGCCCGACGGCTCGCGTGAGGCCGTCCGGCGGTTCCCGTCCATACGGTGGATGAGACCCGTACCCCTGCTCGGGGGTACGGGTCTTCTGTTTGGGGGCGTTCGTGTCCCGGGGGGGGTGGGATACGGCGCCGGCGGAGTACGGGGAGCCGTACACCCGAAAGGGGCGCCCGGAGCGGAACCGGAGCCGCAGGGGAGAGCCGCGGGAGCGGTGGGCGCGACACGCGGGGTGGGCCGTTCGGCGGACACCGCCGGCGGGCCGGATGAGCGGGGCTCCCCGGTACGCGCCCGGCGGCTCACGCTCTGTCGCCGGTGGTGCCGGTGCGCCGGGGGCCGTACGGCGCCGCGGGGCCGGGATCCGGGCCCGTCCGCCGGGCTCGGACCGCCCGTCAGACCACTTGGTGGAGCCAGCGGACCGGGGCGCCCTCGCCCGCGTACCGGAAGGGCTCCAGCTCGTCGTCCCACGGCTTGCCGAGCAGTTTCTCGACCTCGGCCTCCAGCTCCGTCTCGCCCTGTGAGGACCGGAGGAGCGCGGCGCGCAGCCGGTCCTCCGGGATCAGGATGTCGCCGTGCACACCGGTGACCGCGTGGAAGATGCCCAGGTCGGGCGTGGCGCTGTAGCGCTCGCCCTCGGCATTGGCACAGGGTTCGGCGGTCACCTCGAAGCGCAGCAGATGCCAGCCGCGCAGCGCCGAGGCGAGTCTGGAGGCCGTGCCCGCCTGGCCCTGCCAGGAGAATTCGGCCCGCCAGGTGCCCGGCGACGCGGGCTGGCGGATCCAGTCGAGCTGGACCCTTACCCCCAGCACCCCCGCGACCGCCCATTCGACATGCGGGCAGAGCGCGCGTGGTGCGGAGTGAACATAGAGAACGCCACGTGTCGTCACCGGGACCTCCAGTGTGGGACGAGGATCGCCTTCCCAGCGGCCTCAGTAAACAGCATCAGGGGTTAATCTCCACAAAAGGGACAGTATGTGACGTGATGTAATTTACCGGAACCGCCGGAGCCAACGGGCACGATGCCTCTGGGTCGACGGGGAAAAGCTACCGTGCGCCGGTGCCCGGAGGGTGACGTAACCTCGGAGCCGGGGCCGTACGCACCAAGCTTTCACTCGGCAGGACCTCGGGGGCAGCTACACGGAGGGGTAATCCGGGATGCACGCGAAGCGCCTGGGCAGAGGGACCATTCGAGCCGGACGGCCGCGGCGGGCCGGCGGGGCGCGGCCGGCCGGCGCGGCCCTGACCACCGCCCTGCTGCTGACAGCCGGGGCACTGACGGCATGTGACGTGTCATCCGATTCGGGGAACAGGGGCGCCTCCGGGAAGCGGCCGGTGCCCACCCCGCTGTGGGACCGCAGCCCCGACTCCATCGCCGCCGTCGGTGACTCCATCACCCGCGCCTTCGACGCCTGTGTGGTGCTCTCCGACTGCCCCGAGGCGTCCTGGGCCACCGGCACCGACGCCACGGTGCGCAGTCTGGCCCAGCGGCTGCTCGGCGGGGAGCCGGCGGCCGTCGCCCAGCGCTCCTGGAACTACGCGCGCACCGGGGCCGAGGTCGCCGATCTGAGCGCGCAGATGGCCAAAGCGGCGGCGAAGAAGCCCGACCTGGTCACGGTCCTCGTCGGCGCGAACGACGCCTGTGCGGACCGCACCGAGCTGATGACCCCGGTGGCGGACTTCCGGGCCTCCTTCACCAAGGCGCTGCGGGAGCTGCGGCGGACGGCGCCGAAGTCGCAGGTGTACGTCTCCAGCGTGCCCGACCTCAAGCGGCTCTGGTCCACCGGCCGGGACGACCCGCTCGGCCGGGCGGTCTGGAAGCTGGGCATCTGCTCGACCATGCTCGGCGACGCGGAGGATCTGAGCAGCCGGGCGCACGAGCGGCGGGCCCGGGTGCAGGACCGGGTGGTCGCGTACAACACCGTGCTCAAGGACGTCTGCGGGAAGGACCGGCGCTGCCGGTACGACGGCGGGGCGGTCTTCGACTACCGGTTCAACGAGGAACTGCTCAGCCGCTGGGACTGGTTCCACCCCAGCAAGGACGGGCAGAGCGTGCTGGCCGACATCGCGTACCGGAACATCACGGCGGCGAAGCCGCCCGCGTAGGGAGCCCGCGGCTCCGGTGGGGGAAGAGGGCGGGGGCCCGGCGGGGGTTGGGCGGGATCAGGGCAGATTCCGGCCGGAAAGAACAGTCTGGTCAAGGCGTGATCATGCGGTGATACTGCGGCCAGCCCCCTACGGAAGGATCCCCGTGTCCCCGATACGTGCCCGCGCGGCTGTGGTCGGCGTACTGCTCGCCCCGCTCGCGCTCACCGCCGCCGTACCGTCCGCCGCCGTCCCCGTGCCCGCTCCCGCCGCCCCGGGCGCGGGCGCGACGGCAGCGGCGGTGACGGTGGAGGAGGCCCGGCTCGACCGCGCCGTACCCCGGGAGATTCTGCGCCGCAGCGGATTCGACACCGCCGCCCCGCGGTTCGCCGGGGCGCTGGCCGGGGCCGGCTCGTACCGGCAGGCCGAGAAGGCGGTCGCCCGGCACGGCTCGGCGCTCTGGGAGCGGGCGGTGGACCGGGCCCAGGGCCGGGGCCCGCTGGTGGGCGATCTGACCCGGGACGACGACCGGCCGCTGTACTGGGCCCGGCTGGCCATGACCCGTGAGGTGCGCCAGTGGCAGCCCGGTTTCGGGCTGACCGACGCTCAGCGGGCGCGGCTGCTGGACCGGCTGGAGCGGAGCTCGCGCGGCCAGGACTCGCTGGACTTCACGGGGAGGGACCGGCGGTCCGAGCGGGGCGGTGCGGACTCCCTCGGCCGCGGCGAGGTCAAGCGGATCCTGATGACCGGTTTCGACCCCTTCACCCTGGACCGGGACATCCGGATCAGCAATCCGTCCGGGGCGACCGCGCTGGCGCTGGACGGCACCTGGATCCGTACGGCGGACGGTCCGGCCAGGATCGAGGCGGCGGTGTTCCCGGTGCGCTGGCAGGACTTCGCGGACGGGTCGGTGGAGCGGACGCTGCGGAAGCGGCTGCCGAAGGCGGATCTCTTCACCACGGTCAGCCAGGGCCGGCCGGGCCGGATCGACATCGAGCGGACGAATGGCGCCTGGCGGGGCGGATTCCCGGACAATGACAACATCTCGCGCACGGAGACGGTTCCGGTGAGCGATCCGGCCACGCAGCCGCAGTGGACCTCCTCCACTCTGCCGGCCGCGGCCATCGTGGCGGCGCCCACCGGCCGCTTCCCGGTCTACGACAACACCTCGGTGACCGAGATACCGGCGGGCGGCACCACACCGGTGGTGGCGCCGGGCGGTCCCACTCCGGGCTCGACGGCCCGCCAGGGCGGCGGGGGCAATTACCTCTCCAACGAGATCGCCTACCGGGCGACCCTGCTGCGGGACCGGCTGGGCCTGACGATTCCGGGCGGCCATGTGCACACTCCGGTGCTGGAGTTCGGCCCGGGGAACACCGCGGAGATCACCGATCCGGTCTTCGTCCGGAACCGGCTGGACATCATCGCGCAGGTGCGGGAGATCATCCGGGTGTCGGCCGGGGTCTAGGGTCTCCGCCGGGCGGGGTCCCGGGGTTCGCGACCGGCGCCGGCCGGCGGGTGTTCCCGTCGGCCGGCGCACTGGATGATGGATACATGAGAATAGCGACCGCGCAGTTCAACTCCGTCATGGGCGATGTAGAGGCCAATATCGGCACCATGCGGACGCTGATCCATGACGCCGCCGGGCAGGGCGCCCGGCTGGTGGTCTTCGCCGAGCTGGCGGTGACGGGGTACGCGATGGGGCCGGTCGCCGCGCGGCCCGCGCTGTGGCTGGACGAGGACGACAGCCGGCTCGAACCGGTGCGTGCCGCCTGCCGCGGGACGGGCGTCGCCGCGGTGGTGAACGCGGTCGTGCGGCCCGGGTCCGCCGGGGGTTCCGGGCACTCCGGGCACTCCGGGAAGGGGAGCGGTACGGCGGCGGGCGGGCGGCCGGGAATCACGTCACTGGTCTTCGGCCCGGCGGGCGAACTCCTCTCCCGCTATGACAAACGGAATCTCCACGGAGTGGAGAAGGAGCTCTTCGAAGCGGGCACGGCCGATGGCCGTTTCACCCTCGACGGCATCCGGTTCGCACTGGCCGTCTGCTATGACAACCGCTTCCCGGAGATCGCCGGGCGGGCCCGCGCCGATGGCTGCCAGGTCTATCTGGCGAGCTCCGTACTGGAGGAGGGCAATGACTCCTTCGAAACCGTCTATCCCGTACGGGCCAGGGAGAACGGGCTCGTTGTGGCACTCGCCAACCATCTGGGGCCGAGCGATGCCGGCGACTGCCCCGGGGAGAGCGCCATCTGGGGCGCCGATGGCGCGATGCTCGCCACGGCGGGCCGGAAGGATCCGGGCCTCGCCGTGGCCGAGCTGTCGCTCACTTCTTGAACGGGTCGTACGGGGAGCCGCCCGGCACCCCCGGCTGCGGATAAGCGGAATCCGGATGGCCCGGCACGGGCGGGGAGTTCCGCGCCTGTTCGGGCTCCTGCGCGCGGTCGTGCCCCTGGTCCGGCTCGGGGCGCAGTTCGCGGACCATGAGGGTCGCTCCGGCCACCGCTCCCGGCATCAGGAAGACCGCCACGAAAGGCACCAGGAAGGCGAGTCCGAGCGGCACCCCGAATCCGAGGGTCATCATCCGGCGGCTCTTCAGCAGCGCGAGCCGGTCCTTGAGTTCGACTCCGCGCCGCTGGAGGGCGACCGCGGTCAGCTCCTCGGCGAGAAAGTAGCCGGTGACGGCGAACCCGAGAACGGGAACGACGGTCTGGCCGAAGACCGGGATGAAGCCGAGGGCGAAGAGGATGATCCCGTAGATCAGGACCCGGAGCAGAATCCGCAGCGAGTCGCGCGCCGAGATCCATAGATCGCGCCAGAGCGGAAGTCCGGATTCGGGCACATTGCCGCCCTCGGTCCGGTCGACCTGCTCGGAGAGCGACTCGTAGAACGGCTGGCCGATCAGCAGGGTCACCGCGGTGAAGGTGATCACCGCGAGGAAGAGACCGAGAGCGAAGAGCAGTCCGGTCAGAAATCCGCGGAGGATCCCCTCCCACGGCGACGACCAGTCGTCCGCGAAGGGCGTGGCCCAGGCCACCACATCGTTCGCGCCATAGCCGAGACCGATGATCGCGCCCACGTACAACGCCAAGGTCAACAGCCCCGGAAGCAGTCCGAAACCGAACCAGCGGCCATGGGTTCCCACCCAGCGCTGGCCCTTCATCACATAGCTGAAACCCGCCCCGAAATCACGCATGGCGTCAGCCTATCGGGGCACGTGGCCGGAACCGGTCTAACTGTTTGATGGGACAAAACTCTTGATTGTCAGCAAGTCGAACCTGTAGACCCCTCCGTACAGATCGTTGTGTCATACACGTCACGGCGCTCGATCCCCTCTCTCCCGGAGGCTTACACGCATGGGCATATCCAGACCCGCCCTGGTCGCCACCGCCACACTGACCGCGGCCGTGCTGCTCGCGCCGGTTCAGGCGACCGCGGTACCCACTCTCACCGGCAAGCCGTCGCCCGGGTCGGCCGGGCCCGACCCGGTACGCGAACGGGGTTCCAGCGACTCCGCTCTCGCCAAGTCGCGGCTGTCGGGGGTGCCGGCCGGACTCCTGGGGCAGCGCTCCACTCCCTCGCTGATCAAGTCCAGCGCCTTTCCCCGGCGTACCGCGCTGAAGGTGCCGCCGGTCAACACCGCCGACAAGTCGATCAAGCTGGGCCTCGTCCCGTACCACTCCCTCGCACCCCGGCTCAACGCTCTCCAGAAGGTGAGCGACCGGGTCAGTGTGGAGATCGCCGGACGCTCCGCCAGCGGGCGCGAGATGTACCTGGTCACCGTGACCGCGCCGGAGAGCGTCTCGCAGGTCCGTCTTCAGGAGAAGATGCGCCAGCAGATCGAGAACTCCCCGGCCACCGCGGCCAAGGACGCCGCCATCAAGTCGGCTTACAAGACCCCGATCTTCATCAACAACAACATCCACGGCAATGAGTGGGAGGGCACGGACGCGGCCCTGAAGCTCATCGAGGAGCTGGCGAAGTCCACGGACGCCAAGACGGCGACCATGCTGGGCAAGAACCGCATCTACCTCAATGTCACCGCCAACCCGGACGGCCGGGTCAACGGTACGCGTGCCAATGCCAATGGCTTCGATCTGAACCGTGACTTCATCACCGCGTCACAGCCCGAGACGCGCGCCATCCGGCAGATCGCCATCGACAAGCAGCCCGCCGTGATGCTGGACCTGCACGGCTATGTCAACGGCACCCTGATCGAGCCGACCACCCCGCCGCACGGCGAGAACTACGAGTACGACCTCTTCCTGAAGAACTCCTACGCCAACGCGCTCGGCATGGAGAAGGCCGTCAACGGCCTCGGCTACACCGAGGCGAAGGACGGCGTGCGTGCCGCGACGATTCCCTTCCGCGACTCGGCGGAGGGCTGGGACGACTGGCCGCCGATCTTCACCCCGCAGTACATGCCGTTCCAGGGCGCGGTGGCCTCGCACACCATCGAGTTCCCGATGCGGGTGAACAACTCGTCGTACGACTCGCTGCCGGTGGAGGAGCTGCGGCGCCGGGCGTCGATCAACACGGCCATCGCCGGTGCGACGATGCGCGCGACGCTCGACTACACGCACTCCAAGCGCCGTCTGGTGATCGCCGACCAGATCGAGACCTTCCGGCGCGGCGCGGCGGGTGAGGCCCAGCGGCCGATCTCGCCGAAGACGGTGCCGGGTGTCCCCGGGATCGGCCCGGAGGACGTCTACACCACCACCTTCCCGCGCGCCTATGTGATTCCGGTCGGCCGGAACCAGCGCAGCGCGGTGGCCGCGGCCCGTCTGGTGGACCACCTGGTCGCCAACGATGTGCGGGTCGAGCGGGTCACCAAGGCGTTCCGGCTGGGCGGCGAGGACTACGCCGCCGGTTCGTACCTGGTGAACATGCGCCAGGCGAAGCGCGGCATCGCCAATGTCATTCTGGCCGAGGGCCGGGACATCAGCGCCGATGTGTCGGCGATGTACGACATCTCCGGCTGGAGCCTGGGTCTGCTCTGGGGTGCCGATGTCGACAAGGTGACCTCGGGCACCGTGTCCGTCACGGGCACCGCGGTGAAGGCCGCGTCCTGGGCGGGGTCGGTCGCCGCCAAGGGTGACCTGAAGGTCCGGCTGGACGACCCGAAGGAGCTCGCGGCCGTGAACGCCCTGCTGGAGCAGGGTGTCGCGGTGCAGCGCACGAACGACGGCGCGGCGATCGTGCCCGCTTCGGCGCGCAAGCAGGCGACCGTGGTCGCCGACTGGTTCGACGTGGCCTTCACGGCGACCACCGAGCGCGGTGTGGCTCCGCTGAAGCGGACCCGGGTCGCGGCGGCGGTGACGTCGGGCGAGCAGTACGCGCTCCGTGAGATGGGCTTCGACGTGGTGCCGGTCTCGACCGCGGTGCTGAACGCGGGCTTCGACTGGTCGCAGGCGGACATCCTGTTCGTGTCGGGCGGTCTCAGCTGGGCGGGTCTCAACCCGGCGGCGCAGGACGCCTTCAAGGCGAGCGGGGTCGGCCTGGTCGGTCTCGGTGCGGACGGCGCGGCGTTCAACAGCGCGGCCGGCCTGATCGAGGCGACCGGTGTCGAGGGCAACGGCGACGCCAATGGCGTGGTGCGGGTGTCCAACACCGGCGGCGCGATCACCGGTGGCGCCCCGGGTCACACCTTCATCTACTCGCCGGTCTGGTTCACCGGACTGGGTTCGGGTGTGCGGGTCGACCAGCTGTACGGCAGCGGCAACCCGCTGGTCTCCGGTCACTGGCGGGCGAACGACGCGGGCAAGGGCGGTCCGAAGGACGCAGCCAGCCGGCCGTCGATCGTCAGCGGTTCGACCGCGTCGGGCGCGCCGGTGGCGCTGTTCGGCACCGAGCCGCTCTTCCGCGACCACCCGAAGGGTGTCTTCGCGCAGATCGGACGGGCTCTGCTGGACAGCTGAGCCGATGGGCCCGGTGATCCGCCGGGCCGCATGAGACGAGGGCCGCATTCCCGTGCGATACGGGGATGCGGCCCTCGGCCGTGCCGTGCGTGCGGTGCCGCGCTGTGCGTGAGGCGCGGTGCTGTGCGCGGTGTGTGGTGCCCGCGTGGCGGGTCGCGGCGGGTTGTGCCGGGTCCGGGGGTTCATCGCCCCAGGGAGACGACCATCTTGCCGGTGTTGTCGCCGCGCAGGAGCCCGAGGAACGCGTCGAAGCCGTTCTCGATGCCCTCGGCCACGGTCTCCTTGTACTTGAGCTCGCCGGAGGCTAGCCAGCCGGCCACGTCCGACACGAACTGGGGCTGGAGGTCCAGGTGGTCGGAGACGAGCACACCCTGGAGGCGCAGGCGCTTGCCGATGGCGAAGCCGAGATTGCGGGGGCCGGGCGGGGGCGTGGTGTCGTTGTACTGGGCGATCATCCCGCAGAGGGTGACCCGGCCGTGGACGTTGAGCGCGGCGATGGCCGCTTCGAGGTGGTCGCCGCCGACATTGTCGAAGTAGACGTCGATCCCCTCGGGCGCGGCCTTCTGGAGCTGCTCGGCGACGGGCCCGTCCTTGTAGTTGAAGGCCGCGTCGAAGCCGTACTCCTCGACCAGGAGCCTGACCTTGTCGTCGGAGCCCGCCGAGCCGATGACCCGGGACGCGCCCTTGATCCTGGCCAGCTGGCCGACCTGGCTGCCGACGGCACCGGCCGCGCCGGAGACGAAGACGGCGTCGCCCTCCTTGAAGGAGGCGGTCCGGAAGAGTCCGGCGTAGGCGGTGAGGCCGGTCATGCCCAGGACGCCGAGATAGGCGGAGAGCGGGGCGAGGGTGCCGTCGACCTTGACCGCCTGTGCGGCCGGGACCTCGGCGTACTCGCGCCAGCCGAGGTTGTGCAGCACATGGTCGCCGACGGCGAGGCCCTCGGCGGCGGAGGCGACGACCTCGCCGACCGCGCCGCCCTCCATGGGCTTGTCGAGCCCGAACGGCGGCACATACGACTTCGCGTCGTTCATGCGGCCGCGCATATAGGGGTCGACGGAGAAGTGCAGATTGCGGACGAGGACGCTGCCCGGCGCCGGCTCCGGCACCGGGACCTCGCGCAGGGCGACGTCCTCTGCCGTGGGCCAGCCGTTCGGACGTGCGACGAGGTGCCATTCACGAGCTGTCGCGGGGACTGCCGTCATGCTTCTTTACCTCCCAGATACGTTTCACTATATGAAACAACCATGGTGCTAAATGTTTCATGTTGTCAAGTAACGGAGTACGGTGTCGGTCATGGCCGCACCGCGCATTGACCCGCTGACGCTCGAAGTCGTCGATCTCATCGGCACCGTCGTGACCCGCTATCACGCGGAGTACGAGCGCGCCGCCGCCAGTCACGCGCTCACGGGCGCCCAGGCCAAGGTACTGGCGCTGCTCGCGCTGGAGCCGCTGCCGATGCGGCGGATCGCCCAGAAGCTGAAGTGCGAGCCGTCGAACGTCACGGGCATTGTGGACCGGCTGGAATCCCGCGGCCTGGTGGAACGGCTGCCGGACCCGCAGGACCGCCGGGTGAAACTGGCCGCGCCCACCGAGGAAGGCGCGAGCACGGCACAGCGGCTGCGGGACTCCCTGGAATTCGCCCGGGAGCCGCTGGCGCATCTGTCCGACGACGAGCGGACCACCCTGCGGGATCTCCTCCGGCGCGTGCTGGGGGAGGACCCGGCGGGCCCCGCCTGACCGCCTGCGGGGCGCCGCCGTACCCCGTGCCTCCCCTGCCCGCGCGTCCGCACTCCGGGTGCCGGTGGCGGATGCCGGGTGCCGGGTGCCGGGTGCCGGGTGCCGGGCAGGATGTCGGGCATGACCGCTCCCGCGCCCTTCGGGCCCCTTGATTTCCAGTTGGTACTGCTGCGCCGGATGGCGGACTTCCAGCCCGGGCTGGTGGAGGACGCCCGGCGGACCCTGGGTGTCCCGGCGGCCGGAATGCGGGAGGCCAATCGCCGCTGGCAGGCGATGGTCCGCTCGCCGAGGGCACGGGGCACGGTCGCCCGGTACCGCTCGGTGCTCGGCGCCCCGGAGCACTCCGAGCGCCGCCGGATCGGCGATCTGGAGTGCGAGGCACTGCTCTGGCCGGTACCGCTCTGGCCCGGCCTGCGCTTCGAGGTGCTGGCGGCCGGGGGCGGGGCGGTCTGGAACGAATGGCTCGTCCGGGCCCCCGGGGCACCCGGCCCGGAGCTCCGCACCGCCGCCGATCTCCGTCCGTGGTCCTGCACGGTGGACGAGGCGGCCCGGGCATTTCCCCCGGCCACCCCCTTGCAGGGCTCCGCCCCGACCCGATGGCAGCTCTCGCTGACGCTGCCGGGCGGGGAACGCCGGGTCGCCGAATTCACCTGGGGACTCCTCCAGCGCCTGCTCTGACCGGTCCGCCGCCGCCAGGCGCGGCGGGAGCGGGAACGGGCGCGGGGCGGCGCCCGGCGGGTGCTCACTCCGGTGGGTGCGCCCGGGCCGGCGGAAGGCGGGACCGTACCCCCGACCGGCTCACCCAGCGCGCGCCGCCCCCGGCCCGACCGGACGATTTCCCCAGGGCAACGCACTCGGGAGGATCCGCCGTGACCGTCAGTCTTGAGCAACTGCGCCGCTGCCATGTCGCCGTCGATCTGGGTGCCGCGCGCACCAGGGTCTTCGTCAAGGGTGCCGGGCTCGTCGTGGACGAACCGAGCGTCGCCGCCGTGAACACCCGTACCGGCGCGCTGATCGCGGTGGGCGCGCTCGCGGAGAAGATGACCGGCCGCACCCCCGACTACATCCGGGTGGCCCGGCCCGTCTCGGGCGGCACCGTGGTGGACATCGAGATGGCCCAGCGGATGCTCCGGCACCTCCTCGGTGAGAAACTCCGCCGCCAGCTGCGCCGCAAGCCGCGGCTGCGGGCCGCCGCCTGCACCCCTCACCTCAGCGATCCGCTCGCCCAGCGGGCCGCCGTGGAGACCCTGGTCGGGCTCGGGGCGCGCCGGGTGGAGCTGGTCGACACCCTCATCGCCGCCGCCGTCGGCTGCGGACTTCCCGTGGAGCAGCCCACCGCCACCATGATCATGGTGTGCGGTGCGGCGACCACGCAGATCGCGGTGCTGTCGCTCGGCTCGATCGTGACGGCCGAACGGGTGCCGGTCGGCGGGAACGCCATCGACAACGCGGTGATCCAGCATCTGCGCACCCAGCACGAACTGATGCTGCCCAGCCAGTCGGTCCGCCCGCTGCAACTCGCCCTGCACGGCAATGGGCTCACCTCCCAGGGCCCGGAATCCACCGAGATCCACGGCCGGGACGTGGCCACCGGGCTGGCCCGCTCCGTGCAGGTGAACACCGCCGCCGTGCGCAACGCCATCCACACCCCGCTCACCTCCGTGCTCGACGGCATCGGCAAGGTGCTGCGGGACTGCCCGCCCGATCTGGTCGCCGACCTCGCCGACCGGGGAATCATGATGGTCGGCGGAAGTGCGCTGCTGCCCGGTTTCGACCAGATGCTCCGGGACGCGACCGGGATGCCGGTCCAGATCGCCGAGCGACCGGATGTCTGTGCGGTTCTCGGTCTCGGTGCGATGCTGGAGGGCAAGATCCAGCCGCTGGTGCTCAACCCGCTGGCCGAGGTCGGCTGAGAGCGGGAGCGGAGGCGAGTCGGGTGGGCGAACCGGACGGGGCACCGGAGCCCCGGCTGCCGCTGCTCCTGGAGGCCGTGCTCAGCGTCGGTGTCGATCTGGACCTCCCCGCCACGCTCCAGCACATCGTGGACACCGCCACCGAGCTGGCCGGAGCCCGCCACGGTGTTCTCGAAGTCGTCGACACGGAGCACGGCGGACCGGCCGAGCTCTTCACCTCGGGGCTGACCGAGGGGGAACGAAGACTGATCGCACGCCCGGCCGCCGGCGCCCCCCGGCCACCGGGCACACCACCCGAGGTGGCCGGGCCCGGCGGCCCGGACTCCCGTGGAGCGGACTCCGGTGAACCGGGCGGCGGGCCGGCCGCTCTCGCCCTCGTCGCGGAGCTCGCCCGGGGCTCCGGCAGGCCGGCGTCCGAGGGCGGCTCCCGGCCCGGCCCGCCGCCGGCCGGAGCGGCGGACACAGCGGGCGGCGAATCGGCCGCCGCACGGGCCGCGAGATCGCTGCTCGGTGTGCCGATCCGGGTGGAGACCAAGGCGTACGGCAATCTCCACCTCGCCGGGAAGCGCTCCGGCTCCTTCACCGAGGAGGATTTCGCGATGCTGCGGGTCCTCGCCTCCCAGGCCGGTATCGCGATCGGCAACGCCCGGCTGTACGAGACGGCCCGGCAGCGGGAGCGCTGGATCGAGGGCGCGGCGGCCGTCACCACCGCCCTGCTGACCGGGGAGAGCGCCGACGACGCGCTGATGACCGTGGCCGAGCAGGCCCGTATCCTCGCCGACGCGTCCGCCGGGGTGGTGCTCCAGCCGACCGGCGACGGCGGTATGGAGATCGTCGCCGCCTCCGCCGCCGACGACCCGGGCGACATCGTGGGAACCCATATCGCCCCCGGCTCGCCGGTGCTCGTCCAGCTCCTCGGCGGGGAGCCGGTGTTCATCGACGACTCGGCGACCGATCCGAGGATGACCACCCATGTGCGCAGCCGCTTCGGGCCCTCCATGATGCTGCCGCTGCAGAGCGGCGGGCGGCTGATCGGCACCCTCGCACTGCCCCGGCAGCGGTTCGGCCGCCCGTACACGGCCGTCGAGCGGCTGCTCGCCTCGCGGTTCGCCTCCCACGCGGCGCTGGCGCTGGTGCTGGCGGACGCCCAGCACAACCGTGAACAGCTCGCCGTGTACGAGGACCGCGACCGGATCGCCCGCGATCTGCACGATCTGGTCGTCCAGCGGCTGTTCGCCACCGAGATGATGCTGGAGTCGACCCGCCGGCGCGCCGCCGCCGGGGAGACCGAGTCGGACGAGCTGCTGGGCCGGGCGGTGGACGAGCTGGACTCCACCATCCAGGAGGTGCGGACGGCGATCTTCGCGCTTCAGCAGCCGCCCGCCGAGGCGCCGACCAGCTTCCGCGGCCGGGTCCTGCGGGAGACGGCGGGCGCCTCCGCGCTGCTGGGCTTCCGTCCTTCGGTGCGTTTCCGGGGCGCCGTCGACGCGGTGATGACGGCCCCGGCCGATCAGCAGCTGCTCGCGGCCCTGCGCACCGCGCTGGCGGCGGCCCACCGGAGACCGGGCGTCACCTCGGTGGAAGTGGAGGTGGACGCGACAGCCGCGCTCCCGGACGGCCGGGCCGGGGTCCGGCTGACCGTCCGGGACGACGGCCGCCGCGAGGAGGGCGGGGCGCCGGGCACCACCGTCACCTGGCACTCCCCGCGCTGACCGGGGGCCGCGCCACCGGCGGTGTACCCGGTCGGCGCGGGCGGCTTCCCGCTCCCCGGGTGCGCTGAGTCTCCGCGGCTCCGCCCTCCATCCGCTCATCCATCGCCATCCCCGTCTCCGCGTCCCCGCTGTCCATCGCCATCCCCATCCCCGTCTCCGCGTCCCCGCTGTGCTTGTGTCCGTCGCTCCCGTGGCTGTCGTCTCCGTGTCATTCGTCCCCATGGCCGCCGCTCCTTTCATCCGGCCCATGGGGCCGGCTCATCGGGCCGGGCCGCCGCCCGCCGCCCGGAGGGCGATCCGGGTGCTGGACTGGGCCACCCCCGCATCGCGTTTGAGTGCGCGCAACAGCGCGTCCAGCGCCGCCGGATCCGCCGCTCGCGCCCGCACCAGATAGTCGTGCTCCCCGGTCACATGGACGACCTCCGTGATGCCGGGCAGCCGCAGCACCACCCGCTCGAACTCCTCATTGGTCGTGTCGAGCCGGAGGGTGACATCGATGAAGACCACGAGCCCGGGCCGGCCGCCCGCCGTCGGGTCGATCAGGGTGGTGAAGCCCTGAATGACCCCGTCCCGGACCATCCGGCGGACCCGGTCGGCCGCCGCATTGGCGCTGAGGCCCACCCGGACCCCGAGATCCCGGTACGAGATTCGCGCATCCTCCCGGAGAGCTCCGAGGATTTCACTGTCAATGGCGTCCATACCGCGATTATCTCGGTGTGGGCCGTAATTCGGCCGCGTGCCCACGGGCCGAGGTCCGACAGTTTCGCTCCATGAGCGAGCTGTGGACGACGGTGACCGCCGGGACGGCGGCGGGTCTGGGTGTGGCGATGCCACTGGGGGCGATCGGGGTGCTGCTGGTGCAGCAGGCGATGCGCGACCGCCGCGGGGCGGTGGCCGCCGCGGTCGCCGTGGCGGGGGTGGACATGGCCTATGCGGCCGTGGCGACGGCGCTCGGGCCACTGGTGGCCGCCGCGCTGTCGGGGATGGAGGCATGGGTGCGGCTGCTGTCCGCACTGGTCCTGGCGGTGATCGCGGTCCGCGGACTGTCCGCGGCCGGCCGCCACGCCCTGCCGATCACTCCCGGGGAGAGCGGCGGGCCGGACGGGGCATCGGGCCGGGACGGGTGCCCGGGCGGACGCACCGTGGCCGGCCCGGCTCCGGCCGTCTCCCCCTCGGCGCCGGTGTCGGCAGCCGCTCCCGCCAGGGTCTTCGCGCGATTCGCCGGGCTCACCCTCATCAACCCGACCACCGCTCTCTACTTCGCGGCGCTGACCACCGCCAGGGGCGAGAACCTCTCCGGCGGGGCGGCCGGGACGGTGTTCGTCGCAGCCGTCTTCGCGGCTTCGCTGATCTGGCATCAGCTGCTGGTCGCGGCCGGCGGCTTCGCGGGCGCGCGCATCTCGGCACGGGCCCGGTCCTGGACCTTCCGGATCGGGTTCGGGCTGGTCGCCGTCCACGCGGTGAAGGTGGCACTGCCGCTTCCCGCGCTGTGATCCGGCGGAATCCCGGCCCGGCGGGTACAAGGGGGAGAAGAAGAGCATCACGCCTCCCGGCGGTCTCGCTGAATTCGCTGTGCGGGGGGAACGACCCGGCCGAGCGCTTCCGTTCCGGGATGGCGAGAGGTCGCCATCCCGGTGTGGACGGGGGTCGCGGTGGCTACGCTCGGGAGTGCGCAGAAGTGAGGACAGCAGGAGATACGACGGCATCGGATGCGGATCCGGTCCCGTCCCGGGGCCGCCGCCGGGACAGGCCGGGGAACCGCCGGACGGTGCCGAGCCGCGTACACCCGGTCGGGCAGAGCGGAGTGGGCCGACCGTTCGGCCCCGGCCCCGGTCTGATCCGGTCCGACGCGGTCTGATCCGGCCCGGTCCGCGAGGGCGGGCCGTGCCGGGTGGCCGTTGCACTCGGCCGTCCGTCCGTCACATGTCACATCACGTCATGTCACGTCATCCATCGATGGGAGAACAACGAGTGAGTGAGCTCTTCCCCGCACTGGACCCGGCCTCGGACCGGCCCGCCCTGCGGTTCGGCGAGCGCGGTCTGACCCATGGGGAGCTGACGGCCGCCGCCGGTTCGCTCGCCGCGCGGCTGGGCGGGGCGTCCCGGGTCGCGCTCTGGGCCACCCCGTCGCTGGAGACCGCCGTCGGTGTGGTGGCAGCGCTGCTGGCCGGAGTGCCCGTGGTGCCGCTGAATCCGCGGACCGGTGAGCGGGAGCTGGCTCATATCGTCGCGGACAGCGTGCCCGTCGCGGTTCTCGCCGGGGCCGGGGACACACTGCCCGAGGCGCTGGGACGGCTGGAGCGGATCGACATCCCGGTGGCCGCCGCCGGGCCTTCGTCCCCGCCGGGCGGCGGGCGGCCCGTGCCGGCACCGCCCGGGGCAGCGGCGGGGCCGCCGGCGCCGGGGCCTCTCGATCCGGCGCTGATCGTCTACACCTCGGGCACAACGGGTCCGCCCAAGGGAGCCGTTCTGCCCCGGCGGGCCATCGCGGCCTCCCTGGACGCGCTGGCGGACGCCTGGGCGTGGACCGACGCCGATGTGCTGGTGCACGGACTGCCGCTGTTCCATGTGCACGGCCTGATCCTCGGTGTCCTCGGCCCTCTGCACAGGGGTGGTGAGGTGCGCCATCTGGGCCGGTTCTCCGTCGAGGGGGTCGCCCGGGAGCTGTCGGACGGCGGCACCATGCTCTTCGGGGTGCCCACGATGTACCACCGGATCGCGGAGTCGCTGCCCGGGGATCCGGAGCTCGCCAAGGCCCTGGCGGGCGCGCGGCTCCTGGTGTCGGGATCCGCCGCCCTGCCCCTCCACGACCACGAGCGGATCGCGGAGGCCACCGGCCGCCGGGTGATCGAGCGGTACGGCATGACCGAGACCCTGATGAACACCAGTGTGCGGGTGGACGGCACACCCCGGCCCGGGTCGGTCGGCACCCCTCTCCGGGGTGTGGAGCTGCGGCTGGTGGAGGAGGACGGGGCCGAGATCACCGCGTTCGACGGGGAGACCATCGGCGAGATCCAGGTGCGCGGGGAGCATCTCTTCACCGGATATCTCAACCGGCCGGACGCCACCGAGGCGGCCTTCGACGGGGACTGGTTCCGCACCGGCGACATGGCGGTGCGGGACGAGGACGGTTCGGTGCGGATCGTCGGCCGCAAGGCCACCGACCTGATCAAGAGCGGCGGCTACAAGATAGGAGCCGGTGAGATCGAGAACGCGCTTCTCGATCACCCCGGTGTCCGCGAGGCGGCGGTGACGGGTGAGCCGGATCCGGACCTCGGCGAGCGGGTGGTGGCGTGGATCGTCGCCTCGGACACCCGGACACCACCGGGAGAGGACGAGCTGGCGGACCATGTGGCCGCGCAGCTGGCCCCGCACAAGCGCCCCCGTGAGGTCCGCTTCCTCGACGCCCTGCCGCGCAATGACATGGGCAAGATCATGAAGCGTTCCCTGGGCGGCGGCTGAGCCCGTCGCCGGCACCGGACTCGGCCACCCGGTGCCGGCACCGCCACCGGTACCGGCACGCCCCGGGTGAGCGGGTACCGTCCGGCCGCCGGTTCGGCGCGCGTCGCGGCGGCGGGGCGCCTAGCGTGAGAAGAGGAATCCTTCACGACGGGAGGCGGTGGGCCATGGCCGTGCGACCGGAAGGCACGCCCTGCTGGGCGGACGCGCTGTTCGCCGATCCGGAGGCCGCCAAGGGCTTCTACGGTGAGGTGCTGGGCTGGACATTCGGCGAGAGCTCGGCGGAGTTCGGCAACTACACACAGGCGTATGTGGACGGCGGGGCCGTGGCGGGCCTGGCTCCGCGGATGCCGGGGATGGAGGGCCCCTCGAGCTGGAATCTCTACTTCGCCACACCCGATGCCGGGGAGACGGCCGCGAGAATCCGCGCCGGCGGCGGCAGTCTGGCGATGGACCCCATGCCCGTGGGCGACTTCGGCACGATGGTCACCGCCCAGGACCCGACCGGGCTGTTCTTCAGTTGCCTGGCAGGCGGGCAGCCATGAGGGCTTCGGGAAGACCGGTGTGCCGGGAGCGTATACCTGGGCGGATGTGTACACCCGGGAGCCGGAGCGGACTGACCCCTTCTTCCTCTCCGTCTTCCCGCTCCGGGCCGAGCGGATGGAGGTCGACGAGGTCGACTTCCAGGTGTGGAAGGCCGGCGACGACCCCGTGGCCGGGCGGCTGCGGATGACCGGTGAGTTCCCGCCCGATGTGCCGCCGTACATCAATGTGCACTTCGCCGTGCCGGATGTCGACGACTCGATCACCGCCATCGGAAAGCTCGGCGGGCGGAAGGTGTACGGGCCGATGGACAGCCCGTTCGGACGGTTCGCGACCGTTCAGGACCCGCAGGGCGCGGTGTTCTCCGTCATCGATACGGAGACGCGGGTGGGTGAGATGCCCGCCTTCTCCTGACACTCCGCCGGCCGGCGGCCCCACCCTCCCGAGCCGGAACGGACCGGGATGAGACGAGACGGGACGGGACAGGTCCGACGGGTCCGGACGGACCGTCAGCGGGCGACGATCACGGCCTCGGTGGCCTTCACACTCGACCACACCGCGCTGCCCTCGCCGATGCCGAGCTCCACGGCGGCCCGCGGGGTGATCTCGGCGACCAGATCGGGCGCCTCCGGGGAGGTGATCAGCAGCCGCAGCCGGCTGCCCGAAGCGGTGATCTCGCGGATCGTGCCGGGCCAGACATTGCGCGGGCTGCCGCCGGGCCGCTCGCGGTGCACCGAAACGGCCTCCGGGGCGATGACGGCCAGCGCGTCGGTACCGGCGGGGAGGGGTTCCGCGACCACGAGTGTGCCGCCGCCCGGCAGGCCGAGGCCGTGCTCGGTCGCCGTCCCGGGCCAGGCGTTGCGGCCGAGCATCCGGGCCACCCAGGGCGAGCGGGGATGGCGGGTGACCTCGGCGGGCGGCGCGTCCTGCACGGCCCGGCCCTCCTCCAGGACCAGAACCCGGTCCGCCAGTGCCACGGCCTCCACCGGATCGTGGGTGACGATCAGACAGACTCCGCCGAAGCCTTCGAGATGGGTGCGGAGCGTGGACCGCACCCGGGCGCGGGTGGTCTGGTCGAGGGCTGCGAGCGGCTCGTCGAGAAGGAGCAGCCGGGGCCGGGCGGCCAGCGCGCGGGCCAGGGCGACCCGCTGGGCCTGGCCGCCGGAGAGCTCGGCGGGCCTGCGCCCGGCGAGTGGTCCGACACCGAGCCGGTCCAGCCATTCCCGGGCGCTGCGGCGGGCCTCGGCGCGCGGCACCCCTTGGGCGCGGAGCCCGTACGCCGTGTTGCCGAGAGCGCTGAGATGCGGGAAGAGCGCGCCCTCCTGGGGCACCCAGGCGACCCCCCTGAGATGGGGAGGGAGCGGGGTCACATCGGTGTCGCCGAGGCGGAGTTCGGCATGGGCGCGGGGGGTGAGTCCGAGCAGGGCGCGCAGCAGCGTGGTCTTGCCGGCTCCATTGGGGCCGACGACCGCGATGGTGGTGCCCGGTTCGGCGTCGAGGGAGAGCCGGGTGGCACCGGTGACCTCCGCCCGCAGGGAGACCGGCGCGGCGGACTCCGGATCCCGTACGGTCCCCCGCTTCCGTACGGAACCCCGCTCCCGTACGGAACTCCGCTCCCGCACCGAACCGCGCTCCTGTGCGGCCCCGCCGTCCCGGCCCGGGACGGGAGCTCCGGGGCCCGCCGGGACGGGGTCGGCCGGGACGGGGTCAGCAGGGCCGGAGTCGGGCGGGTCGCCGGGCGGGATCCGCGTACCGGTGGCGGCGGGCTCGGTGCCGCCCGTCCAGCGTCCCCGGAGGGCGATGAGCACGGTCATGGCGACGGCGAGCAGCAGCAGCGAGACCGAGGTGGCCGCCTCGGGGTTCTCCTGGAGCAGCAGATAGACCTGGAGCGGCAGGGTCTGGGTCGCACCGGGCAGATTCCCAGCGAAGGTGATGGTCGCGCCGAACTCCCCCAGCGCGCGGGCCCAGGTGAGCGCGGCCCCCGCGATCAGTCCGGGGGCGACCATCGGCAGCGTGACGGTGCGGAACACCCGTACCGGGGAGGCTCCGAGCGAGGCGGCGGTCTCCTCGTACCCGGGCCGCAGTCCGCGCAGCGCGCCCTCCAGGCTGATGACCAGGAAGGGCATCGCGACAAAGGTCGCGGCGACGACGGCACCCGAGGTGTGGAAGGGGAGAGTGATCCCGAAGGTGCTCTCCAGCCAGGGGCCGATCACCCCCCGCCGGCCGAACCCGAGGAGCAGGGCCACGCCCCCGACGGTGGGCGGCAGCACCATCGGCAGCAGCACCAGTGAGCGGACGAGCACCTTCCCCCGGAAGGGCATCCGCGCCAGCAGCCAGGCGAGCGGCACCCCGAGGAGCAGGGAGAGCCCGAGCGCCCAGCAGGAGACCAGCAGCGACAGACGGAGCGCCTGCGTGACGGCCGGGCTGCTCAGATGGGTGCCGAGGTCGGCCCACTCGGTACGGACGAGGATGCCGATCAGCGGCAGCAGCAGGAACGCGACCGCGAGCAGGGCCGGGAGGACGAGGGCGAGCGGCGCCCCCGTACCGCCGGCCCCCGTACCCCCCGAACCCGTACCTCGCCGGCGGAAACCGCGAGAACCGAAGCGAGAACCGGGCCGGAAGTAACCGGAGCCGGCGGAAGAGCCCGTGGAAGAGCAGCCCTCGGAGGAACCCGGACCGGAGTCGGAACGAGGGCTGGGACGGGGACTGGGACGAGGCCTGGAACGGGGGCGTTTCATCGAGGTCCTGGTGTTTCGGTGCCCGGTGGTTCCGCCGGGCCGGCGACCGCTCCCGGGGAGCGGGAAGGGCCGCTGAGTGAGAAGAAGCCCGTCAGGGCTGCTGGAAACCCGCCTCCCGGAGGATCTTCTGCGCTTCGGGACCGCCCAGCCAGGCCACGAAGGCGGCCGCCGCGGCGGAGTGCTCCGAGGTCTTCAGGGTCGCGGCCGGATACCGGGCAATCGCGTTCTGCGCGTCCGGGATCTCGATCGCGTCGACCTTGTCCCGCGCTCCGTCCGCGTCCGTCTTGTAGACGATCCCGGCGTCCGCCTCGCCCAGCTCGACCTTGCTGAGCACCGCGCGCACATTGGGTTCCTGGGAGACCGGGCGGACCTTGACCCCGGCGGCGTCGAGCACCTGCGCGCTGTACCGGCCGACAGGCACCTCCGGGGCGGCCAGCACCACCTTCAGACCGCTGTCGGCGAGGTCCCCGAGAGCGTCGATCCGCTCCGGGTTGCCCTCGGTGGTGACGATGACGAGCCGGTTCCGGGCGATGACGGCCGGTGTGCCGGTCTCCGCCCGCAGCCCGTCCATGGTCTTGGTGTCGGCGGTGACCAGGACATCCGCCGGGGCTCCCTGCCGGACCTGGGCGGCCAGTTCCTGGGATCCGGCGAAGGAGAAGGTCAAATCGGTGCCCGGGTGGCTCTTCTCATAGGCGGCGCCCGCCGTCTCGAAGACATCGGTGAGCGAGGACGCGGCCAGCACGGTGAGATCGGCCGCGGGCGGATTCCTCCCGGTGGATTCCTTCCCGGCGGCCCCGGTCTCCCTCCCGGCGCCGGTGTCCTTCGCGCCGCCGTCGCCGCAGGCGGTGAGCGGCAGCAGCAGGGAACCGGCCAGCGCGAAAGCGGCGGCGGTACGGCGGTGGCGCCGGAGGACGGCGGAAGACGGTGACATGGGGCGGCACTCCTCGCTGAGCATCGTGCTGATGGTGGCGGACGGTCGCGGCGATTCAGGGCCGGTCGATGTGCACACTGGTCGACTTCACCCGGGCGGTGGCCCGCATGCCGACCTCAAGGCCCAGTTCCTCCACGGCTTCCCGGGTCAGCAGGGAGACCAGCCGGTGCGGTCCGGCCTGGATCTCGACCTGGGCCGCCACATCGCCGAGCTTGACGGCGGTGACGATCCCCGGGAAGGCGTTGCGCGCGGAGGTGTACGAGGGCTCCTCGTCGCCGCCCTGTCCCTGGCCCTGTCCCTGGGCGAGCTCGATGGAGAAGGCGGCCAGATCGCGCCCGTCGACCAGGCGCCGTCCGCTCTCGTCCCGGTGGGTGGCGACCCGGCCCGCGTCGGCCCAGCGGCGTGCGGTGTCGGGGCTGACGCCGAGCAGCCGGGCCGCCTGGCCGATGGTGTAAGAGTGCATGACAACACCGTAGGCGGGGCAACCCGGCATTTACAAGGAAAAACCTCTCTCACCATCGCAGATGCGCATCCGATCGCATCCAGCGACGGGTAGATGCGGCCCGGTACCGAACCAGAAGATTCCGCAGGAAAACAAAGGAATCAGGATGGATTCGGCACCGGGCCGCCCGGATCAGGAGCTCTCGGCCAGCTCGGCGCGGACGGTGCGCGCCGCGGCGACCAGGTTCTCCAGCGAGGCGCGGGTCTCGGGCCAGCCGCGGGTCTTCAGTCCGCAGTCGGGGTTGACCCAGAGGCGTTCGGCCGGAATCGCGGTCAGCCCCTTGCGGAGCAGGGCCGCGGCCTCCTCCGCGCTCGGCACCCGCGGGGAGTGGATGTCGTAGACCCCGGGCCCGGCCTCGCGGGGGTAGCCGTGGGCGGCGAGTTCGGTGGCGACCTGCATGTGCGAGCGGGCCGCCTCCAGGCTGATGACATCGGCGTCGAGGTCGTCGATGGCCTGGACGATGTCGCCGAATTCGGCGTAGCACATATGGGTGTGGATCTGGGTCTCCGGCCGGACGCCCGCGGTGGTGAGCCGGAAGGACTCGGTGGCCCAGTCCAGATAGCCGGCGTGGTCGGCGGCGCGCAGCGGGAGTGTCTCGCGGAGCGCCGGTTCGTCGACCTGGATGACGGAGGTTCCGGCGGCCTCCAGATCGAGCACCTCGTCGCGCAGTGCGAGGGCGACCTGTCGCGCGGTGTCGCCGAGCGGCTGGTCGTCGCGGACGAAGGACCAGGCCAGCATGGTGACCGGGCCGGTGAGCATGCCCTTGACGGGCCGCTCGGTCAGGGACTGGGCGTAGGTGGTCCAGCCGACCGTCATCGGCTCCGGACGGGAGATGTCGCCCGCGAGGATCGGCGGCCGGACATAGCGGGTGCCGTACGACTGCACCCAGCCGTGCTGGGTGGCGAGATAGCCGACGAGCTGTTCCGCGAAGTACTGCACCATGTCGTTGCGCTCGGGTTCGCCGTGCACCAGTACGTCGATGCCGGCCTTCTCCTGGAAGGCAAGCACCTCACGGATCTCCCCGCGGATGCGCTCGTCGTATCCGGCGGTGTCGATCCGTCCGGCGCGCAGATCGGCGCGGGCCGTCCGCAGCTCGGTGGTCTGCGGGAAGGAACCGATGGTGGTGGTCGGCAGCAGGGGCAGGCCGAGGTGGGCCCGCTGGGCGGCGGTGCGTTCGGTGTAGGGCAGGGAGCGGCGGCCGTCGGCGTCGGTGACGGCGGCGGTACGGGCCCGGACCGCCGGGTCGCGGGTGAGCGCGGACCCGGCGCGGGAGGCGAGATCGGCACGGTTGGCGGCGAGTTCGGCCGCGATGGCTCCGGTGCCCTGGCCGAGGCCGCGCGCGAGGGTGACGATCTCCTCGGTCTTCTGCTGCGCGAAGGCGAGCCAGCGGGCCACCTGCGGATCGATGTCGCGCTCGGCGGCGGCGTCGAGCGGTACGTGCAGCAGCGAGCAGGAGGCGGCCACATCGACCCGGCCGGCGAGGCCGAGCAGGGTGCCGAGAGTGGCCAGGGACTTCTCGTAGTCGTTGATCCAGATGTTGCGGCCGTTGACCACTCCGGCGACCAGGCGCTTACCGGGCAGCCCGCCGGCGGCGGCGAGGTCGGCGAGGTTGGCGGCGGCGGATTCGGTGAAGTCGATCGCGAGACCGTCGACGGGGGCCTTGGCGAGTACGGGCAGGGCGTCGCCGAGCCGGTCGAAGTAGGAGGCGACCAGCAGCTTCGGGCGGTCGGTCAGTCCCCCGAGGTCGCGGTAGGCGCGGGCGGCGGCACTGAGCTCGGCCGGGGTGCGGTCCTGTACGAGGGCGGGCTCGTCGAGCTGGACCCACTCGGCGCCGGCCGCCCGCAGATCGGCGAGGACTTCCGCGTACACCGGCAGCAGCCGGTCCAGCAGGGTCAGCGGCTCGAAGTCGGCGGCCACGCCCGGGGCGGGCTTGGCGAGCAGCAGATAGGTCACCGGTCCGACGAGGACGGGGCGGCCGGTGTGGCCGAGGGCGAGGGCCTCGGTGAGCTCCGCGACCTGCTTGGCCGGGTCGGCGGCGAAGACGGTGTCCGGGCCGAGTTCGGGCACCAGGTAGTGGTAGTTGGTGTCGAACCACTTGGTCATCTCCAGGGGCGCGACGTCCTGGGTGCCGCGCGCCATGGCGAAGTAGCCGCCGAGCGCGTCGGCGGCGACGGCTTCGCGGTGCCGCGCGGGGATGGCGCCGACCATGACACTGGTGTCGAGCACATGGTCGTAGTACGAGAAGTCGCCGGTCGGCACCTCGCGGACGCCGGCGTCGGCGAGCTGCCGCCAGTTCGTCCGGCGAAGGCCCGCCGCGGTCTCCCGGAGGGCGTCGGCGGTGACGCGGCCCTTCCAGAAGCCCTCGATCGCCTTCTTCAACTCCCGGCCCCGGCCCTGTCGCGGGTATCCGTACACAGTGGCCTCTGCCGCGGCTGCGGGCTTCGATGTCACAGAACTCTCCTTCGCGAGTTTCTCTCCTGACGGATCCCGGATGACGGGGCCGAGGGCGCGAAGGGATGACGAACGGAGACGGATTCACGGCGCATGCCCGAACGGCATACGCATCCGTCTCTTCTGCGCCGACCCGCCCACGAGGTCACCGGGATCACCGCGCACGGGGGCCGTGCGCGGACAGCGGGCAGGTCTTCGGACTCGCGGGCACGTTCCGGCGTACGGAACACCTACTGGCCGTCGCTTCCCGGGCCCGTGCGGACCCAGTGCGTATGACGGCGGTCGTTCCCACTCACCGCTGCGGGGCAGTCCCGGATTCTCACCGGGTTCCCTCTTGCGACGCGTCTGCCTGGCGGGCAGGGCGAACCAGCTGCCCCGCCAGGGTAGAGGCCAGAAGGGCGGGAAGAACATCATTGTCCGAATACCGGTATGCGTTTTGAGACAACAGCGGGGTGCCGCGCACCCCTGACACCATGTCCCAGGACCGTCCGTCACCCCGCTCACCACCGGAAAGTACCCGCAGCCGTGCTCGTCGCCCGCTCCCTCGCCCTGTTCGCCGTCGCCGCCCTGCTGGAGATCGGAGGCGCCTGGCTCGTCTGGCAGGGCATCCGGGAACACCGGGGCTGGATCTGGATCGGCGCCGGTGTCATCGCGCTCGGTCTCTACGGAGTCGTCGCCACCCTCCAGCCGGACGCCGAGTTCGGGCGCGTCCTGGCCGCGTACGGGGGAATCTTCGTCGCCGGGTCGATCGCCTGGGGTGTGGTCGCCGACGGCTACCGGCCGGACCGCTTCGATGTCGCCGGCGCGCTGATCTGCCTGGCCGGCATGGCGGTCATCATGTACGCGCCCCGCGGCCACTGACCGCCCCTCCGGGCCCTCCGTCCCGGCCCGCCGCCCCTTACTGCACATTTTGTGCAACTACAATCGATCCGCAAGAGCAGGGCTCGGGTGAAGAGACAGAGGAGGCCGCTCATGGCCGCTTCGCGGATCGTGCTGGGCATCGAGTCGTCGTGCGACGAGACCGGTGCGGGACTGGTGAGGGACGGGGTACTGCTGGGTCACGCCGTGGCGACCAGCATGGACGAGCATGCCCGCTTCGGCGGTGTGGTGCCGGAGATCGCCGCCCGCGCGCACATCCACGCACTCAATCCGGTCATCGGCCGGGCGCTGGACGACGCCGGTCTGCGGCTGTCCGACATCGGCGCCGTGGCGGTGACCACCGGTCCGGGCCTCTCCGGCGCGCTCCAGGTCGGCGTGGCCGGCGCGAAGACACTGGCGTACTCCCTCGGCGTACCGCTGTACGGCGTGCACCACCTCGCCGGGCATGTGGCGGCGGACACCCTGGAACACGGACCGCTCCCCGACCCCTGCATGGTGCTGATCGTCTCCGGCGGCCACACCTCGCTGCTGCTCGTACGGGACCTGGCGCGCGACCCGATCGCCCATCTCGGGGACACCATCGACGACGCCGCGGGCGAGTGCTTCGACAAGGTGGCCCGGGTCTTCGGCCTCCCCTACCCCGGTGGTCCGGCCATCGACCGGGCGGCCCGGGACGGCGACCCGAAGGCGGTCCGGTTCCCGCGCCCGCTGACCGGACCGCGCGACTCCGCGTACGACTTCTCCTTCTCCGGGCTCAAGACGGCCGCCGCGCGCTGGGCGGAGAGCCGGCGGGAGACCGGAGTGCCGGTCGCGGACGGCGCGGCGGCGCTCCAGGAGGCGGTGGCGGATGTACTGACCCGCAAGGCCGTCGCGGCCTGCGCCGAGTACGGAGTCGGCACCCTGGTCGTGGTGGGCGGCGTGGCCGCCAACTCCCGGGTGCGGGAACTCGCCCGGATGCGCTGCCGGTCCGCCGGGATCACCCTGCGCGTACCGCCGCTGAAGCTGTGCACCGACAACGGCGCGATGATCGCCGCCGTCGGCGATCTGCTGGTGCGGGCGGGGGCCGAACCGGCACCGCTGGATCTGTCGATCGATCCCTCCGCTCCGCTGGAGTACGCGGCGCTGCACCCGGTCGCCCGCGAGCCGATGGCCGCCGGGCGCGTCTGAACCCTTCCCGGGCGGTCCGGGCCCGATCCGGGTCATCCCCGGGCGCGCCGGCGTCACCGCAGGGGGGGCCGAGGGGGTGCCCGCCTCGGCGCGGGCACCCCGCACGGTCAGCCGTCCCGCCGGAATCGCGGGGCCCTCTTCTCCAGGAAGGCGAGCATGCCCTCCTTCTGGTCGGCGCCGGCGAACAGTGAGTGGAAGAAGCGCCGTTCGTAGCGGACCCCGTCGGTGAGGCCGGTCTCCAGCGCGCGGTCCACGGTGTCCCGGGCGGCCCGGACGGCGGGGACGCTGAAGGAGGCGACGGTGCGCGCCATCGCGGAGACCTCGGCCGCCAGCCGCTCGGCGGGGACGACCCGGGCGACCAGACCGGAGCGCTCGGCCTCGGCGGCGTCCATCGTGCGGCCCGTGAGGATCAGATCCATCGCCTTCGCCTTGCCGACCAGCCGGGTGAGCCGCTGGGTGCCGCCCATACCGGGGATGACGCCCAGCGTGATCTCCGGCTGGCCGAAGACGGCGGTGTCGGCGGCGACGATGGTGTCGCACATCATGGCCAGTTCACAGCCGCCGCCGAGGGCGTAGCCGGCGACCGCCGCGATCTTGGGCGTGCGCAGCGCCGTGAATCGCTCCCAGCGTCCGAAGTAGTCCTCGGCGATCATCTCGGGCGCTGACTTGTCCGCCATTTCCTTGATGTCCGCGCCGGCCGCGAAGACCTCGTCGGAGCCGGTGATGACGAAGCAGCCGATGCCCGGGTCGTCGTCGAGCGGCTGGAGCACCGCGAGGAGTTCATTCAGCAGCGGTGTGCTCAGCGCGTTGCGCACCCGGGGCCGGTGGAGCCGGACGGTGACCACGCGGCCGTCCCGATCGGTGGTCAGATGCATGGTGGGACTCCCCTGCGGAAGGTCGGACGGAGCGGATTCGGATGGGTGGGACCGGATGGGTGAGAGGGGCCGGCGAGGCCGAAGCGGAGGGTGAGCTCGCTCGGCATGCCTCAGGAGTCCCAGATCGCGCCGTAGGCCGGAATCCCCCGGCTCTCCAGGCCCTGGACCACATGCCAGGTGAGCTTCTTGTTGGAGATGCAGATCACCGCCTCGGCGCCGAAGTCCCGGTGGGCGGCGAGGGCGAGGGCGAGCATGTCGGGTTTTCCGTGCTCGGCGGTGTCCCAGATCCTGGCCTCCGGCTGAACCGCGAGGATCTCGTCCACGAGGGCGTCGCCGTAGGTCGTCCGGGGGGCGCGGGTGGCCCAGACCAGCAGGGCGGGCACCTCCCTCGCGAGGAGATGGGGGAGGCAGGGGCCTATCCCGCTTCCGGTGGCCACGTACACCACCCGGGTGAACAGGGTCTCCACATTGGCGACCCCCGCCGTGGTGATGCCTTTGGTCCAGACCTCGGTGGGCAGATCGTCGATGAACTCGCCCGTCCAGTCACCGGCCCGGGAGATGGTCAGGCGGTAGCCGCTGCGGCCGGGCTCGGGCACATTGGCGAAGGAGTGCCACTGTCCCAGCGGGCTGCGGCTGATCGCCGTCGAGGAGCCGGCGAAGGGCGTCACCCCGTAGTCGAACCGCGCGAGCGCCACATGGGTGGAGGGCCGCTCCGCGGTGACCGCGATCCTGCGCAGCCGGAACCAGGGCAGCGCCACGCTGAAGGTGATCAGGGCCAGCAGGTGGACGGCGGACGAGGTGAGCGGTGATTGCCGCTCTTCATGGGCGACGAGCAGGGTCTGCGTCCAGAGCAGGAGAAGCGCGGCCCAGCCGCCGTACCGGTGGATCCGTTCGAAGTGGTCGTGGAATCGGGCCCGGAAGGCCGGCAGCGCCGTGGCGATGATCGCGATCAGCAGGACACCCAGGGTGTACGCGACCGCGAGCACCGGTGCGGGCGCGCCCCGGAGGGTCATGGCCCCGATCAGGGCGAGGAACCAGAGGGTTCCGGCGGTGGCGCCGCCGACGTGCAGCCCTCCGAAGTGGTACACCTTCGCCAGAATCCGGCGGACGCCCAGCGGCCACGAGGTCGGCGCCGATGTGGCCAGCCGGAACAGCGCGTTGATCACGTACTGCTGGCGGACGACGACGGCGAGGGCGACATTGATCAGCGCGGCGTCGGAGAGTTCCGCCGCGGACAGGGAGTCGCCGCCGCTCGTCCCGGCGGCCAGGAAGGCCAGGTTGGCCGCGATGACCAGCGCGGCCAGCCGGTGATAGTGCGTCAGCAGCGGCCCCGCCAGCGCGCGGCGCAGCCGGCCGGCACGCGGCGGGGAGGCGGGAGCGTGGTCGCGGGGGCGTACGGGTGCGGTCATGACGCCGCCTCGGTCAGCAGCCGCCGGGCGAGCGTCAGCAGCCGCGCCTTGTCGATCTTGCCGCGGCCGGTCCGGGGAAGGGTCTCGCATGCGTGGATGAGGTCGGGGACGCAGTAGTAGGGCAGCGCTCCGGCGACGGCCCGCCGCGCGTCCTCGGTGCCGACGTCCTGCGGGGTGACGAAGGAGACGAGCGTCCGGTCGTCGACTTTCAGCGTCACCGCCCGGCCACAGCCGGCCACGGTCTCCAGTACGGCCGACACACCGTCCAGTTCGACCCTGAAGCCGCGGACCTTGACCTGATCGTCGGTGCGGCCCAGATGTTCCAGTTCTCCGTCGGGTGTCCAGCGGCCGAGGTCGCGGGTGCGGAACATCAGATGTCCGGCACCGAGGAAGGGGTCGGGGAGATAGCGCTCGGTGTTGAGCCCCGGATTGTTCAGATAGCCGGCGCTGACCCCGGCCCCGCCCGCCCACATCTCGCCCACGGCGCCGATGGGCAGCGGCCGCCGGTGCTCGTCGAGGATGTAGACGGTGTTGTTGGGTGTGGGGCGTCCGATGGTGAGCCGTTCCGCGGAGCGCCTGTGGCGCTGGAGTGTGTTGACGATGGTGGTCTCGGTCGGGCCGCAGCCGTTGTGGAAGGCGCAGACATCCGACCACCGGTCGGCGAGCGGGCGCGGACAGGGCTCCCCGGCCACCGCCACGGTCCGGACGCGCTCACACCGCAGTGGGTCGAGACCGGCGAGGATCGTCGGTGTGGCGATCAGGACGTCCGCGGTGCGCGCCGTCTCGGCGAAGTCGCTCCCCCTGAGCAGCAGGGTGGCACCGTGGCTGAGGGCTCCGAGGATTTCCCAGGCGGCCATGTCGAAGGCGATGTTGAGGAGCTGCGCCACCCGCTGTCCCGGTCCGATTCCGAGGTTGCCGGGGGCGCTGTGCAGCAGATTGCAGACATTGCGGTGGGTGACGGCGACTCCGTTGGGCGGACCGGTGGTCCCGGAGGTGAAGAGCACATAGCAGGCGTCGTCCGCGCGCGGTTCCCGGACCGGCCGGAAGGGCGGGAGGCCGGGCTCGTCCGGCTCGGTCATCAGCTCGTCGAGGGCGATCAGCCGCTGTCCGGAGCGGACCGGGACCCGGTCGGCGTACTCGGCGAGTGTCAGGACGACCCGGGGCCGGGTGGTCCGCAGTACATGGCGCAGCTGTGCGGAGGGGGCGATTCTGATGTCCTGGGGCACATAGGCGGCTCCGGCCTTCAGCACGCCCAGGAGGGCGACGAGCATCGGCAGGGAGCGGTGGACGAAGACGGGGACGCGGTCACCCGGCCCCACTCCGAGCGACGCGAGCAGGCGGGCGAGCCGGTCGGCGCGGCGGTCGAGCTCCCCGTAGCCGATGGTGGTTCCGAGATGTTCGGCGGCCGGCGCCGCCGGCCGGGCCGCGGCGTGTGCCTCGAACGCCCGGTGGACGAGGGCATGGGGAATCGGCCGGCGGGGCCCCGTCCCGTACAGCTGGAAGAGTGACCGGTCCGCGGGGGCGAGTCCGTCGAGCAGCTCGCTCTGCCAGGCCCCCGCGGGCAGCCGGGTTTCCGGCGCACTCCGTTCTGCCAGGTCTTCGCGCATGGTCAGCGCACCTCCTGAGATACGGCATCGGTCTGATGCGGCTCAGGGAACCCGCTGCGACACGGCGGACACCAGTGGTACAGACCATTCGTCAGACTTCTGTAAGACACCTGTCCGCCGGGGGCGGGGGAGGTACGGGGCACGCGCTCGGACGGCGGAGACGGGCCGCCGGCGCGAACGGAACTCCGAAGGCACGCGCACGGACGGCGAAGACGGGCCGTCAGCGCGAACGGAACTCCGGAGGCACGGCCACGGACGGCGGAGACGGGCCGGCGGCGCGGACGGGGCTCCGGGGCGCCGGGAGTACCGGCGCGGGCCGGGGATGATCGCGGGGGGCCTCGCGGAGACGTCCGGCCGGCCGGGCGGGAGCCGCCGGGAGCGTGACCTCGAATCGGCAGCCGCCCGTGATGTTGCCCGCCTCCACCCGGCCGTCGTGCGCCTCCACGATTCCGCGCACGATGGCGAGGCCGAGTCCGCCGCCCGCCGGGGGCGTCCGCGCCGGGGTGCCTCGCCAGCCGGCGTCGAAGAGACGGGGGAGATCGGCCTCGGGGATGCCTCCGCAGCCATCGGTCACGGAGAGGACGACGGTGTCGCCCCGGTGTTCCGCGGCGACGGCGACCGCGGCGCCCGCGGGCGTGTACCGGATGGCGTTGGCCAGCAGATTGACCAGGACCCGGGACATCTCCCGGGCGTCGGCCTCGACGGGGACGGCATGGGTCTGATCGGCCGTCAGCCGGACACCGTGCTCGCGCGCGAGGGGGACGACACAGTCGAGTGCCTCGGCGACGAGATCGTCCACCGACACACGGGTCCGTGCCAGGACGAGGGTTCCGGCGTGGATCCGGGAGAGTTCGAAGAGATCGCCGACCATGGTGTTGAGCCGGTCGACCTCCTCGCGGATCCGGCGGTGATAGCGGACCGGGTCGGCGGCCACACCGTCCTCCAGCGCCTCGGACATGGCGCGCAGCCCGGCCAGCGGGGTGCGCAGGTCGTGGGAGATCCAGGCGACGAGTTCACGGCGGGATGCCTCCAGCGCGCGCTCGCGCTCCCTGGACTCGGCCAGCCGGAGGCTGGTGGCCGCCAGTTCGCCGCTGAGGGCGGCGATCTCCGCCGGCGCGGCACCCTCGGGCGCGGTGAAGGCCCCGCCGTCGCCGAAGTTCCGGGCCGCGAGGACCAGCGCACGGCAGCTGTCGACGACCCGGCGGCCGAGAATCAGCGCGGTGCCGAGGGAGATCACGGACGCCATCGCGACCACCAGGGTGACCACGGTCAGATCGTGGGCGGAGAGGAACATCGCCCAGCAGACCGTCAGGGTTCCGGCCAGCATGGCGGCCACCGCGACGGCGACGACCACCGCGAGGGAGACGGCGATCGAGCGGCACCGGAGCATCCGCAGGACCATATCGCCCAGCAGCCCCGCGGCGGCGGCGCCGACCAGAGCGTACGCCGCGATCAGGACCATGTCGGAGAAGGACATCACCGATCCGGGTATCCGTCGAAGCGGTAGCCCGCCCCCCAGACGGTACGGATCAGACGGGGGCGCGCCGGATCCTCCTCGATCTTGCTGCGCAGCCGGCGGACATGGACCGTGACGGTGGACAGATCGCCGAACTCCCACCCCCACACCTCCCGCACGAGCTGTTCCCGCCCCCAGGTCAGTCCCGGGTGGCGCATGAAGTGGCCGAGCAGGTCGAATTCACGCAGTGTCAGGGATATGGGGAGCCCGTCCCGGGTCACGCTCCGTGCTCCGGGGTCGAGTTCCAGACCCGCCGCCCGCAGAACGGGCCCGGCGGATCCGGCCCGTTCGGTCCGGCGCAGTACGGACTCCACGCGAAGGACCAGCTCGCGGGGGCTGAACGGCTTGGTGACGTAGTCGTCGGCCCCGACTTCGAGGCCGAGTATGCGATCCTCCTCGCCGCTGAGCGCGGTCAGCATGATCACGGGTACGGGGCCGTCGCGGCGCAGGGCGTGACAGACCTGGAATCCATCCATTCCGGGCAGCATCAGATCGAGGACGACCAGTTTCGGCCGATGGGCGGCCGCCGCGGCGAGCGAGGAGGGGCCGTCGGTGGCGAGATCCACCGAGAAGCCCGCACGGCGCAGATAGCCGACGACCACTTCGCCGACGGTGGGGTCATCGTCCACGACCAGGACATGGTGAGGGGGCATGCGGCCAGCGTCGCATCAGCGCCGGGCCCGGAACATGGGTGGAAGGGACCCGGGTTGAGCGGCCGGCGCACCGAAATGCCGGGCCCGTCCCGGGCGGTGGGTTCCGTACCCGGGGCGGGAGGGACACCGGCGGCCTCGCCGGGCCCGTCACGGGCGCCGGACACCCGGCGAACCCCGCGGACGGTCCGGCGGGAGGGCCGGACGGCGGGGTGCGCGTACACCGGCCGCGGTTCCGTGTGACGCGGGCATGAGGACCGGCTCCCACTCCACCCGGCGACTCCGGTGGGCCACCACCCCTCCACCCCGCCGCACCGGGCCGGCGGCGCTACCGTGAGGGCATTCCCCGGCATCGGCCGCGAGCCGCCCCCTCCCCCCACCGACCTTCCGGAGCCACGATGCGCACCTCGGAGATCCGCACCCGATTCCTCGACCATTTCGCCGGGCGGGGCCACACCGTCGTCCCCAGCGCGCCGCTGCCCACCCCGGATCCGACGCTGCTCTTCGTGAACGCGGGCATGGTGCCGTTCAAGCCATATCTGACGGGTGAGATGGCCCCGCCCTGGCCCCGGGCGACAAGTGTCCAGAAATGCATCCGCACCCTGGACATCGAGGAGGTCGGCAAGACCACCCGGCACGGCTCCTTCTTCCAGATGAACGGCAATTTCTCCTTCGGCGACTACTTCAAGGAAGAGGCGATCGAATTCGCCTGGGAGCTGTCGGTGAAGGACCGCGAGGAGGGCGGTTACGGGCTGGACCCCGACCGCGTCTGGGTCACCGTGCACCACTCCGACGCGGACGCGCGCGGTCTGTGGCGGCGGATCGCGGGGCTGCCCGACGAGCGGATCGTGGCCCGGGGCGATGAGGACAATTTCTGGTCCATGGGGGTACCGGGCCCCTGTGGCCCCTGCTCGGAGCTGTACTACGACCGGGGCCCGGCGCTCGGCCGCGCGGGCGGCCCGGCGGTCGACGAGGACCGGTACATGGAATTCTGGAACCTCGTCTTCATGCAGTACGAGCGCGGCGAGGGCCCCGGCAAGTCCGGCTATCCCATCCTCGGCGAGCTGCCGCGCCGCAATATCGACACCGGCATGGGCCTGGAGCGCATGGCCACCCTGCTCCAGGGCGTCGACAATCTCTACGAGATCGACGAGACCCGCCCGATCCTGGACCGGGCCGCGGAGCTCGCGGGCGTACGGTACGGGGCCGACACCGCCGCCGATGTACGGCTGCGGGTCGTCGCCGACCATGTGCGCACCGCGCTGATGCTGCTCACCGACGGCACCACCCCCGGCAATGAGGGCCGCGGCTATGTGCTGCGCCGGATTCTGCGGCGCGCCGTCCGCTCGATGCGGCTGCTCGGCTACGAGGACCCGGCCCTGCCCGAGCTGCTGCCGGTCGCCCGGGACTGCATGGCCGCGAGCTACCCGGACATCACGGAGGCGTACGGCCGCAGCACGGACCGCGCGGAGGCGGAGGAGGACGCCTTCCGCTCCACTCTGCGGCAGGGCACGACGGTGCTGGACACGGCCGTGAACAGGGTGCGGGAGGAGGGCGGGCGGGCACTGCCCGGGGCGCAGGCGTTCCTGCTCCACGACACCTACGGCTTCCCGATCGATCTGACCCTGGAGATGGCCGCCGAGCAGGGCGTGGAGGTCGACCGTGAGGGGTTCACCGCCCTGATGAACGCCCAGCGCGAGCGTGCCCGCGCGGACGCCCGGGCCCGTAAGTCCGGCGGTACGCGGGACACCTCGGCGCTGCGCGCGGTGCTGGACGCGCACGGGCCCACCGACTGGCGGGCCTGGGAGACGCTGACCACCGTGTCACGGGTGCTGGGCGTGGTCGGTCCGGCCGGTCCGGTGCCGGCCGCCGGGGAGGGCGAGATCGTCACCGTACTGCTCGACCGCACCCCCTTCTACGCGGAGTCCGGCGGCCAGGACAGCGACGCGGGACGGCTCACCGGCGCCTCGGTGGAGGCGGATGTGCTCGATGTGCAGCGCCCGCTGCCCGGACTCGTCGCCCACCAGGTGCGGATCACCGCCGGCGAGCTGGCCCCGGGGGATGTGCTGAACGCCGCCGTCGACCCCGAGTGGCGGCTCGGCGCGCGGCAGGCCCACTCCGGCACCCATGTGCTCCATGCCGCCCTGCGCGAGATCCTCGGCCCGTCCGCCCTCCAGTCCGGCTCGTACAACCGCCCCGGCTATCTGCGGCTGGACTTCCCCTGGCGCGGCGCCCTCTCCCCCGCCGTCCGCGGTGACATCGAGGAGGCCGCCAACCGGGCGCTCCGGCGCGATCTGCCGGTGGGTGTCTCCTGGATGACGCTTCCCGAGGCGAAGGAGCTGGGCGCGCTGGCCCTCTTCGAGGAGACCTACGGGGAGAAGGTGCGGGTGGTGGAGATCGGCGGCGCCTGGTCGCGCGAGCTCTGCGGCGGTACGCATGTCGAGCACGCGTCCCAGGTCGGCGTGGTGTCGCTGACCGGTGAGTCCTCGGTCGGCGCGGGGATGCGGCGGCTGGAGGCCGTGGTCGGTCTGGAGGGCTTCGACCACCTGGCCAGGGAACGCGATCTGGTGGCCCGGATCGCCGAGCTCTCCCCCGGCCCGCGCGCGGAGCTCCCCGACCGGATCGCCGGCCTGGTCGCCCGGCTGAAGGCGGCCGACCGGGAGAACCAGCGGCTGCGCCGCGAGGCCGCGCTCGGCCGGGCGGCGGAGCTCGCCGGCGGTGCGCTGGAGGTCGCGGGGGTACGCGTGGTGGCGGCCGGCGTCCCGGCCGGCGAGGCCACCGACGAGGCGCGCACGCTGGCCCTGGCGGTACGGGACCGGCTGCCGGCGGACCGGCCCGGTGTGGTGGCGGTGGGCGTGCCCGGCGGCGGGGGCGCGGTGCTGGTCACGGCGGTCAATGCCACCGCCCGTGAGGCGGGCTGGAGCGCGGCGGCCCTGGTGAAGCGGCTCCTCGGCGGACGCGGCGGGGGTTCACCGGAGGTGGCCCAGGGCGGCGGCATCCCGGCGGAGCGGCTGCCCGAGGTCCTGGCGGAACTGCCCGGCCTGATCGCGGACGGCCCGCGCGGCTGAGCGGGAGGCGCGGTGTGAGGACGGGCCCGTACGCCGCCGTCCTCATACCGGGCCGGGCCGGCGCGAGCTCGGAGCCGCGCATGGCCGGGGATCTCGGTGCGGGGGTTCGGCCGGGGCTCGGTGCGGGGGTCGGCCGGATCTCGGTGCGGGGGTCGGTCCGGGGGCGGCCGAGGCTCGGGTCCGGGGCTCGGTCCGGCGCGAGGACGGCGGCCGGAAGGATCCCGGCCCGGGAGCGGAGCGAATCTCGGCCCGGGGGGGGAACGGATCTCGGTCCGCGGGTGGGGCGGATCTTGGTCCGGCCAGGTGAACGAGGACCGCGACGCGGGAGCGGCGGCCCCCGTTCCCCCGCTTCGTCAGGGTAGAAACGGTTCCTCGGAGAGGAACACGGGTGGGGCGGGTGGGACTCGAACCCACGGCCGACGGATTATGAGTCCGCTGCTCTAACCGGCTGAGCTACCGCCCCTAACGGCGCGTCGCGCACAAATGTGCGCGCCGTCTGCCGCAGCATAGCCGCTCATACGATCTCCCGCCTCGGATGGTCGGCAACGCTCAACAGTAAGGACCGTGTTGCCGCCTGTGCGGTTCCCGGTCCTGCCCAGAACATACGAAAAAGGACCCCGAGGGGTCCTTTTCCCGCATGTGCTCCCCCGGCTGGACTCGAACCAGCAACCCTCCGGTTAACAGCCGAATGCTCTGCCAATTGAGCTACAGGGGACCGCGCTCCCCCGACTGGACTCGAACCAGTAACCTGCCGGTTAACAGCCGGCTGCTCTGCCAATTGAGCTACAGGGGATTGCTTGGCTTGCACCGAACGTACCCACCTGGGGCTTCCCGGAGGGCGTGCGTTCGCTGCGACACATACATTAGCGCAAGCAGGGGGGTGCTTCGCCAATCGGTATGGCTCCGAGTGATCACGGGGTGGGCCGGGTAGGCGGCCGGGCACCGAACGCACACCAGCGAAGGGTGGCAGGACCATGCGGTACAAGCTCACGTTCGTTCTCGGAGTCGCCGTCGGCTATGTGCTCGGGACCCGGGCCGGTCGCGAGCGGTACGAGCAGCTGCGGAAGTCCGTGCGGGAGTTCTCCCAGAACCCCGCCGTCCGCAACGCGGCGGAGTCCGCGGCGCAGAACGGCCGCCAGGTGGCGGGCAAGGCGTTCCACGCGGTGAGCGACAAGGTCGGCGACCGGCTGCCCGAGTCGGTGTCGGAGCGGGTGCGGTCGCTGCGGGAGCGGGGTTCGGCGCGCGAGGACGACTGGGGAACCAGTAACACCTGACGCCGGACCTCCGGACACTTCCCCGGTGGGGCAGAATCTCCCCCATGGGGATAGTCGCGGGGCTGGACAGTTCATCCGCCTTCACACAGATCGTCGTCTGCGACGCGGACACGGGAGCCGTGCTGCGGCAGGGTTACGCCGCGCATCCCGTCGATCCGAAGGCCGGCGAGATCGATCCGCAGGCATGGCTGCTCTCCCTCGGCGAGGCCGCGGCCGGCGGACTGCTGGAGGGCGTGCAGGCCATCGGCGTCTCGGCGCAGCAGCACGGCATGGTCGCCCTCGACCAGCAGGGCTCGCTCGTCCGTCCCGCGATCCTCGGCGGCGACAAGCGCGCCCAGGTCGCGGCGGCCGATCTGATCGAGGCGCTCGGCGGCAGGCAGGCATGGGCCGAGGCCGTCGGATCCGTACCGCGGGCGGCCCTCCCGGTGGCGAAGCTGCGCTGGCTGGCGCGGGACGAGCCGCAGTCGGCCCAGCGGGTCGCCGCCGTGCTCCAGCCGCACGACTGGCTGGTGTGGCAGCTGCTCGGGCGGCCGGTCCGGCGGACCACCGACCGGGGCGGCGCCTCCGGCACCGGGTACTGGTCGGCGGGGAGCGGGGCGTACCGGCCCGATCTGGTCGAGCTCGCCCTCGGCCACCAGTGCGCGCTGCCCGAGGTGCTCGGCCCCGCCGACGCCGCCGGGACCACTCCCGAGGGGCTGCTGATCTCCGCCGGGACCGGCGAGACGATGGCCGCCGCCTTCGGGCTGGGGGTCGGTGTCGGCGATGCGGTGGTCTCCCTCGGCGCCTCCGGTTCCGTGATGGCCGTGCACCATGAGGCACTCGCCGACCCCAGCGGAATGATCACCTCGTACGCCGACGCGACGGGGATGCACCTGCCGGTGGTGCACACCAGCAACGCCGTGCGGGCGCTGCGCGGCACCGCCGAGATGCTCGGTCTCGACGATCTCGAAACCCTCTCCGAGCTGGCGATGAAGTCCACTCCCGGCTCCTGCGGGCTGGTCCTGCTGCCGTATCTGGAGGGCGAGCGCACCCCGCGGCTGCCGCACACCGCCGGGACGCTCTGCGGTCTGCGCCGCGAGTCGATGAAGCCGGAGCATCTGGCGCGGGCGGCCTTCGAGGGGATGCTCTGCTCGCTCGCCGACGCCATGGACGTACTGCGCGGACGCGGTGTGGAGGTGCGCCGGGTCTTTCTGCTGGGTGCCACCGCCGGGCTGCCGGCCGTGCAGTCCGCGGCCCCCGGCATCTTCGGCGCGCAGGTGGTCGTGCCGCAGCCGGCGGATTACGCGGCGCTCGGTGCCGCGCGCCAGGCCGCCTGGGCGCTCGGGGTCTCCCGGGGGACGCTCTCGCCCGCCGCGCCGCCGGTCTGGCAGGACGCGGCCGTACAGCTGCTGGAGCCCGGCGAGGAACTGGCCGTGGGCCAGGCGGTGCGCCAGCAGTACGCGGCGACGCGTGATCAGCTCCACCCCGGGGCGTTCGCGCCGTACTCCCTCTGACCGCTCCTTCCCCTTCCTCACCGCCGCCCCCCGCCGCTCACGGCAGGGGGCGGTCCGCATTGCCCTGGTAAACGGGCGCTCGGACGCATCCGGCACGGCCGCCGCGACCCCGCACCGCGCCCGTCTTGACCGGGCTTTGAATCAAACCCTTGGGGATCACACCCCCCGGTGACGCAAGATGGGAACGCCCCCCGAATCCGTCATCCCTCCGACGTGCCGTCCCGCCCCCGCCGGGACGCCCCGCCCCCGCCGAATCACCCCCGCCGAATCCGAGAGACAGCGCGTGCTGATACGACTGCTGCGGAGACATCTGACTCCGTACAAGAAACCGATCGCCCTGCTGGTGGTCCTGCAACTGCTCCAGACCAGCGCAACCCTCTATCTCCCCACCCTCAACGCCGACATCATCGACAACGGCGTGGTGAAGGGGGACGCCGGCTACATCCTCGAACTCGGCGCGGTCATGATCGCCATCAGCGTGGTTCAGGTGGCCTGCAACATCGGCGCCGTCCACTACGGCGCCCGGACCGCCGCCGCCCTCGGGCGCGACATCCGCTCCGCCGTCTTCGACCGGGTGCAGAGCTTCTCCGCCCGTGAGGTCGGGCACTTCGGGGCCCCCTCGCTCATCACCCGGACGACCAATGACGTCCTCCAGGTCCAGATGCTGGTCCTGATGGGGTTCACGCTGATGGTCTCCGCCCCGATCATGTGCGTCGGCGGCATCGTGATGGCCCTCGGCCAGGATGTGACGCTCTCCGCCGTGCTGCTGGCCGTGGTCCCGGTCCTCGGCATCGCCGTCTCGGTGATCGTGATCAGGATGCGTCCGCTCTTCCGGACCATGCAGGAGCGGCTCGACACCGTGAACCGCGTGCTCCGGGAACAGATCACCGGCAATCGCGTCATCCGCGCCTTCGTCCGCGACGAGTACGAGAAGGGCCGGTTCCGCGAGGCCAACACCGGGCTGACCGATGTCTCGCTCGCCACCGGGCGGCTGATGGCCCTGATGTTCCCGACCGTGCTGACGCTGGTGAACGTCTCCTCCGTCGCCGTGATCTGGTTCGGCGCGCACCGGGTCGCCGACGGCGCGATCCAGATCGGCGCGCTCACCGCGTTCCTCGCCTATCTGATGCAGATCGTGATGGCCGTGATGATGGCCACCTTCATGTTCATGATGGTGCCCCGTGCCGAGGTCTGCGCCGAGCGGATCGAGGAGGTGCTGCTCACCGAGTCGAGCGTGGTGCCGCCCGCCGCCGGAGTGCGGGAGCTGCCCAGGCATGGGCACCTGGAGATACGGAATGCCGAATTCAGCTATCCCGGGGCCGAGGAATCGGTCCTGCGCGACATCACCCTGGTGGCGAGGCCGGGCGAGACCACCGCGATCATCGGCTCGACCGGCAGCGGAAAGTCCACCCTCCTCGGCCTGGTGCCCCGGCTCTTCGACGCCACCGGCGGCTCGGTGCTCGTCGACGGCGTGGACGTGCGCGATCTCGACCCGGCGCTGATGGCCCGGACCGTGGGTCTCGTCCCGCAGAAGCCGTATCTCTTCTCCGGAACCGTGGCGAGCAATCTGCGGTACGGCCGGCCCGACGCCGGCGACGAGGAGCTGTGGCAGGCGCTGGAGGTGGCGCAGGCGGCCGAATTCGTACGGGCGCTGGACGACGGTCTCGACGCCCCCGTCGCACAGGGCGGCACCAATGTCTCCGGCGGGCAGCGGCAGCGGCTGGCAATCGCCCGCACACTGGTGCAGCGGCCCGAGATCTATCTCTTCGACGACTCCTTCTCCGCGCTGGACTACGCCACGGACGCCGCGCTGCGGGCGGCGCTGGCGCGCGAGACCGCCGAGGCGACCGTGGTCATCGTCGCCCAGCGGGTCTCCACCATCAGGGAGGCGGACCGGATCGTGGTCCTGGACGAGGGCCGGGTCGTGGGCACGGGCACCCATCGGGAGCTGATGTCCGGCAATGAGACCTACCGGGAGATCGTGCTCTCGCAGCTGACGGAGGCGGAGGCCGCATGAGCGGGCCGGGTGGACGCATGATGGTGGGCTCGGCCGAGCGCTCCATGGATTTCAAGGGCTCGGTCGGGCGGCTGCTGCGGCAGCTCGCCCCGGACCGGGTGCTGATCTGGCCGATGCTGGCGGCAGCCCTGCTGAGCGTCGCGTTCTCGGTGGTCGGCCCGCTGGTGCTGGGGCGGGCGACCGACCTCGTCTTCGCGGGCGTGGTCGGCCAGGAACTGCCCGCGGGCGGCACCAAGGCCGAGGCGGTCGAGGGGCTGCGGGCGGAGGGCGAGAAGGGGGTGGCGGATGTCCTGACCGGGGTCGACTTCACCCCCGGCGAGGGCATCGACTTCGACGCCGTCGGACGGGTGCTGCTGCTGGCCCTGGTGCTCTTCCTGGTCTCCGGGCTGCTGGCGCTGGTGGCGACCCGGCTGTCGATCACGATCATCAACCGGACCGTGTTCCGGATGCGGCGGGACGTGCAGGCCAAGCTGTCCCGGCTGCCGCTGTCGTACTTCGACCGGTCCAAGCGCGGTGAGGTGCTCAGCCGGGTCACCAATGACATCGACAACATCTCGCAGACGCTTCAGCAGTCGATGGGGCAGCTGATCAATTCACTGCTGACCATCGTGGGCGTGCTCGGGATGATGTTCTGGGTCTCGCCCCTGCTGGCGCTGGTCGCGCTGGTGACCGTACCGGTGTCGATCGTGGTGGCGACCCGGGTGGGCAAGCGCTCCCAGCCGCACTTCGTCCAGCAGTGGAAGACGACGGGGCAGCTCAACGCCCATGTCGAGGAGATGTACACCGGCCATGCGCTGGTGAAGGTCTTCGGGCGGCAGAAGGAGGCGGCCGAGGGGTTCGCCGAGCAGAACGAGGCCCTGTACGAGGCCGGCTTCCGCGCCCAGTTCAACAGCGGGATGATGCAGCCGCTGATGTTCTTCATCTCCAATCTCAACTATGTGGTGGTGGCGGTCGTCGGCGGACTGCGGGTGGCCTCGGGCACCCTGTCGATCGGCGATGTGCAGGCGTTCATCCAGTACTCGCGGCAGTTCTCGATGCCGCTGACCCAGGTCGCGTCGATGGCGAATCTGGTGCAGTCGGGCGTGGCCTCCGCCGAGCGGGTCTTCGAGCTGCTGGACGCCGAGGAGCAGGAGCCGGACAGCGCCGATGCGGTGAGCCCCCGCCGGCCGGCCCCGGTGGACCTGGTGAAGGGCGCCGCCGGCGGGGCCGGGAACAAGGCCGCCGGGCGGGTCTCGCTGGAGAGGGTCTCCTTCCGTTACGACCCGGAGAAGCCGCTGATCGAGGATCTGTCGCTGGCCGTGGAACCCGGTCACACGGTCGCGATCGTCGGTCCCACGGGTGCCGGGAAGACCACCCTGGTCAATCTGCTGATGCGGTTCTACGAGGTCACCGGCGGCCGGATCAGTCTCGACGGGGTCGATGTCGCGAACATGTCGCGGGACGATCTGCGGTCGGGGATCGGGATGGTGCTCCAGGACACCTGGCTCTTCGGCGGCACGATCGCGGAGAACATCGCCTACGGGGCCGCCGAGTCCCGTGAGGTGACCCGGGCCGAGATCGAGGAGGCGGCGCGGGCGGCGCATGCGGACCGTTTCATCCGGACGCTGCCCGACGGCTATGACACCGTGATCGAGGACGACGGCTCCGGGGTCAGCGCGGGCGAGAAGCAGCTGATCACCATCGCCCGGGCGTTCCTCTCCGATCCGGTGATCCTGGTGCTCGACGAGGCGACCAGCTCGGTCGACACCCGTACCGAGGTACTGATCCAGCAGGCGATGGCGCGGCTGGCGCACGGGCGCACCAGCTTTGTCATCGCGCACCGGCTCTCCACCATCCGGGACGCCGATGTGATTCTGGTGATGGAGAACGGCGCGATCGTCGAACAGGGCACGCACAAGGAGCTGCTGACGGCGGGGGGCGCGTACGCCCGTCTGTACTCGGCGCAGTTCGCGGAGGCGGTGGCCGAGGTCGACTGAGGCCCGCGGGGAGTACGCACCCGGCCGCGGCGGGGGTGGTACGGAGAAGGGCCCGCGCGGTACGGGGAGGTCCGCGCGGGCCCTGCGGCTCGGCCGGGCGCCGCTGCCCGGCCGGGCGCCGCAGCTCGGCGGCTCGGGCGACGCCCGGGCCCGGCCGGGCCCGGCGACCCGGCCGACACTCGGCCGGCGCTCAGTCCAGATAGCCGCGCAGCTGGTCGGCGAAGGCGTGGTCGCGCAGTTTGCCGAGGGTCTTGGACTCGATCTGGCGGATGCGTTCCCGGGTCACCCCGAAGATCCGGCCGATCTCCTCCAGTGTGCGCGGCCTGCCGTCGGCCAGCCCGTAACGGAGCTGGACCACCTTCCGTTCGCGCTCGCCGAGGGTGGAGAGCACCGCCTCCAGGTGCTCGCGCAGCAGCAGGAAGGCGGCCGATTCCACGGGCGAGGCGGCATCGCCGTCCTCGATCAGATCGCCGAGCGCGACATCGTCCTCCTCGCCCACCGGCGCGTGGAGGGAGACCGGCTCCTGCGCCAGCCGCAGCACCTCGCTGACCCGCTCGGGCGCGAGGTCCAGCTGCGCGGCGACCTCCTCGGGGGTGGGTTCGCAGCCGCGCTCCTGGAGCATCCGGCGCTGTACCCGCACCACGCGGTTGATCAGCTCCACCACATGGACGGGCACCCGGATGGTGCGGGCCTGGTCGGCGAGGGCCCGCGACATGGCCTGGCGGATCCACCAGGTGGCGTACGTGGAGAACTTGTAGCCGCGCGCGTAGTCGAACTTCTCCACCGCCCGGATCAGGCCGAGATTGCCCTCCTGGACAAGGTCGAGCATGGTCAGCCCGCGTCCGACATAGCGCTTGGCCACCGAGACGACGAGCCGCAGATTGGCCTCGATCAGCCGGCGCTTGGCCATCCGGCCGAGCACGACCAGCCGGTCGAGATCGACGGCGAGCGGGGAGTCGTTGATGTCGGGGGTGTTGCTCAGCTTCTCCTCGGCGAAGAGGCCGGCCTCCACCCGGCGGGCGAGTTCCACCTCCTCGACGGCGGTGAGGAGGGGAATTCTGCCGATCTCCCGCAGATACTGGCGGAACAGATCGGATGAGGGGCCGCCGCTCTCGGCGCGCGCGGCGGAGAGCGGTTCCCGGTCGGCCGTCTCCTCGACCAGCTCCGCGGCCGGTTCTCCGGGGGATTCTCCGGGCGGGTCCGCGGCGGCCGTGTCCCGGGCCGGATGCGGCATCGTCTCGGGGTGACCGGCGGGCGGACCCTGGGACGGGACGGTCTTGGCGATGGTCTCGGTCCCGGCCAGGCCCTCGGCCAGTCTCTCGGTCGGGGTCTTCGTCTGTGTCTCGGTCAGGGTCTGGGTCCGGGTCTGCACGGGGGCGACCTCCAGGGTGATCGCTGCCGGTCGGGGGCGTGCGGCAGCGGGACGGGGGCGGCCGGGCCCGCTGTCCGTCCCGTACACGATGAGCGGATCCGCGGGGTGGGCGGTCGGCCTCCATGGGCCGGCCGCGCTCCGAGGACTCAGGCACCGCACCCAGTGTGGGGTACGACACACAGCTGCCACGAGGGGCGTGCGTGGACTTTCTGAGACCCGTGCGTGACCGTGCGGTTACGCGAATCGGCCATCGGGGGTGGACCGGGGCCGGGAAGGGGGTGCGCGGAGCACGGGCGGGGCATCGGCGGGGCGCCGGCGGAAGCAGGGCGGCCGGGGCCGGGAAGCGGATGCGCGGAACACGGGCGGGGCATCGGCGGGGCGCCGGCGGAAGCAGGGCGGCCGGGGCCGGGAAGCGGATGCGCGGAACACGGGCGGGGCCTCGGCGGGGCGGCGGGGGAAGCAGGGCGGCCGGGGCCGGGGCGCCGGGCGGTCAGAGTGCCGCGGCGCCCTGGTTGCGGAGCGACTGGCCGTACTGCTGAAGCACCCAGAGCTCGTTCTGCACGGCCGTGTGGCGCTCGGGGTCGGCTCCCTGGCCCAGCCGGGCGAGGGAGCCCTGGACATCGCCGATCCTGCGGTCGACCGCGCGCAGCCGGACCCGGACGAGCTGCTCCCCCGCATAGCTCTCGTCGACCGTCCGGCAGTGGATCGCCTCCACCGCCAGCTCGGTGACCAGGGCGCGCACGGTGTCATCGGGGGCGGCGTCGCGGACCCGGGCGAGATAGCCGGAGCCGTCCGCCGTGCCCTGTTCGGCACCGCCCGCCTCGGCGATGGTCTCGCGGACCGCCGCGTACGGAGGCGCGGTGAATTCGTCCACGCCATAGGCGTCGAAGGCCGGGGAGACCAGCTCGGGGCGCTGGAGCGCGAGTTTGAGGAGCTCGCGCTCGGTGCGGTGGGCGGGGCTGCGGAGATTGAGCGCGGGCCCGGACGCGGCGGCCGGGCCCGCGGAGCGCTGGGGCGGGGCGGCCCCCCGGGCCGGCGCGGGTCCGCGGCCACCCCGGTCGCGGGCCCAGCGGGCGAGCTGGGAGACCCGCTTCACGACGAACTGGGTGTCGAGGATGCCGACGATCCCGGCGAGCTGTACGGCCGATTCGTGCTGGATCGCGATGTTCTTGATCCCGCCGACGATGGGCGCGGCCTCGTCCAGGGCGGCGGCCCGGCCGGCCGGGGTCTCCAGATTGTGCCGCTGGACGACCTGGCGGATGGCGAATTCGAAGAGCGGGGTCCGGGTGGAGACGAGATCGCGGACGGCCTCGTCGCCCTCGGCGAGCCGGAGATCGCAGGGGTCCATGCCGTTGGGGGTGATGGCGATGGAGGTCTCGGCGGCGAACTTCTGATCGTCCTCGAAGGCCCGCAGGGCGGCCTTCTGACCGGCGGCGTCGCCGTCGAAGGTGAAGATCACCTCGGCGGTGGCGTTGTCCATCAGCAGCCGGCGGAGGATCTTGATGTGATCGCCGCCGAAGGCGGTGCCACAGGTGGCGACGGCGGTGGTGACACCCGACAGATGGCAGGCCATCACATCGGTGTAGCCCTCCACGACCACGGCCCGGCTGGTCTTGGCGATCTCCTTCTTGGCGAGATCGATGCCGTACAGCACCTGGGACTTCTTGTAGATGCCGGTCTCGGGGGTGTTCAGATACTTGGGGCCGTTGTCGCTCTCGTGGAGCTTGCGGGCGCCGAAGCCGACGACATCACCGGAGATGTCGCGGATCGGCCACATCAGCCGCCCGCGGAAGCGGTCGATCGGTCCCCGGCGGCCGTCCTGGGAGAGACCGGAGAGGATCAGCTCCTTGTCGGTGAACCCCTTGCCGCGCAGAAAGCGGGTGAGATGGTCCCAGCCCTGCGGGCTGTAGCCGACGCTGAAGTGCTGGGCGGCGGCATGGTCGAAGCCGCGCTCGGCCAGGAATTTCCGCCCGGCCTCGGCCTCGGCGGAATTCTCCAGCTGGTCGATGTAGAACTGCGCGGCGATCTTGTGGGCCTCGACCAGCCGGATCCGCTCGCCCCGCTGATTGCTGGGGTTGTACCCGCCCTCCTCATACCGGAGGGTGATGCCGGCCTTGGCCGCCAGCCGCTCGACCGTCTCCGAGAAGGTGAGATGGTCGATCTTCATCACGAAGGCGATCGTGTCGCCGCCTTCCTGGCAGCCGAAGCAGTGGAAGAGCCCCTTGCTCGGGCTGACCTGGAAGGACGGGGACTTCTCGTCGTGGAAGGGGCAGAGCCCCTTCAGATTGCCGCCGCCGGCGGGGCGGAGCTGGAGGTACTCGGACAGGACGGCGTCGATCGGGACCGCGTCCCGAACCGCCTTGACGTCGTCATCGTTGATCCTGCCTGCCACGTGTGAATTCTACGGTGGTTCGCCCGCGACTCCCGTCGGCTGTGGACAACTCCGCCCCGCCGGCGAGCGGGATGATCCGCCCGCCGGCGGCCGGAGGGCTCCCGCCGGACCCCACCCGGAGCCCTCCGCTCACCCGGTGAGGGCTGTGAGCGGCACCGACGGGTCGCCCAGGGCGTCGGGGTCGATCACCGCCCCGGAGCGGATCAGCTCCTGAACGGGGGCGGTGACATCCCACACATTGACATTCATCCCCGCGAGCACCCGGCCCTCCTTCAGCCAGAAGGCGATGAACTCCCGCTTTCCGGCGTCACCGCGCAGCACCACCTGGTCGTACGACCCGGCCGGCGCCCAGCCCGAGTACTCCAGGCCGAGGTCGTACTGGTCGGAGAAGAAGTAGGGCACCCGGTCGTAGGAGACCTCCTGGCCGAGCATGGCGCGGGCGGCGGCCGGACCGCCGTTCAGGGCGTTCGCCCAGTGCTCCACGCGCAGCCGGGCGCCCAGCAGCGGATGGCGGGCGGCGGCCACGTCCCCGGCGGCGTGGATGTCCGGGTCCGAGGTGCGCAGGGAGGCGTCGACGGCGATTCCGCCGCCGTCCGCCCGGTCGGCGAGGGCGAGCCCGGCGGCCTCGGCGAGGGCGGTGCGCGGGGCGGCGCCGATCGCGGCGAGGACATCGTGGGCGGGAAACTCCTCGCCGTCGTCGGTCCGGACGGCGAGCACCATGCCGTCCTGGCCGATGATCTCGGTGAGGCGGGCGCCGAAGTGGAAGCGGACGCCGTGGTCCTGGTGCAGTTCGGTGAAGAGCTGGCCCAGCTCCGGTCCGATGACCTGGTGCAGCGGGGTCGGTTCCGGCTCGATGACGGTCACCTCGGCACCGTAGCCGCGGGCGGCGGCGGCGACCTCCAGGCCGATCCACCCCGCCCCGGCGATGACCAGCCGGCCATTGTCCCGGCCGAGGGAGGCGAGCACCCCGCGCAGCCGCTCCGCGTGGGCGAGCCGGCGCAGATGGTGGACGCCCGCCAGCTCCGTACCGGGCACGCCCAGCCGGCGCGGCTCGGATCCGGTGGCCAGCAGCAGTTTGTCGTAGTGGAGGACGGTGCCGTCGCCGAGGCGCACGGTCCTGGCGGCCCGGTCGATGGAGACGACCTGGAGGCCGAGGTGGAGCTCGACATCGGCCTGCGCGTACCAGGTGGGCTCGTGGACGAAGACGGAGCCGCGCTCCGCTTTGCCCTGGAGGAGCGCTTTGGACAGGGGTGGGCGTTCATAGGGATGGTCGCGCTCGTCGCCGATGAGGATCACCCGTCCGCGGAATCCCTCGCTCCGCAGGGTCTCGGCCGCCTTGGCCCCCGCGAGTCCACCACCGACAATGACGAAGGTCCGATGTCCGTCGACCACTTGATGCCTCCGCGTTTCTGGGTCTTCCGCTTCCCGCGTCTTCCGCATTCCCGGACTCCGCCGACCGGACTCCGCCGACCGGGTTCCGCTTTCCGGGCCGGCCCGCCGGCGGTGCCGCCGGTCGGTACGGTCCCCCACGGTTCCCGGCGGCCGAGTCCGGATCTTTCCGGTTCCGCGCCCGCACGTCTTCAGCGAGCGTCCCTCACGGAGCGATATGGCGGAAGAGGGAGTGACCTTGGCGTGTCTCGCGGCGGCGGTCCCCCGGGCCGGCTCAGCGGCTCAGCGCCGGGCCGTGAGCTGGGCGTGCAGGGTGCGGGCGGAGGCGTCGGTGAGCGAGGCGAGCTGATCCACAATCACCCGACCGCGCGCCCGGTCGTCGCGCGCCGCGGTGAAGAGGGTGCGGAATTGCGGTTCGAGGGTGTCGGGTGCGCGGGCGGTGATGGCCTCGGCCAGCTCGGCCAGCACGATGCGCTGATCGGCCCGCAGCGCCTCCTGGTCCGCGCGCTGCATCACATAGCGGTCGGCGACGGCCTTGAGAACCGCGCATTCGAGGCGGGTGGCGCGGGGGACGACCAGCTCGGCCGCGTACCGGGTGAGGGGGCCGGTGCCGTGGGCGTCGCGGGTGGCGCCCTCGGCGGAGAGACAGAATCGGCCGATCAGCTGGCTGGTGGCGTCCTTGAGCCGGGCCTGGGCGATGGCCGATCCGTCGTAGTGGTGGGGCCACCACTCCTGGTCGATGAGCCGGTCCAGCGCTTCGGAGAGCTCGCCGGGCTCGGTGCCGGGGCTGGCGTAGCGCTCGATCGCCACCCGCCATATCTCGGCCCGCTCGGGTTCGGCGAGCAGCAGATTGGGGTCGATGTGCCCGGCGTGGAGGCCGTCCTCGAAGTCGTGCACCGAGTAGGCGACGTCATCGGCCCAGTCCATGACCTGGGCCTCGAAGCACTTGCGGTGCTCGGGGGCGCCCTCGCGGATCCAGGCGAAGACGGGCAGGTCGTCGTCGTACACACCGAACTTGACGGAGCCGGGGTCGGTGGGGTGGCCGCCGCGGGCCCAGGGGTATTTGGTGGCGGCGTCCAGGGTGGCCCGGGTGAGGTTGAGGCCGACGCTGACCTGTTCGCCGTGTTCGTCGCTGATGAATCGCTTCGGTTCGATCCGGGTCAGCAGGCGCAGCGACTGGGCATTGCCCTCGAAGCCGCCGCACTCCTTGGCGACCTCGTTGAGCACGGCTTCGCCGTTGTGCCCGAAGGGCGGATGGCCCATGTCGTGGGAGAGACAGGCGGCCTCGACGAGGTCGGGGTCGCAGCCGAGGGCCGCGCCGAGCTCCCGCCCGACCTGGGCGCACTCCAGGGAGTGGGTGAGCCGGGTGCGCGGGCTGGCGTCCCAGGCGCGGTTGCGGGTGCCCGGGGTGACGACCTGGGTCTTGCCCGCGAGCCTGCGCAGGGCGGACGAGTGCAGTACGCGTCCGCGGTCGCGCTGGAAGGCGGTCCGGCCGGGGCGTTTGTCGGGCTCGGGGGCCCAGCGGTCGGTGGCCGCGTCGTCGTAGGAGCCGCGGGCGCCGTACACGCCATGGGCGTGCGTGGCCTCCGATGCCTCCGATACGTCGGAGGTGTTCGGGACGCCGGGGGTGTGAGGGCCGGGAGGAGTGCTGGTGGTGCCTGCCATGTAGCGAAGGTATCCGGCCGATGTGACAGATGGGTCCCGGGTGGGCCGGGTGGAGGCCGGTTCCCGGCCGGATATCGCCCCTGGGGCTGGGGTGGTGATGGAGGCGGATGGCCCGGCGGAAGGGAGATCACCGCAGGTGGGAGGGTGTGGTGGTCACTTTCCGTGGTGGGGACGGGGGTAGGCGGTGGGTGTTCGCGGGCGTTGGTCACGGTTCGGGGCCCGACGGGGTCGCGCGCCGGGGCCCGGGGGCGGAGTCCTGGGGGAGACGGCGGGTGTCAGCTGTCCCGGGTCCCGGGGACGGCGGGTGTCAGCTGTCCCGGGTCCCGGCGGGGGCCGCGGCGGACGGCTCCGGGCAGGGGGGCGGGCCGTCGGCCGGCCGGCGGTCTCTGCGGGTGCCGTTGAGGCGGACGGTGCCGAGCTGGGCACCGAGTTGAGCGGTGATGAGGGTCAGCAGCCGCGCGGTGGTGTCCAGCGGCGGTGCCTCGCGGAGGTGTGCCGGCTTCGTCATGGACCGATCCTGACGGGCCCGGGTTGCGCCGTTGTTGCGCGGCGGTGACGGGGGACGGCGGGGGCCGGGCCGGGGCGGGGTTCGCCGGCCGCGAGCCGAGGGTTTTCCACAGGCCGGTACTCCCGGCGGCCCGCTGTCAGACCCCTCACCTAGTGTGATCGTCATCGAAACCGGTACGTCGGGGAGGCGGTCTTGCCATGGGCTGGATCGAGACAGACAGCGGTGACTACACCGTGGCGCTGGACGGCGCGAGTGTGGTGTGCAGAAATGCGGCGGGGCGGCCGCTGAAGCAGGTGCCGCCCAAGCTGAAGGACGATTCCGCGGTGGTGCGGCTGCGGCAGCTGGCGGAGTGGCTGGAGCGGCATGAGCGGGAGTGCCGGGAGCAGGTGGACACCTGGCTGGTGCGCTCGCTGCCGGTGCCGGCGGTTCTGCTGGCCCGGGTGTGGCCGGACGCGGCCTGGCGGTCGGCGCTGCGGGATCTGGTGATCGCCCCGGTGGGGCCGGACGGCGCGGCGGACATGACGCGCGCCGGTCTGCTGCGGGACGCGGACCCGGACAAGGGTCTGGGAGTGGTCGATCTGGACGGCGATTCGGTCCGGCTGGAGTGCGAGAGCGTGCTGATCCCGCATCCGGTGCTGCTCGAAGACCTGGACGACCTGCGGGAGTTCGCGGTCGAGCTGGGTGTGGACCAGAAGGTGGAGCAGTTGTTCCGCGAGGTCTGGCGGCGCCCGGACGAGGTCACCGGCACGGAGTGGAAGGCGTACGCCTCGGGGAAGTTCGACCGGCTGCGGCATGTCACCGCGCGGGCGGTGGCGCTGGGCTATCGGGTGCGGGGCGGTCAGGCGCTCTGTCCGCTGGTGGAGGGCGGCAGGGTGCTGGAGGCGGCGTACTGGCTGGGGTCCGACTATCCGGACGCCGAGGCGTACACGGGGTCTCTGGAGTGGCGGGACCGGGAGGGGCGGCGGCTGCCGCTGGCCGAGGTGGGGCCGGTGGCCTGGTCGGAGGGCGAGCGGATGGCCGCACTGCTCTTCGCGGGCCGCGCGGTGGCGGAGGAGCAGGGGGAGCTGCGGTGAGCGGGACGGACGGCACCACGGTGCGGGGCACTGATGTACAGAGCACTACGGGGGAATCGATGGACGGATCGCCGGAGGCCGGGCTGCTGGAGGCCGGGGCGGTACTGCCGCTCGCGGGCGGCGGGACGGGAGGGGGCACGGACTCCGGTTCGGGAAGGGGTTCGGGTTCGGGTACGGGCTCCGGGGCGGCGACCGATGAGCTGACGGCGCGGGCGTACCGCCACGCGGCGCTGGACGACCGCACGGTGGTGCGGCTGGTGCCGGGCACCATCGCGCCGGCGGAGGATCTGGCGCTGGAGTATCTGGGGTTCGAGGGGGCCGGCGCGGATTCCGTCGGGCGGGTCAGACCGCAGTCGCTCGGCTTCCCGGCCTGGGCGCTGGTGCACGACCCCGCGCGCGGCCATCACGCACTGGCCGTGGTGAAGGAGATGGAGCGGCTGGGCCGGCAGGTGAGCACCAAGCCGGGCCTGGCGAAGGAGGGCTTCGACGAGATCGGGGTGCGGCTGGACCGTTCCGTACCGCAGTTCCTGCCGACCTACTACGAGCAGGTGGGGCGGTTGTTCCTGGCCGTGGAGGGACGGCAGCAGGCGTCGGTGTTCTTCGGGAAGGCGCGGGCGGCGGAGCAGCGGCACGCGCTTCCGGTGGACGAGTCCCGGCTCCGTGAGGTGTTCCTGGAGTTCGCCGGGGCCGGCGCGCTGAGCGGCAAGGCGCTGCGGGAGTACGCGAAGGGGCTGGCCGCGCGGCTCTCCCCGGCGGAGGCGTACGCGGAGTTCCGGGTGATCTCCGCGCAGCGGTGCGCGGCCGGGCTCACCCCGTACGCGGGCATGCTGGAGGATCTGCGGAGGCTCGCGCGGGCGGCGGATCTCGACGCCGCCGCCGAGGAGCGGTCGCTGCTCTCGGAGATCATCCACACCGGTGCGATGTCGCGGGCCTCGGGGACCTTCTGGAAGTCGGCGCTCGGCGCGCTCTCGGAGCTGGCCGCCGGGGATCCGGCCGTGCGGGAGCGGCTGCTGTCGCTGCTGCCGGATGTGGGCGGGGACAGCACCGAGGAGTTCGACGGGGAGTGGCTGGCGCTGCTGGAGCGGTGCGGTGCGTTCTCCCTGCTGCTGGACGGCACGGTGCCGGCCGCCGAGTGGCTCACCAGGTGGAGCCGTCACCGGCACCGCGGCTGGCGTGCGCTCAAGCGGCTGGAGTCCGAACTGGCCCTGGTGGAGCGGCTGGCGGACCGGCTGGTGGCGGACGGCACGCCGGTGAAGCTGCTGCGCGGCGGCGGCAACCGGTGCACCGCGGATCTGGATGTGCTCGATCTCTGTCTCGCGCTCGGCATTCCGGTGTACCCGCCGGGGGATGAGATGGAGCGGCTGGACCTGGGGAACTGGCTCGGTGACGAGCGCGCGGGCGGACGCGATCTGGCGGCCCTGGTGGCGGATCCCCGGTTCACCCGGATGCTGCGCGGCGGGGTGGAGCAGCTGGCCGGCTCGCCCGGCGAGCCCTCGGCCGCTCTCACGAAGGCCGCCGGCCATCCCGAGCTGTGCCGAGTGGTCGCGGGCTGGCTCACCGACCGGGCCGATGATCTGGAGCGGCCGGCCGGATTCCCCGAGCTGGACGCCCTGCTGAAGCGGATCAGGGCGTTCTCGGCGCCGGTGGTGCTGGCCACCGCTCCGGAGGCGGTGGACCGGATCGCCGAGTTCTCCCCCGTCGGCGCGCTCGCGCGGACCCTGAGCACCGGCATCCTCGACGAGCTGGGCTGGCCCGCCTTCGAGGAGGCGATGGCGGAGATGACCCTTCCCGCGTCCGCGCCGGCGGCCGGCCGGTCCCGGACCCGCGGCCGGGGCGGCGACGACTCGCCGGAGCTGGCGGACGCCTGGCCGGTGCTGGTGGTGCGGCAGGGCATGCTGGCCGTGGCCGCGGGCCCGGAGGGTGTGGTGGACCGCCACACGATCTCGCTGCCGGCGAAGCAGACGTACTCCTGGGAGACCCCGCTGGTGCGCTGGATCGGCGGCCAGTGGCTGACGATCAGCGGCAGCGGCACGGATCAGCGGGGCCGCTGGTCGGGGCGTCAGTCGGAGGTGTTCACCCCCGACGGGAGGCCGGGCAGCCACTGGCTCGCGTATCAGACCCCGTCGCTGGAGCTCCCGGACGGCGGCAGGACCTTCGGCGGGCGGCCGGTTCACCCGGGCGACACCTCGTTCGCGAGTGAGCACCGCGCGGTCGCGTCGGACGGTGTCTCCGTCTGGGTGCTGCACGATCAGGAGTGGTGGGACTACGACCCCGAGTCGGCCCGCCGGGGGCGGGTCTCGATGCCCGGATTCTTCGACTCCGCGCTCGCGGAGCGGTCCGGCAGCACCCTGTTGAACCGCTTCTGCCGGCTGCTGCCCGTCCGGGCCGGCCTGGAGGATTCGCCGTTCGGCAGTGCGAACGGCGTGGTGGGCTGGTGGGTGCGGTTCGATCCGCAGACGCGCACCCTGACCGCCTGTTCGGTCGACGGCACCCGCAGTCCGGCCGTGAAGGCCAGGAGCCGCCGTCCCGGACAGCTGACCGAGGGGATTCCGCTGCCGCCGCTGCGGCTGCCCGCCGGCGGGGTGCTCCATCCGCGCGAGGACCGCGGGCACCAGAGCCGGATCGACCTCCACGACGCCGAAGGGGTCTGTCTGGCCTCCCTCACGGAGGGCGGCCTGCCCGGGACGTACGCGGCGGGCACCGCGATGGTGGTTCCGGTCGGCTACTGGCATGCGTTCCGCCCCCGTGACGAGCGGGGTTCCGCCGCGCTGCGCGCGGTGACGGAGGAGAGCGCGCTGGCCCTGCTGGAGGCGGGCGTGGTGGCGGTGACGGAGGCGGTCCGGACCGGCACCGCCGATTCCATCGAATCGGCGGACCTCACCGGCGCCGTGCGCGAGGTGCTGCCGGAGGTCACCCATCCGGGGCTGCTGGCCGGAGTGACCGGATTCGTCCGCGAGGCCGTGCGGGTGGCCAGTACGATCGCGCGGATCAGGAAGCAGGGGGCCGGGGGCGCGGCCTCCGCCGACAGCGGTCCGCAGGTGCGCCACGCCCACGACGGCACGGTGCGGCATGCCCTCAACACCCTGATCAACACGGGGTATTTCTACGGAAACGAGGGACCGGGCAGCGGCACCGGGATGATGGACCAGCTGTGGGGAGTGCGGGACGCGCTGGCGTGTTCCGCCGACGAGAGCCGGGTGTGGCACTCGACCCACGGCAGGGACCGGCTCCATCTGGTCGGGGATGGCCTGGCCGCCGCGGCGATGGTCGCGGTCTCCCCGGTGACGGACCGGAAGCACCGGGACGCGGTGCTGGAGTACCTCGAAGCGGCCCTGGAGGTCCGGGCGGACGGCGAGGCCGTGCTCATCGACCCGCGCGGCCGGCTGCGGACGGTGGATCTGACGGGCGAGTGCGGCGGGGAACCGCAGCGGATGTCGGGCACCGTGCGCCACTCCGGCGCCCGGCGGCTTCTCGTCCAGAGGTGCTATGAGCGGGACAACGGCCTCGCCGTCTGGAAGTGCCTCGAATACGATCCCGCCGGGGTCTTCGGGGCCTGGGACGGGCTCACCGAGACGGAGTCCGAGGTGCACGGCCGGCCGGACGACCCGGCCCGGGCCGACACGGTGCGGCGGCTGATCGAGACCGCGCGGGAGCGCGGACCGCTGCCGTACCGGCCCGAGCAGGCGGTGGAGTTCGGTGAGCGGGTCGGTGTCGGGGCGGCCGTGGCCGCGCTGGTGCAGCTCGGCCTGCCGGAGATCAACGAGTGGGGCCGGGACGGTCTGCTGACGGCGGAGTATCTGGCCCCGCTGGGCCTCAAGACGCCGGATGCCAAGGCGGCCCGGTCGGCTCTGAGCGACTTCACCCTCGGTGAACGGCATCGGTACACCTCTCTGCTGCTGCCGTCGGCCCCGGAGCTGGTGGCCGGGCTGTGGGAGCGCGGCTTCGATCTGGAACCGCTCGCCGGGAGCTGGCTCGCGGAGCGCGGCAAGCGGCGGGTGGCACCCTCCTGGCTGGTCGCCCGCGTGGTGACCGAGGTCGGTTCCGGCACACTGCTGGATTCCGCGCTCAACCCCGAGGCACAGCCGGAGCTGACCGGGCGGACCGTGCAGAGTCTCGACAAGGACGGCGATCTGGCGGCGGCCGAGCCGTCGAAGCTGCTCACCATGTCGGAGCTGGGCGAGTACGTCGAAGCGCTGCGGTGGCTGGCGTACCGGCTGCCGTTCGGTGATCCGCTGCGGGCGGTGCTGCCGGTGACGCTGCGGATGCTCAGGGAGCGGCTCGCCGATCCGGCGCTGCTTCTCGATCCCGGTGTGGACTGGGACGACAAGGGCAAGCCGACCTCGGTCCGGGTCCGGGAGGCGTACGGTCTCGCGCCCCGGGTCAAGGACGGGCGGGAGGGCTTGGTCGAGGCGGGGCAGGCACTGGTGCTCGCGCCGATGAGTTACCGCGCGGAGTGGGATTCGATCTGGATCGGGGCGGCCGCCGTCACGGCCGGCGAGGTGCCGTGCGCCGATCATCCGGATGTGAAGCTGCTGGTGGCGATCGGCCGGGAGTCGCACGGCCTGGAGGCGCTCTTCACCGTGATGAGCGAGGAGTTCACCGCACTGGTGTCGGCGGACGGGCCCGCGGGCGCGCCGCAGTGTCCGGCGCACAGTGTGCCGGAGCTGGTGACGGCCGCGGCCGGGCGGTTCGGGCTCTCCGAGGACGCTGCGGCGCTCTATCTGATGCTGCTGGCGCTGCCCGACCCGACGGACCGGAATCAGGCCGCCTGGACCGGCTGGAAGCCGGCCCGGCTGAAGAGGGCCCGTACGGAGCTGGCCGCGACGGAGCTGGTGGTGGAGGCGAAGCGGGCGCGGGCGGGCCGCTCGCTCTTCCTGCCCGGCGGCTGGGCGGAGAACAGCGCGCCGAGGCTGCCGTGGGAGACCTGGAAGCAGGATCTGCTGCCCTGGGGCGGCCATGGCAGTGCGATACCCGACCGTCCGGTGGCGGATGTGTTCGCGCTGGCCTGGCAGCGGGTGGTGGACGGCGACGCGCCGGGGTTCGAGGAGTTCAGGGGGCGTACCGCACGGGGCGCCAGGGGAGGTTCGCGATGAGCAGCGGGACGATGCCGGCGGGGAGCACCGCCCGGGGGGCGGCGGAAGCACGGGACGGGGCACGGCAGGTGGAGCTGCCGGAGGACCGCCACCGCGAGGAGCTGGCCTTCCTCGCCGCGTACGACGACGGGCCGAGGCCGCCGGGGTGGCGGATGACGCCCCGTTCGGTGGTGCTTTTCATCTGCGGCTCGGACGGGGAGCCGCTGTCGGCCCCCGACGGCGGCCGGCTGGTGGTGTCACGGAAGTTCGTGGGCGACCGGGCCCTGGTGGAGCGGTGTGTGGTGACCCTGGCGGGTGAGCGCGGACTGCTGCTGGTCGGCGAGCCGGGCACCGCCAAGTCGATGCTGTCCGAGCTGCTGTCGGCGGCGGTGTGCGGTTCCAGCACGCTGACGGTGCAGGGCACCGCGGGCACCACCGAGGACCAGCTCCGCTACGGCTGGAACTACGCGATGCTGCTGGCCAAGGGCCCCAGCCGGGAGGCTCTGGTGCCGTCACCGGTGCTGACCGCGATGACCCGGGGCGCGGTGGCCCGGATCGAGGAGGTCACCCGCTGTCTGCCCGAGGTGCAGGACGCGCTGGTCTCGCTTCTCTCGGAGCGCCGGATGTCGGTACCGGAGCTGGCGGGCGGGGACGGCGCCGACGGCACCGTGCACGCGGTACCCGGCTTCACGCTGATCGCCACGGCGAATCTGCGCGACAAGGGCGTCTCGGAGATGTCCGCCGCCCTGAAGCGGCGGTTCAACTTCGAGGAGGTCGGGCCGATCGACGATCTCGACGCGGAGACGGAGCTGGTGCGCGGCCAGGCCACGGCGGCGCTGACGCGGTCCGGTGCGGCGTTCGGGGTGGATGACGCGGTGCTGGAGGCGCTGGTGACGGCCTTCCGTGATCTGCGCTCCGGGCGGAGCGCCGAGGGCTGGGAGGTGGAGCGGCCGTCCACGGTGATGTCCACGGCGGAGGCGGTGCAGGTCGCCACCTCCATGGGTCTGGGGGCGGCGTATCTGGGCGACGGCCGCGATGTGGTGCGCTCGCTGCCGGGCCATCTCCTGGGCACCGTCCGCAAGGACGACCCGGCGGACCACGCCCGGCTGCTCGGTTACTGGGACGGTCCGGTCCGCCGCCGCGCGGAGAACGGCGCCCCGCTCTGGCGGACCCTGTGGGAGCTGCGCGATGAGCTCTCCTGAGGTGGGGCGGGCGGCCTCCGCCCGCCCGCCGGGCCGGTCCGCCGGTTCCGGCGGGCGGGAGCCCGAGGAGGCTCTGCGGTCCCTCGCGGACTGCCGGGACCCCTATCTGATCGGGGTGCGGCACCACTCCCCCGCGCTGGCGGCGGCCGTGCCCGCGCTGCTGGCCGGCGCGGCGCCGGAGGTGCTGTTCATCGAGCTGCCGGAGGAGTTCGCGCCCTGGCTGGTCCATCTGGCGGATCCGGCGACCGTGCCGCCCGTCGCGCTGGCGGGGAGCGGGGCGGAATCGGGGCTGGTGTTTCTGCCGTTCGCGGAGTTCTCCCCGGAGCTGGCGGCGATCCGCTGGGCGCGGGAGGCGGGGGTGGAGGTCATTCCGTTCGATCTGCCGCTCGCGGCTCGGTCCGGTGACGCGGGCCCGGAGCAGGAGACGGAACCGGGTCCGGAGGCGGCGGACCGGGTGGGCGCGCCCCCGGCCGGGATGCTGACGGGCGCCCTGCGGGCACGCGCCGGTGGCCGCCCCGGCGACGATCTGTGGGACCGGCTCGTCGAGGCGGCGGCCCCGGGCGGCGAGCCCGAGGCGCTTCGCCGTGCGGCACTGCTGGTCGGCTGGGCCCTGCGGGCGGACAGCGGCACGGTGGACCCTTACGATCTGCGCCGCGAGGCGAACATGCGCCGCCGTCTGGCCGAACACGGCGGCCGGCGCGCGGCGGCGGTCATCGGGGCGTTCCACGCCCCGGCCCTGACCGGCCGCACGGCCGGCCCCGAAGCACCGGACACCCCGCCGTCCGCCGCGGCGCAGGCGGCCGGGACCCGGAGCGCGAGGGTGGCCGGTCCCACGCGATCGAGCGGACGCGAGGGCCTCGGCGCGACGCGCGCGCGGGTGTCCGGCCGGGACACCGCGGGCCCGTACCCGGTCGCCGGAAGCACGGGCGGCGGCGAGGGGTCCGGCTCCGGACCGCGGACCGGGCGGTCGGACAGCGGCGCCCCGACGCACCGGCCGGGTGCCGGGGCGGCGGTGGCGGACGGGCCCCGCCCGGCAGCCGGGCCCACGGGAGGGCTGCCGAGCGCGGGAGGCACGGTGCCGGGCAGGGGGGCGGGCACGGGGACGGCCGCACCGGGCGGCGCGCGGCACACCCGCGCGTCCGGCCCGGACACCGCGGGCACGGCCGACCGGCCGGGCCCGCACCCGGCCGCCCCGCACACGGGCGGGGAGGGGACATCCGGCTCCGGGCGGCGGATCGGGCCGGCGGGGGCGACCGTGCCCGGGGGCGCGCACGGGGATCCGGGCGGCGCGGGCGGTGTGGCCGGGCGGACCGGTGCGGTCTCGGACCGGGGGCCGGCCGGGGCCGGTCTGCGGGAGGCGGTGAAGGCCGCGCGGGAGCGGCCGGCGGCGGGGGAGGTGATCACCTCGCTGGTGCCCTACGCGTATCCGCTGCTCGATGAGCGGTCCGGCTATCCGGCCGGGATCCGGGATCCGGAGTGGCAGCACGGAGTCTTCCGCGCGGGCGGGGACCCGGAGCGGCTGGACGAGCTGCTGATCGCGACGGCGGTACGGATCTGCGCGGCGATCCGGAAGGCCGGGCATCCCAGTGGTCCCGCCGACGCGCGGGAGGTGGTCCGGGTGGCCCGGGATCTCGCGGCGCTGCGCGGGCTGCCCGCCGCCGGGCGGGGTGAGCTGGCGGAGGCCGCTCAGACGGTGCTCACCCAGGGGCAGTTGCTGGGCCGGGGCCGGGTCGTGGCCGCGGCGATGGAGCGGGTCCTGGTCGGCGGGCGGCAGGGGCGGCTGGCCCCGGGGACCCCTCGTTCGGGGCTCGGGCCGGCGGTGGAGGCGCTGCTCGCCGAGTTGCGGCTGCCGCACCCCGGGGATCCGGACCGCCGTGAGCTGCGGCTGGATGTGCTGCGGGCCGGGCTCGACCGGCGGCGGGAGATCGCGCTGCGGCGGCTCGCGGTGTGCCGGGTGCCGTACGGGGACGAGTCCTCGGTCGCGGGGGTCGGTGAGGCCGCCGCGCTGACCACCCGCTGGGCCGTGGCCTGGACACCGGCGTCGGCCGCGATGCTCGATGTGGCGGGAGTGCACGGGGTGACCCTGGAGCAGGCCGCGGCGGGGGTGCTGCGCAGGCGGCGGGCGGATCAGCGCGGAGAGGGCGGGCCGACGGCGGCGGAGGTCCTCGAAGGACTCTCCCTGGCGGCCTCCTGCGCCCTGCGCGGACTGGCCGCGGAGCGGCTGGGGGAGCTGGCCGAGCTGCTGCCCGCCACCGGCACCCTGCCCGAACTCCTCGCGGGGATGGCCCTGCTCGACCGGATCGGATCCGGTCATGTGCCGGGTGTGGAAGCGGAGTGGGAGCGGTCCGCGGTCGCCGCCGCGTACGAGGAGCTGGCCTCGGCGGGGGTTCGCGCGCTGGACGGGCTCGCGGGCTCGACCGAGCCCGCGGACGCCCGCGCGCTGATCTCCCTGGCCGGGCAGGCCGACGGAATCGGCGGCGGGCTCCGGCTGGCGGACGCGCTGGCCCGCCTGGAGACGGAGGCCACTCCGCTGATGCAGGGGGCGGCGGGGGCGGCGCGGGTGCTGCTGGGACACCGGGAGCCGGACGAGTTCGGGATCCGGCTGGCCGCGCGGGCGGACACGGCGACCACGCCGGAGCTCCGGGGGCGGCTGGCCGATTTCCTGCGCGGCTCGCTCCTCGGGGCGGGTCCGCTGCTGGAGGCGGGCCCCGCGCTGGACCCGCTGCTGGAGCGGGTGGAGTCCTTCCCGGACCGGGCGTTCCTGGACCGGCTTCCCGCGCTGCGGGCCGGCTTCGACGTCCTGGCGCCGGCGGCCCGGTCGCGGCTGCTCGCGGTGGTGGAGGACCGTACGGGCACGGCGGCGGGCACCCTCACCGGCGGAGTGACCGACCCGGCGGTGCTCGCGCTTCTCGCCCTCGCCGATCTGGCGGGCCGGGAGGCGCTGACCGGGCGCGGTCTGGCGCCCGGCCCCGTACGGCCCGACGCACCCGACGCACCCGACGCACCCGACGCACCCGACGCACCCGACGCACCCGACGCACCCGACGCCGGGAACCCTCCGGGGCCGCCCGGGGACACGGACCGGGCCGCACCGGCGCCGCTCACCACCGGGGACGCGGCCGTCGCGCTCGGCCCCGGTGAGCGGTGGCGGCTGCTCCTCGGCCGGGGCCGGGAGCTGAGCGGAACCGCCCTGCGTTACGCCACTGCCCTCGACGAGCTGTACGGGAGCGGGCGGGGCGAGGGCTCACGGAGCGAGCAGGGGGGCGCCGGAGGGCGCACCGGCGGCAGTGAGGCGTCCTACCCCGACGTCCGGGCCTGGTCCGAGGAGCTCGCCGCGCTCTTCGGCCCCGGTGTGCGCGAGGAGGTGCTGGCCGCCGCCGCCGACACGGGCCGGCTGGACGCCGCGCTCGCCCTGGACCCCGCATCGGCCCGTCCTTCGGTCGAGTTGCTGAGGACTGTGCTCTCCTACGCGGGCGGGCTGCCCGAACAGCAGCTCGCCCGGCTGCGGCCCCTAGTGGCCCGGCTGGTCAAGGAGCTGACCGAGGCGCTCGCCAACCGGCTGCGGCCCGCGCTCACGGGTCTCTCCCACCCCCGGCCCACCCGGCGCCCCGGCGGTCCGCTGGATCTTCCGCGCACCCTGCGGGCGAATCTGGCGACCGCCACGCGGGACGAGCACACGGGAGCGGTGACGGTCTTCCCGGAGCGGCCGGTGTTCCGGACCCGCGCCCGGCGGTCGGCGGACTGGCGGCTGGTGCTCGTGGTGGATGTGTCCGGCTCGATGGAGGCGTCCACCGTCTGGGCGGCGCTCACCGCGTCGGTTCTCGCCGGGGTGCCCGCCATCAGCACGCATTTCGTCGCCTTCTCCACCGAGGTCCTGGATCTCACCGACCATGTCGAGGACCCGCTGAGCCTGTTGCTGGAGGTCAGGGTCGGCGGCGGGACCAGCATCGCCAGGGGGCTGCGGCACGCCCGCGAGCTGGTCACCGTGCCGTCCCGCACCCTCGTCGTGCTGATCAGCGACTTCGAGGAGGGCGGCCCGGTCGGCCCGCTCCTCTCGGAGGTGCGGACCCTGGTCGACGCGGGCTGTCATGTTCTCGGCTGCGCCTCGCTGGACGACGCGGGCCGGCCCCGCTACTCCGCGGGTGTGGCGGGCCGGCTGGTGGCGGCGGGCATGCCGGTCGCCGCCCTCAGCCCTCTGGAGCTGGCCCGCTGGGTCGGCGAGCGCGTAGGAGGTACGCACCGGTGACAGGGAATCTCCCGGGGCTGCCCCCGGTGGCCGCCGATGTCGCGGCGGGAGCGCTGGATCTGCTCCCCGCCCGGCTGCGCAAGCGGGTGGACTCGGCGCTGGCGAAGGTGTCCGGCTGGCCGCTGGAGCCCACCGCCGACGGCGTGCGGGTGGTGGTGGACGCGGACACCTCGGTGACCCTCAGGGTCACCGGGGGGATCGTGGCGGACGCCGGCGACGCCGTGTGCGGCTGTCTGCTGGCACCCGCCTGTCTCCACCGTGCGGCGGTGCTGTCGAGCGCGCCGCTGGCGGAGCGGGCGGAGTTCGCCGAACCCCTCGCGGAGCCGGCGGAGGGGGAACCGGCCGGCGGCCCGGAGCCCGGCGGGGAGCGGCCTCGGGCCCAGGCCCCGGCGGGCGGGGCCGGGGAGGTCACCGGTGACACCCCGGGGGCCGGCGACACCGCCGGGGCGGACGAAGCGGCGGGGCCCGTTCCGACCCCGGCGCAGTACGCCGCGCTGGAGGCGCTGCGAGCCGCGGCGACCGCGGTACTGGTCGCCGGAGTGACCGGCGCGGGCGCCGTCCACCGGGCCGAGCTCCTGCATGCGGCCCACTCCGGCCGCCTGGCCGGGCTGCATCTGCCGGCCGCCGCGGCGGTGCGGATCGCCCGGCGGCTGGGCGAGGCGCAGGCGGAGGACGCGGCCTTCCGGCTCCCCGAGCTCTCCGCCGAGCTCTCCGGGCTGCTCGATCTCCTGCGGCGCCCCGGAGCTGCCGTGACACCCGCGCGCCGCTCCTATTCCCCGGCCGGGCCGCTCCGGCTGTACGGGCTCTTCACCGAGCCGGTCGTCACGGCCTCCGGCTATGCGGGCGCCACCGCGTACGGCGTCGCGGCCGACGGCACCCCGCACACACTCTCGGACATCGCTCCCGGGCCGCCGGAGCGGGCGATCCAGGCGGCGGGCACCCCCGTGCCCGGCGGCTGCGCGCTCCCCCTGCGCGAGTGGGGGGACGGCGGCTCGGTCATTCTGACCGGCCCGACGGTCTCGCCGGACGGCCGGATCGGCGGCGGCGGCAAGGTCCGTTCGGTGCGGGCCCCGGGCGCCCGGTGGGACGAGGCCCCGCTCGACGCGCTCTGGCGGCGCGAGCCGGCCGGGCAGCTCGCGGCGGCGCTCGACTGGCTCGCGCGGCCGGCCGAGAGCCGGCCGGCCGGCGGTGATCTGCTCTTCCTCACCGGCACGGTCACCGCCGGGGGGTTCCGGGTGACGGGCGGTCCGCTGCTGCGGCTGCTCGCCCCCGACGAGCGGCCCGAGCTCCCCCATGCGGAGAATCTGCGGCTCCTCGCCTCCTGTCCCGGGCTGGAACTGCGGCTGATCGTCCGGGCGGTGGCCGACCGCCCGGACGGCGTGCAGGCGCTCGCGGCGTCCTGGCGGGGCCACGACGGTGAGACGGTCCGCGCCGATCTGGGCCTGCGGCGGCTCAACCGCTCCCACATACCGGCCCCGGGGAACCCGGCTCCCCCGGGCGCGGGCGAGCGGTCCGGCGGGGCGGACATTCCGGCGCTGCCGATCGAGCTGGAGCTGCTGGCGCGCGCGGTGGACCGGGCCGTCGCGGGCGGCCGGGCCGTCACCGCCGCGGCGGCCGACGGCGAACTGCCGCGCCGGCTGAGCGCGGTGGGCCTGACCACGGGTGCGGAGTGCGCGCGGGCCCTCGGCGAGACGGCCGCCGCACGGCGGCACGACGGGCTCGGCAGGCTGCTGCCCGCCGACCCGGAGGCGTTCGCGACGGCCTGGCTCGGCGCGGCGGTGTACGCGGCCGCCGCGACCCGGTCGCTGCTGCCGGCCGCCTGGTCCGCACCGGCCCCGGCACCCGGAGCGGACGGATGAGCCCGCCCCGGGCCGCCGGCCCCGCCCGCGGCCGGGCCGCCCGCCCACCCCCGCGCCCCGCCGCCCCGGACACGAAAGGGTGAACCAAATCCGGCCGACCGGCGTCTGACCTGGTGTGAAACGACCACGACTCCGGATGAACCCACCCCGGCTCCCCCGCACCCGGCGGGGGCAGCGGCGGCTGGTGCAGGCCGCCATGCTCGGTTGTGTGCTCGCTCTCGTGCCCGCGACCTATGTCCACGCCTCCGCCGGCAGCCGGATCAGCACCGTCGCGGAGGTCCCCGCGCAGGATGTGGCCGTGGTCTTCGGAGCAGGGCTCTGGGAGGGCAGGCCCACCCCCTATCTGGCCCACCGGCTGGACACGGCGGCCGAGCTGTACCGGGCGGGCAAGGTCAAGGTGGTTCTGGTGACCGGCGACAACAGCCGGGCGGAGTACGACGAGCCGAACGCGATGCGGACGTATCTCACCGGCAAGGGCGTGCCGGACGACCGGATCGTCAGCGACTACGCGGGCTTCGACACCTGGGACTCCTGTGTCCGCGCGAAGAAGATCTTCGGGGTCGACCGGGCCGTCCTGGTGACCCAGGGGTTCCATATCCGGCGGGCGGTCACCCTCTGCCGGTCGGCGGGGGTCGACTCCTACGGCGTCGGGGTCGAGGAACCGCTGGACTCCGTCTGGCGCTACGGCGCGGTGCGGGAGATGATCGCGGCCGGAAAAGCCTCGCTGGACGTGGCCTTCAAGCCGGATCCGCAGTTCCTCGGAGACCGGGAGAAGGGTGTGGAGATCGCGCTGGCGGGAGCGGCCGTACCGCCCGGGTAGCCGGGGCACGGCCGGGACGTCTCCCGGACGCGCCGCCACACCCGGACAGCGGATCGCACCGGAGCCCGCCACGGGTCACAGTGGGCCCATGGGACAGATGAAGAAGGACAAGGCGTTCCTGCTCGCCCGGCACTCCGAAGCACTGGCGCTCTTCGGGGAGCGCGTGCACGCGGTACGGCCGGACCAGTGGGACGAACCGACTCCCTGTACCGAGTGGTCCGTGCGCGAACTGGTGAACCATCTCACCGCCGAGCAGCTGTGGGTGCCGGATCTGGTGACCGACGGCGCCGGCATCGACGAGGTGGGCGAGGCGCACGACGGCGATGTCCTCGGCACCCGGCCGCGCGCCGCCTGGGACGCGGCGGCCCGCGCGGCCCGGAGGGCCTTCGCGGAGCCGGGCGCGCTGGAGCGGACGGTCTGGCTGTCGTACGGGGAGACCCCGGCCGTGGCGTACTGCGCGCAGATGGTCACGGACGCGGTGGTGCACAGCTGGGATCTGTCCCGGGCGATCGGCGCGGACGAGCGGCTGCCCGATGTGCTGGTGGGATTCGCGCTCGACGAGGTCGCCCCGTACGCCTCGGAGCTCTCGAAGTCCGGGCTCTTCGCCCCGCCGGTCGAGCCGCCGCCGGGCGACAGCCACCAGACCAGACTTCTCGCCCTGCTCGGCCGCCGCGCCTGAGCACCTGACGCCGGACCACCCGGCCACCCGGCCACCCGGCCACCCGGCCACCAGAGCACCCGCCCGGACGACCGGACGGCGATACGGCGATACGGACAGCCGTACGGGGGCGGGCCGGATCCGCCGGGTCAGCCGTTGTACGGGTGGGTCGTGCGGGAGTCCCGCAGGGCATGCGCCCACCAGGCGAGCTGGTCGAGCATCGACTTCGCGGCGGCATCGCATCCGGTCGGGTCCTTGTGCCGGCCCTCCTCGTCGAACTGGGAATGGGCGTTGTGGAAGGAGACGGTGTCGCGGATGGTGACGGCGTGCAGCTCGGCGAAGACCTGGCGCAGATGCTCCACCGCGCGCAGGCCGCCGGAGATTCCGCCGTAGGAGACGAACCCGACCGGCTTGGCCCGCCACTGGGTGAAGTGCCAGTCGATGAGGCTCTTGAGGGAGGCGGGGAAGGAGTGGTTGTACTCCGGGGTGATGGCGATGAACGCGTCGGCGGCGTCCAGTTTGGGAGTGATCACCCCGAGGGATTCGGTGACGGAGAGGGTCGGATTGGCGGTGAGCCCGGTGGGGACGTCCGCCTTCCCGAGGTCGACCAGCTCGACCGCGAAATCCTCCCGCTGGCCGGCGTGCTCCAGGAACCAGTCGGCGATCACCGGGGCGAAACGGCCCTCGCGGTTGCTGGCGATGATGACCACCAGCTTCAGCGGGACGGTCCGGGCGGGGGCGGTCTGCGGGTTCTCCCGCGTGGTGAGGTCCATACCGAGAAGGGTCTTACCTCAAGCAGGCTTGAGGTCAAGTGGCCCGGCCGGCTCGTCCCCATACAGCCAAGTCATGGACCACCACACCACCTCACCCGCCCCAATGAACCACTCTCACCCCGGAGACCTCAGGGACCCCAGAGTGAACCCCCGGACCAGCACCCCGCCACCGCCCCCGCGGAACCGGCCCGGGCCGGCCGTCACCCATTCGGCACGCCCCGCACCTGATTCCCCGTCACCCGCCCTGACCTGCGAAAAGTCTCCACACCCCCGCCGACACGCCGTATCGGGACGCGCGACCTGATGGCATATCAGCAGGCGTGGGCGGCGCGGTGCGCCTTACCTCGGAGTGAAGAGCCGGCAACGCTTTCCCCGGAGGATCACCATGCGCACCACCGCCCGCCTGCTGACCTGTGCCGCGCTGGCGGCCGCGACCATAGGTCTCAGCGCCCCCGGAGCGCACGCCAGGGACTTCGAGTCCCTGGAGGTGTTCCCGTCCACCGCCGCACCGGGGGCGACCATCACCGTGAACACGACCGCCTGCGGCCGGCACGGACACGGCGTCGGCGACGCCCGTTCGCTCGGCGCGGGGGAGTTCCATCTCTCCCCCGGGACGCACAAGGAGACGGTGGTCGGACAGTTCCGGATCCCGCACGGCACCCAGTCGGGGACGTACGGCATCAGTGTCCGGTGCAACAACGGCAAGCGCGCGTCGGGCGATGTGACCGTGCGCCACCGCAGCGGCGATTCCGCCGGTCACAGCGGTGACCATGCCGGACAGCAGGACGACGGGCAGTATCAGGACGGGCAGTACGAGCAGCCCAGTGGCCATGTGCGGACCGGTGTCGGCGGCAGTGTCGGCCCCGACACCGACCGGATCGCGGCGGGTGTGGCCGTACTGGCCGCGGCCGCCGTCGGCGGGAGCCTGCTTCTGCGTCGCCGGGCGAGCGGCACGCGGAGCGGCTGACGGGCGACCGAGACCGTCCCCGTACCGCCGCGTCCCCCGTCCCCGCCCGGCTCCGGCCGGGCGGGGACGGGGGCACCACTACGGAGCCCCCGGAGAATCCATGAGCGCCAAGGGATGGTGCCTGGGCATCGCCGTCTGCACGGGTGTGTGGCTGGTGCAGAGCGGCGCGCGGGATGTGACCCCGCCCGTCCCCTCCGCCGCCGAGGCATTCGCCGCCGGGCCGCGCGAGCACACGGACGCCGCGGCCGACCCGCTGCCCCCGGCCGCGCCGCTGCGGCTGCGCATCCCCGACATCGAGGTGGACACCCCGCTCACCGGACTCGGCCTGGACCGGAAGCGGAGCCTTGAGGTGCCGCCGGCCGAGTACCGCAATCTCGCGGGCTGGTACCGGGACGGCACTCCCCCGGGCGCCAGGGGCACCGCCGTCGTCGCCGGACATGTCGACAACGCGGGCGGCCCCGCCGTCTTCTACGCCCTCGGCGCGCTCCGGAAGGGCCACCGCATCGAGGTGCTCCGGGCGGACGGCCGGACCGCCGTCTTCACCATCGACGCCATCGAGGTGTACGAGGCCGGCGACTTCCCCGACCGCAGGGTGTACGGGGCCCGCGACCGTGCCGAACTGCGGGTGATCACCTGCGGCGGCGGCTTCGACAAGAAGTCCGGCTACCGGGGCAATGTGGTCGCCTTCGCCCATCTCATCGGGGTGCGCACCACCACCGCCACCACCGGCGGCACGGCGAACGCGGGCCCGGGAGAATGAGGCCCCGGAGGGCTCGGCGGTCAGCCCGGCGAGGGCTCGGCGGTCAGCCCCACCACTGATCGAACGCGAGCTTCACCACCAGCGCGAAGACCACCACCAGCAGCACTCCCCGGACGAATCCGCTCCCCTTCCGCAGCGCCATCAGCGCCCCCGCCGTGCCGCCCGCCAGATTGAAGACCGCCATCAGGGCGGCGAGCTGCCAGATCACCGATCCCTGCCAGGCGAAGACCACCAGCGCCCCGCCGTTGGTGCAGACATTGACGATCTTCGCGGTGGCCGAGGCGGTCACCAGATCGAGATGGAGCACCGCGGTGAGCGCGAGGACGAGAAAAGTGCCGGTCCCGGGACCGAAGAGACCGTCGTAGAAACCGATCCCGCCGCCGACCACCACCACCGCGGCGACCGCGCGCGCCCTGCCGACCCGCCGCCGCAGCGCCGGGTCGGACGGCGTGTCCGCACCGAAGGCGGGACGCAGTACGACAAAGGCGGCGACCGCCAGCAGTGCCACCATGATCACCGGCCGGAGCACCGCACTGCTGATCCCCGCCGCGAAGAACGCGCCGCCCATCGATCCGGCGAGCGCGGCCAGCCCGATCCGTACCGCCGTCCCCACCTCCACCGGGGTACTGCGCACATAGGTGACGGCCGCGCCGGTGGTGCCGACGATGGCGACGGCCTTGTTGGTGCCGAGGACCTGGGCGGCCGGGGCCTGTGGCAGCCCCAGCAGCAGGGCGGGGAGAAGGAGCAAACCGCCGCCTCCCACCACCGCGTCGATCCAGCCGGCCAGCGCGGCGGCGACACAGAGCAGCACCAGAGAGGTCAGCGATATATCGGGCATGATCGCGACCCTATGAAGGAGGCGCGCACGAGGTCCACCCGGCGCTTCCCGGGCGGGGAGCTCCGGCGCTCCCCGCCGGCCCGTCAGCCGGCCGGCCCCGGCCCCCGGACGCCGATCACCACCGTCGCGTTCAGCTCGTCCGAGGTCACCTTCCGCGCCGTCAGCCCGCCCCGGCCCACGATCTCCAGCGCCCGCGCGGCCTGCCGCTCACCGGTCTCGAAGAGCAGCGCCCCGCCGGGTGCCAGCCAGCCGCCCGCGCCGGCCGCCACCCGCCGCACCACGTCCAGTCCGTCCGCGCCGCCGTCCAGGGCGACGCGGGCCTCGTGGATCCGGGCCTCGGCCGGCAGCAGCCCGATCTCCTCGGTGGGCACATAGGGCACATTCGCCAGCAGCACATCGACCCGTCCCCGGAGCGCCGCGGGCAGGGGTGCGAAGAGATCCCCCCGGTGGACATGCCCGCCCGGGGCGGCCAGATTACGGCGGGCGCACCGCACCGCTGCCGGATCGATGTCGACGGCATGCAGCTCGGCGCCCGCGACTCCGGGAAACCGCCGGTGTCCGGCTCCCGCGACCAGCGCGGCGCCCAGCGCACCGGAACCGCAGCACAGATCCACGATCACGGCCGGGCCGGAACGCGGGCTGAGCAGACGGGCCGCCTGCCGGACGAGGAATTCGGTACGGCGCCGGGGCACGAAGACCCCCGGGTCCACAGCGAGCCGCAGCCCGCAGAACTCGGCCCAGCCGAGTACGTGTTCCAGAGGCTCCCCGGCGATGCGGCGCTCCGCCAGCGCGTCGAGATGGGCGGGGGTGCGGGCGCCGGCCGCCAGCAGTTCGGCCTCGTCCTCGGCGAAGACACAGCCGGCGCCGCGGAGCCGGGCGGCGAGAGCGGCACGGGAGTGCCCGGAGAGCCGGGAAAGTCGGGAGAGGGGTGACATGAGAGCCTTCCGGGAGTACCGAAGAGCGCTCTCCGATCACCGGCGCCGTGCGACCGGGAGCCCTTGGACCCGACCGGTGGCGTCACCGGCGGAAGCGGCGGTGAGGACAGCGGCGGACGAACCGCGGAGCGAGCCGGGACACGGACCGTGCTGCGGGAGCGCACGACCTGCGACAGCGGTCATGGGTCCCACCTCCTCGGTCCAGGGCCTGTTGCGCCGTCCACGGGGGACGGGGAGCGCAACAGTACCGGACCCGTCCGGCGCGGGCCGGTCATTCACCCGGGTCGGCGCGGAGTCGCCCGCGGGGAGCGGATCCGGTGGTGGACAGCGGCTCCGCCGCCCGGTACTCATACGCTGATCGCCCGGCCGTCCCGACGCCGGCCGGGCCGGGCGCTCTCGCACGGGCGTCCCCGTATGGCGAGTTCCGAGGAGCGAGGGCCATGACAGGCTGGAACACCGGCGACATCCCCGATCAGCACGGCCGCACCGCCGTGGTCACCGGGGCCAACAGCGGTATCGGGCTGATCACCGCGCGGGAGCTGGCGCGCAGGGGTGCCCGGGTGATTCTCGCCTGCCGCAGCGAGGAGCGCGGCAGGGCGGCCGAGAAGCGGATCCGGGCACATCTGCCCCAAGCGGAGGCGGAGTTCCGGCCACTGGACCTCGGCGATCTCGGCTCCGTACGGGAGTTCGCCGCCGCGTACCCCGACGACCGGCTCGATCTGCTGATCAACAACGCGGGTGTGATGTCCATGCCTCAGGGGCGGACGGCGGACGGTTTCGAGACCCACTTCGGCGTCAACCATCTGGGGCATTTCGCGCTGACCGGGCTGCTGCTGCCACGGCTGCTGGCCACCCCGGGGGCGCGGGTGGTGAGCGTGTCGAGTGTGATGCATGCCGTGGCCGATCCGGACATGGCGGACCTCAACAGCGAACGCGGGTACCGCCGGGCGGCCGCCTACGGCCGTTCCAAGTCGGCGAATCTGCTCTTCGTCCACGAGCTGGCGCGCCGGGCGGAGACGGCGGGCGCGGATCTCGTCGCCGCCGCCGCGCATCCCGGTTACTCGGCCACCAATCTCCAGACCGCGGCGGCCCGGCTGGAGGGGCGCGGGCTCGCCGAACGGATCATGGGCCTGGGCAATCTGCTCTTCGCGCAGCCCGCCTCGGCGGGGGCGCTGCCGACGCTGTACGCGGCGACCGCCCCCGGAGTCCGTCCCGACTCCTTCACCGGCCCGGGCCGGCTGGGCTGGCGCGGCGCCCCGGCCCCGGCCTGGCGGACGGCGGGTTCACGGCGGGACGCGGCGGGCGAGCGGCTCTGGGCGGCGTCCGAGCGGCTCACGGGTGTGGTGTACGAGGGACTCACGGCCTGACCCGCGCACTTCGGGCCGCCCGTGGACGCCCCCCGTGGACGCGCACGGCCACGGGCAACCGCCGGCGGGAGGATCATCCGCGTCAACGTCGTGTGAAGACGGGCGCCTTCGGCGCAAGAAACCCGACAAAAGGGCCCGCCGGCCGGAAAACGCGCCCCCACGCTGGGGCTGCCCTCTCCCTGGGCAGCCCTGGCGATCAGGGTTCCACTTCCGGAGGTACCCGCCACGATGACCGTCCGCTCAACGTCCTCAGGCCCGGCCGGGGGGACGGCCGCGACCCCCCGCGCCGCGCCCGGGACCGTCCCCGGCGACCGGCACCGGCTCACCGCGACCCAGGGGCTGGCGGCGCTCTCCCTGGACGCGATGGCCTCGGTGGCGTACGGACCCGAGGCCATCGTCCTCGTCCTGGCCGCGGCGGGGGCGGCCGGGCTCGGGTACACCCTCCCCGTCACCCTCGCCATCGCCGGACTGCTCACCGTGCTGGTGGCCTCCTACCGCCAGGTCATCGCCGCCTTCCCGAACGGCGGCGGTTCCTACGCCGTCGCCAAGGCCCGTCTCGGGCGGCGCACCGGGCTCGTCGCGGCGGCCTCGCTCGTGCTCGACTACGTACTGAATGTGGCGGTCTCCGTGACCGCCGGTGTCGCGGCCCTCACCTCCGCCTTCCCCGGTCTCCACGACGACCGGCTGCCGCTCTGCCTCGGGGTGCTGGTCCTGGTGACCGCGGTGAATCTGCGCGGCATCGTCGACTCGGCCAGGGCGTTCATCGTGCCGACGGCGGTCTTCGTCGGTTCGATCCTGACGGTGATCGCCGTCGGGCTCTTCCGCTCGGCCCCGGCCTCCACCGAGGCGGCGGCCGGTCATGCCTCGGCACTGGGCGACAGCGCCGGCACGGTGGGCGCGCTGCTGCTGCTCAAGGCGTTCGCGTCCGGCTGCTCGGCGCTGACCGGGGTGGAGGCGGTGGCCAACGCCGTGCCGTCCTTCCGAGCCCCGGCGGCCCGGCGCGCGCAGCGCACCGAGGTGGCGCTCGGCGTGCTGCTGGGCGTGATGCTGATCGGGCTCTCGGTGCTCATCGGCCGCTTCCAGCTCCAGCCGGTGGAGGGGGTGACCGTGCTGGCTCAGCTCGCGGACGCCTCGCTCGGCCACAACTGGGGCTTCTATGTGGTGCAGTTCGCCACGGTCGTCCTGCTGGCGCTGGCCGCGAACACCTCCTTCGGCGGACTGCCGGTGCTGATGTCGCTGCTGGCCAGGGACAATTATCTGCCGCATGTCTTCCGGCTGAAGGCCGACCGCGAGGTGCACCGGCACGGGGTGATCGCGCTCGCCGCCGTCGCCGCCCTGCTGCTGGCCTTCTCCGGCGGGGACACCAACACCCTGGTGCCGCTCTTCGCGATCGGGGTCTTCGTCGGATTCACCGTCTGCCAGGCGGGGATGGTGATCCACTGGCGTGCCGAACGATCCGCCGGATGGCGGCGCAAGGCCGTGCTGAACGGCATGGGGAGCGTGCTGACCGGGGTGAGCGCGGTCGTGGTCACCGTGACGAAGTTCACCGAGGGCGCCTGGCTGGTCGTGATCGCCCTGCCGGTGCTGGTGCTTCTCTTCGAGCGGGTGCACCAGGCGTACGGGGATCTCGACGAGCGCATCGGTCTGGGCCGGGTGCCCGAGGCGCCGCACCGGGACCGGTCGCTGGTGATCGTGCCGGTGTCGCATCTGTCCCGGCTCACCCGGGAGGCGGTGAACGCGGCCGTCTCGCTGGGGGACGAGGTGCGGGCGGTGACGGTCAGCCATCCGGGCGCGGAGGACCGGGAGGAGACGTCGGCGCTGCGCAGGGACTGGGAGCTGTGGAACCCGGGAGTGGATCTGGTGGAGCTCCACTCGGAGCACCGCACCATCGGCCGGCCGGTCTCCGAGTACGTCCGCCGGGTCCACCGGTACCACCCGAACACCCGGGTCACCGTGCTGATACCGGAGGTGGAGCCCGAACGCCTCTGGCAGCGGCTGCTCCAGAACCAGCGGGGGGCGGTGCTGGCCCACGCCGTGCGCCGGGACACCGGGGCGGTGATCTGCCGGCTGCGATTCCGGCTCGCCGACACCGGTACGCCCCGCCCTTCCCGTACGCCCCGCGCTCCCCGTACGGGAGGGGGCGACCGCACACCCGGCGGGTAGGCACGGGCGGGGTGAGCCGCCCTCACACGCCCGCCCCTCCCGTGCCCGCCCGGCGGCGCTAGCCGGTCGCCTCGGCGGGGGCGCCGCCCCTCAGCAGGGCGGCGCCCAGCGGGGTGAGGGTGTGCAGTACGGCGTTGCCGTGCCGGAGGGTGAGTATCAGACCGGCTTCCCGGAGCACCGCCGCATGCTGGCTCGCGGAGGCGAGCGAGACCCCCGCCCGGCGGGCGAGCTCACTGGTCGTACAGCCGTAGCGGATGGCCTGGAGGACGGCGGAGCGGGTGTGGCCCACCAGCCGGCCCAGGGAGGGCGCCAGAGCGGCTCCCTGGGCCTCTCCGAAGGCGGGGTCGGGGGTGTGGGCGGCGGCGGGGTAGACCAGCACGGGCGGAAGCGAGGGATCGCGGTAGACGACCGGGGTGCCCCGGCAGAAGAACGACGGCTGGAGCAGCAAGCCCCGCCCGTCGAGCCGCAGATCCCGGTCGACCGGGTACTCCGACTCCAGCACCGGGGCCCGCCAGCGCATCACGGGCGGCAGTGAGCCGAGGAGTTCGGCCGCGCCGCCGTCGAGCAGCGCCCGGCCGCGCATGGCCCGGTCCGCCTCGACCCTGGCCTGTATATGTGCCCAGTACGGCTCGATCGCGGCCCGGTGGTAGCTCCGCAGCACCGATACGAGGCGGGCCAGCGGCTCGGTTCTGCCGTCGGCGAGCCCGGCGAGACGGCCGGCCCGCTCGGCCGCCCTGAAGACGGCCCGGGCCCCCGCGCGCTCCCCGGAACGCCCGGCGGACCCGGCTCCTGGACGCCCGTCCGAGGCGCCGGCGTCCGCCCCGGAGCCGTCGGCGGCCGTCCCGGACGGCGCGCGTCCGTCCGGGCCCCGGCCGTCGATTCCACGGGTGCCGGGCATGCGCCCGTCGACATCGCAACGCCCATCGGCTCCGCGCCCGTCGAATCCGCGTCCGTCGGCCATCAGCCCCTCGGCCCCGAGCCCGTCGAACGCACGCCTTTCCGCCGCGCGCGCGTCCGCCGAACCGCCGTCGACCGTGCGCCCCTCGGGGCCTTCCGGGGACCGGCCGGCCGAGCGTTCGGCGGAACGGCCCGCTGTCACCAGAGTCAGTTCGGAATGGATCCGCGCGGGCTCGGTGGCCCGAATCGCCTCGAGCCCGGCCTCAAGGCCGCTGGCGCCCGGCGGCGGGGTGAGAAAGTCCGGGAAATATCCCCTCGGCGGCACCAGTGCAGCCAGCAAGCTTGTTTCACCATTCAACCGCGCGCGGGTTTCCGACCGCCATTCGCCGAACATCTGAGCGCGCCGCCGCTCTCTCAATCGATGAAAGCTCAGAATCGTTTCCCACAAAGCATCCGGCTTGACGGCCATTCGGACTCTGGCCAGATCTTCGCCAGTGAAATGGATACGTAGCACCGAACCCCCACTGTTGCACCCGCAATCGCCCCGATCACTGAGTATGCACGTCATCACAGGCCGTTACCACGGTGTTTCGGCCAGAGTTGAAATGCCTCGCCCATGCCGGGTGCGAACCGAAAGGCTGTACGGCGTCGGGCAGGTTCCTTCTGTCTCCGATGGATGCGACGAAGACCGTGGGGGGCTTCGCACATCCGGCGGCGGGTGACAGATGGTGCGGCTCCCTGTCCGGCAGGGGTAATGGGGCGCGGCCCGTGGATGGGGATCCACAGGCCGCGCCCCGTCCCTTGTTCGCCGGATGGGCGGACAGAATTACGGCTTTCGTCAAGATCCGCGATACGCCTGCCTTATGTCAGCACCACACGCTGCTTATACCTGCCACACAACGGGGCGGATCTGCCATGCAACCGTCAAGAACGATATTTACGCAGGGTCTTTACTGATGTGCGGAAAGAAACGGGAGAGAGGGAGAGACGCGCGGTGCCGGAGCCGTCCGGAGCGGGGAGTGGGAGGGGCGGGCAGACCGCACAGGGGCCCGCCCCTCCCGGGGTCCGGAGCCGCCGCCGGCCGGGCGAGGGTGAGGTTCGGCCGACTAGGGCTCCGGCGTCGAATGGCCTGAAGAAGACCCAGGGCGCACAGAGATTCCGGAGAACACAGCCGTCGCAGAGGCACCACCGGTGCCTCAGCGGGAGCCGTTCTCCCTCGGGGTCGCCGCCGCCCGCCCGGCCTCCAGCCGGGCCACCGGGATCCGGAACGGCGAGCAGGAGACATAGTCGAGGCCGGTGTGGTGGAAGAAGTGCACGGATTCCGGGTCACCGCCGTGTTCGCCGCAGACCCCGAGCTTCAGATCGGGGCGGGCCGCCCGACCGGCCGCCACCGCGCTCTTCACCAGCGCGCCGACGCCGTCCCGGTCGATGGTCTCGAACGGCGAGACCCCGAAAATGCCCTTCTCCAGATACGCGGTGAAGAACGACGCCTCCACATCGTCCCGGGAGAAGCCCCACACCGTCTGGGTGAGGTCATTGGTGCCGAAGCTGAAGAATTCGGCGGCCTCGGCGATCTGTCCGGCCGTCAGCGCCGCGCGCGGCAGTTCGATCATCGTGCCCAGCGGGAGTTTCAGCCCGATGCCGGTGGCCGCCTCCACCTCGGCGATGACCTTCTCCGCCTCCTCCCGGACGATCTCCAGCTCCTGGACGGTGCCCACCAGCGGAATCATGATCTCGGCGCGCGGATCGCCCTTGGCCTCCAGGCGGGCGGCGGCGGCCTCGGCGATGGCCCGTACCTGCATGGTGAAGAGCCCCGGGATGACCAGACCCAGGCGTACCCCGCGCAGACCCAGCATCGGGTTCTGCTCATGGAGCCGGTGCACGGCCTGGAGCAGCCGGAGGTCGTTCTCGTTGTGGTCCTGGCGGGCCTCGGCGAGCGCGACCCGTACCGACAGCTCGGTGATGTCCGGCAGGAATTCGTGCAGCGGCGGGTCGAGCAGCCGGACCGTGACCGGAAGGCCGTCCATCGCCTCGAACAGCTCGATGAAGTCGCTCCGCTGGAGCGGCAGCAGCTGCTCCAGCGCGCCGGCCCGCTCCTCGTCCGTGTCGGCGAGGATCAGCTTCTCGACCATCTCGCGGCGCTCGCCGAGGAACATGTGCTCGGTCCGGCAGAGTCCGATGCCCTGGGCGCCGAAGCGGCGGGCCCGCAGGGCGTCCTCCGCGTTGTCGGCGTTGGCCCGCACGCGCAGCCGGCGCACCCGGTCCGCGTACGCCATCATCCGGTGGACCGCGACGACCAGTTCATCGGCGTCGTCCGCGCCGGCGTGCATCCGGCCCTCGAAGTACTCGACCACCGGGGAGGGCACGACCGGCACCTCGCCCCGGTACACCTTGCCGGTGGAGCCGTCCACGGAGACGACGTCGCCCTCCTCGATGACGGTGCCGCCCACCGTCATCCGGCGCCGCTTGGTGTCGACTTCGAGCTCCTCGGCGCCGCAGACACAGGTCTTGCCCATGCCCCGGGCGACGACGGCGGCGTGGGAGGTCTTGCCGCCGCGCGAGGTGAGGATGCCCTGGGCGGCGATCATTCCGTCGAGGTCGTCGGGGTTGGTCTCCCGCCGGATCAGGATCACCCGCTCACCCGAGCGGGACCACTTGACGGCGGTGTACGAGTCGAAGACCGCCTTGCCGACGGCCGCGCCGGGCGAGGCGGCGATGCCCCGGCCCAGGAGCTCGGCCTTCGCCGACTCGTCGAAGCGGGGGAACATCAGCTGGGCGAGCTGGGCGCCGTTGACCCGCTGGAGCGCCTCGGCCTCGTCGATGAGGCCCTGGTCCACGAGCTGGGTGGCGATACGGAAGGCGGCTCCGGCGGTCCGCTTGCCCACCCGGGTCTGGAGCATCCAGAGCCTGCCGCGCTCGATGGTGAACTCGATGTCGCAGAGGTCCTTGTAGTGGTTCTCCAGGGTCTCCATGATCTGCATGAGCTGGTCGTACGACGGCTTGTCGATCGTCTCCAGCTCGGCGAGGGGCACGGTGTTGCGGATGCCGGCGACGACGTCCTCGCCCTGGGCGTTCTGGAGGTAGTCGCCGTAGACGCCCTGCTGGCCGCTGGCGGGGTCGCGGGTGAAGGCCACTCCGGTGCCGGAGTCGGGGCCGAGGTTGCCGAAGACCATGGAACAGATGTTGACGGCGGTCCCGAGGTCGCCGGGGATGCGCTCCTGGCGGCGGTAGAGCTTGGCGCGGTCGCCGTTCCAGGAGTCGAAGACCGCCATCACGGCGAGGTCCATCTGCTCCCGGGGGTCCTGCGGGAAGTCGCGGCCGGCCTCGGCCCGGACGATGTGCTTGAAGTGCTTCACCAGGTTCCGCAGATCTCCGGCGTCGAGATCGGTGTCGACGGAGACCTTCTTGGCGGCCTTGGCCTCCTCCAGCGCCTCCTCGAAGAGGTCGCCGTCGACTCCGAGCACGGTCTTGCCGAACATCTGGATGAGCCGGCGGTAGGAGTCCCAGGCGAAGCGCTCGTCACCGGACTGGTGGATGAGGCCGGCGACGGATTCGTCCGAGAGGCCGATGTTGAGAACGGTGTCCATCATCCCCGGCATGGAGAACTTCGCGCCGGAGCGCACGGACACCAGCAGCGGATCGTCGGTCTGGCCGAGCCGGCGGCCCATCCGCTCCTCCAGGGCGGCGAGGTGCGCACTCACCTCGTCGCGGAGGGCGGCGGGCTCGTGGCCGCTGTCGAGATAGACCCTGCATGCCTCGGTGGTGATGGTGAAGCCCGGAGGGACGGGCAGCCCGAGGTTGGTCATCTCGGCGAGGTTGGCGCCCTTGCCGCCGAGCAGGTCCTTCAGGTGCCGGTTGCCCTCGGTGAAGTCATAAACGAACTTGGGGCCCGGGTGATCTTTGTTCTCCGACACGGCTCTCGACCTTTCGAGGCTCGGTGGCTGCCCTGACGGCGAGGAACATACCCAGATCGAAGGCGTTCGGGTACGTCCACTTGGCCGTCATACGGCTGTAACCACTCGTCCGCCACCGGATCGAAAGGCGACTCGCCGGTAGCCGCTTCGAGACGTCCTCTTCATTGCTTGAACGCATCAATACGCCCGGTCATGATTCACCTTCACGGCGTCACGGAAGGTGTCGACTCACTTGATGAAGTGACACCAGACGAGATGGCACTCAGTGCCATCCTTCCGAGAGGTGCAGACATCAGCAAATCGCTCATCTGAGCGCACCCCCTATCAGGAGTGGCGAGAATCACGCGACGGAGGGGCGCGCGATTCCATCATCCGGACGGGTTGAACGCCGCCATGTGTCTACGGAACGCGGCGCGGTACGGCCCCGAAACGGGGCCGGTGGTACGGAAAGGGGCCGCGCGGGGCCGCAGGGGCCGCGACGGCCGGGCGGGGGCCGGGGCGCGGCCCTGTCACCGGCTTCACCGCCGACCCGGCCGACGGCCCTTTCGCCGGGCTGTCACCGGTCCCGGAGGGATCGGGCGCGCTCGGATGAGCCGTACGGAGCGGATGGCACTCCGTGCCCCGTACCGCCGAGAGCCCCTCGGGCCCGGGGCTTGTCAGCCGCCCGAGGTGTCGAGCTCGGCGTCCGGGCTCACACCGGCGCAGTCGTACGGGTCCTTCAGCCAGCCGTCCGGCAGGACCACCCGGTTGTTCCCCGAGGTGCGCCCGCGCGGGCCGTCCGCCCCCGCCGGCCAGGGCTGGTCCAGCTCCAGCTCCCCCAGCTGCTCGTCCAGCTCGGCCAGCGAGGAGGTGATCGCCAGCCGCTTGCGCATCTCCGAGCCGACCGCGAAGCCCTTGAGATACCAGGCCACGTGCTTGCGGAAGTCGATCACTCCGCGCGATTCATCGCCGATCCACTCCCCCAGCAGCTCCGCGTGCCGCCGCATCACCGCCGCGACCTCCCGCAGCGTGGGCTCGGCACGGGAGCCGGTGCCCTCGAAGGCCGCCACCAGATCGCCGAAGAGCCAGGGCCGCCCGAGGCAGCCGCGCCCGACGACCACACCGTCGCAGCCGGTCTCGCGCATCATCCGCAGCGCGTCGTCGGCCGACCAGATGTCGCCGTTGCCCAGCACCGGGATCTCGGGGACATGCTCCTTCAGCCGGGCGATGGCGTCCCAGTCGGCCGTGCCGCCGTAGTGCTGAGCCGCGGTGCGCCCGTGCAGGGCGATCGCGGTGACGCCCTCCTCGACCGCGATCCGCCCCGCGTCCAGGAAGGTGAGGTGATCGTCGTCGATGCCCTTGCGCATCTTCATGGTGACCGGCAGATTCCCGGCATGGGTGACGGCCTCGTGGAGGATCGCCCGCAGCAGCGGCCGCTTGTACGGAAGGGCGGAGCCGCCGCCCTTGCGGGTCACCTTGGGGACCGGGCAGCCGAAGTTCAGATCGATGTGGTCGGCCAGGCCCTCGTCCACGATCATGCGGACGGCCTTGCCGACGGTGACCGGGTCCACCCCGTACAGCTGAATCGACCGGGGCGTCTCGCTCGCGTCGAAGTGGATCAGCTGCATGGTCTTCTCATTGCGCTCGACCAGGGCGCGGGTGGTGATCATCTCGCTCACGAAGAGCCCCTTGCCGCCGCTGAACTCCCGGCACAGGGTGCGGAAGGGGGCATTGGTGATCCCGGCCATGGGGGCGAGCACCACCGGCGGCTGTACCGCGTGCGGGCCGATGGCGAGTGCCGGGGCGGAGGGGGCGGGGGCGAGCGTGGTCATGGCCCCATTGTCCCGTACCCGCGCAGCGCCGGGCGCACTTCATTAGTTATGCGTACTATCGGCCTCATGTCAGAGCTGACACCCCGACGGCGGCTGCTCGTCCTGGGCATCTGCTGTATGAGCCTGCTGATCGTCAGCCTCGACAACACCATCCTCAATGTGGCACTGCCGTCGATGGGCCGCGAGCTGAACGCCTCGGTCGCCGGGCTCCAGTGGACGATCGACGCGTACACCCTGGTCCTCGCCTCGCTGCTGATGCTCGCGGGCTCGACGGCGGACCGGATCGGCCGCCGCAAGGTCTTCATGGCCGGCCTGGTGCTCTTCACCCTCGGCTCGCTGCTCTGCTCGCTGGCGCCCAATCTGGAGTCGCTGGTCGCCTTCCGCATGATTCAGGCGGTGGGCGGCTCCATGCTCAACCCGGTCGCGATGTCGATCATCACCAATACCTTCACCGAGCCGGCCGAGCGGGCCCGGGCGATCGGGGTGTGGGGCGGGGTCGTCGGCATCTCCATGGCGGCGGGGCCGCTGATCGGCGGGCTGCTGGTGGACACGGTGGGCTGGCGCTCGATCTTCTGGGTCAATCTGCCGGTCGGTCTGCTGGCCCTGCTGCTGACCTGGCGCCATGTACCGGAATCCCGGGCTCCCAAACCCCGGCGGCCGGACCCGGTCGGCCAGGTGCTGATCATCGCGCTGCTCGGCTCGCTCACCTACGCGATCATCGAGTCGAACGCGGTCTTCGCGGGGATCGCGGTGGCCGCGCTGGTGGGGGTGGTCCTCTACGAGCCCCGGCGCCGCGAGCCGCTGATCGATCTGCGGTTCTTCCGGAGCGCGCCCTTCAGCGGCGCCACGGTGATCGCGGTGAGCGCCTTCGCCGCCCTGGGCGGATTCCTCTTCGTCAACACCCTCTACCTCCAGGAGGTACGCGGGTACTCGGCCCTCCACGCCGGCCTCTACATGCTCCCGATGGCGGGGACGACCCTGATCTGCGCGCCCCTGTCCGGGCGGCTGGTCGGCAGCCGGGGCCCCCGGATCCCGCTGCTGATCTCGGGTACGGCGATGGCGGCGAGCGGGGTGCTCTTCGCCGCCTTCGACGCGGAGACATCGGATGTGCTGCTCTTCACCGGCTATGTGCTCTTCGGCATCGGCTTCGGCACGGTGAACGCCCCGATCACCAATACGGCGGTCTCCGGGATGCCGCGCGCCCAGGCCGGGGTGGCCGCCGCCGTCGCCTCCACCAGCAGACAGATCGGACAGACACTCGGCGTCGCGGTGATCGGCGCGGTGCTGGCGGCCGGGGTGACGGTGAGCGCGGGCAGCGCGGCGTATGCGGGGATGTTCGTCGACGCCGGCCGGACCGTGTGGTGGATCATCGCCGGGTGCGGCTTCACGGTCCTGGTGGTCGGCGCGCTGACCAGCGGCGACTGGGCCCGGCGCACCGCCCGCCGCTGCGCCCGGACCCTGGAGCCCGCCGAACCGTCCGAGCCCCGCTCCCGCACCGGTGCCTAGGAGCCCTGGCCCTTGGCGAGCTCCTTGAAGTCGACCGTCTCGGAGGCGGGCGGCTCCACCACGGTGACCTTGGTGCCGTAGTCGCTGTAGAAGAGGGTGGAATTGAACGAGCCCTGCTTCATCTTGCCGCTCTCCACCTTCTTCACCAGCAGATCGTTCCTGTCGACCCAGATGTCCACCCGCTGGGTGGTGATCCCGGCGGTGGAGAGCTGCTTCTTCAGCCCCGCCAGCTCCTTCGCCCCGAGGGTGCTGTTGGCCGCGCTCAGCTCGGCCACATCGATGGTGCCCGAATAGCGGGTGGCCCGGACGCCCCGCACGGTCTCCTCGCCGGCCTTCTTCACATCGCCCGAGGCGAGCAGGGCCTTGACCGCCTGCTGCGGGGTGCTGTTCCGGAGCTGGTCCTTCAGCACACTGCCGGAGGGACCGGCCATCGCGGCGAGGTCGTCATAGCTGTAGCGGATCCACTGCTTCCCGCCGAGCGCGGCAGCCGCGGCCGGGCCCATGTCGACCACATAGCCGTCCGCGAAATAGCGCACCTGCATGGGGCCGCTGATGCCGGACTGCCTCATGGTCTCCATCACCTGACCACCGGTGTAGGTGACCTGCATATTGCCGCTCACACCGTCGGACCAGGCGATGGATCCCGACTGCTCCATCGACATGAGGTCGCCCACCGCCGTGGTGCCCTCGACCTTGGCGGAATCCGCGCCGCCGGTCTTCTCCCGCACACTGCGCAGCGCGGCGACCGGGTCGGCCTTCAGCAGCTCGCCGTCACCGCCCCCGCCGGATCCGCCCTTGGCCTCACCGGATCCGCCACAGGCCGCGAGCGACCCCGTCACCGCGGCCAGAGCGGCGCCAACACACAGGCGCCTCAGGGTCTTTGACATCTTTCCGTCCCCCTCGTCGAGTGGATTCCACCGTAGCGCGGCCCTCTGACAGTCCCCGGTTCTCGGACGGAGGGCGGGACAAGGCTGTTACGCGCCCCGGCGCGCGCGGGAACCACCCGCCGCCGCACCCGCACGCACGACGGCCCCGGACCGAGATCGGTCCGGGGCCGTGCGCGTGGATCGGCGGACGCTAGGCCGTTTCTTTCGGATCTTGCTGGGGCTCGCGTGCCCTGGTGCCGCGCCTCGCCGCGTTGTCGTCAATCACCAATGGCCCCCTATGCCCTGCGGGCATGGGAGGTGCCCCCACCGCAGTGGCTCAATCCTCCGCCTTGCGATCCACGGCACCAGACCCCGCTCACTCACCCAGCCTGATCCGAAAGAAACGACCTAGGCGCCCGACGCCGCCGAGCCGTCGTCCTGGCTCTGCGCGTCCTGCTCGCCGGGCTTGTCCTGGGCGCGCTCGCGCATCTTGCGCAGCAGCTCGGACTTCTGCTCGGCGGCGGTCTGGCGGTTCTGCTGGCCGCTCGGACCATGGCCCTGCTGTTCGGCGCGGGACAGCTTCTTGCGCTGTCCACCGACACCGAGGAGGTTGTTACGGCTCTTGGCCACGGGGCTCTCCCATCGTGGTGAGAAGTGACTGGGGAATCGTCAGACGAGGGCGGACCGGGTCCGCCGCTCTCTCACTCGTAGATCTGGAAGAACGAATACATACGGAAGACGGTACAGGCCCGCGCCGGAGCCACGCACCAGATTTTGCCGCCCGCACGGCGGAGGGCCGGCCCGGCGTACTGCCGGACCGGCCCTCTCACACGCTGTCCGTCCGGAGTCAGCAGCCGATCAGACGGGCGCCGAGGTACGCCTGGATCTGGTCGAGCGAGACCCGCTCCTGCGCCATCGTGTCACGCTCGCGCACGGTGACCGCGTTGTCGTCGAGGGTGTCGAAGTCGACCGTCACACAGAACGGGGTGCCGATCTCGTCCTGACGGCGGTAGCGGCGGCCGATCGCGCCCGCGTCGTCGAACTCGATGTTCCAGTTCTGCCGCAGGTCGGCGGCGAGGCCCTTGGCCTTCGGGGAGAGCTGCGGGTTGCGGGAGAGCGGCAGCACCGCGACCTTGACCGGCGCGAGGCGCGGGTGCAGGCGCATCACGACGCGCTTCTCCATGACGCCCTTGGCGTTGGGGGCCTCGTCCTCGTTGTACGCGTCGAGGAGGAAGGCCAGCATCGCGCGGCCGACACCGGCGGCGGGCTCGATGACATACGGGGTCCAGCGCTCGCCGGCCTCCTGGTCGAAGTACGACAGGTCGGTGCCGGACGCCTTGGAGTGCGCCGTGAGGTCGTAGTCGGTGCGGTTGGCGACGCCCTCCAGCTCGCCCCACTCATTGCCGCCGAACTGGAAGCGGTACTCGATGTCGGCGGTCCGCTTGGAGTAGTGGGAGAGCTTCTCCTTCGGGTGCTCGTACCACCGCATGTTCTCCTCGCGCATGCCGAGCGAGGTGTACCAGTTCCAGCGCTGGTCCATCCAGTACTGCTGCCACTCCTCGTCCTCGCCGGGCTTGACGAAGAACTCCATCTCCATCTGCTCGAACTCGCGGGTGCGGAAGATGAAGTTGCCGGGCGTGATCTCGTTCCGGAAGGACTTGCCCATCTGGGCGATGCCGAACGGCGGCTTCTTCCGCGAGGAGTGCTGCACCTGGGCGAAGTTGGTGAAGATGCCCTGGGCGGTCTCGGGGCGCAGATACGCGACCGAGCCCGAGTCCTGGGTGGGGCCGAGGTGGGTGGAGAGCAGACCGGAGAACTGCTTGGGGTCCGTGAAGGTCCCCTTGTTGCCGCAGTTGGGGCAGTTGATGTCGGCGAGGCCGTGCTCGGGCGCCTTGTTGTGCTTCGCCTCGTACGCCTCCTCCAGGTGGTCGGCGCGGTAGCGCTTGTGACAGGAGGTGCACTCGGTGAGCGGGTCGCTGAAGGTGGCGACGTGGCCGGAGGCCTCCCAGACCTCACTGGCCAGGATCACCGACGAGTCGAGACCGACGACGTCCTCCCGCGCGGTGACCATGTAGCGCCACCACTGACGCTTGATGTTCTCCTTCAGCTCGACACCCAGCGGTCCGTAGTCCCAGGCGGCGCGCTGGCCGCCGTAGATCTCACTACAGGGGTAGACGAAGCCACGGCGCTTGCTCAGGTTGACGATGGTGTCGATCTTGTCGGCGGCCACGGTGCTCTCTTCATAGACGACGGCGACGAACGGCGAATGCTTCAGATTACCGGCGTGCGCACCCCCCGAATCAAATCGGTGCCGGTCCGGGCGCCGGGCTGTGACCCACATCCCCTTTGTTGACAATCGTTTCCACTTTTGTTGAAAATGAGTGTCATGAACGTACGACGCCTCATACGCACCTCCACCGCCGCGGGAGCTCTCGCCCTCGGCCTGCTCGCCGTCTCCGCCTGCTCCACGACGGGCACCGGCGACGGCAAGGAGGGCGGCAGGCTGAAGGTGGTGGCGTCGTTCTATCCGATGGAATTCCTCGCCGAGCGCATCGGCGGCGATCATGTGACCGTCTCCACCCTCACCAAGCCGGGTGTCGAGCCGCATGATCTCGAACTGAAGCCCCGCCAGACCGCCGAACTGGGCGAGGCCGGCTACATCCTCTACCTCAAGGGCCTCCAGCCCGCCGTGGACAAGGCGATCGACCAGTCCGGCGTGAAGCACCGCGTGGACGCCGCCTCGCTGACCGAGCTCGCCCACCACGAGGAGGAGGCCGGTCACACCGAGGGTGACGGCCACGACCACGCCGAGGACGACGGCCACGGCCATGACCACGGCGAGGCCGGCGGCGACCCGCACATCTGGCTCGACCCGGTGAAGTACGCCGAGGTCGCCAAGGGTGTCGGCGCCTCCCTGGCCAAGGCCGACCCCGGCAACGCCGCCGCGTACGAGAAGAACGCCGACACCCTGATCGGCGAGCTGACCGCGCTGGACACCGCGTACGAGACCGGGCTGCGGAACACCGCGACCAAGAGCTTCATCACCGCCCACGAGTCCTTCGGCTACCTCGCCGAGCGGTACGGACTGGACCAGGAGGGCATCGCGGGCATCAGCCCCGAGTCCGAGCCCAGCCCCGCGCGGATCAAGGAGCTCCAGAACCTCGCGAAGCGCGAGAAGGTCACCACGGTCTTCTTCGAGACGCTGGCCAGCGACCGGACCGCCAAGACCCTCGCATCGGACACCGGGCTGCGGACGGACGTCCTGGACCCGCTGGAGGGAATCACCGAGAAGTCCCGGGGCGACGACTACCTCGCCGTCATGGAATCCAATCTGGCCGCCCTGCGCACCGCGCTCGGCGCCAAGTGACCCGACACATCGGAGAAAACGGTGAGTGAGCCCTCCATATCCGCCGCCCCCGCCATCTCCGTGCGCGGCGCGCGCGCCGTCCTCGGCTCGCGACCGGTGCTGCGCGGAATCGATCTGACCGTGGAGCGCGGCGAGGTCGCCGCGCTGCTCGGCGCGAACGGCTCCGGCAAGTCCACCGCCGTGCGCTCCGTCATCGGCCGGATCCCGCTCACCGAGGGCCGGGTCGAGCTCTTCGGCACCGAACTGCGCCGCTTCCGCCAGTGGCACCGGATCGGCTACGTCCCCCAGCGCACCACCGCCGCGAGCGGGGTGCCCGCCACCGTGCGCGAGGTCGTCTCGTCGGGCCGGCTCTCCCGGGCCCGCCTGGGCCGGCTGCGCCGTGCCGACCGGGCCGCCGTGGACCGGGCGATCGAGCTGGTCGGACTCGGCGACCGCGCCGGGGACTCGGTGAGCGCGCTCTCCGGCGGCCAGCACCAGCGGGTGCTGATCGCCCGCGCGCTGGCCTCCGAACCCGAGCTGCTGATCATGGACGAGCCGATGGCCGGCGTCGACCTGGCCAGCCAGGAGGTCCTCGCCGAGACACTCCGCGACCAGGTAGCGGCCGGCACGACCGTCCTCCTGGTCCTGCACGAGCTGGGCGCCATCGAGCCGCTGATCGACCGCGCGGTGGTGCTCCGCGACGGCTGCGTGGTGCACGACGGCCCGCCGCCGAAGGCCGTGGGCCAGCACGCCCTCCCCGGCCACGACCATGTCCACCCCCATGCGGCGGACGAGCCGCTGCGCACAGGACTGCTGACCTGACATGGAAATCCTCGACACCGCTTTCATGCAGCGGGCGCTTCTCGCCGCCCTGCTGGTCGGCATCACCGCGCCCGCCATCGGCATCTATCTGGTGCAGCGACGGCAGGCCCTGATGGGCGACGGCATCGGCCATGTCGCCATGACCGGCGTCGGCCTCGGCTTCCTGCTCTCCACCAACCCGATCTGGATGGCGACCATCGTCTCCGTCGCCGGCGCCATCACCATGGAGCTGATCAGGGCGTACGGACGGACCCGCGGGGACATCGCGCTGGCGATGCTCTTCTACGGCGGCATGGCGGGCGGCGTGCTGCTGATCAACCTCTCCGACGCCGGCTCCACCGCCAACCTCAGCTCCTTCCTCTTCGGATCGCTCTCCACCGTCTCGGACGCCGACCTGCTGGCGATCTCCCTGCTCGCCGCCTTCGTGGTCCTGGTCTCGGTGGGACTGCGGCGCCAGCTCTTCGCGGTCAGCCAGGACGAGGAATTCGCCCGGGTCACCGGGCTGCCGGTACGGGCGCTCAATCTCCTCATCGCGGTCACCGCGGCGGTCACCGTCTCGGTCGCCATGCGCGTGGTGGGCCTGCTGCTGGTCAGCGCGCTGATGGTGGTCCCGGTCGCGGCGGCCCAGCAGATCTCCCGCTCCTTCCGGGCGACCTTCGCCCTGGCGGTCGCGATCGGCGTCACCGTCACCCTGGCGGGCACCGCCACCTCCTACTACCGCGACGTCCCGCCCGGCGCGACGATCGTGCTGCTCGCCATCGGGGTCTTCATCGTCCTGACCGCGCTGGCCACCCCTCTGGCGAGGCGGCGCGCGCGGCGCGCGGAGGCCCCTCGGCGGCCCGCCGAGTGCCTCGTGGAGCTCCCGGACGCCCGCCGTCCGGGCGACGACGTCCGGGTCTGACGCCGAGCCTGGCAGAATTGGCCCCGACAGGCAGTGGGGCTAAGCGAGGAGGCACCTGTGGCGACGGCGCCAAGCGGCGGGAACACCGCTCCGGTACGAGGCCGGTCGACGCGGCAGCGTGCGGCGGTGGCGGCGGCCCTCGACGAGGTGGACGAGTTCCGCAGCGCGCAGGAATTGCACGACATGCTCAAGCACCGCGGCGACTCGGTCGGTCTGACCACGGTCTACCGCACGCTTCAGTCGCTCGCCGACGCGGGCGAGGTGGACGTGCTCCGCACCAGCGACGGCGAATCGGTCTACCGGCGCTGTTCCACCGACGACCACCACCACCATCTGGTCTGCCGCGTCTGCGGCAAGGCGGTGGAGGTGGAGGGGCCCGCGGTGGAGCAGTGGGCGGAGACGGTGGCGGCGCAGCACGGGTTCGTGAACGTGGCGCACACGGTGGAGATCTTCGGCACGTGCGCGGAGTGCGCCGCGAAGCCCTGACGCGGGGCTGCGCGTCCCTTTTCGCGGGGCTCCGCCCCGCGCCTCAGCCGCCGGCGCGGCTGAGCTCCGTGCGCCCTCGCCCCGGCCGGCGGGGCCGAATCCTGTGCGCCCTTCCCCGTGGCGCGGGTCCTCTCCCGGGGCTCCGCCCCGGACCCGGCGCCTCAAACGCCGGCGAGGCTTAATTTTGCTTGCCCTCGTTCGCTGGTGCGGGCTGGTGCTTCTCGTACGGGAGCGCCCGCCCAGAGGCACCCGCCCACTCTGACGCCCATCACGATCCGGCCCCTGGGTGACGTTCCGGAGCGGGGTTCCCCGCCTTGTGAAACCGACTCGGAACGCGCAGACGGGCAAAGCACCGTCATCACGCACTGGGCTTACTCGCGGAAAGGGGGACGCGCAGGAGCGGTACTGGGGCATCAAGCGTGATTTGTGGCGCAAACCCGGGCGAACAGAACAAGACCGGGCGCGCGCGCCGTAAATCATGCAGCCCCAGTACCGAACCGGAGCGGCACCCAACCCGCACCAACAAGCACCCCGCCCGAGCAAACGGGCAACCCGCACCAACAACAGCCCCGCCGAAGGCAACCGCGCCGGGCCCGGGGCGGAGCCCCGGACAAGGCGCCCGAGGCGGCGTCAGGACTGGTTGGGGATCGCGCCGCCAAAGCGGCGGTCACGCTGCGCGTACTCCAGACACGCCCGCCACAGGTCGCGCCGGTCGAAGTCCGGCCACAGCACATCCTGGAAGATCATCTCCGCATAGCTGCTCTGCCAGATCAGATAGTTCGAGGTCCGCTGCTCACCGCTCGGCCGCAGGAAGAGGTCCACATCCGGCATGTCCGGGTAGTAGAGGTACTTCTGGAAGGTCTTCTCATTGACCTTGGCCGGGTCCAGCCGCCCCGCGGCGACCTCCTCCGCGATGCGTCGTGCCGCGTCCGCGACCTCCGCCCGGCCGCCGTAGTTGACGCAGAAGTAGAGCGTCATCGCGTCATTGTCGACGGTCTGCTCCTGGGCGACCTGGAGCTCCTGGACGACGGACTTCCACATCTTGGGCATCCGGCCGACCCAGCGGATGCGGATTCCGAGTTCGTTCATCTCGTCGCGGCGGCGGCGGATGACGTCCCGGTTGAAGTTCATCAGGAAGCGCACCTCGTCGGGCGAGCGCTTCCAGTTCTCGGTGGAGAAGGCGTAGAGGGAGAGGTTCTTGACGCCCATCTCCAGGCAGCCCTTGAGGACGTCGAGCACCACGCCCTCGCCGACCTTGTGGCCCTCGGTGCGCGGCAGGCCGCGCTCCTTGGCCCAGCGGCCGTTGCCGTCCATGACGCAGGCCACATGGTTGGGGACCAGCTCACCGGGGATCTTGGGCGGGCGGGCGCCCGAGGGGTGCGGCTCGGGGGTCTTGTAGTCGCGGCGGGACCTGCCCAGGATTCCGCGTCGTGCCATGCGGCTCACATCTCCTAGATTTTCATCGGTGTTCGGGACGGACTCGGGGTACGGGAGCGGGGCGGGAGGGTCCGCTACTTCTCCACGTACCGCAGGGAGCGCAGACCGCGCTCCAGATGCCAGTGGAGGTAGGCGGAGACCAGTCCGCTGCCCTCTCTGACATGGCGCGCCTCGCAGGCTTCCGCCGCGGGCCAGTCGCCGGTCAGCAGGGCGCTGAGCAGTCCGATGGCCTCGGCGGAGGGCACGACACTGCCGGGGACCCGGCAGTCGCCGCATATGACTCCGCCGGCGCCGACGGAGAAGAAACGGTTGGGCCCGTGCAGCCCGCATTTCGCGCAGTCGTCGAAGCTGGGGGCGTATCCGTTGACCGCGAGCGAGCGCAGCAGGAACGCGTCGAGGATGAGATGGGGCGCGTGCTCACCGGAGGCGAGTGCGCGCAGGCCGCCGACGAGGAGCAGATACTGCTGGACCGCGGGTTCGCCCTCGTGGTCGGTGAAGCGTTCGGCGGTCTCCAGCATCGCGGTGCCCGCGGTGTAGCGGGCGTAGTCGGTGACGATGGTGCCGCCGTACGGGGCGATGGTCTCGCTCTGGGTGCAGAGCGGCAGTCCGCGGCCGATCAGCTCGCTTCCCCGGGCGAAGAACTGCACGTCGACATGGGAGAACGGTTCCAGCCGGGCGCCGAATTTGGACTTGGTGCGCCGTACGCCCCGGGCGACGGCGCGCACCCGGCCGTGGCCTCGGGTGAGCATGGTGATGATGCGGTCGGCCTCGCCCAGCTTCTGGGTACGGAGCACGACGCCATCGTCACGGAACAGGCTCATGGGCCCATTCTCGCGTACCCGCGGCCCGCCCCGGTCAGCACTCCCCCGGGACGACCAGGCCCGACTCGTACGCCATGACCACCAGCTGTGCCCGGTCGCGTGCGGAGAGCTTGCCCATGATGCGGCTGACGTGGGTTTTCGCGGTGAGCGGGGAGAGGGCCAGGGCCCCGGCGATCTCCGTGTTGTTCAGGCCGCGGGCGACCAGGGCGAGCACTTGGCGTTCGCGTTCGGTGAGCACGTCCGGTGCGCGGGTGAGCGTTTCCGGGACGGGGGCGGGGGCGGGTGCGCTCAGCACCCGGGATATCAGGCGGGCGGTGGGACCCGGGGAGAGGAGGGAGTCGCCCGCCGCGACGGTGCGGATCGCGGTCAGCAGATCCGCCGGGCGGGTGTCCTTCACCAGGAAGCCCGACGCCCCGGCGCGCAGGGCGTCGAGTACGTATTCGTCCGTGTCGTAGGTGGTGAGGGCGAGCACCCGTACCTCCTTCAGTTTCTCGTCGGCGGTGATGAGCCGGGTCGCCCCGATGCCGTCGAGCACCGGCATGCGCAGATCCATGACGACCACGTCGGGCCGGTCCGCACGGGTCAGTTCGACCGCCTCGGCGCCGTCGCGGGCCTGGCCGACGATCTCCATGTCGGGGGCGGATTGGATGAGCATCGCGAAGGAGACGCGGATGAGTTCCTGGTCGTCGGCGAGGAGGACGCGGATCACGCGGGGTCCCCCGCCGGTCGCAGCGGCAGCAGGGCCGACACCTCGAATCCTCCGTCGTTCCCGGGTCCGGCGGTCAGGGTGCCGCCGACGCTGCGGGCGCGTTCGCGCATGCCGGTGATGCCGTGTCCGGAGCCGCCTCCGGGCGCCGGGCCGCCGCCGTTGTCGGTGACCGCCACCCGCAGATGCGGATCGCGGCGTACGACCGAGACGGCGATCCGCACCCCGGGGCCGCCGTGGCGCACCGCGTTGGTCAGCGACTCCTGGACGATCCGGTACGCGGTGACCGCGACCGGGGCGGGGACGGGGGCGCCGCCGGTGTTCAGGGTGAGTTCGGCCCTGGCGGCGCGGGCGAGTTCCGGGAGGGCGTCGAGGCCGGGCAGCGGGCCGGCCGGATCGCCGCCCGGCGCGGTGTCGGGGGTGCCGGGGCCGGGGTCGGTGTCGGTGTCGGTCCGCAGCACGTCCAGGGTGGTGCGGAGTTCGCCGCGGGCCGCCCGGCAGGTCTCGGCGATCTCGTCCAGCGCGGCGGCGACGGCCGTCCGGTCCAGCCGGCCGGGGTCGACGGTGAGGATGTGCGAGGCGACCGCGGTCCGCACCCCGATCAGGGTGATCGAGTGGGCCAGCAGGTCGTGCAGATCGCGGGCGATTCTGATGCGCTCCTCGGCGACCCGGCGCGCGGCCTCCTCCTCCCGGGTGCGTTCGGCGTGTTCGGCGCGTGCCACCACCGAGGCGATGTAGTGGCGGTAGGTGCGCACCTGGACGCCGACCACGATCACGGCCATGATCCAGCCGGAGGTCCGCAGTGTCTCCACACCCTCGTGGACGCCGACGGTGAACATCACCAGCACGGCGAGAAGGACCGTTCCGCCGCCGATGAGGAAGGCGCGCAGGGGGCGGGTGGTGGCGGCCACCGTGTACTGGGCGACCACCGAGGCGGGCGCGGCCGCGATGTGGTTGTAGTCGAGCAGGTGGTAGGGCAGCACACAGATCAGCACGGCGGCGAGGACGGGGCCGGGGCGCGACCGGCGCCGGGTGAGGGCGGCCACCGCGCCGGCCAGCAGCGCCCAGCCGAGCGGGGCCGGCGCGGAGCCCTGGCCGGCGGGCCCGCCGAGCAGGATCGAGAGGACGGCGGCCCCGGCGGCGATGTACGCGTCATTGCGGGTGCGGCGGGGGGCGGCGAGCGGGTCCCGGCCGGCGGCGGCGAGTATCCGTTCGCCGATACGGGGGCGGGCCGCTGCGGCGCGGGTACGGACTCCGGCGGCGGGTGCGGGTTCGGCGGCTTTCATCGCCGTCATCCTCCGGTGGTGGGCGGACGGGAGGAAGACCCGGGGGCGTCCGGATCCGCCGCCGCGCGCACCCCGGAGCGGGCACGCGCGGAGGCCGGGGCGGGGTCAGCCGCCCGGGGTGAGTGCCGGTTCCTGCTCCGGCCGCTCCTCCGGGACGGCCCGCTCCGGTGCCGGGCGGCGGGAGAGCGCGCCCGGCCACCACACCGCGCGGCCCAGCAGCAGACTCGCCGAGGTGACCAGATACGTACGGACCAGGAAGGTGTCCAGCAGCACTCCGACGGCCACCAGGAAACCGAGTTCGACCATGGGGACCATCGGCAGGGTCATCAGCACCGCGAAGGTCGCGGCCAGTACGAGTCCGGCCGAGGCGATCACCCCGCCGGTGGTGCGCAGGGCGGTCAGCGCGGCCGTGGCGGGGTCCGCGCCCGACAGCGCCTCCTCGCGCATCCGGTGCATCAGGAAGATGCCGTAGTCGACACCGAGCGCGACCAGGAAGACGAAGGCGAGCAGCGGCATCCCCGGGTCGAGTCCGGCGAAGCCGAGGACGGGTTCGAAGAGGAGTCCGCCCAGGCCCATCACGGCCGCCCACACCGCGACCACGGCGGTGATCAGCAGCAGTGCGCCGACGATGCTGCGCAGCAGCACGATCAGGATCAGCAGCACCGCGGCGAGCACCAGCGGGACAACGACCGCGAGGTCCCGGGAGTTGGTCTCCTTCAGGTCGAGTTGCTGTGCGCTGGGGCCGCCGACATGCGCGCCGTCCAGGGTGGCGCGGAGCCGTTCGATGGTGGCGGTCTCCCCCGGGGACTCGGCCGCGTCCTTCGCGAACACGGTCACCTCGGTCCAGCCGCCGCCGCCCCGGCCCGCCTCGGCGCCGGCCACCCCCTCGGTGGCGCGGATCGCCGCGACGGTCTCCTCGGCGCGGCCGGTCGGGGTGACCACGGTGATGGGCACGCTGCCGCGCTCCGGGAACGCCTCGGCCAGCGTCGTCATCGCCGTGATGGACTCCGGGCGCTCGGTGAAACTGTCCTCCTGCTTGAGGTTGTTGGTCAGATTGAAGGAGCCGAGGGCGAGCGCCCCGAGGAGCACCACTCCGGTGACGAGCACGGCGGCCGGCCGCCGGCCCGCGGAGGCGCCCATCCCGGCCATCAGGGAGCGCCGCCCGCCCGGCGCGGAGGCGGGGTCGGCGCTGCCGTGCGCGGGGATCAGCGGCCAGAAGATCCGGCGTCCGAGGAGCACCAGCAGGGCGGGGAGGAGGGTGAGCATGGCGGCGAGCGCGCAGACCACGGCGATGGCGCCGACCGGGCCGAGGCCCTTGGCGCTGTTGAGGTCGGCGACGAGCAGGCAGAGCAGTCCGGCCGCGACCGTTCCGGCGGAGGCGATGACGGCGGGGCCGCAGCCGCGCAGGGCGGCGCTCATGGCGTCGTACGGGCTCTCGTGGCGCCGCAGTTCCTCCCGGTAGCGGGCGATGAGGAGGAGGGCGTAGTCGGTGCCCGCGCCGAAGACGAGGACGGTCATGATGCCCGCGCTCTGGCTGGTGACGATCAGATCGGTGGACCGGACGAGGCCGTAAATGACGGCCTGGGTGGTGAAGGCGGCGACACCGACCACCGCCAGCGGGATCAGCCACAGGACGGGGCTGCGGTAGGTGAGGATCAGCAGCACGGTGACCACGAGCACCGTCGCGATCATCAGGGTGGCGTCGACGGTGTCGAAGACCGCCTTCACATCGATCAGCATGGCGGCCGGGCCGCCGACTTCGACGGTGAGCCCGTCGCCCCCCTCGGCGATGGACCGCACCTTCTCGACGAAGGCGGTACGGGCGTCCTCGTCATTGCCGGGGTCCGTGCTGACCACGGGGATCATCAGGGTCTCGCCGTCCTCGGAGGGCACGCCGACGGCCGGTTCGCTCAGGTTGTGGGCGGCGGCTATCTCCTCGGTGTGCCCCTCGGCGACGGCGCGGTCGGCGGCGGTGAGTCCGCCCTCGCGCCGGTAGACGAGGACGACCTCGGCGGACTCGCCGCCCGGCAGCCGCTGTTCGATCCGGGCCACCTGGGTGGAGTCGGCGTTCTTCGGGAGGTAGTCCTCGACGCTGTCCCGCTGGACTCCGGCGAGCTGCCCGGCGAAGGGCCCCGCAACGGCGAGCACGGCCAGCCAGAACAGCAGCACGGCCCAGGGCAGGGCACGCCGCCGTCTTCCGGTGGTGGGCGGTACGGATTTCATCGCGGTGGTCTCCCCATGTGTGGCCGGTTCCGAATGCCAGCTTCCCGCCGGTCGGGCGGGCGGGCATCGGAGGCGGGGGCGAGATCCCGGCTACTGCGCGGGGAGACCGGCGGGCCCGGATACTCCCCGGGGAGTAAGGGGCGCATCCGGGGCCGGCTCGGGGTTGCCGGGGCCGGTCTCACGCCGGGTGCACGGCGGTCGCACGGCGCAGGGGACCGGATCCGCCGGGCGTACGAGGAGCGGGATCCGGATCCGCGACCCCTGCGGGACGAGGGGTGCGGCGCCGGCGGGGGTGCTCGGGGCGGCGGCGCGCGGGGGTGCGCGCCCGCGTGACCGGCGTACGGCGGCGCGCGGCGTCCCCCGACGGCCGGCGTGCGACCCGGCGGCGGGGAGGCACCCGGACACCGGCCGCGCGGGGACGCGTACGGGCGGGACCCGGAGACGTTCCGGAGCGCGGGCGACACCCCGCACCCGTACGGCCGAGGTCACAGCCGGCGACCGCCGGCGGGTACGGGCGGGGCGGCCCCGGAGGCGTTCCACCACTCCGGCACCCCGTGCCCGCCCCGCACTCGCCCCCGTACGGCCCCTGGAGGGTGTCAGGAGCGCGCGCGGGAGGCGTCCGCGCCCCGGGGGAGCCCGCCGGGTCAGGGCGAGAGCGTACGGGCCGTGGAGAGCAGTCTCGTCGTGTCGCCCGGCGGGAGCTGGAGCGCGGTGCCGACCGTGGTCAGCACCTCGCGCTCGGCGGGGGTGTACGGGCCGTCCGCGATGGCGATCCGCGCGCCCTGGAGCAGGATCGATTCGCGGCCGGCGGGCGCCAGATGGGGCGCCAGCGGTTCGAGCGCCTCGTGGAGTTCGATGGCGAGGGCCGCGCCATAGGGGCCGGCGTCGGTGACGAAGCGGCCGGTGTCCGCAGCCAGCGCCTCGATCAGACCGGTCAGCTGCTCCTCGGTGCAGTCGTGCAGACCCGCCGCGCGGACCGTCGCGACGGCGGTCTCGCGGACCGGGCGGGAGGAGGTGCCGCCGGAGGCGAGGACCGCGAGGGCGACCGTGTGCACGGCGTCGCGGAGCATCGCGGAGAAGCGGGCGGTGGTGGGGTGGTCGAGGGCGTCCATGCCGAAGTGGCCCCGGCACACGGCGCATTCGACGACCGGCCCGGCGGAACCGCGCGGCATCAGCGGAATGCCGAGCAGGGTGAATCGCCTGCGGCCGGTCCGGCGGCGGTAGTTGCGATCACCTCCGCAGCCCGGGCAGAAGAACTCCCCGTCGCCCACCGTGCTCCACGAAGTATGAATGCCGCAGACCAGCAGCTTTCGGCCAAATACTCCCCGGTCTGCGCGCACCGCGCACCTCCGTAACGCTCCGGCAACATTCCCGCGTTGACGTGATGTTAGCCACAGCGCCGCAGTGCCGTCAGCACCCGGACGCCTGTGCGCCGTTACATGGCCGATTCCTCGCCCCCCGTCCGGGCGGGCGGGGATCACGGGCGACGCCGGAATCGCCCCGGAATCGGGCCTCGGCGGGGCCCTGCGGCCCCATCGCGGGGGCGGTGCGGGCGGGGGGTGCGAAAACGGGCGGAACGACAGCGCCGCCGGGGCGTTCCCCGGTGCGGGGAGCCCCGGCGGCGCGGGTCGTGCGGTGGGCCCGGGTCAGCGGGCGGCGCGGTTGACGGCCGAGACGACCGCCTTCAGGGAGGCGCGGGTCGTATTGGCGTCGATACCGATGCCCCAGAGCACCTTGCCGTCGATGGCGCACTCGATGTACGACGCGGCCTGCGCCGATGCGCCCTCGCTCATGGTGTGCTCGGTGTAGTCCAGCAGCCGGGCGTCCACACCGACCGCGTTCAGGGCGTCGAAGAACGCGGAGATCGGTCCGTTGCCGGAGCCCTCCAGCACGGTCGGCGTGCCGTCCACGGTGGCCTCGACCCGCAGCGTGTCCACGCCGTCGGTGTCGGTGGTCGACTGGCCGGAGCGGAGCTGGATCCGGCCCCAGGCGTTCTCCGGGTTGGGCAGGTACTCGTCGCGGAAGACCGACCAGATCGCATTCGGCGTGACTTCGCCGCCCTCGCTGTCGGTCTTGGCCTGAATGATCTTTGAGAATTCAATCTGCATCCGGCGCGGCAGATCCAGCTTGTGGTCGTTCTTCAGCACATAGGCGATTCCGCCCTTGCCGGACTGGGAGTTGACCCGGATGACGGCCTCGTAGGAGCGGCCGACGTCCTTCGGGTCGATGGGCAGATACGGTACGGCCCACTCGATCTCGTCCACGGTCTTCCCCGCGGCGGCGGCGTCGGCCTCCATCGCGTCGAAGCCCTTCTTGATGGCGTCCTGGTGGGAGCCGGAGAAGGCGGTGTAGACCAGATCGCCCGCGTAGGGGTGGCGCGGGTGGATCTCCATCTGGTTGCAGTACTCGCTGGTGCGGCGGATCTCGTCGATCTGGGAGAAGTCCAGCTGCGGATCGACGCCCTGGGAGAACAGGTTCATGCCCAGGGTCACCAGGTCGACATTGCCGGTGCGCTCGCCCTGGCCGAACAGACAGCCCTCGATGCGGTCGGCGCCCGCCATGACGGCCAGCTCGGCCGCGGCCACCGCCGTGCCCCGGTCGTTGTGCGGGTGGACGGAGAGGCAGACGTAGTCGCGGCGGGACAGATTGCGGCTCATCCACTCGAAGCGGTCCGCGTGGGTGGAGGGGGTGGAGCGCTCCACGGTGGCGGGCAGATTCAGGATGATCTCGCGGCCTTCCTCGGGCTGCCAGACGTCCATCACCGCCTCGCAGACCTCCAGGGCGAAGTCCAGCTCGGTGTCGGTGAAGATCTCGGGGCTGTACTGGTAGCCGAAGGTGGTCTCGGGGCCCAGGATCTTCTCCGCGTACTCCATCACCAGCCGGGTGCCGTCCACGGCGATCTGCTTGACCTGCTCCTTGGAGCCGCGGAAGACGACCCGGCGGAAGGTGGGCGCGGTGGCGTTGTAGAGGTGGACGGTGGCGCGGTTGGCGCCGCGCAGGGACTCCACGGTCCGCTCGATCAGCTCCTCGCGCGCCTGGGTCAGCACGGAGATGGTGACGTCGTCGGGGATCGCGCCGTCCTCGATGATGGAGCGGACGAAGGCGAAGTCGGTCTCGCCGGAGGAGGGGAAGCCGACCTCGATCTCCTTGAAGCCCATCCGGACCAGCAGATCGAACATCTCGCGCTTGCGGGCCGGGGACATCGGGTCGATCAGGGCCTGGTTGCCGTCGCGCAGGTCGGTGGAGAGCCAGCGGGGGGCGGCGGTGATCCGCTGCTCGGGCCAGGTCCGGTCGGGGATGTGCACGGCCTCGTACCGGCCGTACTTGTGGATCGGCATCCCGGACGGCTGCTGGGCGTGGGTCGCGGTGGTGACGGGCGTCGGGCGGCCGACGGAATTCTGCGACATGCGTGGGGCTCCTCGGGGGTCCTGAACAGGTGATCCTGAAACGGAGGACGGCCGACGGTTCGAGCAGCACCTGGTCCCGCGGGGAGGGGGTCGGCCTACGACTACAGGCCCTCGCCGCGGCAGCTAAGGAGAAGCAGCCCGAAACGCATGATGCTCAGCAGCGTAACCGAGGAACCCGGGACCGGCGGCCCCGTATCAGTATGCGGGATGCTCGCATATATACCGTGTGTCGTTTCACGCCTCTGAGGTGGGATGCTTCACTCCATTTCATTAATCATGGTGGCAAGTAGTGACACCGGCGTCACCCGGTGCCACATTGCCGCACATGGCTGACTTCCATCCCACCTTCTGCACCATTGTGCCGCCGCATGTCCTCGACAAGCTGGCGCGCTCCGGTGACGAGATCCTCTCCGGCATCGGCCGCCGCACCCTTGAGGCCGACGCGGCCCAGCGCACCCGGCGCCGGCTGAACACCGTGGCCGGTGTGGCCCTCGCGGGCGCGGAGCGCGCCCCCGCGGCCGACGGGCCGCAGCGCTCGATCCACGACTGCGAGCACCGTACCCGGCTGCCCGGCCGCAAGGTCCGCGCGGAGGGCTCCCAGCCCGGTCAGGACGCCACCGTCAACCGGGTGTACGCCGGTCTCGGCGCCACCTTCGAACTCCTGCTCTCCACCTACGGCCGGAACTCCCTGGACGGCGCCGGGCTGCCGCTGGTCGCCAGCGTCCACTACGACCGCGACTACGGGAACGCCTTCTGGGACGGCGAACAGATGGTGTTCGGCGACGGGGACGGCGAGATCTTCCTCGACTTCTCCATCCCGGTCGATGTCATCGCCCACGAGCTGGCGCACGGCCTCACCCAGTACACGGCGAATCTGAGCTACTTCAGCCAGTCGGGCGCGCTCAACGAGTCCGTGTCGGATGTCATCGGCTCGCTGGTCAAGCAGTACACCCTCGGCCAGACCGCCGATGAGGCCGACTGGCTGATCGGCGCCGGACTGCTGGCGCCCCGGGTCACCGGGGTGGCCCTGCGCAGCATGAAGGAGCCGGGGACCGCGTACGACGACGACGTCCTCGGCAAGGACCCGCAGCCGGGGCACATGGACGACTATGTCCGCACCGGGCAGGACAACGGCGGGGTGCACATCAACTCCGGCATCCCCAACCGCGCCTTCCATCTGCTCGCGACCGAGCTGGGCGGGAACGCCTGGGAGCGGGCGGGCCAGATCTGGTACGACACCCTCACCGGCGGCGAGGTGCGGGAGGACGCGAGCTTCACCGAGTTCGCCAAGCTGACGATCGCGGCGGCCCGGGCCCGGTACGGGGACCAGGCCGAGCTCCAGGCGGTCCAGAAGGCGTGGGACACGGTGGGAGTGCCGACGGCCTGAGGGGGGCCGGGGGAAGCACGGATGGGTTGGTCCGGGGCGGGCGGCTACCGCCCCGGACCGATCCGTACTAGAACGGAAACCATGCGTATCCAGGTGAGGCGTACCGGCGGATTCGCCGGTATCGAACGATCCGCCGCGGTCGAGACCGCCGGGCTCCACGACGCGCGGAGCTGGCAGGAGCTCGCCGCGCGGGCCCTCGCGGGGGCGTCCGGCACTCCGCCGTCCGGGGTGCCGGACGGCTTCGCGTACGAGATCCGGGTGGACGGGCGGACGGTGTACGCCGCCGACCCCCGGCTCTCGGACGCGCAGCGGGAGCTGGTCTCCCGTGTCCTGAAGGAAGGTGCCTGACCCGGGGGATCCCCGGGCGGGGTCAGAAGCCGAGCTTGCGGAGCTGCTTCGGGTCCCGCTGCCAGTCCTTGGCGACCTTCACATGCAGGTCGAGGAAGACCGGGGTGCCGAGCAGGGCCTCGATGTGCTTGCGGGACTTGGTCCCGACCTCCTTGAGCCGCTTGCCCTTGGGGCCGATGATGATGCCCTTCTGGCTGGGGCGCTCGATGTAGACATTGGCGTGGATGTCCAGCAGCGGCTTGTCGGCGGGCCGGTCCTCGCGCGGCAGCATCTCCTCCACCACCACGGCGATCGAGTGCGGCAGCTCGTCGCGCACGCCCTCCAGCGCGGCCTCCCGGATCAGCTCAGCCACCATGACCTGCTCGGGCTCGTCCGTGAGGTCGCCCTCCGGGTAGAGCGGGGGGCCCTCCGGCAGCAGCGGGATCAGCAGATCCGCGACGAGCTGGACCTGCTTGTCACCGACGACCGAGACGGGAATGATCTGCGCCCACTCGAAGCCCAGCTCCTTGCCGAGCTGGTCGACGGCGATCAGCTGCTCGGCGAGGGTCTTCGAGTCGACCAGGTCGGTCTTGGTGATGATCGCGACCTTGGGGGACTTCCGGATCGCGGCCAGCTCCTTGGCGATGAAGCGGTCGCCGGGGCCGAGCTTCTGGTCGGCGGGCAGACAGAAGCCGATGACATCGACCTCGGCCCAGGTGGTGCGGACCACGTCGTTGAGCCGCTCGCCCAGCAGGGTGCGCGGCTTGTGGAGACCGGGGGTGTCCACCAGGATCAGCTGCGCCTCGGGGCGGTGCACGATGCCGCGCACGGTGTGCCGGGTCGTCTGCGGCCGGCTGGAGGTGATCGCCACCTTCTGGCCGACCAGAGCGTTCGTGAGGGTGGACTTGCCCGCGTTGGGACGGCCGACGAAGCAGGCGAAGCCCGACCGGTGGGGGGCGGGCTCGGGGGAGGGGGTACGAACGCTCATGCCGCCCATTGTCGCTGATCGCGGACGCCCCTGTGCCCGACGGGGCGGCCGGCGGGGCCGCGCGGCCCCGCGAAACGGCCCGGCGCGGGGTCCCGCGCGCTTCCTCCCGGCCGGTCCGAACAGCCCGATTGCCCGTTCGGGCCCGGCCCGGCGGGCCGGCGGGAGACCGCTTCGGAAGGTTTCGCGCGGGTCCGGATCGGAAGGCTTTCCGCCCGCGGGACACGGTCGCTTGATTCCTGCGCGGCGGCGGGGGCGGCGGACGGCGGGGCTGTGGAGCCGCCGCGGGGCGCGGAACCCCGCGCCGGGCCGTTTCGGGAGGGGAAGGGCGCGGTACGGGGCCTGACCCGGTCCCGGTGCGGGGATGGCGGCCCGGCCCGTACTCCCGCGGGTCAGCCGGCGGTGAACTCCGTGCGCAGCGCGCCGTCCGGGCCGGCCAGGAACACCGGGGCCGCGGGGCCGCCCAGGTCGCGCACGGCCGCCAGGTCCTCGTCCGGCACGGTCTCCGCCGCCGAGACGACGGCCGCGGCCTCCAGGGACTTCGCCCCGCTCGCCACGGCCATCGCCACGGCGGTCCGCAGAGCGCTGAGCCGGAGGGAGTCGAGCGCCACCGTGCCCGCCACATAGGTGCGTCCGGTCTCGTCCCGGACAGCGGCGCCCTCGGCCACGCCATTGCGGGCCCGGGCGCTGCGCGCCAGTGTGATGATCTTGCGGTCCTCGGGGCCGAGTTCGCCGGATTCGGTGCTCTGCGTCATGGGCCGAGCATAGATCGGCCGCGCTCCCGGAGACCTCCCGGGCCCCGGCCGGGCGGCCGGGACAAACGGGTCGGGGAGCCGGGGAGCCGGGGAGCCGGGGAGTCAGGAGCGGTCGAGCCGGAGCCGCTCGGCCCGGGGCAGCCCCGCCACGACCAGATCGTAGGAGTCCTCGATCAACTCCCTGACCAGCTTGTCCGGAAGGCCGGCGGGCTCCACCGTGTTCCAGTGGCGTTTGTTCATGTGCCACCCCGGGGTGATCCCCGGGTGATCGGCCCGCAGCCGGACCGCGTTCTCGGGATCACATTTCAGATTGACCCGCAGCGGGTCCCCGTCGAGCGCGCTCAGGGCGAACATCCGCCCCCCGACCTTGAAGACGGAGGTCTCCGGCCCGAACGGGAACTCCTCGACCGCGGCATTGAACTCCAGGCAGAACGCCTTCAGCTCCCCGGCCCTCATACACGCCCTCCGTCTCTCCGCGGCCACCCGCCGGCGACCGCGCGTCGGTGCACCCGTCTCCCCCGTGTCCGGGCCGCCGCCCGGCTCTCAGCCCTCCGTACCGGCCTCCACGGGCTCGGCGAGGACCGTCACGATGCGGTTCCGGCGGCCGGCGGGGGACTCGGCGGTCAGCCGCAGCGCCCGGCCGTCCGGCAGATCGACCACCGCGGTCGCGCCCGCGATCGGCACCCGGCCCAGCGCCTTGGCCAGCAGGCCGCCGACCGTCTCCACATCCTCGTCGTCCAGCTCGTCGAGCCCGTACAGCTCGCCCAGATCGCCGATGTCGAGCCGCGCGGTGACCCGGAAGCGATTCTCGCCCAGCTCCTCGACCGGCGGCAGCTCCCGGTCGTACTCGTCGGTGATCTCACCGACGATCTCTTCGAGGATGTCCTCGATCGTCACGATTCCGGCGGTGCCGCCGTACTCGTCGATGACGACCGCGACATGGTTCCGCTTCTGCTGCATCTCACGCAGCAGATCGCCGGCGTTCTTGGTGTCGGGGACGAAGACCGCGGGCCGCATCGCGGTGGAGACCAGATCGGCCTCCGACTCGCGGTTGACATGGGTCTTGCGGGCCAGGTCCTTCAGATAGACCACGCCGACGACATCGTCCTCGTTCTCGCCCGTGACGGGGATCCGGGAGAAGCCGGAGCGCAGGGCCAGGGTGAGGGCCTGGCGGACGGTCTTGTACCGCTCGATGGAGATCAGATCCGTACGCGGCACCATCACCTCGCGGACCAGGGTGTCGCCGAGCTCGAAGACGGAGTGCACCATCCGGCGCTCGTCGTCCTCGATCAGCGACTCCTGCTCGGCCAAGTCGACCAGGGCGCGGAGCTCCGCCTCGCTCGCGAAGGGGCCCTTGCGGAAGCCCTTTCCGGGCGTGAGGGCGTTGCCGATCAGGATCAGGAGCTGGGGAATGGGCCCCATGATCCGGGCCAGCGGCAGCAGCACATAGGCGGCGGCGGTCGCGGTGTTCAGCGGATGCTGGCGGCCGATGGTGCGCGGGGAGACCCCGACGGCGACATAGGAGACCAGCACCATCACCCCGATGGCGACGGCCAGCGCCTCCCAGGTCTCGGGGAATTCCTGGAGACAGGCGTAGGTGACCAGGACACCGGCCGCCATCTCGCAGGCCACCCGGACCAGCAGGGCGACATTGAGATAGCGGGTGGGATCGGCGGCGACCTGCGCCAGCCGGGCCGCGCCGCGCCGTCCGGAGCGCACGGACTCGGCGGCCCGGAAGGTCGAGATGCGGGCGATGCCGGCCTCCGCGCAGGCCGCCAGCCAGGCGACCACGACCAGCAGGACCGCGCCGAGGACGAGGGGGGCGCTCATGACACGGTCGGCGCGGGCGACGGGCCGGTGAGGCCCTTCTCCGCACGCCAGCCGTCGACAATCGCCGCCTGGAGACCGAACATCTCGGCCTTCTCGTCCGGCTCCTCGTGGTCGTACCCCAGCAGATGGAGCACTCCGTGGACGGTGAGCAGCTGGAGCTCCTCGTCCATGGAATGGCCGGTGGGGGCCTGTTCGCCCTGCTGGGCGGCGACCTCCGGGCAGAGCACGATGTCACCGAGGAGCCCCTGCGGGGGCTCCTCGTCGTCCTTCACCGGCGGACGGAGCTCGTCCATCGGGAAGGACATGACATCGGTCGGACCGGGGAGATCCATCCACTGGATGTGGAGCTGCTCCATGGTTTCGGCGTCCACGACGATCACCGACAGTTCGGAGAGCGGGTGGATGCGCATCCGGGCGAGCGCGTACCGCGCCACGTCGAGGATCGCCTGCTCGTCGACCTCGGTTCCGGATTCGTTGTTGACGTCGATCGACATGGTGTGCAGTACCGCTACTTCCCGTTCCCGTGCCCATGGCCGCCGCGGCCGCCGTGCGTGCCGCCGAGACCGTCGTACTTCTCGTACGCGTCGACAATACGGCCGACGAGCTTGTGCCGGACGACGTCCTGGGAGGTGAGCCGCGAGAAGTGGACATCCGGGACGCCGTCCAGGATGTCCTGGACCTGGCGCAGACCGCTCTTGGTGCCGCCCGGAAGGTCGACCTGGGTGATGTCGCCGGTGATGACGATCTTCGAATCGAAGCCGAGCCTGGTGAGGAACATCTTCATCTGTTCGGCGCTGGTGTTCTGCGCCTCGTCGAGAATGATGAAGGCGTCATTGAGGGTGCGGCCCCGCATGTACGCCAGCGGCGCGACCTCGATGGTGCCCGCGGCCATCAGCCGGGGGATGGAGTCGGGGTCGAGCATGTCGTGCAGCGCGTCGTAGAGCGGACGCAGATAGGGGTCGATCTTCTCGTAGAGGGTGCCGGGGAGGAAGCCGAGCCGCTCCCCCGCCTCCACCGCGGGCCGGGTCAGAATGATCCGGTTGACCTGCTTGGACTGGAGCGCCTGGACCGCCTTGGCCATGGCGAGATAGGTCTTGCCGGTGCCGGCGGGGCCGATGCCGAAGACGATGGTGTGCTTGTCGATGGCGTCGACATAGTGCTTCTGGTTGAGCGTCTTGGGGCGGATGGTCCGGCCCCGGCTGGAGAGGATGTTCTGGGTGAGGACCTCGGCGGGGGTCTCGGCGGTGCCGTCCCCGGTGCCGGGCCCGCTCGCCCGGAGCATGGCGATCGAGCGTTCCACTGCGTCCTCCGTCATCGGCTGTCCGGTGCGGAGCACCAGCATCATCTCGTCGAACAGGCGCTGGATGAGCGCGACTTCCGCCGCGTCACCGGCGGCGCTGACCTTGTTGCCGCGGACATGGATGTCGGCTGCGGGGAAGGCTTTCTCGATCACGCGCAACAGGGAGTCGCCGGAACCGAGGACGGTCACCATCGGATGCTTGGCGGGGACGGAGAACTCGGCTCGCGCCTGCCCCTGCTGCGGGAGTCCCCCGGCGCCTTCAGCACGCCGGGAGGGGGTCTGGGCTGTGGGTGTCGGATTCATGGGCCGGCTCTGTGGCCTGCACATACCTCCCATTGCAGGGTTCTCGCTGCTCGACAACCTCTGGACATCAAGCGTACGACGCCGGGGTGACAACAGCCGAGGGCTTTTCCCGGGAGGGGTGGAGGCGGGCGGGCGGGGGTGTCGGCGGGGCGGGGCACGGTCGTGACGGGGTGCGTTCGGGCCGTGGCACGGTCGTGACGGGGTGCGTTCGGGCCGTGGCACGGTCGTGACAGGGCGCGGTCGTGACGGGGCGCGGTCGTGACAGGGCGCGGTCGTGACAGGGCGCGTTCAGGCCGGGGTGCGTTCAGGCCGTGCTGCGGAAGCCGATCGTCGGGACGGCCCGGCGCAGCGGCGAGGCGGTGCCGGCCGGAGCGGGCAGCAGGGTGTCGAGGAAGGCGTACCGGCGCAGCGCCGCCGGGATCTTCCCCTTGGGGCCCTGGACATGCCGCCACCAGGCGGCGATCTCCAGCCAGCCGGGCGCGGAGAGCGATCCGCCGAACTCCTGCACCGACAGCGCGGCGGAGAGCGCGGCGAAGGCGAGCCGGTCGGCGAGCGGCCACTCGGCCAGGGTGCCGGTGACGAATCCGGCCACGAAGACATCCCCGGCGCCGGTGGGGTCGAGCGCCTCCACCGGGATGCCGGGCACCTGGGCGCTCTCGCCGGTGGAGCCGTCCACCGCGTACGCGCCCTCCGGGCCGAGGGTGACGACGGCCAGCGGCACCCGGTCGGCCAGCGCGTGGGCGGCGGCGAGCGGGCAGTCGGTGCGGGTGTAGCGCATCGCCTCGGCCGCGTTGGGCAGAAACGCCTCGCAGTGCTCCAGGTCGGCCAGGTCGTCCGGGTCCCAGCGGCCCGATTCGTCCCAGCCCACATCGGCGAAGATCCGGGTGCCCTTCCGGGCCGCCTGGGCGATCCACGGGTCGCGCCGGCCGGGGGTGAGGGAGGCGACGGCGGCCCGGGCGGGCGGCGGGCACTCGGGGGCGGGCTCGGTCGGCGGGGCCTCGTGGCCGTGCGAGATCATCGTGCGCTCGCCCTCGTACGCCATCGAGACGGTGACGGGGGAATGCCAGCCGGGGACCGTGCGCGACAGCGACAGATCGATGCCCTCGCCCTGCTCCAGCGCGTCCCGGCAGTAGTCGCCGTAGTGGTCGTCGCCGAAGGCCGCGGCGAGGGAGGTGCGCAGCCCCAGCCGGGCGAGGGCGGTGGCCATGTTGGCGACCCCGCCGGGGCTGGATCCCATGCCCCGGGCCCAGGATTCGGTGCCCCTGACCGGGGCGGAGTCCAGGCCGGTGAAGATGATGTCCAGGAAGACGGTGCCGGTGAGATAGACGTCGCAGGCCGGGTCGGCGGGGGTGCGGAGCGCGGCCAGCGGGTCCAGGCAGGCGCGGCGGTGCTCGGCGGGGGATCCGTCCGCGCGGGCGGCGGACAGGCCGCCGTGACCGGTCGACGGAGGGCCGAAGGGGACGTCATGAGAGGTGTGCCATGTGCTCACTGTGCCGCCGCTCCTGTGCATGGTGCAGGTCAGGCCAGTGTGTCAAACATGGCCTCGAGGAGCAGTCGAATACGGCTGTGCCCGGACGGCCGGTTCGCCCGGGCGGGTGCGCCGGCGGCTGTCCCGGGCGCCTCGGCGGGCCTTCCCCCGGCCGCGGGAGGAGCCGTACACACCCGGCGTGAGCTGCGCGGATGCCGGGGCCGCGGCTCCGGGACCGCGCGGCCGGCCGGCCCCCGGAGCCCGCCCCCGGCGGGGGCGGCGGCCCCGGGGAGAGGGCATTCGGGGAGAAGACCCGGGGCGCGGCCGGGCAGGGGCGGGCCCAGCGCCGCTGCCCGGGGCGGGAGGCACGGGGCCCGGCGCCGTTACTCGGGGCGCCGCACCCCGAAGTCGTACGCGTCGACCTCGGCGATCAGCTTCGCCCGGCGCTCCTCGTCGTCGTCCAGGAAGGACGCCGTGAACGAATTGCGCGCCAGCTCCCGCAGCCGCTCCTCCCCCAGCCCCAGGGCCTCCCGGACCGCGTGGAAGGTGTCGCCGACATAGCCGCCGAAGTACGCGGGATCGTCGGAGTTGACGGTGCAGAGCAGTCCGGCGTCCATCATCCGGGCCAGCGGGTGCTCCTCCAGTGTGGCGATGACCCGCAGCCGGAGGTTGGAGAGCGGGCAGAGGGTGAGCGGCACCCGCTCCCGGACCAGCCGGGCCACCAGTTCCCCGTCCTCCATGCAGCGCAGCCCGTGATCGATCCGCTCCACGCCGAGGATGTCCAGCGCCTCCCGGACATAGGACGCCGGGCCCTCCTCGCCGGCGTGCGCGACCTTGCGCAGCCCGAGCGCGCCGGCCGCCGCGTACACCTCGCGGAACTTCGAGGGCGGATTGCCCACCTCCGCCGAGTCGAGGCCCACGGCCGTGATCCGGTGCAGATGGGGCTTGGCGGCCTCCAGCGTCTCCATCGCGGACTCGGCGGACAGATCGCGCAGAAAACACATGATCAGCCGGGTGGAGATGCCGTGGCGCTCCTCGCTCGCGTCCAGCGCGCGGGCCAGGCCCTCGATGACGGTGCCGATCGGGACGCCGCGCTCGGTGTGCGCCTGCGGGTCGAAGAAGATCTCCGCGTGGCGCACGCCCTGGGCGGCGGCCCGGGTCAGATAGGCGTCGGCGAGTTCGGCGAAGTCGTCCTCGGTCACCAGCACGGCCATCAGGGCGTAGTACAGATCGAGGAATGACCGGAGGTCGTCGAAGAGATAGGCGCGGCGCAGTTCCTCGGTGTCCCGGTAGGGCAGGAGCACGCTGTTCCGGGCGGCGAGGGCGAAGGCGAGTTCGGGCTCCAGGGTGCCTTCGATGTGCAGGTGGAGTTCGGCTTTGGGGAGTGGCACGGGCGATCCGGCTTCGTTCAGGTGTGGCGGGTGGGGAGGGGGACGCGCAGCAGGTCCGCGGCGATGGTCAGCTCGCCGGTGAATCCCGCGGCGCGGGCCTGTCGTTCGAATGCGCCGGGGTCGGAGTAGCGCTGGGAGAAGTGGGTGAGGACGAGATGGCGCACCTTCGCTTCGCGGGCCACCCGGGCCGCCTGTCCGGCGGTCAGATGGCCGTGGTCGGTCGCGAGCCGTTCGTCCTCGTCCAGGAAGGTGGATTCGATGACGAGCATGTCGCAGCCCTCGGCGAGGGTGCGCACACCGTCGCAGAGCCGGGTGTCCATCACGAAGGCGAACCGCTGGCCGCGCCGGGGTTCGCTGACTTCGTCCAGGGTGACGCCGCCGAGCTCGCCGTCGCGCTGGAGCCGTCCGACGTCCGGGCCCTTGATGCCGTGCGCCGCCAGCCGGTCCGGGAGCATGCGGCGGCCGTCGGGCTCGGTGAGGCGGTAGCCGTACGACTCCACGGGGTGCGAGAGCCGGTGTGCCTCCAGGGTGTACGCGGCGGTGCGCGCCAGTACGCCGTCGGCGGAGACGGGGACCTCGGTCAGCCGGACGGTCTCCCGGTAGGCGGTGGCGTACCGCAGGCGTTCGAAGAAGTGCCGGCCGCTCGCCGGGTAGTGGGCGGTGATCTCGTGCGGGACCCGGTCGAGATTGACGCGCTGGATGACGCCGGCGAGTCCGAGGGAGTGGTCGCCGTGGAAGTGGGTGACGCAGATCCGGTTCAGGTCATGGGCGGCGATTCCGGCGCGGAGCATCTGGCGCTGGGTGCCCTCGCCGGGGTCGAAGAGGATGCCCTCGGCGCCCCAGCGGAGCAGGTAGCCGTTGTGGTTGCGGTGGCGGGTGGGTACCTGGCTGGCGGTGCCGAGGACGACGAGCTCGCGTGCGGACAAGGTGGGCCGGCCGCTATCCGGGGGGCCATTCGAGGCCGCGTCCGCCGAGCACATGGGCGTGCGCGTGGAACACGGTCTGTCCGGCGCCGGAGCCGGTGTTGAAGACGATGCGGTAGCCGGAGCCGGCGGTCTTCTCCCGCTCGGCGACCTCCCCGGCGGCGCGCAGCACCTCGGCGGCGAGCGCGGGCTCGGCGGCGGCGAGGGAGGCGGCGTCGGGGTAGTGGGCCCTGGGGATCACCAGGACATGGCTGGGGGCCTGCGGGGTGATGTCCCGGAAGGCGACGACGGTCTCCGTCTCGTGTACGACGGTGGCGGGCACCTCGCCGGCCGCGATCTTGCAGAACAGGCAGTCGGCCTGGGTTTCTCCCGCCATGCCGGGCTCCTTCTCGGGTGGGATCAAGGTACCGGTGCATCGTATCGACGGGCGGGGGAACGGTGTGCGGGGCCGGGCGGGGGACCCGCCTCACGGAGGTGTACGGGGCGGGGGCGCACGGGGTCGGGGGCGCCTGCCTCACGGGGCGGGGTGCACGGGGTCGGGGGCGCCTGCCTCACGGGGCGGGCCGGGCGGCGGGCGGGCGGCCCAGGGGTGCCGGGCCGGGACCACTGCCACCATCTCGTCCTCGAAGAGCGGGGTGGGGCTGAGCAGGTCCATCTCCCGGTCGGGCTCGGTGAGCAGGGCGATGTCGACCCGGTCGGCCAGGAGGGCGGGGCGGGCACGGGCGCGTCGTGGGGGACGGTCTCGATCCGCACCTCGGCGCCGGGGTGCCGGGCGCGGAAGGCGCGGATGACCGGGGGCCGGCCGGCGGCGCCCCGCCCGTACCCGTGAGGCCGGCCGCCCGCCGCCGCCCCCGCCGCTACCGCGGCTCCGGGGGCGACTTGGCCGGATTCTCCGCCAGCGAGGCGAGCGCGATCCGGACCGCCTCGTCCAACTGGGGGTCCCGTCCGGCCGCATGGTCCTGCGGGGTCGTCACCACCTCCACATCCGGGTCCACGCCGTGGTTCTCCACCCCCCACTCATGGCCCTCCAGCCAGAAGGCGTACTTGGGCTGGGTCACCAGTGTCCCGTCCACCAGGGAGTACCGGCTGTCGATACCGACCACACCGCCCCAGGTGCGGGTCCCGACCACCGGGCCGATCCCGAGGGCCTTGATCGCGGCGTTGACGATGTCGCCGTCCGAGCCGGAGAACTCGTTCGCCACCGCGACCACCGGACCCCTCGGGGCGTCCTGCGGATAGCTGAACGGCCTTCTGCCGCGCGGCATGTCCCAGCCCACGATCCGGCGGGTCAGCTTCTCGATCACCAGCTGGGAGGTGTGGCCGCCGCGGTTCTCCCGGATGTCCACGATCAGCCCCTCGCGGGCCACCTCGACCCGCAGATCGCGGTGGATCTGCGCCCACCCGGGGGCCTGCATGTCCGGCACATGGAGATAGCCGAGTCTGCCACCGGACTTCTCGTGGACATACGCCCGCCGGCCCGCGACCCAGTCGTGGTACCGCAGCGGTTCCTCGTCCGCCAGCGGTACGACCACGGCGTACCGCCGCTCGCCGCCGCCGGCCGGGGCGATGGTCAGCTCGACCGGTTTGCCGGCCGAGCCGATCAGCAGCGGCCCGGGTCCGGTGACCGGGTCCACCGGGCGGCCGTCCACCGCGAGAACGGTGTCGCCCGCGCGCACCGCGACACCGGGTGCGGCGAGCGGTGAGTGCGCGTCCGGGTCGGAGGTCTCGGACGGCAGCACCCGGTCGATGCGCCAGGTGCCGTCCGGCGTACGGGAGAGGTCGGCGCCGAGCAGTCCCTGCCGGGTGGACCGGCTCCCGTACCAGCCGCGCGGCGAGACGTAGGCATGCGAGGTGCCGAGTTCGCCCTGGACCTCCCAGAGCAGGTCGACCAGATCGTCATGGGTGGCGACCCGGTCGAGAACCGGGCGGTAGCGGTCGAGTACGCCGTCCCAGTCCACCCCGCCGAGGTCGGCGCGCCAGAAGTTGTCCCGCATCAGACGGCCGGTCTCGGCGTACATCTGGCGCCACTCGGCGGCCGGGTCCAGGAGCCGGCGCACCCGGGAGAGGTCCACGGTGATGTTGGTGTCGCTGTCCTCGTCGCGGGAGGCGCGCCGGTCGCTGGGGACCACCCGGAGCGAGCCGTCCGAGTAGAGGAGGACCCGCTTGCCGTCGCCGCTGACGGAGTATCCGCTCGCGTTGGAGGAGAGCTCCTCGCCGCGCTGCTGGACGAGGTCGTACCGCTCCAGGGTGGTCCGCGGGCCCGGGTCGTCCGGGCCGGCCCGGTTGGCGCCGAGGGTTCCGCGCAGGGGGTGGCGCAGCCAGAGCAGACCGTCCTTGGCGGCGCGCAGGGTGGAGTAGCGGGCCGCCTCGACGGGGAACGGCACTATCCGGTCGGCGAGTCCGCCGAGATCGATCCGGGTGACGGGGACGGTGCCGTCCGCGCTCCCGGCGCCCTTCCCTCCCGTTCCTTCCTCCCCGCCCGCTCCGTCCTCCTCTTCCGTCCCGTCCTCCCCGTCCTTTGTGTCCTCCCCTTCCGTCCCGGGGGACGGCTCCTTCTTCTCCTCCTCCTCCTCTTTGTGCGGGGCCGGCTCCGTGTCCTCCTCCGGAGGGTCGGCCTCGAAGGGGCGCCCGTGCCGCTGCGGCCCGAAGGGCGAGGGTGTCGTGGCGGCCAGGGTGATCAGATGCGGACGGCAGCCGCCGATGAAGGCCAGATCGAAGACATGGGTGTCGTACACCGGGTCGAAGGCGCGCTCGGAGAGGAACGCCAGGTGTTTGCCGTCGAGGGTGAAGGCGGGCTGGAAGTCGCGGAAGCGCAGCGGGGTCGCCTCGGCGACGGTGAGATCGGTGAGACGGGCCAGCTTGAGCTGGCGCAGCGGGGCCGGACCGGCGTGGGACCAGGCGAGCCAGCCGGAGTCGGGGGAGAAGACCAGGCCGGTGGCCTCGCCGTCCTCGCTGCGGTCGACCTCGCGCACCGCGCCGGAGTCCCGGTCGACCAGCAGCACCCGGCCGTCGTGCGAGGCGACGGCGGCCCTGCCGCCGTCGGGGGCGACGGCCAGGCTCAGCACCCGCCCGAGCAGGCCGGCACCGAACCGGCGCGGCTCGGCCCCCGGGGCTCTGCCGGTGGCGGGGGCGAACTCCAGCGCGTCCTCCCCCTCCTTGTCGGTGACCCAGACGACGTGTTCCGCGCCGTCCGCCCGGAAGGTGCGGGGCAGCCTCGCCCGCACCCCGGGCTCGGCGGCGAGCTCCCGCGCGGGGCCCTCGCGGTGGGTCACCCAGTGGATGCCGCCGCGGATCTCGACGGCGCTGCCGCGGCCCGTGTGGTCGGGCGCGGCGGAGCCGAGGTGATGGTCGGCGTGGATGAGCCGGGGGCGCAGATCGGTGCGCTGGCCGCCGAGGCGGATGCCGATCCGGCGCGGCTCGGCCCCGTCGAGATCGTCCAGCAGCCAGAGTTCACCGGCGGCGCAGTAGACGACACGCGTTCCGTCGGTGGCCGCGTGGCGGGCCCAGAAGCCGTCCAAGGGGGTGTGCCGGCGGAGTCCGGAGCCGTCGGGCCCGGAGGAGTACAGGGCTCCGACGCCCTCGTGGTCGGAGAGAAAGGCGATCCGGCCCTCGGCGCCGGGCCCGCCGGATGTCCAGAGCGGATACTCGATGTTTCCGTCGACGCCGGCGTGGACCCGGGTGAACTCCCCCTCGCCCGTCCGGTCGATCCACAGCTTTCCGGCCGTGCCGCCCCGGTACCGCTTCCAGGCGGCGGCCTCCCGGCCCATGGTGGCGGAGAGCAGCAGAACCCCGCCGCCGGCGCCGTGCGCGACCCCGCCGACCGGGCCGTACGGAAGGAGCTCCCCCGGGCCGCCGTCGAGCGGGACGGCCCGTGCCCAGGTGCGGCGCAGGGAGACCTGGCCATGGGCGGTGACGGCGAGGATCCGGCCGTCGGGCGTCCAGCCGCGCACGGCGGTCTTGGCGCTGCCCCAGTGGGTGAGCCGGTCCGTGGGTCCGCCGTCGACGGGGGCGTGGTGCACCTCGGGGGCACCGTCGCGGCGCGAGGTCCACGCTATGCGGGTGCCGTCGGGGGAGATCCGCGGATGGTCGACGGGCATGTCGTCGGCGCTGACGCGCCAGGCACGGCCGCCGTCGAGCGGGGCGACCCAGACGTCGTCCTCTGCGGTGAAGGCGATCAACTCGCCGTGGATATGCGGATACCGAAGGTAGGCAGGCTGCGTCACAGGGTCACCCTAGGCAGCACGGCACACCGTGGTCACGGGTTTCGGCGATCGGAAAGAGCGTGGAACGCGGGCGCCCGGAAGCGGCGGACGGGCCGCGGAACGGCGCGCGGGGGCCTGCGCGGGGGTGGCGAGTTCCGGCGTACGGGCCGGGGGCGCGGAGAAGCGCGGTGCACGGGTCCGGCGGGCGCGGCGCGGGCGTACCGGGTGGGCGCGCGGCGCGCGTTCCGGCGTACGGGGCGGGCGTGCGCGGCGGCCGGCGGATCGCGGCGCACCGGCGCACGCCACCCCCGCGCCCCAGCGCGCCCCGCGCCCCACACCACCCGCTACCGCTACCGCTCCCGCGGCTCGGCGGTCACGGTGCGCGTCGCCGTCACGGTCGCCGTCGCCGTCCTCGTCACGGTCGCGGTCACCGTCCTGGTCACCACCACCGTCCTCGTGTGTGTTCTCGTCTTCGTGTGCGTCACGGTGACGGTCGGGCCCGGCCGCCCCGGGACGGCCTCCCGGGAGGAGACGGCGGCCGGCCGGGCCTCACTGGACGGACGGGCCTCGCCCGGCGGGCGGGTCTCACGGGAGGGCCGGGTGCCGCAGTCGCCGAGGAAAGTGGCCTCGAAGGCGACCTGCTCCTCGATCCTGGCCATCAGATCGCCCCGTACACAGGTCGCCGAACTGTCGTCCGTCACCTTTCCCTTGAGCGTGATCTGCTGCTTGGTGTCGGTCTCGCCCTCGCAGGCGACCGTGCCGGCCGAACCGTCCGGTGCCGGGGTGGCGCTCGCCCCTCCCCCGCCGACCTCGGCCGTACAGCTGAACCAGCGCACCCCGGTACCGAGGCGTTCCAGGGTCTTGGTGGTGGCGCGGTCGGTGGTGAGGGCGACCGAACCGGCGTTCAGCCCGCCGCCGGACGGATCACAGGCGGCGAGCGCCATGACCGCGCTCCCGGTGATCGCGACGACGGCCAGCGGGAAACGGCGGTGTGCGAGTCTCTTGCCTTTCATGAACGGCAGGGTGACACCGCCGAGCGGACAGCAAAAGAGTGGTTGCGGACAGATGTCCCGCGTACGGTCCCGGGAATGAGCGGAAAGCCGCACCGCCCGCGCCGGCTGGTCACCGGCTCCGGCGCGGTTCACCCGTGGACCGTACGGCACCGCCACACCCGCTCCTCCGACGGGAGAAGCCGGGACTGCCGTATGGTCCCGGCCCTGTTCACCGAGCGGAGGCCGGGCCGGCTGGAGAGCGGTTTCCGTCCCCCGGCCCGGAAGAGGGATCGCGGACGCCATCGAGCACACCGGGTCGGTCCGGGGTCCCGGAGGAACACATCTCAACCTGTACGAGCCGGGCGCGGTGCGGCGTCCGGTTGACGCGGCGACGGCACGGGGGCCGCTGCCCGCCGCCGGGACAACGGAAACGGACGGTTGGCCGCTGTTCGGCACGGTGACCGGCGCCGTCGCGGAACCGGCGCGCGGCGAGGCGTACGGGGCGGTCTGCCGCGGCCGTCCCGGACGGGCGCGGGCCGGCTCAGGACCAGCGGCCGGTGCGGCCCAGCAGCAGGGCGACGCCCGCCGTCCCCGCCGTGGAGGTCCGCAGCACGGTGCGCCCCAGGCGGTACGGCTTGGCCCCGGCCGCCGCGAAGACCGCCAGCTCCTCCGGCGAGACCCCGCCCTCCGGGCCGACGACCAGCACGATCGAGCCCCGCTCGGGAAGTTCGGCGGTGGCCAGCGGCTCCGCGCCCTCCTCGTGGAGCACGGCGGCGAAATCGGCCTCCGCGAGCCGCGCGGCGATCTGCCGGGTCGTCGCCGCGTCCGCGACCTCCGGGAAGCGGAGCCTGCGCGACTGCTTGCCCGCCTCGCGCGCGGTGGCCCGCCACTTGGCGAGCGACTTGGCTCCGCGCTCGCCCTTCCACTGGGTGATGCAGCGCGCCGCCGACCAGGGCACGATCTCGTCCACCCCGGTCTCCGTCATGGTCTCGACGGCCAGTTCCCCCCGGTCGCCCTTGGGCAGGGCCTGAACAACCGTGATACGGGGCCCGGGTTCGGGTTCGGCCGGAAGGCTCAGCACCTCGGCGATCAGCCGGTCCCTGCCCTCGGTCCGCACCACGGTCCCGGCGGCACCCCGGCCCCGCCCGTCCGTCAGCACGATCTCCTCGCCGGCCTCCAGCCGCCGTACCGAGACGGCATGCCGTCCCTCGGGGCCGTCGAGCGTGAACAGGGCTCCGGGAGCGGTGCCGTCCAGCGAGTCCACGACGAAGACGGGCGCGGTCATGCGGACTCCTCGGGGGAAGGGGCGGCGGCCGGGGTCCCGGCGCGGGCGGCGGCCATCTCGGCGGCGAGTACGCCGATGAGCTCGGCGGCGGGCAGTGACCGCGCCATCCGGTGGCCCTGACCGGCCCACAGGGACATGCCCTGGGCGTCGCCGGCCTTGGCGGCGGCCTTGCGCAGCCCGCTGGTCAGATGGTGCACCTGGGGATAGGCGGCGGGCGCGTACGGTCCGTGCTCGCGCATGAAACGGTTGACGAGCCCCCGGGCGGGCCGCCCGGAGAAGGCCCGGGTGAGCTCCGTCCGCAGGAAGAGCGGGTTGGTCATCGCCTGCTTGTGCAGGGCGTGCGCACCGGACTCGGGGCAGACGAGGAAGGCGGTGCCGAGCTGGGCCAGATCCGCCCCGGCGGCGAGCACGGCGGCGATCTGGGCGCCGCGCATCAGTCCGCCCGTGGCGATGACGGGCAGTTCCACGGACTCGCGGATCAGCGCGACGAGGGTGAGCAGTCCGATTCCGGCGTTGTCGCCGGCCGGGTCGTCCCGGTGGGTGCCCTGGTGGCCGCCGGCCTCGACACCCTGCACACAGAGGGCGTCGGCACCGGCGCGCTGCGCGGCCTGCGCCTCCTCCGGCGTGGTGACGGTGACGACGGTGCGGGTGCCCGCGCGGGTGAAGGATTCCAGCACCTCGGGGGCGGGGCAGCCGAAGGTGAAGGAGACCACGGGCACGGGATCGTCGCGGAGTATCGCGAGCTTGGCCTCCCAGCCGTCGTCGTTCCCCGATTCGGGATCGCCGAGCGGGGTCTCGTACCAGCCGGCCTCGCCGGCGAGCTGGTGCCCGTAGACCTCGATGGCGGCGGGGTCGGCGGTCATGGGCTGCGGCATGAAGAGATTGACCCCGAAGGGCCGGCCGGTGAGCCCTCGGATCTGCTTGATCTCCTGGTACATGCCGTCCGCGGTCTTGTACCCGGCGGCAAGGAATCCGAGCCCGCCCGCCTCGGAGACGGCGGCCGCGAGCTGGGGGCGGGAAGCACCGCCCGCCATGGGGGCCTGCACGATGGGATACCGGCAGAGATCGGTCAGTGCGGAGGACATGCGTGCATGGTGCCATGCCGCTCCCGGGCCGCCGAATCGAGTCCGGCCGTGTGCCGGAGGGGGTTTCGGGGGCTACTGAACCGGGGTTCGGCAAGGGGGTTGCGGGGCCCGGCAGTTCGGGGACGCGGCCCCGCACACCGGCCGGGAACACCGCGGGCCCGGGACCGAGGTCCCGGACCCGACCGCCTTGTGCCGGACCCGACCGCCTTGTGCCGGACCCGACCGCCTTGTGCCGGACGGGACCGGCGTGTGCCGGATGCGGCTGCCGGGTGACGGCACATGCCGCCCGGCGAGCGCGTCGTCCCTGCGGCGGAGGCGACGGCCGCTGTACGGGCGCGTCGCCGTCCGCCGTCCCGCTAACGGCCGTTGAAGGCGTCCTTCAGCCGGGAGAAGAGCCCCTGCTGCCCGGGCTGGAACTGCCCGGTGGGCCGCTCCTCGCCGCGCAGCTTCGCCAGCTCGCGCAGCAGCCGCTCCTGCTCGGGGTCGAGCTTGGACGGCGTCATCACCTCGACGTGCACGATCAGATCGCCCCGGCCGCCGCCCCGCAGATGGGTGATGCCCCGGCCGTGCAGCGGAACCGACTGTCCGGACTGGGTCCCGGGACGGATGTCGATCTCCTCGATCCCGTCGAGCGTCTCCAGTGGCACCTTGGTGCCGAGGGCGCCCGCGGTCATCGGGATGGTGACCGTGCAGTGCAGGTCGTCGCCGCGGCGCTGGAAGACCGGGTGGGCCAGCTCATGGATCTCGACATAGAGATCACCGGCGGGACCGCCGCCGGGGCCGACCTCGCCCTCGCCCGCGAGCTGGATCCGGGTGCCGTTGTCGACACCGGCCGGGATCTTCACGGTCAGGGTGCGGCGGGACCGCACCCGGCCGTCGCCCGCGCACTCCGGGCACGGGGTCGGGACCACGGTGCCGAAGCCCTGACACTGCGGACACGGCCGCGAGGTCATGACCTGGCCCAGGAAGGACCGGGTGACCTGCGAGACCTCGCCGCGACCGCGGCACATGTCACAGGTCTGCGCGGAGGTACCGGGCGCGGCGCCCTCGCCGGAGCAGGTCGTGCACACCACGGCGGTGTCGACCTGGATCTCCTTGGTGGTGCCGAAGGCCGCCTCGTTGAGGTCGATCTCCAGCCGGATCATCGCGTCCTGGCCGCGCCGGGTGCGCGACCTCGGCCCGCGCTGGGAGGCGTTCCCGAAGAACGCGTCCATGATGTCCGAGAAGTTCCCGAAGCCGCCGGCGCCGAAGCCGGCCGCGCCGGCACCGCCCGACTGGGAGAGCGGATCGCCGCCGAGGTCGTAGACCTGCTTCTTCTGCGGGTCCGAGAGCACCTCGTAAGCGGCGTTGATCTCCTTGAACCGCTCCTGGGTCTTCGGATCGGGGTTGACATCCGGGTGCAGCTCGCGGGCGAGCCGCCGGAATGCCTTCTTGATCTCGTCCTGAGATGCGTCGCGGCGCACGCCGAGTACGGCGTAGTAGTCCGTGGCCACTTACGACTCCGCCAGGATCTGTCCGACGTAACGTGCCACTGCGCGTACCGCTCCCATCGTTCCGGGGTAGTCCATGCGGGTCGGTCCGACCACGCCGAGTTTGGCGACTGCTTCGTCGCCCGAACCGTAGCCGACGGCGACCACGGAGGTTGAGTTGAGCCCTTCATGGGCGTTCTCATGACCGATACGCACGGTCATGCCCATGCCCCCCGACTCCTTGGCCTCGCCGAGCAGCTTGAGCAGCACCACATGCTCCTCCAGCGCCTCCAGCACCGGCCGGATGGTCAGCGGGAAATCGTGGCCGAAGCGGGTGAGATTGGCCGTGCCGCCGATCACCAGCCGCTCCTCCGTCTCCTCGACCAGGGTCTCCAGCAGAGTGGAGAGCACGGTGGAGACCGTACCCCGGTCCTCGGGGTCGAAGGAGTCGGCGAGATCCTGCACCAGCTGCGGCACGTCCGAGAAGCGGCGGCCGACGACCCGGGCATTGAGCCTGGCCCGCAGATCCGCGAGGGATGTCTCGCCGAAGGGCGCCGGACAGTCGATCATGCGCTGTTCGACCCGGCCGGTGTCCGTGATCAGGACGAGCATCAGCCGGGCGGGCGCGAGGGCCAGCAGCTCCACGTGCCGGACCGTGGAACGCGTCAGCGAGGGGTACTGGACGACGGCGACCTGTCGCGTCAGCTGCGCCAGCAGCCGTACCGTCCGCCCCACCACGTCGTCGAGATCGACGGCGCCGTCCAGGAAACTCTGGATGGCGCGGCGCTCGGCGGAGGAGAGGGGCTTGACCCCGGCGAGCCGGTCGACGAAGAGCCGGTAGCCCTTGTCGGTCGGGATGCGTCCGGCACTGGTGTGGGGCTGGGCGATGAAGCCCTCCTCCTCCAGTACGGCCATGTCATTGCGGACGGTCGCCGGTGAGACGCCGAGCCGGTGCCGCTCGGTGAGGGCCTTGGAGCCGACCGGCTCCTCGGTGCCCACATAGTCCTGGACAATGGCGCGAAGCACCTCCAGTCTGCGTTCACTGAGCATCGCGCACACCTCCAGCTGTGTTTCCCTCGGTGGTTCTTCGGTCACTGCCTGGCACTCAAGGGGTGCGAGTGCCAGATTTCTCCGTGCCAGTGTACGGCCGAGGGGTACGCCCCTAGCAAGGGCGACCGGCCACGCTACCGCGCGCCCTCGCGGGTCGTTCCCGGTAACGTCGCGACATGAACGCGAGTTGGGAAGAGTTCGGCTGGGAAAGGCTGGCCGACGGGGTGGGCCGGCGCAGGCTGCCGGGCTGGGACGCCACCTGTGGGTTGATCGCCGGCACGGCGGGCGCCCTGCTGTACGACACGGGCTCCACGCTCCGGGAGGGGGCGGAACTGCGCCTCCAGGCGCAGGCGCTGCTCGGCGGCCGGAGGGTGACGCATATCGCACTCAGCCATCCGCACTTCGACCATGTGATGGGGACGGCGGCCTTCGCCGGGGTGGCGGTGTTCGGCGCGGCGGGGACGGAGACCGTGCTGCCGGCGGAGCGGGAGGCGCTGCGGGCGGACGCGGTGCGGTTCGGGGTCCCGGAGGCCGAGGCGGCGGAGTCGGCCGAACTGCTGGTGGAGCCGTCGCATCCGGTCTCCGGGGAGCGGACGCTCGATCTGGGCGGCGGGCGGCGGGTGGTGCTGGCCGATGTGGGGCCGGGGCACACCGGCCATGATCTGGCGGTACTGGTGCCCGGATCCCCGGCGGTGGTCTTCTGCGGGGACCTGGTGGAGGAGTCGGGCGAGCCGCAGGCGGGGCCCGACGCGGTGCCGTCCGGCTGGCCCGCGGCGCTGGACCGGCTGCTGGCACTCGGCGGGGAGGACGCGGTGTACGTGCCGGGGCACGGCGCGGTGGTGGACGCCGCCTTCGTACGCGCTCAGCGGGACACTCTGGCGGAACGGTTCAGCGGCGGGGCGCAGAGGGCGTAGGAGGCGCGGGACGGGGTGCGGGCGGGCGCGGGACGGGGTGCGGGGGCGGGGCGGGGCGCACGCCGGGGGTGAGCCGGTGCGGGCGCCGCGAGGGAGGCCGGGAGCGGGCGCCGGGAGTGGGGGCACGGGTACCGGGGCGGGGTGCCGGGGCGCTGTCGCGCCCGGCGTGCGCTCCGGCCGGCCGCGCCCCGGCGCGCACCCGCACAACGGCGCTCCTCGGCGCGCGCCGTGCTCGGCGTACCGGGTTCGCGGCGATCCGGTTCCGTGGAGCTCCGTGGCGGTCCATGGCGGTCGTGGCGGGAAACGGGGCGCGGATCGCCGGTACCCGCGCCGGCCGGGGGCGGCGCATCGCAGAATGAGCACATGCACAGCAGGAATCACCACCCCGATCTGACCCCGCCGTGGAAGAGGAAGCAGGCCCCGGCCCCCGAAGTCCCCGCCGATCCCGATCTGGTGGTGGAGGAGATCACCACGGGCTTCTGCGGTGCGGTGATCCGGTGCGAGGCGGGGACGGTGACGCTGGAGGACCGCTTCGGCAAGCACCGCGTCTTCCCGCTCTCCCCGCGCGGCTTTCTGCTGGAGGGGCGTGAGGTGACCCTGGTGCGCCCGGGGCGCACCGCCCCCGCCGCACCCGCCCGGACGGCCTCCGGGTCGGTCGCCGTGCCCGGTGCGCGGGCGCGGGTGGCGCGGGCCGGCCGGATCTATGTGGAGGGCCGCCACGACGCGGAGCTGGTGGAGCGGGTCTGGGGTGACGATCTGCGGATCGAGGGAGTGGTGGTGGAGTATCTGGAGGGCATCGACGATCTGCCCGCCATCGTCGCCGAGTTCGCCCCCGGACCGGACGCCCGCCTCGGGGTCCTGGTGGACCATCTGGTGCCGGGTTCGAAGGAGTTCCGGATCGCCGCGTCCGTGACCGGTGACCATGTGCTGATCACCGGCCACCCGTACATCGACGTCTGGGAGGCGGTGAAGCCCTCGTCGGTGGGGATCGCCGGCTGGCCGGCCGTGCCGCGCGGACAGGACTGGAAGACGGGGGTGTGCCGGGCACTGGGCTGGCCCGCGAACACCGGGGCGGCCTGGCAGCACATTCTGTCGCGGGTGCGGTCCTACCGTGATCTGGAGCCGGCGCTGCTGGGGCGCGTCGAGGAGCTGATCGACTTCGTGACCGCGCCCGGCCCCGGCGGCGGGCCGGGCTGACCGGCGGGCCCGGCGCCGGCCGGGATACGGGCCCGGGTATCGGCGGCCGGGGGCCGGCCGGGGTACGGGCCCGAGTGGGCGCCGTCAGTCCACCAGGTCCCGGACCACCGCGTCCGCCAGCAGGCGCCCGCGCAGGGTCAGCACGCCCCGGCCCGCCGCGTACGACGCCTCGTCCAGCAGTCCGCCGGCGAGCGCCTCGCGGGAGGCCGCGCGGCCGGCGGGGCGCAGCAGGGAGAGCGGCACGCCGTCCCGCAGCCGCAGCTCCAGCAGGATCCGCTCCACCCTGCGGTCCTCGGGGGAGAGGAGTTCCCGGCCCGCGCCCGGGGAGCGGCCCTGGGCGAGCGCCGCCGCGTACGCGCCGGGGTGCTTCACATTCCACCAGCGCACCCCGCCGACATGGCTGTGCGCGCCGGGACCGGCGCCCCACCAGTCGGCGCCGCGCCAGTACAGCTCGTTGTGGAGACAGCGTCCGGCCTCGGTGGTGGCCCAGTTGGACACCTCGTACCAGGAGTAGCCGGCCTCCGCGAGCAGGGAGTCCGCGATCAGATACCGGTCCGCGTGGACATCGTCGTCCGTCATCGGCACCTCGCCGCGCCGGATCCGGCGCGCCAGCTGCGTACCCTCCTCCACGATCAGGGCGTACGCCGAGATGTGGTCGGGTCCGGCGCCCACCGCGGCGGTGAGCGAGGCCCGCCAGTCGTCGTCGCTCTCGCCCGGGGTGCCGTAGATCAGGTCGAGATTGACGTGCTCGAAGCCCGCCGCCCGGGCCTCGGCCACGCATGCCTCCGGGCGGCCGGGGGTGTGGGTGCGGTCGAGGATCTTCAGGACGTGCTGTTTGGCGCTCTGCATCCCGAACGAGATCCGGTTGAAACCGCCCTCCCGCAGCTCGGCGAGATACTCCGGGCCGACCGACTCCGGGTTCGCCTCCGTGGTGATCTCCGCGCCGTCGGCGAAACCGAACTCCTGGCGCACCGCGTCGAGCATCGACACCAGGTCCGCCGCGGCCAGCAGGGTCGGCGTACCGCCGCCGACGAAGAGCGTCCGCACCGGCCTGGGGTCGTCGCCGAGGACCTTGCGGGCCAGGCGGACCTCGTCGGCGAGGGTGGCCGCGTAATTGTCCCGGGAGGCGAGCACACCGCCGGAACCGCGCAGCTCGGTGGCGGTGTAGGTGTTGAAATCGCAGTAGCCGCAGCGGGTGGCGCAGTACGGGACGTGCAGATAGAAGGCGAGCGGGCGGTCCCCGGCCCCGTGGAGGGCGGAAGGGGGAAGCGATCCGTCCTCGGGCACGGTCTCGCCATCGGGAAGTACGGAAGGCATACCCACCATTGTCCGTCACCGCGAGCATCCCCGGTCCCGGGGCGGGAACGGGGTGATCACGGGGGCGCTGCCGGGGTGCCGGCCGGGGTGGGGCTTCCGCGCCGCGCCGGGGGCGTACGCGGTGCGGGAGCCCCCCGCGCGCGGGGCTACGCCTCGCGCGCTCCCTCGTACATCTCGTCGATGAGGTGCCGGAACCCGCGCTCGACGGCGGGCCGCTTCAGCTTGAGACTCGGGGTGAGATCGCCGTGCTCCACGTCCAGGTCGCGGGGCAGCAGCCGGAACTTCTTGATCGTCTGCCAGCGCTGGAGTCCGTCGTTGAGCCGGGTCACATAGCCCTGGATCAGCTCGGTGGTGGCGGGCGCCGCGAGAACCTCGGCATAGGGCCTGCCCGCCAGGCCGTGCTCCTTCGCCCAGCCGAGGAGGGTGGGCTCGTCCAGGGCGATCAGCGCGGTGCAGTAATTGCGGTCCGCGCCGATGACCAGGATGTTGGAGACGAAGGGACAGATCGCCTTGAACTGGATCTCGACCTCGGTCGGCGCGATGTACTTGCCGCCGGACGTCTTGATCAGGTCCTTCTTGCGGTCGGTGATCCGCAGATAACCGTCCACGGAGAGCTCGCCGATGTCACCGGTGTGGAGCCAGCCGTCGGGCTCCAGGACTTCCCGGGTCTTCTCGGGCAGTCCGTGGTACCCCTCCATGATTCCGGGCCCGCGGAGCAGGATCTCGCCGTCCTCGGCGATCCGGACCTCCGTGCCGGGCAACGGCTTGCCGACCGTGCCCGTACGGTAGGCCGCGCCCGGGTTCACGAAGGACGCGGCGCTGGACTCGGTGAGGCCGTACCCCTCCAGGATGTGGATTCCGGCACCGGCGAAGAAGAAGCCGATCTCGGGCGAGAGCGCGGCGGAACCGGAGACGGCGGCCCGCAGCCTGCCGCCGAAGGCGTCCCGGAGCTTGGAGTAGACGAGCGCGTCGGCCGCCTTGTGCTTGGCGGTCAGCACGAACGGCGCGGAGGCGGTGCCGGTGCGGCGGAAATTGTCCTGGGTGACCTTGGCGTACTCGCGGGCCACCTCGGCCGCCCACAGGAAGATCTTGTACTTGGCGCCGCCGCCGGCCCGCGCCTTGCTCGCGACGCCGTTGTAGACCTTCTCGAAGATGCGGGGCACCGACGCCATATAGGTCGGCTGGACCACCGGAAGGTTCTCGATGATCTTGTCGATACGGCCGTCGACGGCGGTGGTGTGGCCCACCTCGATCTGGCCGGACAGCAGCACCTTGCCGAAGACATGGGCCAGCGGCAGCCAGAGATACTGCACATCTTCCCTGGTCACGAGCTCGGTCGCGGCGATTGCCTTCGCCATGTAGGACCAATTGCCGTGCGGCAGGCGCACCCCCTTGGGGCGGCCGGTGGTGCCGGAGGTGTAGATCAGGGTCGCCAGCTGATCGGAGGTGATCGCCGCGATGCGCTCGGCGACCGCTTCGGGGCTCTTCTCCAGCCGGGCCGCGCCGCGCGCCTCCAGGTCGGCGAGGGAGAGCACCCAGCCCTCGGGGTCGCTCTCGTCCGGCGTCACGCCGGCGGAGTCGATGACGATGACATGCCTCAGGTCGGGGAGGTCCGCGCGCCGCTCACGGGCCTTCGCGAGCTGGACCGCGTCCTCCGCGATCAGGACGCTGCTGCCGGAGTCGGCGAGGATGTACGCCGACTCCTCCGCGTTGGTGGAGGGGTAGATGGTCGTGGTGGCGCCGCCCGCGCACATCACCCCGAGGTCGGCGAGGATCCACTCGACCCGGGTGGCGGAGAGCAGTGCCACCCGGTCCTCGGGGCCGACACCCAGATCGATCAGCCCTGCGGCGATGGCGTACACCCGCTCGGCGGTCCCGCCCCAGCTCAGCGACTTCCACTCGTCGGGGCCCCGGCCCGAGGCGGACGGCACCGGATAGCGGAACGCCTCGGCGTCCGGGGTCGCCGTCACTCGCTCGGTGAACAGCACCGCCACTGAGGGCGGGCGGTTCTCGATCATGGTCTGTGTATCGCTCACGACGTCCTCCGGGCCTGCGGCAGCACTGCACGACTGGCGGTTCCAACTGGCGAGTAACCATCGAGCCGTGATCAGGGTAGAGCGCACTGTGCCAGTGCGTAAGAGGCTGCGGGCAGCCGCTTCATAACGAAGACGGCAGACGTGCCCGGCCCCCGGGCCACGGCGGACGTGCTCCGGAGTGCGAACGGGCACCGTCCGTACGCATACGGTCAGGGCTCCGTGGCCGCACCTTCCCCGGCCGCCTCGCCTTCAACCGCACCCGGGCCGGCCGGGGCTCCCCGCACTCCCCCGGATGTCCCCCGTCCGGCCGAATCGCCATCCGGGCCGGCACGCCATCCTGCCGGGCCGCCGTCCGGGCCCCGGCGGCCGTACGGGGCCTTCCGGGGGCCGGGCCCGTGCGCCGGGCCCGGCCCGCAAGGGCTACTTCTTCGTCTTGCCGCCGCTCTCGTCACTGGAGAGGACGGCGATGAAGGCTTCCTGCGGAACCTCCACGCTGCCGACCATCTTCATCCGCTTCTTGCCCTCCTTCTGCTTCTCCAGCAGCTTCCGCTTGCGGGAGATGTCACCGCCGTAACACTTGGCGAGGACGTCCTTGCGGATGGCACGGATGGTCTCCCGGGCGATGACCCGGGAACCGATGGCGGCCTGGATGGGCACCTCGAACGCCTGCCGCGGGATCAGCTCGCGCAGCTTGGCGACCAGCCGCACCCCGTACGCGTACGCCGCGTCCCGGTGGGTGATCGCGGAGAAGGCGTCGACCTTGTCGCCGTGGAGGAGGATGTCGACCTTCACCAGGTGGGCGGACTGCTCGCCGGTGGGCTCGTAGTCGAGGGAGGCGTAACCGCGCGTCTTGGACTTCAGCTGGTCGAAGAAGTCGAAGACGATCTCGGCGAGGGGGAGGGTGTAGCGGATCTCGACCCGGTCCTCGGAGAGGTAGTCCATGCCGAGCAGGGTGCCCCGGCGGGCCTGGCAGAGCTCCATGATCGAGCCGATGAACTCGGTGGGCGCCAGGATGGTGGCGCGCACCACCGGCTCGTACACCTCGGAGAGCTTGCCCTCGGGGAACTCGCTCGGGTTGGTGACGATGTGCTCGGTGCCGTCCTCCATGAGGACGCGGTAGACCACATTGGGCGCGGTGGCGATCAGGTCGAGACCGAACTCGCGCTCCAGCCGCTCACGGATCACATCGAGGTGGAGCAGGCCGAGGAAGCCGACGCGGAAGCCGAAGCCGAGAGCGGCGGAGGTCTCCGGCTCGTACACCAGGGCGGCGTCGTTGAGCTGGAGCTTGTCGAGGGCGTCACGCAGCTCGGGGTAGTCCGAGCCGTCCAGCGGATAGAGGCCGGAGAACACCATCGGCTTGGGGTCCTTGTAACCGCCCAGTGCCTCGGTGGCGCCCTTGTGCTGCTGGGTGATCGTGTCGCCGACCTTGGACTGGCGGACGTCCTTCACACCGGTGATCAGATAGCCCACCTCGCCGACGCCGAGACCGTCGGCCGGCAGCATCTCGGGCGAGTTGGTGCCGATCTCCAGCAGCTCGTGCGTGGCGCCGGTGGACATCATCCGGATGCGCTCGCGCTTGCCGAGGCTGCCGTCGATCACTCGTACATAGGTGACGACGCCCCGGTAGGAGTCGTAGACGGAGTCGAAGATCATGGCGCGGGCGGGCGCGTCGGCGACGCCGACGGGGGCGGGCACCTCGCGCACCACGCGGTCCAGCAGCGCCTCGACACCCATACCGGTCTTCGCGGAGACCCGCAGCACATCGTCGGGGTCGCAGCCGACCAGATTCGCCAGCTCCTCGGCGAACTTCTCCGGCTGGGCGGCGGGCAGGTCGATCTTGTTCAGGACCGGAACGATCGCGAGCTCGTTCTCCATCGCCAGATAGAGGTTGGCGAGCGTCTGCGCCTCGATGCCCTGGGCGGCGTCCACCAGCAGGATCGTGCCCTCACAGGCGGCCAGCGAGCGGGAGACCTCATAGGTGAAGTCCACGTGGCCCGGGGTGTCGATCATGTTGAGGATGTGGGTTCTGCCCTGCCCCTCACCCTCGGAGGGCGCCCACGGCAGCCGGACCGCCTGGGACTTGATGGTGATGCCGCGCTCGCGCTCGATGTCCATCCGGTCGAGGTACTGAGCGCGCATCTGCCGCTGGTCCACCACCCCGGTGAGCTGAAGCATCCGGTCGGCGAGCGTGGACTTGCCGTGGTCGATGTGCGCGATGATGCAGAAATTGCGGATCAGCGCCGGGTCGGTACGGCTCGGCTCGGGCACGTTGGGAGGAGTCGCGGGCACGCAGGGTCCTGATTCTTGAGACGCCGGGCGTCTCGTCTCGGGCGAAGGCGGATCGATACGTAGCCTCCATGGTCCCACGTGTACAGGACTGCGACCGGTTTGGGCCGCTCGGAGTGCTGCTGGTAACGTGGGCAGCTGTGTCTCGTGCCCTGTCCGAACAGGGCACACCCGGTCGGCGAGGGTCTCTCCTGCCGGCTCGGGGTTCACGCGAGACACGCACATGAGATCAATCGAACCTGAAAAGGCTCTTTCGTGGCGAACATCAAGTCCCAGATCAAGCGGAACAAGACGAACGAGAAGGCGCGCCTGCGCAACAAGGCCGTCAAGTCCTCGCTCAAGACCGCGATCCGCAAGGCCCGTGAGGCTGCCGCTTCGGGCGACGTCGAGAAGGCCACCGCGGCCACTCGCGAGGCCGCCCGCAAGCTCGACAAGGCCGTCTCGAAGGGTGTCATCCACAAGAACGCCGCCGCCAACAAGAAGTCGGCGCTGGCGTCCAAGGTTGCCTCCCTCCAGGGCTGAGCATCCCTGATGTGATCCCGGGGGCGACCCCGGGGCCCGGCCGTCCCCCTCGCGGGTGACATGCCGGGTGATCGCCGGAAGGACCCGAGCGGGCCCTCTCTCTCCGCTCCCCGACCGGCACGACGGACTCGCACTTGGACCTGCGTTCGCCACGCGGGTGCGAGTCCAACCGCAGAACCCGTCAGAGGCCCCGGGCCCGTTCCCCGTCCTTCCCCAGGACGAGGAACGACCCCCGGGGCCTCTGCCATGCCCGCTGTGCGCACGGTGCGTGACGGGTGCGCCGTGCGGGGAGCCGCGTCCCGGGCGACGTGTCCCGGACGGGAGGAGCGGAGCCCCGGCGGGCCCGCCCGGCCGGATCAGCCGCGGGAACGCGCCGCTCGTGCGATGGCCACGACCGCCTTCTCCAGGGCGTACTCGGGGTCGTCCCCGCCGCCCTTCACCCCCGCGTCCGCCTCGGCGACCGCACGCAGTGCCACCGCCACCCCGTCCGGTGTCCAGCCCCGCATCTGCTGCCGCACCCGGTCGATCTTCCAGGGCGGCATCCCGAGCTCCCGGGCGAGATCGGCCGGCCGGCCCCCGCGCGCGGAGGAGAGCTTGCCGATGGCCCGCACCCCCTGCGCGAGCGCGCTGGTGATCAGTACGGGTGCCACTCCGGTCGAGAGCGACCACCGCAGCGCCTCCAGCGCCTCGGCCGCCCGGCCCTCGACGGCGCGGTCGGCGACCGTGAAGCTGGAAGCCTCCGCCCGGCCGGTGTAGTAGCGGCCGACGACCGCCTCGTCGATGGTGCCCTCGACATCGGCGGTGAGCTGGGAGACCGCACTGGCCAGCTCCCGCAGATCGCTGCCGATGGAATCCACGAGCGCCTGGCATGCCTCGGGGGTCGCGGATCTGCCCAGCGCCCGGAACTCGGACCGCACGAAGGTGAGCCGCTCGGCGGGCTTGGTGGTCTTGGGGCAGGCGATCTCGCGGGCCCCCGCCTTGCGGGCGGCGTCGAGCAGTCCCTTGCCCTTGGCACCGCCGGGGTGCAGCAGGACCAGGGTGATCTCCTCGACGGGCGCGCCCAGGTATCCCTTGATGTCCTTGATCGTGTCCGCGGAGAGATCCTGTGCGTTCCGCACGATCACGACCTTGCGCTCGGCGAAGAGCGAGGGACTCGTCAGCTCGGCGAGGGTGCCGGGCTGGAGCTGGTCCGCGGTGAGGTCGCGTACATCCGTGTCGGCGTCGGCGGCCCCGGCCGCCGCCACCACCTGCTGTACCGCACGGTCGAGAAGCAGATCCTCCTGGCCCACGGCGAGCGTGACGGGGGCGAGGGGATCGTCGGTCGAATTCTTCCTGGTGGCCATCGCGTCCAGCATCCCACGGGCCACTGACACTCCCTTCCGTGCCGGAGAATGAGCGGGTGAGCGAAGGACGACATGTACTGGTACTGCCCGACCGCGACGCCGCGGAGGAGGTGGCACAGGAGCTGGAGGCCCGGTTCGGGGTGACCGAGGAGCCGCAGCTCTTCCGGGACGCGCTGGCCGGTGAGGACGACGCCGAGGACGCGCAGTGGCTCGTGGTGGTGGAGGATCCGGCGGCCGGCCTCGATCCGGCGGCTCTGGACGACTTCGCCGCCGAGTACGACGGCTGGCTGGAGACCCCGTAGCGGCGGCCCGCCCGCGGGCGGGCTCCCGCGCCCGCGCCGCTGTCGGCTGAGACTGCGGCTGCGACTGCGACTGCGAACCGGGGCTCACCCGCCGGCGCGGCGCGGATCGGGCGGCAGCCGGTCGAGCGACAGCCCGAAGTGGTCCCGGTAGGCCGCCAGGACGGCCGCGTCATCTTCCAGTGGCTCTTCCCCGCGCAGGCCCCGCACGGTGGTGACCAGAGTGGCGCCGCTGAGCGTGATCCGCCCGTCGCCGGTGAGCCGGGAGCAGACCGGCGACCGGGTGAAAGGGGACAGGGGCGAGGTGCTGTGCCACCAGGCCCCCGCCCGGAAGTCGTCCAGCACCTGCGGGCGGGTCTCCAGCCGCAACCGCGGTCTGCCGTCCCGGTACAGATCGAGATCACCGTGCTCGGTCTCGGCGAACCGGAACACTCCGGCCGGATCGCTCTGCTCTCCCCGCTCATCGAACGCGAGCGGGAAATGGGCATGGTCGCCGAAGCCGACATCGGCGAGCATGCGTCCCCCGTCCCCGGTCTCCACCAGCAGCGCCAGATGGTCATAGGGGACACCGAGCTCTCCGCCGTCCCCGTGGACCCGGGCCTGGAGAAGCCGGACCGGGAATCCGACCGACCGCAGCAAGGCGGCGAAGGCTCCGTTGAGTTCGTAGCAGAATCCGCCCCGGCGCCGGTCGACGATCTTGGCGACAAGGGCGTCCTCGGCCAGCACGATCTCCTCCCCGAGGTGCACGGAGAGATTCTCGAACGGCACCGTCCGCAGATGCCGCAGCTGAAGATCGCGCAGCGCGTCGAGGCCGGCACGGTCCGGGCGGTCCGCCCCGATGCGGCGAAGGTATGCGTCCATGAGGAGAGTGTCACCCGTGCGGCGCCCCGGAGTTGAGGACCCCGCTGGAGGTATCCGGCCGGACCCGGGCGGAAGGCCACGGACCACGACGGGCGGAAGGTGCCCGACCGCGACGGGCGGCGGGGGCCGGACCGGCCGGGGCGCGGCCGGAGGATGCCGGACCGGAACGGCGCACGGCTCGGGTGGGCCGGGGCCGCCCGCCCCTCCCGGACCGCCGCGGCGTTCCCGGGGCGAACGGCCGGCCGGCCGTGGCGGGCGGTCTTGGCCCGGCCGCCCCGGAGCTCCGCCCGCAGGCTCCGGCCGGATCCCGTCACCGCGACGGGCCCGTGCTCGTCCGTGCGCAGCACCAGTGCCCCGCGGGCACGGAGGGCGTGAACGGTGCGCGGCGAGGGGTGGCCGTACGGATTCCCCCGGCCCGCGGAGATCAGTGCCATGCGCGGCCGGGCGGCCCGGAGCAGCCCGGGGTGCTGGTGGGCGGACCCATGGTGCGGGACCTTGAGCACATCCACGGCGGGCAGGCCCGGATGGGCCAGCAGCAGACCGCGCTGCGCGGGCGGCTCCAGATCCCCGGGCAGCAACAGGCTCGGCCCGCCGGCCACCCGCACGAGCAGGGTGACACTGGCGTCATTGGCGCCCTCACCTCCCGGGACGCACGAGGACCCCGCCTCCCCGGCCGGTTCCGTCGCCGCATTCACCGGAGGGGGTCCGCCGGGGTGCGGCCAGAGGACGTCCCAGGTCAACGGACCGATCCTGCGCCGCTCCCCCGCCCGGGCGCGCAGCCGCGGCACACCGGCGGCAGCGGTCGTCCGGCGAACGAAGGCGCTCTGCGCGGGCGGCTCCTCGCAGGCGGTCGTCTGCACGGCACCCACTGATCTGTCCCGCAGCACTCCGGGCAGGCCCTGGATGTGGTCCGCGTGGAAGTGGGTGAGCAGGACCAGGGGAACCCGGGTGATGCCGAGGTCGCGCAGACACCGGTCGACCAGTGCCGGATCGGGGCCCGCGTCCACGACGACCGCTGTCGCCTCCCCGGCCGCCAGCACGGTGGCGTCCCCCTGCCCGACGTCGCAGGCGGCGAGGCTCCATCCGGGCGGTGGCCAGCCGGTGGCGATCCTGACCAGGGGGGCCGGGCGGACGATGGCCGACAGGAGCAGCAGGGTGCAGAGCGCGGCGGTCCAGGGGCGCCCGGGCAGTCCGCGGACGGCGAGCAGAACCACCGCGCCGGCGACGGCGAGAAGCACTCCGCCGTGCGGGCCGCCCGGCCAGTCCAGCTGCGCTCCGGGCAGTTCCGCGCCCTTGCGGGCGACGGTGGCGATCCACCCCGCGGGCCATCCGGCCACCAGGGCGATGGCCTCGGCCGGAGCCATCGCGACCGGGGCGACCGCCAGCGCCGCGAAGCCGAGAACGGTGGCCGGGGCGATGGCGAGTTCGGCGAGCAGGTTGCAGGGGATGGCCACCAGACTGACCCGGGCCGCGAAGACCACGACCACGGGAGCGCATACGGCCTGCGCGGCGGCAGCGGCGGCGAGCACCTCGGCGAGCCGTGGCGGCACACCCCGGCGCCGCAGCGCCGCGCTCCAGCCGGGGGCGATGGTCAGCAGTGCTCCGGTGGCCAGTACGGAGAGCAGGAAGCCATGGCTCCGTGACAGCTGCGGATTGAGGAGCAGCAGCAGGAGCACGGCTGCCGCGAGGGCCGGCAGGAGCGTCCTGCGGCGTCCGGTGCCGATGGCGAGCAGGGTGATGGCGCCGCACGCCGCCGCTCTGAGCACACTCGGCTCCGGCCGGCACACCATGACGAAGGCGAGGGTCAGTGCTCCCCCGGCGAGTGCCGTGCCCCGGAGCGTGATGCCCAGCCGGGGGGCGAGCCCGCCGCGTTCGGCGAGGAGGGCTCTGCCCGGTGGCCCGATCAGCAGCAGGAGGACGATGGAGAGATTGCTGCCGGAGACGGCCAGCAGATGAGTGAGATCCGTTGCCCTGAAGGCGTCCTCCAGATCGGCCGGCACCCGGGAGGTGTCGCCCACCACCAGCCCCGGGAGGAGAGCCCGGGCGTCCGGCGGCAGCCCGTCCGCCGCCTCCCGCAGTCCCGCCCTGAGGTCTCCGGCCGTGCGCTGGAGCACGGTGGGGGCGCCGGTGACGCGCGGGCCCGCGTCCCGCACTCTCAGTACGGCCGCGAAGCGGTGTTCTCCCTCGGCCGGCGGTGTCAGACGCCCCGTCAGCTCCAGTCCGGTCGACGGCAGCAGCCGCTGCCACCGGGTGAGGGCGCCGCCGGGGTCTCCCGGGCGGACGGCCACACGAAGGGGTGTCCGGGTCTCGGTCACCGCCCCGCTCGCCGTGGTCACCCGGGTCGCTTCCACCTCGAATTCGAGAAGCCTCGTCGCGCCCCGGCCCCCCGGGGCCGGCGGCCGGACGAGCCTCGGGTCGGAGGAGACGGTGGCGTCGACCGTGACATGGGCGGACCGGTCCGCCAGGCCGGGGAGCGGCCCTCGTCGCACATCTGCCCCGTGCAGGCCGGCAGTGGCGGCGCCCGCGGCGGCGCAGAGCGACACCGCGGCGAGCGCGGTGGCGTTCAGCCGCCGCCGGGACCCGTCCGGGGGGTGTGCTCCGCCCGCGGAGTGCGGAGCACACCCCCCGGAGCGCCCGAGCCGTGATCGGACCGCTCGCACCGCCGGCGGGGCCGACAGCAGCAGCGCCGCGGTGACACCGATCGCCACTCCGGCCGCCGTCCATGCTCCGGGGGCGCTCAACGAGATCGCGGATGCCGCCCAGGCCGCCAGGGCCGGAGCCACCAGCCGCAGATCGGCCGGTCCCTCCTCCCGGGGATGAGCCGCGCCCAGCCGGTGTCCCGAGGCCAGGTGGACGGTACGTCGTGTCATGGCTGCACCAGCGGCCTGAGGTCCGCGAACCGGCGGTCGCCGATTCCCCTGACCTCACGGAGTTCGTCCACCGAACGGAAGCCGCCGCGCCGGGTGCGATAGTCGACGATGTGCCGAGCCAGCACCGGCCCCACGCCCGGCAGGGTGTCGAGCTGCTCCGCCGTCGCCGAGCTGAGGCTCAGCACCGCACCGGCGCGCGGACCACCCTCGCCGGAGGCGCCGGTGACACCGGAGACGGCCGGCCCGGCGCTCGCCGCCCCGTTTCCGTGCATGCCCTGCGGCGGAACCACTCCCACCATCACCTGCTCGCCGTCGGCGAGCACCCGGGCCCGGTTGAGACCGGTCAGATCCGTGCCCGCCCGGACCCCGCCGGCGGCGTTCAGCGCGTCGGCGACCCGGGAACCGGCGGGCAGGCGCAGCACCCCGGGCCGCCGTACCCTGCCGCTGACATCGACGGTGATCCTCCGTACGGGCCCGGCCGGGGGTGCCGGGCCGCGCTCCGGCGCGGATCCCCGGGTGCCGCCGTCCTCCGCGATCCCCGGCCGGATCACATCCGGCGCCCGCACCGTCTCCGGACGCCCGGACCAGAAGTGGTGAACCGCGAGGACGGCGGCCACGACCAGAACGACGGCCAGGGCCGCCAGAGTTCTGGGTTCGAGACCCCAGCGGAGCCGCACCCACAGGGGCAGCCGCTCGCGCAGGGCGGATCCCGCCCGCCGGAGACCGCCCGCGGCCCGGACCGCGGGCACCGGTAACGGTCCCGGGCCGCTGCTGATGCCCGGGGCTGGCCGGGTGTACGCAGCCCTGCCCGTGTCCCTGCCGGAAGCCGGGGCAGCGGCAGAGATCGAGGCCGAGGCCGTGTCCGGTTCCGCCTCCGGGTCCACGGCCGGAGCCGGGGACCGGGCCCGGTCCCCCGCCGGCCCCGGAGCGGGTTTCGCCGGCGGACTTCCGCCGGACGGACCGCCGGTGACGGACCGCCCGGCCGGACCGCCCGGCGGAGCGCCGGGCCCGAAGGGACTCGCCGCCACCCTGCCGGCAGCGGCGGCGGACAGAACCCGCACCCGTCCGCCCCGCCTGTGTGACGGCACCCGGAGCCCCGGGCCTCTGGGACCGCCCGGCCGGGGCCGGGCGGCGGTACCTCGCGCGGTCCGGGCACGGCTGTCGGAGGCCGGGGCTCGCCCCGGCCCGCTGGTCGCGGAAGATGTTCGTGGAGCCATGCCGACGACGGTAGGCACATCCGCGAGAACCCGCCGAGCACGGCCGATTACCGTGGACAACCACCGCGCTGTGGATAACTCGGTCACCCACAGGAGTCACCACCATCACTCCCGACCCACGGAACTCTGCCGGACCGCCCGCTGCTTCACAGCCCTCCAGAGCATGAGCGAACCGGTGCCTCCGGGACCGGTCAGCGCGGTGAGATCACCGCGCCCAGGAGCCCCGGGCCCGTGTGCGCACCGATCACCGCGCCCACCTCGCTGACGTGCAGCTCCCCCAGCCCCGGCACTCGTTCCCGCAGCCGGCCGGCGAGCGACTCCGCCCGGTCCGGGGTGGCGAGATGGTGCACGGCGATGTCCACGGGGCCGGCGCCCGCGCGCTCCACGGCGATCTCCTCCAGCCTGGCGATGGCCCTGGAGGCCGTGCGCACCTTCTCCAGCAATTCGATCCGGCCGCCGGCCAGTTGCAGCAGCGGCTTCACCGCGAGCGCCGATCCCAGCAGCGCCTGCGCGGCACCGATCCGGCCGCCGCGCCGCAGATAGTCGAGTGTGTCCACATAGAAGTAGGCGGAGGTGCCGGCCGCCCGCTTCTCCGCGGCGGCGACCGCCTCGTCGAGCGACCCGCCCGCCTCCGCCACCTCGGCCGCGGCGAGTGCGCAGAATCCGAGGGCCATCGCCACCATCCCGGTGTCGACCACCCGGACCGGCACCGGGGCGTCCTTCGCCGCCAGGACGGCCGCGTCATGGGTTCCCGAGATCTCCGCCGACAGATGCAGTGAGACGATCCCGGTGGCACCCGCCTCGGCGGCGGACCGGTACGCGGCGGCGAAGGTCGCGGGGCTCGGGCGCGAGGTGGTCACCGGACGCCGCTTCGCGAGCGCCTGCGCGAGCGAACGGGCCGAGATCTCATTGCCCTCTTCGAGCGCCCGGCCGCCGATGACGACGGTCAGCGGCACCGTCGCGATGTCATGGCGCTCCATCGCCTGCTGCGGCAGATAGGCCGTTGAATCAGTGACGATCGCGACATGGCGGGACATGAGCGGGAGGTTACCGGTCGGCGGCGCCGGACGGCAGCCCAGGCCCCTCACTCGGGCCTCCCGCGCCACAGGGAGATGCCGCCGCCACAGCGTGTGCCCGGCGGCTCCGGCTCAACACCGGGCCCCGCGGGGCCGCCGGATCCCCTGATCACGCGGCTCCCCCGGAGCGCCCGGATCCCCCTGACCAGGCCGGCCGGACCCGGCGGCGGGAGAATCCGCGGCCGGGAGACGAGGACCGGCCCACACCACCCGCATCCGGGGCAGGGGACGGCCAGGCGGGCGGACGGCCAACCGGCTCCGGGGTCAGTTGGTGGTTTCCGGGCGGGCCGTCTTCTCCCAGGAGTACGGAGTCTGCCGGCGCGGGTCACGGGCCGTGATGGCCTCGGGCTGCTGCCGTGCCGCCGGGGTCTCCTCGGCGGCGGGCTCGGGCCAGGTCTGGGTGTGCCCGGCGGTGTTCGCGGCGTCCGCCCCGGGCCCGGAGGTGCTTCGGCGGGTGCCCTCGGAGTCGGTCTCCGCCGCCGACCAGTGCCGCAGCGCACCGGCTTCCATGTCGATCTGGGCGTTCAGGGTGTCCAGGTCGTCATCGGCGAACCGGCGGGCCCGGTCGCGCGCGGCCCAGCGGAGGGATTCCGCCGAATGCACGATGCGCTCCGTGCGCTCCTTGAGACCGGGCAGCCGGGTGGTGACCTCGGCCCGGTCGGGCTCGCGCTCCAGCCTCTTCAGCTCGTCGTCCAGCTCATGGCCGTGCGCGCTCAGCCGCTCGAAGAGGGCGATGGACTCGGTGAGGGAGGCATCCTCGGCGACCCCCGCCTGGAGCGCGTCCTGCGTCGCCCGCATCGAGGTGCGCAGCGACAGCCTCAGCTGGGCCAGCTCCCCCTGGACGCCGACCTGTCCAAAGCTCTTGGCGCGCAGTGTGGTGTCCTCCACGGTGCGGCGCGCCTGGGTGACCGTGCGCTCCACTCCTCGCTTGGCGGCGCCGACGGCCTTCACTGTCGCATAGACCCCCAGAGCCACAAGGGCGACAAAGAGCAGCGCCAGAATCGTGATCGTGGCTGTCATGTGCGCCCCTTCGGCGTCGGATGTGTTCTCTACCTACGGTAAACGGAACGGGCAGGCCAAGGGTTCCATCGGAACCCCCAACCTGCCCGTAGGGGAAACCCTGAACTGTCAGGGAGTCTTCCCGCAGCGCCTCTTCCGCGCTCCCGCCGCTACGCGGGAACGATGTTGACCAGCTTCGGGGCCCGGACGATCACCTTGCGGACACCGCCGCCGCCCAGTGCCGCGACCACGGCCGGATCGGCCAGTGCCAGCGTCTCCAGCTCCGTGTCGGAGATCGACGGGGAGACCTCCAGCCGGGCCCTGATCTTGCCCTTGATCTGCACCACACAGGTCACGGACTCATCCACCACATAGGCCGGGTCGGCGACCGGGAAGTCCTGGTGGACGACCGAGTCGGAGTGGCCCAGCTTGGCCCACAGCTCCTCGGCGACATGCGGCGCCAGCGGCGCGATCAGCAGCACCAGCCGTTCCGCCACGCTCCTGGGCAGCGGGGCCGCCGCCTTGGTCAGATGGTTGTTCAGCTCGGTGATTTTGGCGATGGCGGTGTTGAAGCGCAGCGCCGCCATGTCCTGTCCCGCACCGTCGATCGCCTTGTGCAGGGCCCGCAGCACGGCTTCGTCGGCGGCCTCGGCGCAGTCCTCGACCACGGTGACGCGGCCTGTCGACTCGTCGACGATGTTGCGCCACAGCCGCTGCAGCAGCCGGTACTGGCCGACGACGGCACGGGTGTCCCACGGCCGGGAGACGTCCAGCGGCCCCATCGCCATCTCGTACAGGCGCAGTGTGTCGGCACCGTACTCGGCCGCGATCTCGTCCGGGGTGACCGCGTTCTTCAGGGACTTGCCCATCTTGCCCAGCTCGCGCCTCACCGGCTCGCCCCGGTGGACGAAGGTGCCGTCCGGCAGCTCCTCGACCTCGGTGGCCTGGACCGGGAAGCCGCGGCTGTCGCGGTAGACGTACGCCTGGATCATGCCCTGGTTGAACAGCTTGTGGAACGGCTCGGCGGACGAGACGTGCCCCAGGTCGAAGAGCACCTTGGACCAGAACCGGGCGTACAGCAGGTGCAGTACGGCGTGCTCGGCGCCACCCACGTACAGATCGACACCGCCGTGCGGCATGCCGTCGCGCGGCCCCATCCAGTACCGCTCGATGTCCGGGGCGACCAGCTGCTCGCTGTTGTCCGGGTCCAGGTAGCGCAGCTCGTACCAGCACGAACCCGCCCAGTTGGGCATGGTGTTGGTCTCACGGCGGTACGCGCGGGGCCCGTCGCCCAGGTCCAGGGTGACATTGACCCAGTCCTCGTTGCGCGACAGCGGGGTCTCGGGCCGGCTGTCCGCGTCGTCGGGGTCGAAGGTCCGGGGCGAGTAGTCCTCGACCTCGGGCAGCTCCAGCGGCAGCATCGACTCGGGCAGCGAGTGCGCGACGCCGTCCTCGTCGTAGACGATCGGGAAGGGCTCGCCCCAGTAGCGCTGGCGGCTGAAGAGCCAGTCGCGCAGCCGGAAGTTGACCGTGCCCTCGCCGATTCCGCGCTCCGCCAGCCAGGCGGTGATCCGGGCCTTGGCCTCGCCGACCTCCAGGCCGTCCAGGGAGATCTGGTCGTTGGAGGAGTTGATGGCGGGCCCCTGGCCGGTGAACGCCTCGCCCTCCCAGCCCTCGGGGGGCTGCACGGTCCGGATGATCGGCAGGCTGAACGCCTCGGCGAACTCCCAGTCGCGCTCGTCCTGGCCGGGAACCGCCATGATCGCGCCGGTGCCATAGCCCATCAGGACATAGTCGGCGACGAAGACCGGGATCCTGGTGCCGGTGACCGGGTTCACGGCGTACGCGCCGGTGAAGACGCCCGTCTTGTCCTTGTGCTCGGTCTGCCGCTCGACATCGCTCTTCGACTGGGCCTGCTTGCGGTACGCGGCCACGGCGTCGGCCGGGGTGGCGGCGCCGCCGGTCCACGCCTCCTTGACGCCCTGGGGCCACTCCGCCGGCAGGATGGAGTCGATCAGGCCGTGCTCGGGCGCGAGCACCATGTAGGTGGCACCGAACAGGGTGTCGGGGCGGGTGGTGAAGACGGTGATCCGCGCGTCGCCGGCGCCCTCGACGGCGAAGCCGACCCGGGCGCCCTCGGAGCGGCCGATCCAGTTCCGCTGCTGCTGCTTGATGGCCTCGGGCCAGTCCAGCGCGTCCAGGTCGTTCAGCAGCCGGTCGGCGTAGGCGGTGATCCGCATGTTCCACTGGCGCAGCTTGGCCTTGAAGACCGGGAAGTTGCCGCGCTCGGACCGGCCGTCGGCGGTGACCTCCTCATTCGCCAGTACGGTGCCCAGACCCGGGCACCAGTTGACCGGGGCGTCGGAGGCGTACGCCAGGCGGTACCCGCCCAGGACATCGGAGCGCTCGGCGGCGCTCAGATCACTCCAGGAGCGCCCGCCGGGGACTGTGCGCTCCCCGCTCTCGAACTGCGCCACCAGCTCCGCGATCGGACGAGCGGTGCCGGCCGTCTCGTCGTACCAGGAGTTGAAGATCTGGACGAAGATCCACTGGGTCCACCGGTAGTACGCCGGGTCGATGGTCGCGATCGAACGCCGCTGGTCGTGTCCCAGGCCCAGGCGGCGCAGCTGCCGCTTCATGTTCTCCATGGCGGCCTCGGTGGACACCCGGGGGTGGGTACCGGTGGCGACCGCGTGCTGCTCGGCGGGCAGGCCGAAGGCGTCGAAGCCCAGGGTGTGCAGCACATTGTGGCCGGTCATGCGCTGATGACGGGCGTAGACGTCCGTGGCGATGTAGCCGAGGGGGTGTCCGACGTGCAGCCCCGCTCCCGAGGGGTACGGGAACATGTCCATGATGAACTTCTTGGGCCGCGCCACCAGGGCCGGGTCTCCGGCCAGATCGCCGCTCGGGTTCGGCGCCTCATAGGTGCCGTTGGCGTCCCAGAAGTCCTGCCAGCGTGCCTCGATGTCGGCGGCCAGGGCGGCCGTGTAGCGATGAGGGGCCGCCACCTCGGCAGCGGAGGCAGCGGAATTCGTCTCGCTCATGTCCTTGAAGCTCCATCGATCGTCTCTGCCCGCGGTTCGGATCGGGCCGGGCCCGGAAACAAAACAACCCCTCGCACAGGAGGGGGAGCCGCGCCGATCCCGGCGGGTTTCTCATCCGCCGGGGCTGTTCAGCGCGGCTCGCTAAGCAGAAGGCGTACGGCACGCATGGCGTCAGGGTACCGCAGCGGGCATACGGGGGCGCGCCCGGCCGTACCGGGCCGCCGGGGAGACAGGGGCCGCCCGGGGGCCGGGTCCCGCGTCCGGGCACGGGCGCGGGCGCGGGGGAAACCGGAGCGGGGTGCCGGCCGGCAGGCGCACAGAGAAAGAGGAGGCGGGCCATCCGATTCGGATGGCCCGCCTCCTCTTGACGGTGGAGCTAAGGAGAATTGAACTCCTGACCTCCTGCATGCCATGCAGGCGCTCTACCAACTGAGCTATAGCCCCTTGCGAGATACCGCTTGTCGCCCTCTCGGGGTTTCCCCCGGTGTCGGCGACGTGGACAACATTAACGCCCTCTGCGCCGCTTCACCAAATCCTTTGTGATCTCCCCGGCGCGGTACCGGGGAGCAGGCGGCGGGCCCATCTCAAGATGGCCGAGAATCGATGCCGGGACGGGGACGGACGGAGGGCGCCGGGCGGCCTGCCGAGCGCCCGGCCGGCGGTGCCGGGCCGGTCCGGCGGCCATGGGCGTTGCGGAAGGGAACACCGGACGGCTCCCCATCTCCGGCGCCGCCGCCGTTCCGCCCGGGTGCGACGGATGGGGACGAGAGGGCCGGGAAGCGGGTACGGAGTGGGCGGAACCCCACCGAACGGGTCGCCCGCGAGACCCGGGCGCCTCCGCGCGAGGCCCGGGATCTTTGCGGCACCGGGGTCCCGGCGGCCCGCCGCCGCGAGACAGGAGCGGTCCCGGGCTCCCGGGGCCGAGGAGCACCGGCGACCCGCCCGGGAGCGCGGAACACGCCACGGCGGAAGCGCCCGGGAAGGCGCCGCCCCCGGGGTGCGAGGGCCTCGGGTCATGAGGGCTGCGGGACGTGCGGGCCGTTCGGCTCAGGCGGTGGCGAAGGAGTAGAAACGCTTCAGCGTGCAGTGCTCGTCCAGGAGGCGGCCGTAGATGGGCTCGCCCTCCAGCTCACGGTAGGTCTCGATCGGATCGCCTTTTATGATCAGCGCCCGCGCGCATTCCTCGCACCAGTACTGGTACTCGGGGTTGATGGGATCCATGTCGCGGACGATGGGCGTACCACTGCCGCACCAGTCGCATTTACGCCTGTGTGCCCCCATCACTCAGCTCCAGCTGTGACCGCAGGACGTGCACACGAAAGAAACTCCGCCGTTGTCGCCGAGGACCTGTGCGACATGTGCCGATCCGCAGGACGGGCAGCTGAGGAGAGCCGACAAGGCGCTCTCCCTCCCGTACTGACCGGTGGTCCCTTCCGGCCGTCCGATTCTGCCATGACCGGGCAGGGCAGTCAGTGACGTTGACGCGAAGGCGGCGGTAAACGCGAAATCCCGCCCTCTGCTGAGGACGGGATCCCGGTGATGCGTTCTGTGGAGCTAAGGAGAATTGAACTCCTGACCTCCTGCATGCCATGCAGGCGCTCTACCAACTGAGCTATAGCCCCGCGTGTTCTTCGCGCTGCGCGCTTCGAACAAGAAGAACTTTAGCGTGCGACCTGCTGGAAAGCGAAATCCGGAGGTACGGGGCCGACAGGGACGGACCGCGGGGCGCGGTGCGGCCGGTCAGTCGTCGTCGCCGAGGACCGGCTCCGGGAGGGTGCCGGCATTGTGCTCCAGCAGACGCCAGCCGCGCGCGCCCTCGCCGAGGACCGACCAGCAGCAGTTGGTGAGGCCGCCGAGGCTCTCCCAGTACCGGGAGTCCAGACCGAGAAGGCGCCCGATGGTGGTGCGGATGGTGCCGCCATGGCTGGCGACGACCAGGGTGCCGTTCTCCGGGAGCTTCTCGGCGTGGTGCAGGATCACGGGGGCCGCCCGGTCGGCGACCTCGGTCTCCAGCTCGCCGCCGCCCCGGCGGACGGGCTCGCCGCGCTTCCAGGCCGTGTACTGCTCGCCGTACTGCTCGATGATCTCCTGGTGGGTGAGCCCCTGCCAGACACCGGCATAGGTCTCCCGAAGGGCCTCTTCGAAGGTGACGGTGAGGCCCGTCAGCTCGGAGAGCTCACCGGCGGTCGCGGCGGCACGCTTGAGATCGGAGGCGATGATCGCGTCCGGCTGGAGGAAGGCGAGCAGCCTGGCGGCCCGCCTGGCCTGCTCGATCCCCGTCTCGGTCAGCGCGATGTCCGTGGTGCCCTGGAAGCGGCGCTCCAGATTCCACGCGGTCTGACCGTGCCGCCACAGGACGATGCGGCGGCCGGTGTTGCGCTTGTAGGCGTCCTCGTTCAGCTCAACTCACCGTCCGCTGCGCCGGAGAGGCGGGCGTGCTCCTCCGCCTTGCCGCGGGTCTTCAGCGCGTCCTCGGGGAGGGGGAGCTCGGGGCAGTCCTTCCACAGCCGCTCAAGGGCGTAGAAGACACGCTCCTCGCTGTGCTGGACATGGACGACGATGTCGACGTAGTCGAGCAGGATCCAGCGGGCGTCGCGGTCGCCCTCACGGCGCACCGGCTTGGCGCCCAGTTCCTTGTTGAGCCGCTCTTCGATCTCGTCGACGATCGACTTGACCTGACGGTCGTTGGGCGCGGAGGCGAGCAGGAAGGCGTCGGTGATCGACAGCACATCACTGACGTCGTACGCGATGATGTCGTGCGCGAGCCGGTCAGCGGCCGCCTGGGCGGCGGCGTTGATCAGCTCGATGGAGCGGTCCGTAGCGGTCACGAGGAGGCTTTCGTCGGCGGTCGGATGACTCCACCAGGGTCTCACGGACCACCGACAGCCCTCTCCGCGTTTATCTCCCGCAGCTCACTGCCGGGACGTATGCGCAGGTCAGCCGCCCGATCAGCACTCAGGGTGCCGATCGGGCGGCTGCCACTTCAGTCCGTCTTGAAGTCCTGGCCGAGGGTGACACTGATGTCCGCGTTGGCCACCGGCTCCCCCTTGGCGACCGCGCCCGGCGGCAATCCGAGGGTTTTGGCGACCTCGGCGGCCTCCGCCTTGCGGGATTCGTCACCGTAAGTGATCCGGGAGGTGCCGGCGGTGTCGGCCCCGCCGCTGTCGATGACGGTGTAGCCGCCGTTGACCAGGCGCACCCGGGCGGCCTCGGTGGCCTTGGTCTCGCCGGTGGCGTTGCGGATGCCGATCCGGACGGCGGCGTCCCGCTCGGGGGCGGTGACCGAGCCGCCCAGGATGTCCTTGACGACCCTGCCGGCGGCCTGGGGGCTGAGAGCGCCGCCCGCCTCGACGGGGAGCAGGGCCACCTCGTGGTCGCCGCCCTTGGCGTGCTCGGCGAGTTTGGCCAGGGACGCGCCCAGGTCCTTCTCGGTGAGCGGGGGCTCCAGGATCTGCGCCAGGGTCTCGACGGTGACGGTGGCCGATTTCGCATCGCTCGGGAACTTCTTCAGGACGGCCTCCATGACCTGCCCGAAGCGCTGGAGCTGAGCGTCCTCTTTCTCGCCGCTGCCGAGGTGGGTGGCGTATGCGGCGGCGGCCCTGCCGTTGAGTGTCTGGTTCTCGCCCTTCTTCACGAGGGGAGGGTCCCCCTCCTTCGTGCCGGGCACGGTGGCGTCGGTGGTGATGTCGATCCGGCCGACCAGTTCGACGAGGTTCTCCAGGAAGGGGGTGTCGAGCCGCCAGGTGCCGGAGATCCTGGCACCGAAGAGGGTGCCGATGGCGTTCCGGGTGCCCTCCGAGCCGTCGTCCTCGACGGATTCGGCGAGTGTGCTGACGGTGCCGTCGTCATTGGCGACGGAGAGGGAGTCGGGCAGCAGCACCGTGGTCGCCCGGCCGGTGGTGGTGTTGTTGACCAGCAGGGCCGTGGAGGTGCCCTTCTTCTTGGTGTTGTGCAGGTGGAGCACGATCACATCGCGCTTCTGCGGGCCGGTGGCCGTGGTTCCGTTCTTCTTCCCGCCGTCCCCGGCGCCGGGAAGACTTCCGGCCGACCAGAGATAGCCGACACCGGCCAGCAGGGCGAGGGCCAGGACCACGCCGAGGGCGACCACGCGGTTGCGTCCGCGGCGCTTGGCCTCCTCGCGGCGTTCGGAGCGGCTCTCGGTGAACTTCAGCCAGTCGATGACGTCTTCGGAGTCCTCGTCGGGCTCTTCGGTGAAGGCGAACTGCTCGGTCCGGTAGTCGGACCGCCCGGCGGCTTCACGGCTGTCCGACGGGCTCGGCGGTCCCGTATCGGCGCCTGCGGTCCCGGCACCGGGCGCGGCGGTGTCGCCGCCCGCCCTGCGGCCGGACCGGCGGGGACGCGGCGCGGCTCCGGGGACGGCCGGGGAGTCGGGCCCGGCCGGGTGGCCGGTGCCGGAGGCCGGGTCCGGGGACGGGGTGAAGGGCGCGGCGGGGGCGGACTGCTGATGGGGGATGTTCCACTGCGGGGCCGCGGTGTCGACGGCGGCCCGGAGGTCCCCGGCGTCATGGGCGGCCGGGCGGGCGTGGCCGGGGTCGTAACCGGTGTCCTGGGAGACGTGTCCGCCCTGTCCCTGCGCGTGTCCCCGGGTCTGGTCCGGTGCGTACCCCTGGGTCCGGCCCTGCGCGTACCCCTGGGGCTGGTCCGGTGCGTACCACTGGTCCTGGCTCTGCGGGTACGCCTGGGTCTGCCCCTGGCCGTATCCCTGTCCGCCGTCGGGGCCGGGCTGCGGGGGCGGGGCGCCGTAGGGGTCGTACTGCTGTGGCTGCGGGGAGTGCCGGGGGTCGTGGCCGTACCCCTGCCCGGGGTTCTGCTGCCCGTACGGGTCGTAGTGCCCCTGGGGCTGCTCGAAGACCGGCTGCCCGTACGCGTCGTAGCCGATGATCCTCGGCTGCGGCGGCTGCTGCCCGTACGGGTCGTATGCGTTCGGCTGGTCGTTCACCGGTGCCCCTCTCCGCGGCTCACTCGCCGCGGTACAACTGGCGCTTGTCGATGTAGCGCACCACACCGTCGGGCACGAGATACCAGACCGGGTCGCCCTGGGCGACCCTCGCCCGGCAGCCGGTGGAGGAGATGGCCAGCGCCGGCACCTCCACCAGGGAGACCTTCCCCTCGGGCAGTCCGTCGTCGGTCAGGTCGTGGCCCGGCCGGGTCACCCCGATGAAGTGGGCGAGGGAGAAGAGCTCCGCGGCGTCCCGCCAGCCGAGGATCTGCGAGAGGGCGTCCGCTCCGGTGATGAAGAACAGATCGGCGTCGTCGTTGAGCGAGTGGAGATCGCGCAGCGTGTCGATGGTGTACGTCGGCCCCGGCCGGTCGATGTCGATACGGCTGACCGAGAACTGGGGGTTGGACGCCGTGGCGATGACGGTCATCAGATAGCGGTCCTCGGCGGGAGAGACCACCTTGTGGCTCTTCTGCCACGGCTGCCCGGTCGGTACGAACATCACCTCGTCGAGGTGGAACAGGGCGGCGACCTCGCTGGCGGCCACCAGGTGTCCGTGATGGATCGGGTCGAATGTCCCGCCCATCACACCCAGTCGCCGCCGGCCGGAACCGGGGCCCGTCGGCACTTCCTGCTCTCCCATGCGTGCAGAGCCTACTGGCACGGTCGCGCGGCCCGCCCCGTCACGCTCAGCGGTCGCGGTTGAAGCGGGTGGTGCCCCACAGCAGCAGGAGCAGCGCGAGGAACGCGAGACCTCCCACGAGGATCGGGCTGAGGCTCGCGTGGCGCTCGGCGCCCTCGGCGCCCGAGGCGAGAGTGACCAGGTTGGCGGCGGTGCTGGAGAGGCTCATCTTCGGCGGGCCCTTATCGGTCGGGAAACGGAGCGGAGGACTTCCTCCTTATCGTATGCGGGCCTCTCGGGCACGCTCACGCCGACTCGGTCGTTGTCGGTTTCACGGCACTGTTCCGGCGGTGCCGTGCGACGGATCCGGGCGGCCACCGCCCGCGTTCCGAAGTTATCCACAGCCCCCGGCACGTGATGACCCCAGCGCCTACGCTGGGGTCCGTCAGGGGGACGAGACACCATACGTACGGCATCGCGCCCGTATGACACAGCATCCAGGGCACACAGGGGGCATGAATGACCGACAGCAGCCATGAGAATGTGCCGAGCAGGCAGCGCAAGCGCTTCACCGGTATCTCCTCGCGGGCCTATGAACACCCGGCGGACCGCTCGGCGCTGGTCGCTCTGCGCAAGCTGAGCGGATTCGACACCGTCTTCAAGGCGCTGAGCGGACTCTTGCCGGAGCGCAGCCTGCGGCTGCTCTTCCTCTCCGACTCGGTACGGGTGAGCGACACCCAGTTCGCGCATCTCAATTCCATGCTGAGGGACGCCTGTTACATCCTGGACCTGGAGAAGGTCCCGTCGATGTACGTCACACAGGACCCGCGCCCGAACGCCATGTGCATCGGCCTGGACGAGCCGATCATCGTGGTCACCACCGGTCTGGTGGAGCTGCTGGACGAGGAGGAGATGCGGGCGGTCGTGGGCCACGAGGTGGGGCATGCGCTCTCCGGCCACTCGGTCTACCGCACGATCCTGCTCTTCCTCACCAATCTGGCGCTGAAGGTGGCCTGGATACCGCTCGGCAATGTGGCGATCATGGCGATCGTCACCGCGCTGCGGGAGTGGTTCCGCAAGTCGGAGCTGTCCGCGGACCGGGCCGGACTGCTGGTGGGCCAGGATCTCCAGGCGTCGATGCGGGGCCTGATGAAGATAGCCGGCGGCAACCATCTGCACGAGATGAACGTCGACGCCTTCCTGGCGCAGGCCGAGGAGTACGAGGCGGGCGGCGACCTGCGGGATTCCGTGCTGAAGATCCTCAATGTGCTGCCCCGCACCCACCCGTTCACCACGGTCCGGGCGGCGGAGCTGAAGAAGTGGGCCGAGAGCCGCGACTACCAGCGGATCATGGACGGACACTATCCGCGCCGGTCGGAGGACAAGGACACCTCGGTCACCGACTCGATCCGGGAGTCCGCCTCGCACTACGCGGACACGGTGCGCACCAGCAAGGACCCGCTGATGAAGCTGGTCGGTGACATAGCCGGCGGCGCGGGCGATCTGGGGGGCAAGCTGCGGGACAAGTTCACGGGCGCCGGCGGCAATGGGAGCACCGGGGGCAAGGGGGACGACAGCACCGGCACCGGCACCGGCACCGGCACCGGCACCGGCTGAGTGACGGGCCCGGCATACCGCTACCCGCTCCTCGGTCCCGCCCGGCCGGGGCGGGGCATGGCTAGCGGGCGAGGCTGCCGGGGGACGGCTGGGCCTGCGGGGCCAGGGAGCCGCAGAGGGCCACTGTGGCGGTTCCCGGCGCGTAGGGGTTGGTGACGGCCGGGCCGGACCGTTCGGCTCGCTCGCCGGCCAGCAGGGGCCGCAGGGTCCCGGACGAGTCGTCCGAGCACGACTGGGGCCCGGCCTGTGTCTGGCTGGTCACGAGTTCGGTGCGGTGCCGGCGGAGATCGTCACGGTCGAAGCGGAAGCGCACTTCGCGGCGGACGGTGAAGAGCGAGGCGCGGTCCGCCGCCAGGGGCCGCTCCCGGACGCCGGACGCGGCCCGGTGCGGCAGCGCGGCCGGCGGTGTCGCACCGGCGCCCTTCCGGATGACCGGGACGGCCGGCGGGCCCGGGGGCGCGGCCGGCCGGAGGGCGTAGGCGAAGGTGTGGTCCGAGGTCACCTCCAGGATGTCGGGGCTCACCTCGGTCACCCGGAGAGCGCCCCGGACGCGCACCGCCGGGTCGGCGAGCGCCACCTCGGCCGGGTCGTAGCGGACCAGCCAGCCGGTGGCGGCGTGACGGCCGTCGGCGGCCGGGCCGGCCATGCTCAGGTCGAACTGCGCCTGCTGATCGGGGTCGAGCAGCACCCGTACGGACCGCACCTTGCCCCCGGTGAGCACATCGGGGGCGAGCGAGGACTCCACCAGATAGTCCTTGGCGGTGGTCAGGGCCGCGATCACCTGGCCCTCGGAGAAGCTCTCGGTCGGCCGTGCGATCGGGAGGGTGATGCCGGAGGCGCCGATGCGGAAGCGGGCCGCGGGGCCGCGGGCGTAGAGCTCACCGGGGGTGCCGCCGGGCACGGATCCGGACGGGGAGAGGGGAACGAGAGTGATGCGCAGCGGGTCGGCCCGCCGGGCGGACGGTGTGGGCTGCGGAGCGCGCAGACTCATATAGGTGGCGGTCCCGAAGGCGAGGGCCACCAGCAGCACCAGCAGCAGGGCGGTGCCCGAGCCGCGTCTCGGGGGCCGGACGGGGAGGCTGCGCACGGCACGCGCGGGTTCGCCCATCCGTTCCCGCGCGGAGAGCTCCTGGAGCCGCGCAGCCTGTACGAACGATTCGTCGAAGACGACGGATCGGTACTCGTCCTCTCCACCGCCGGGGAGACCGTCGGGCGTCCCCTCAGGTGGGCCACCGCGCCCAGCCATACTTTGAGGGTGGGTCCGGCGGGGCCTCGGTAAACGTGCGCGGGGACGGCAAAGTCTGACGAGTGTTCACCCACTCGGATGACGCATCCCGCGAATGGGCGGGCGGGGGTGGTGGGGAGGGGGCGGGGCGGGGGCGGGGGGGGAGCCCCCCATTCGGCGGCGGGTGAGCGGCCGGTCAGGGCGAGCCAGGGTCGGCGGCGATCGGCGGGGCCGGGAATTCCACGGCGTCCGAGGGCACGATGACCCGGTCCAGGGGCGGGCTTCCCCTGGAGGAGCCGGAGAGGGACGGGGTGGGGTCGACGCCGGTGGTGGCGGGCGGGGGGACCTGGTCCTGGCGGTTGCCCGCGGCGCCCCGGTAGACGGCGGTGAAGGCGAGGGCGACCATGCCGATTCCCATCAGCAGGGCCAGCACCCAGGCGACCGGGCGGTGCCAGCGGGCGCTGCTCCGATAGGGGCGGAGGGCGCCGCCGTGCCGGCCGTAGGGGCCGTCCTCGTCGTCGCAGGAGAAGTCGTCGTCCTCGCCGTGCCGGTGGCCGTCGCAGGAGCCGTCGCCGTCGTACGGGTCGTCGTGGGCGCCCCCGCCGGATCCGCCGCGGGCCGCCTCGGCCTCGGCGCGGGCCTGGGCGGCGGCCAGCAGCCGTTCGACGGCGGTCGGTTCATGGATCTTGGCGGACCGGATGAAGTCCTCGTCGAACACCACGGAGGCGAAGTCCTCGTCCGCGCCTCCGCGGTCGTCGTCAGGCTCCCAGCCGTCCGGGAACGGCCTGCCCCCCACGTCGTCCGGCACGGAATCAGAGTAGACCCGGCCGGTGAGTTTGGGCAGACCGAAGGAGAACTCTCCCGCTCCGCTCCTGCGGCCTTCGCTCCGTCCCGCACTCCGTCCGCCACGCCGGGGCGTGTCCGGGGCCTGGGATCCCGGGGACCGCCGCACCGCCGCACCGCCGCCGCACGGCCGCGGATCGGACGGGGCGGGAGAAGGGCGGAGGCCGGACGGGGGCCGGACGGAGCGGCCCATCCGGGGAAGCGGGGGGCGTCCCGCTCCCCGGATGGGCCGAAAAACGACTACCGTGTGTGACCGTCGCCGGTGACAATGTACTTGGTCGAGGTCAGCTCCGGCAGACCCATCGGACCTCTGGCGTGCAGTTTCTGTGTGGAGATGCCGATCTCCGCACCGAAGCCGAACTGACCACCGTCCGTGAATCTGGTGGAGGCGTTCACAGCGACCGTGGTCGAGTCGACCAACTGGGTGAAGCGGCGGGCGGCGGCCTGCGAGGTGGTGACGATCGCCTCGGTGTGCCCGGAGGACCAGCGGCGGATGTGGGCCACCGCGGCGTCCAGTGAGTCGACCACGGCCGCCGCGATGTCGTAGGAGAGGTATTCGGTCTCCCAGTCCTCCGCCGTGGCCGCCACCACGGTGGCCTTGGTCCCTTCCGCGTACGGCAGGACCCGCTCGTCGCCGTGGACGGTGACCCCGGCCTCCGCGAGCGCCTCCAGCGCGCGCGGCAGGAAGGCGCCGGCGATGTCCTGGTGGACCAGCAGGGTCTCGGCGGCGTTGCAGACGCTGGGGCGCTGCGCCTTGGAGTTGACGAGAATGTCCACGGCCATGTCGAGATCGGTTTCGGCGTCGACATAGACATGGCAGTTGCCGGTGCCGGTCTCGATGACGGGGACGGTGGACTCCTCGACGACGGTACGGATGAGTCCGGCACCGCCGCGCGGGATCAGTACGTCGACCAGCCCGCGGGAGCGCATCAGCTCGCGCACCGAGTCGCGGGACTCGCCGGGCACCAGCTGGATCGCGTCGGCGGGCAGTCCCGCCCCGGCGATGGCGTCGCGCAGCACCTCGACGAGGGCGGTGTTGGAGGAGTACGCGGAGGAGGAGCCGCGGAGGAGGACGGCGTTGCCCGACTTGAGGCAGAGCGCGGCGGCGTCGACGGTGACATTGGGCCGGGCCTCGTAGATGATGCCGACGACGCCGAGGGGCACACGGATCTGGCGCAGATCGATTCCGTTGGGGAGGGTCGAGCCGCGCACCACCTCGCCGACCGGGTCGGGCAGCGCCGCGACATGGCGCACATCGGCGGCGATGGCCCGCACCCGCTCGGGGGTGAGGGTGAGCCGGTCGATGATCGACTCGCTGGTGCCGGCCTCCCGGGCGCGCTCGACGTCCTCGGCGTTGGCGGTGACGATCGCCTGCGCACGTGCTTCCAGCGCGTCCGCGATCGCCAGCAGCGCGTCGTCCTTGACCGACCGCGGCAGGGGTGCGATGTCGGCCGCGGCGGCCCGCGCCCGGTGGGCGGTCCGGGCGACCGGAGAGAGGTTGTCGTACGGCGGGAGCGGCGAGGGCGTCGTCATACCCGCAGGGTAGTGCGCTCGCCGCGGCCGTCCGTCCGCTATCCCGTACTGCGAGACGCGGCACCGGTGACGGCGGTGAGCGGGGAGGGGATGGCGGACGGAGGGCGAAGGGGCCGGGTGGTCAGAAGGGGTGGACGCCCACCGGGGAGGCCGGCGGCGGGCCGTATCCCTCGGCCACCCGCTGGTGGTAGGTCTGGCGGTCGATCACCTCCAGGCCCACGATCTTCCAGGGCGGCAGCTGGGCGGTGGCGCGGTGCTCACCCCACAGCCGCAGGGCGACCGCCGCCGCGTCATGGAGGTCGCGGGCCTCCTCCCAGTACCGGATCTCGGCGTGGTCATTGGCGTATCTGCTGGTCAGCAGGAAGGGATGGTCGTGCGCCAGTTGTTCCAGACCGCGTCTGACCTCCTTGAGCGGAGCCTCGGCGCCGGAGACGCTGAGGGTGATGTGCCACAGCTTCGACTGGATGTGCTCCTCGCCGTGCGCACCGGGCTCGGCGCGCCGGCCGGCACTCGGCAGCCGCGCCGGTCCGTGGTGCTCCCGCTCGCCTCCGCGGGCGGCGGGCCCGCCGGCCGCGTCGGGACCGCCCGCGGGCTCGTCGGCACCGTCGAAATCGGCGCCTGCCCCGACGCTGGTCAGGGTTCGTTCCTCGCCCGCCGTCCTGCGGGTGTGTTCGCCCGCGGTCCGGCGGATGTGCGGGACGCCCCCGTTCCCTCGGGGCACATCCCCTGGGCGCGCTCGTCTCACCGGCGGCCTCCTGTTTGCATATGTCGACTTGCTGTTACCCCGCCATACCCCCCGCAACAAAGTTGACCAGTCCTGGACGGAACATGGGGCGCTTTTGGTAAAGGTCCCTGTTGGTTGACCCGTCTTTCAGCCGTTTCAGGGGTTCAGGACGACCAGATCGTCCCTGTGTACGACTTCGCGCTCGTACTCGGGTCCGAGCTCCCGGGCGAGTTCGCGGGTGGAGCGGCCGAGGAGCCGGGGCATCTCCCGGGCGTCGAAGTTGACCAGTCCGCGGGCGACCGCCCGGCCGCGGGGGTCGCGGAGTTCGACCGGGTCCCCGGCGCTGAAGTCGCCCTCGACGGAGGAGATTCCGGCGGGCAGCAGGGATTTCCCCCGGTGCAGTACGGCGTCGACGGCTCCGTCGTCGAGGAGCAGGGCGCCCCTCGGGGCGGAGGCGTGGGCGAGCCAGAGCAGCCGGTCGGCGGAGCGGCGTCCGGTGCTGTGGAACCAGGTGCCGGTGGCCCGGCCGGCGAGTGCGTCGGCGGCGTGCACGGTGGAGGTGAGGACGACGGGGACGCCGGCCGCGGCGGCGATTCTGGCCGCCTCGACCTTGGTGGCCATGCCGCCGGTGCCCACTCCCGCCTTGCCCGCGCTGCCGATCTCGACATGGGCGATGTCGGCGGGGCCGCGTACCTCCTCGATCCTGCTGGTGCCGGGTCTGGCCGGATCGCCGTCGTAGAGGCCGTCGACGTCGGAGAGGAGGACGAGGAGGTCGGCGCGGACGAGATGGGCGACGAGGGCGGCGAGCCGGTCGTTGTCGCCGAAGCGGATCTCGTCCGTGGCGACGGTGTCGTTCTCGTTGACGACGGGGAGCGCGCCCATGGCGAGGAGCTGGTCGAGGGTGCGGTAGGCGTTGCGGTAGTGGGCGCGGCGGCTGATGTCGTCGCTGGTGAGCAGGACCTGCCCGACGCGTACGCCGTAGCGGGCGAAGGAGGCGGTGTAGCGGGCGACGAGGAGCCCCTGGCCGACGCTGGCGGCGGCCTGCTGGCGGGCCAGGTCCTTGGGACGGCGGGGCAGTCCGAGCGGGGCGAGTCCGGCGGCGATGGCGCCGGAGGAGACCAGGACGACCTCCCGCTCGCCGCCGCCGGAGGGTGTTCCGCCGGGGTTGCGGGCCTTGGCGAGTACGTCGACGAGGGCATCCACCCGGTCGGCGTCGAGTCCTCCCGAGGCGGTGGTCAGGGAGGACGAGCCGACCTTGACGACGATCCTGCGAGCCTGGGTTACCTGCTGCCTTGCCACTGTCACAGTGCGAATCTATGCCAGGCCCGGGGGCGGGCGCGGCCCTATTTCACCGGCTGGACAGCGGCAGCCCGTTCGCGGTCCGCCGGCGCCGGTCCGCTCGTGGTCCGCCGGCGCCCGTCCGCTCGTGGTCCGCCGGCGCCCGTCCGCTCGGGGTGATCGCTGCCGGTCCGCTCGGGAATCGGTGCCGGTCCGCCCGCCGCGGCCGGGTGCCGTTCCCGGGAACGGCCGCGGCCCGTACGGAGATCTCCGTACGGGCCGCGGGCGGATCGGGTCAGCGCGCCAGGGGTGCCTGCGCGCCGGCGGATTCTACGCGCTCGGCCTCGGCGGGCCGGGCGGTCGGGCCGGCGTCCGGCTCGTGGTTGACCTCGCGCTGTGCCTGCTCGCTCAGGCGCTGTTCGACGCCCTGGTTGCGGGCCTCGGCCTCGGCGCGGAGGGTGCTCACGGCGGTGTTGAAGCGCTCCATGGAGGTGGGGTGGTCGGGGCCGAGGAGGTACTCCTTCAGCTCCCGGCGGGCCCGGGCCAGCGGGTCGCGCTCCGGTGCGGTGACCGATTCCAGCAGGACGTCGATCTCCGCGGCGCTGTTGCCGAGGATGACGGCGGCCCGCGCGGCGGTGTTCTGCCGCTGGAACTCGGCGGCGCCGAGCTCGGCGGAGTCGGTCACGGCGTACGGCTTGCCGCTCGCCATGAAGTCGGAGACGACGCTGGAGATGTCGGAGACCATGGCGTCGGCGGCGTTGAAGCAGTCGTACAGCCGCGGCTCGGCGCCGGTCACGATCAGGTGCTCCCACCAGCCGGTGGAGCGCCAGTAGGCGTCGTTCCAGTCGGCGCGGAGCTGCTTGATGCGCTCCATGCGGACCGGGTCGGCGAGGCAGTCGCGGGATTCCTGGGCCTCGTCGCCGCCGGCGCGTACCCAGACGGCGGCCGCGGCGAGTTCGCCCTCGATACGGGTGAGTTCGGCGCGGGCGGCGGCCTGGCCGGACTTGGCGGCGGCGGCTTCGGAGCTCCACCGGGGGTCGGTGGCGCGGGCCGCGGCGGCGGCCTTGACCATGGCGGTGATCCGCAGGTGGACGGCCTTGGCCTTCTTGTTGCGGATTCCGGTGAAGGGGTGGGGCTTGTAGATCAGCCGTACCGGCTTCTCGGCCTCCAGCAGCCGCCGGACGATGTTCTCGCCGGCGAGGAGCAGCGAGGTGTTGCCGGGGTTGTCGTCCCAGCCCTCCCAGGTGGGTGCGTAGAGCACGGTGGGGATGGGGTTGGCGGGGGTGCCGGTCCAGGTCTCGATGGGGGCGAGCTGGGGCCGCCCGACCTCCACGATGTCGTCGTCGCGGACGCCGACGTCGGCGAGTGCGTACCGGTCGCGGCCGGCCCGCCCGGCGGTCCAGACCTCGTCGTAGACCTTGCTGAAGGGGTTGACGCTGGCGAGCTTGTCGCTGTCGCCGTGGCCGATGAAGACGTGCTGCATGGTCGGGACGCGCAGCAGGTGGATGTTCTTGCCGACATTGGCGGGGTAGAGCGCGACCCGGACCGTGGAGAGGTCGAGGTTCATCAGATGGGTGGCGGCGGGCACGCAGAGCACCGGTACGGCGGTGGGCTGCAGCTTGGTGACCAGCTCGCGCTCGCGCATGATGATCAGCGGCCGGCCCTCGATCTGCTCCATCGTCTCCAGCCACATGTTGGCCTGGTAGGCGGACTCGTTGGAGCCGGAGAAGTAGAGGACGGCGGTGGGCCGGTATTCGAGCAGCCAGGTGCTGACGGCCTTGAGGACGGCGGGCGCGCCCGGGACCCGGCGCCTGCGCAGATAGGGGATCAGCGCGATGGTGTAGACGGTGCCGAGGAAGAGGGTGAGGCCGACGCCGGCGTAGCCGATGAGGTCGTTGTCGAGGACGACGGCGAGCATTATTCCGGCGACGGCGGGGATGTCGAGGTGGAGCATCTTCTCGGCGGAGCGGCGCATCAGCGCGGAGGGTGCCGCGTCGGGGATGCGTACGCCGCTGAGGTCGACATTGCGGGTGACGATCGGCAGGGTGCGGCGGAGCCGGATCAGTGTCGTCAGCGCGCCGTGCGGTCCCTGGAGGCCGAAGAAGACCAGGAATCCGGCGACGGCGACATAGAAGAGGGTGCTGTCCGCCATGCCCTCGCGGGCGAGCAGCAGGACCAGGAGGAGCTGGCGGAGCAGGAAGCGCATCGCGAGACCGAGGCGGACCTTGCCGAGCCGGTTGATCAGATAGCTGTTCTTATGGTGCAGATACCGGTCGGCCGCGTAGGTCACGGCACCCGCGGCCGCGAAGAGCCAGATGCTCGGGAGCAGTGCGGCGAGCATGACGCTCGGGTAGCCGAGCACGATCAACAGCGCGGCGGCCAGCTCCGAACGGCTGCCGACACGTGCCAGACGAATGGCGGTCGAAATCACGAAGAACCTGCTCCAAGGGGTGCCGGTTGGTCCTTTTTCATGGAAAATGCGAAGTACCGGAACCCACCGCCCGGGCCGGGACTTACAAGGACCCGAGGGCGGAGTCGGTACTTCGAACAGTGCGGGCCCCCCTCATCCCCCGCGTCCCCGGTATTTCACACGGGGACGCCCCCTCGGAGGGCCCTAAAACCACTGCGCCTGCTATTGACGCAATAACAGTGAATTATTGCATATCTTCTTCGCGGTCCAGGACCGCCGCCAGCGCCTGCTCGAAGCCCGACGCCTCGCTCGCCCCCCGGGTGGGGTCCTGCTGGCGCACGTCGATGACATGGCCGGTCAGTTCGGAGAGCAGCACATCCAGCGAGGTGCGGGCGACGGCCTCGGAGGAGAGCAGCGAACCGGCGGGCTCGGCGCCGAACGCCTTCGTCCGCATCGGGGTCGCGGTGCGCTCGGGATTGACGCAGTTCACCCGGATTCCGTCATTCGCCCATTCATCCGAGAGCGCCTGGGTCAGATTGACCATTGCCGCCTTGGTGGATGAGTAAAGGCTGTACTCGGCACGGCCGCGGGTATAGCTGGAGGAAGTGTAGAGAAGGAGCTGCCCCTTCGTCTCCGCCAGGTATTTGTACGAAGCACGGGCAATCTGCACGGGCGCCAGGTAATTGACGTTCAGTGCTTCCTGAATGGTGAGATTGTCCGTCTCGGCCAGCTTGCCGATGCGGAGGACTCCGGCGGTGTTGATGACGTAGTCGATCCGGCCGGTCTCGGAGTACGCCTTGGAGAGCGCGTCGTCCACGTGCTCCGGGTTCTCGACATGGGTGCCGGTGGTGGAGCGGCCGAGCGCGTAGACCTGGGCGCCGTAGGTGCGGGCCAGTGCGGCGATGTCGGCGCCGATGCCGTACGAGCCGCCGAAGACGACCAGGGTGCGGCCGGCGAGCAGCTCGCGGTAGGCGGCCTCGTCGGCCTGGACCGGGGCGGCGGTGGAGGCGAGCTGGAAGAGCTTGTCGGCGATGAAGACGTCGACCGGCTGGGTCACCTTCATGTTGTACTCGTCGCCCGCGACGACATGGATCGGCACATCCGGCAGGTACTTGAGGACCACCGAGCAGTCGTCGGTGGCCTGGAAGTTCGGGTCGCCGGCGGCGACTTCGTACGCCCTGCGGATGGTGGAGAGCTTGAACGCCTGCGGTGTCTGGCCGCGGCGGAGGCGGGAGCGGTCGGGGACGTCGGTGATGAACTCGCCGTCGTCGCCGTGGGTGCGGGTCACGATGATGGTGTCCGCGGACGGGATGGCGACATCGACGGCGGCGTACCGCTCCAGGGCGGTCACACAGTCCTGGATCACGCGCTGTGACAGCAGCGGGCGGACGGCGTCGTGGAAGAGGACATTGCGGTCCTCGCCCTCGGCCAGCCCCTCGCCGAGGGCGGCGATGGCGCGCTCGGTCGTCTCATTGCGGGTCGCGCCGCCCTCGATGACGCGGGTCACCTTGGTGAGCCCGGCCTTGGCGACGATCCGCTCCACATCGGGCACATAGCCGGGTGCCATCAGCACGATCACATCGTCAATGGATTCCGCTTGCTCGAAGATCGAGAGGGTGTGCTCGATCACCGCCTTACCGGCGATCTTCAACAGCTGCTTCGGAATCGACAGGCCCACTCGCTGGCCGGTACCTCCAGCGAGCACAACTGCCGTGGTACGGGGCTTGGCTTCGTGCGGCACAGACACAGAACGACCTACCTTGAGACGAGTGGGAGACTGTGCGATCGTCGCACTCTGCGTGACCCTGGTGCAAGACGAGCATCAGCTCGCTCACACGATGCGGACACCTGGCGTTCACCGTGTGGCCAGCGAGGTTGGCCGGCCACCGGTCGCCCTGCCCAGTGATGGAGAACACAGGTTAGCGGTGATTGACAGGACGCCGGACCCGGGGTCCCGGTCCACCGCACGCGGGCTCCGGGCCGTCCCGCCCGGCCCTGTTCCGGAACCCTCCCCGGCCGGGCCGTGCGCGCCGGCCGCCCGATGGCCGCCGGCGCCGGGGATCAGCGGTCGGCGACGGTCACCAGCAGGGAGTTCTCCTTGTTGTAGACAAAGCCGACGGTGACCAGGAGCGGGGGGCGGCGGGTGAGCTTCCGCAGCACCCGGCGGGCGAGGAGCAGCGGTCTCCGCTTCTGCGCGAGCTTGCCCGGGTAGACATGGACGTCACTCTTCCGGACCACGTCGTCGAGCAGCCTGGCGACCCGGACGGGGGCCCGGTCGGGGGCGTACCGCAGCCACAGACTCCAGCGGTCGCGCTCGCTCTCGCGGTGGGCGGCGAGGAGATCGCAGTTCACGGCGGCGGTGAAGGCGCGGGTCCCGGTGAGGGGTCCGGCGGGGTTGGCGGCGGAGGCGCCGAGAGGAGTTCCGGCGGGGGTGGCGGCGGGGTTCTCGCCGTGGGGGCCGGCGGGGAAGGCGAGCTCGGTACGGCCCCGGCGGAGCAGCAGGGCCGGGGGCCCGGACGGTTCGGCCGGGCCGATCAGTCTGCCGGTGAGGATGAGCTCCCGGCCCGAGACCCGGATGTCGCCCGCTTCCGCGTGGACGGGGCGCACCCAGGAGCGGAGGGCCAGCTCGGCCCCCGGGGTGCGCCGGAAGGGGACGAGATGGCGCACCCCGGAGCCGGGGTCGAGCCGGCCGGCGGGACGCAGTGAGCCGCGCTGGTCGACGGCGCGGGCGAGCAGCGGTGCGCGCCGCGGACCGTCGGCGGATTCGACCCGGCAGAGCCACTCGCCCTCGACGAAGTCCTCGCCGGGCGGGATCACGGCGGTGCCCTCCGGGGTGAGGGGATAGCTCCGCTCCGGGGTCTTTCCGCCGGAGGGGCCGGTGAGAGCACAGACGAGCCGCGCGCCGTCGGGCGGCGGGGCGGTGGCGATCAGGGTGACGGTCAGGGAGCCGTCCTCCTCCGCGACACAGTCGGCGACGGCACCGGGATCGGGGCCGGTGTCGGGGCCGGAACCGGGCGGCACCGGGCCGGGGGCGGATGCCGGGGTGGTACGGGAGCGGGCGGGCGGCCCGGCGGCCGTGGCCGCGCCGGTGTCCGCGTCCGGGATCGGGGCCGGGTCGGGGGTGCGGGCCAGGGCCGGTACCGCGGCCTCCGCCGCCCTGCGCGCGGCGCCCGTGCGGAGTTCGGCGAAGAGGGCGTCGTACCGACCGGCGATGGCGGCCGGGTCGTAGCGGCGGGCGTTCTCGATGGCGGCGGAGCCCAGGGCGCGGCGGCGGGCCGGGTCGTCGATGAGTCCGCGGATGGCCCCGGCGATCGCCTCGGTGTCGCCGACCGGTACGAGGAGCCCGTCGACACCGTCCTTGATGATCTCGCGCGGGCCGTAGTCGCAGTCGGTGCTGACGACGGGCAGTCCGCAGCGCATCGCCTCGACCAGGGTCATCCCGAAGGATTCGTGGCGCGAGGTGGAGACGGCGATGGCGCCCTTGACCCACTCGGGTTCGATGGGTGAACGCGGGCCCATCAGATACACGCTGTTGTAGAGGCGGTGTTTCTCGATGCAGCGGCGGAGTCCGGCCTTGACGGTGCCCCAGCCGTAGATCCGCAGAGTCCACTCCGGGTGGGTGGCGACGACGGAGGCGAAGGCCCTGATCAGTACCTCGTACTGCTTCTCGGCGGAGAGCCGGCCGGCCGCGACGACGATGTTCCCGGCGAGGTCGGAGGGGGCGACGACGGGTGCGGGGACGCTGTTGGGGATGGCGAGGACCCGGGTGCCGGGCAGGGGCAGGTTCTCCCGCCACACGGCCGCGTCCCCTTCGGAGACGGTCACCAGGGCGTCGATGCGTTCGAGGCTGGGGCGCAGTTCCTCGCGGAGCGCGGCGCGGTGGTGGTTGTGGCTCATGTGTTCCTGGCCGATGACCACGGCGCGGGCGGGGGCGAACCGGGCGGCGTAGGCGACGAGTCCGGGCCGGGTGCCGATGACGACATCGGCGTCGGATGCCGCGTAGTGGGCGCGGACGCGTTCATCGGTGAGCCGGCTGTATTCGCGGTGCCGGGCCTCATTGCGGGGGAAGAACTCGGCGGGTTCGCGGTGGGCGGGGTGGGTCTCCTCATTCTCCGGGGAGCCCGCGCAGGTGTTCACCAGGGGGACGACGGTGATTCTCGGGTCGATGGCGAACAGCGGAATTTCGCGGTGCCGGAATACGGAGACGATTTCGACGTCGTGCCGGGCGGCGAGTTCCTCCGCGAGATTCAGTGTGGTGCGGATGGTCCCGCCGATGCCGTAAACGGTGTGAATGAGTAAAGAGATCTTCACCAGTGCTCCGCTCGCCCGCTGCGGTCCGCCTCGTCCGGCACCGTCCGGACGGCGGAGCGGCGCGGGGGGAGGGAGGGACCGAGGAGGAGTATGCCGATACCAGACAAAAACATCATGGTGGGCAAAATTCCCCCGCCAGGCGAGCGGACACGCCGGAGCGTGTACGTTCCGTGACCCAATGTCACTCGAACGGCCGCCCGCGATGGGTGCGCCCCGGGCGGAGAGCGGTTCCGGGAACGCGAACGGGCCCGGCGGGAAACCGCCGGGCCCGGTGAGATCGCGCGGTCCCTCGGCCGGGACCCGCACCCCCTACTTGAAGGGGTCGAACTCGTCGTACTCCCGCTGGGCGTCGTCGCGGGCGGCGTCGCGGTCGCGGCGGCGCTGGGCGGCGGGGCGGGGCTCGTCGAGGCGGTGGTCCTCGCCGCGGCGGCCGAGCATCTCGGCGCCGGCCATCACGGTCGGCTCCCAGTCGAACACCACGGCATTCTCCTCGGGGCCGATGGCGACGCCGTCGCCACCGCGGGCGCCGGCCTTCATCAGCGCCTCCTCGACACCGAGGCGGCTGAGCCGGTCGGCGAGGTAGCCGACCGCCTCGTCGTTGCTGAAGTCGGTCTGGCGCACCCAGCGCTCCGGCTTCTCGCCGCGCACCCGATAGATGCCGTCCTCCTCCTGATTGACGGTGAAGCCCGCGTCGTCGACGGCCTTCGGCCGGATGACGACCCGGGTGGACTCCTCCACCGGCTTGGCGGCGCGCGCCTCGGCGACGATCCCGGCGAGGGCGAAGGAGAGCTCCTTCAGCCCGGTGCGGGCGACGGCGGAGACCTCGAAGACCTGGTAGCCGCGGGCCAGCAGATCGGGGCGGATCATCTCGGCGAGGTCCAGGCCGTCGGGGATGTCGACCTTGTTGAGGACGACCAGCCGGGGCCGGTCGTCGAGCCCGCCGTACTGCCGCAGCTCGTCCTCGATCACATCGAGGTCGGTGAGCGGGTCGCGGTCGGACTCCAGGGTCGCGGTGTCCAGGACGTGCACCAGGACCGAGCAGCGCTCGACATGGCGCAGGAACTCCAGGCCGAGGCCCTTGCCCTGGCTGGCGCCGGGGATCAGGCCGGGGACGTCCGCGATGGTGTAGACGGTGGATCCGGCGGTGACCACGCCCAGGTTCGGGACCAGGGTGGTGAAGGGGTAGTCCGCGATCTTCGGCTTGGCGGCGCTGAGGACGGAGATCAGCGAGGACTTGCCGGCGCTCGGGTAGCCGACCAGGGCCACATCGGCGACGGTCTTCAGCTCCAGCACGACATCGCGCGCCTCGCCGGGCACGCCGAGCAGGGCGAAGCCGGGGGCCTTGCGGCGGGCGGAGGAGAGCGCGGCATTGCCGAGGCCGCCGCGCCCGCCCTGGCCGGCGATGAAGGTGGTGCCCTGGCCGACGAGGTCGGCGAGGACATTGCCCTCGCGGTCGAGCACCACGGTGCCGTCCGGGACGGGAAGGACCAGATCCTGGCCGTCCTTGCCGGAGCGGTTGTCGCCGGCGCCGGGCTGGCCGTTGGTGGCCTTGCGGTGCGGGCTGTGGTGGTACTCGAGCAGGGTGGTGACGGACTGGTCGACGACCAGGATCACATCGCCGCCACGGCCGCCGTTGCCGCCATCGGGGCCGCCGAGCGGCTTGAACTTCTCCCGGTGAACGGAGGCGCAGCCGTGGCCTCCGTTACCCGCGGCGACATGCAGCTCGACGCGGTCCACGAAGGTGGTCATGGGTGTGCCTCCATTTTTCACGGAATTGTTTTACGTGTAACACAGCGAAGGCGGACCCGCTTCCCGATGAGGGAAGTGAGATCCGCCTCCGCAGAAAACCCGCAGAAATCATTGCGCGGTTGCCGTGAGGGGCCGAATACGGCCCCGGACCGAAAGGTCCTTGATCAGACGGCGACCGGAACGATGTTCACGACCTTGCGGCCGCGGTGCCGGCCGAACTCGACCGCACCGGCGTTCAGCGCGAACAGCGTGTCGTCGCTGCCGCGGCCGACGCCCGCGCCGGGGTGGAAGTGGGTGCCGCGCTGGCGGACCAGGATCTCACCAGCGTTGACGACCTGACCGCCGAAGCGCTTCACGCCGAGCCGCTGGGCATTGGAGTCGCGACCGTTCCGGGTGGACGATGCGCCCTTTTTGTGTGCCATGTCTCCTCAGTCCCTTACTTCGCGGCCGCGGGAATGCCGGTGACCTTGATCCCCGTGTACTGCTGACGGTGACCCTGGCGACGGCGGTAGCCGGTCTTGTTCTTGTAGCGAAGGATGTCGATCTTCGCGCCCTTGTGGTGGTCCACGACCTCGGCCGTGACCTTGATGCCGGCCAGCACCCACGGGTCGCTGGTCACGGCGTCGCCGTCGACAACGAGCAGGGTAGAGAGCTCTACCGTGTCGCCAACCTTGGCGGTGGGAATCTTGTCAACCTCAACGATGTCACCGACAGCAACCTTGTGCTGGCGGCCACCGCTGCGCACGATGGCGTACACGCGGATCTCACTCTCGCTCGTAAACGGACCCCCTGATGCCAGCCGCTCGCACAGGCCGAGCCTGCGGCGATCCGGGAGGATGAGCGGCCTCTCCCGTGGCGGAAACGCCGCCGGGAGGGAGGTGCTCAGGGGTGGGCGCGTATGGACACACACCGGTGAGCCAGGTTACGGGGCCCACTGCGGAGGGTCAAACCGGCTCGACCGGGCGGCTGCTCACGGGCCCGTGAGCACCGGGCCGTACGCTGAGCGGGCGAAGCCGCGCACCGGAAGGCAGAGAAGTGAACTACAGGGTCCAGCCCACCGCCCAGGTCGACGACAGCGCCGAGATCGGCGCCGGGAGCAGCGTCTGGGAGCTCGCCCAGATCCGTGAGAAGGCCAGGCTCGGCGAGGGCTGTGTCATCGGCCGCGGCGCCTATGTCGGCACCGGTGTGCGGATGGGCGACAACTGCAAGCTCCAGAACTACGCCCTGGTGTACGAGCCCGCCGAGCTCGGCGACGGTGTCTTCATCGGCCCCGCGGTGGTCCTCACCAATGACCACAACCCCCGCTCGGTCGACCCCTCCGGCCAGCAGAAGCGCGGCGGCGACTGGGAGGCCGTGGGGGTGCGGATCGCCGACGGCGCGTCCATCGGCGCCCGCGCGGTCTGTGTCGCCCCGCTGGAGATCGGCCGCTGGGCCATGGTCGCCGCGGGTGCGGTCGTGACCCGGGACGTCCCGGACTTCGCGCTGGTCGTCGGGGTGCCGGCGCGGCGGATCGGGTGGGTCGGGCGGTCGGGTGTGCGGCTGGTCGAGCGGGAGGGTGAGGCGGGGGTGTGGGAGTGCCCGCGGACGGGTGAGGTGTACGAGGAGAGGGACGGGGTGCTGGGGTTGCGGGCGTAGGGGTGGGGCGGGGGCGGGGGCGCCGGGTGCGGGTGCGGGTGCGGGTGCGTTGCGGGGCTCCGCCCCGAGCCCCGCGCCTCAATCGCCGGCGGGGCTGGATTCTCCGCCGGGCGCGGGCCCTCCCGGGGCTCCGCCCCGGACCCCGCTCCTCAAACGCCGGAGGGGCTGATTTTCCGGGCCCACGCCTTCACTCCGGCGGGGGTGACATTCCGGCCCCGCGCCTTCACTCCGGCGGGGCTGATTTTTACGCTCCGCGCCTTCACTCCGGCGGGGCTGGATTCGCGCCTCCCGCCTCACAGGCCGGAGGGACTGACGATTTTCCCGCCCCGCGCCTCAGTACCAGAGCGACCGGATTCGCTGCCGAGCGCCGGCGGGGCTGACATTCCGGCCCCGCGCCTCATGCTTCGGAGAGGTCGGCGATCTTCATGCCGATGCCCCGGCCGCCTTTCGGGGCGGCCGGGGCATCGGCGTATGGAAGACAGGAAGGTCAGCCGCCGATGACGACGCGGCGGACACCCTCCCAGCGGGCCGGGTCCGTGGTGCGGCGGCCGTCGACCAGGACGGTGACGTCCGGGAGGTCGGCGGCGGCCAGCTCGCGGTACTCGGCGTGGTCGGCCTGGAGGATCGCCGCGGTGACCTTCTCGCCCCGGTGCGGGGTGAGGCCGTGCGCGGTCAGCTCCTCGTCGGTGTACATCGGGTCCGACACGAAGGGGATCGCCCCGCGCGCGGCCAGCGCCTCGACGGTCGGGAAGACGCCGGAGAACGCGGTCTCCTTCACCCCGCCGCGGTAGGCGGCGCCCAGCACCAGCACCTCGACCCCGGTGAGGTCGCCGTACGCGGCGGCCAGCAGGTCGACGGCGTACTCGGGCATCGCGGCGTTCGCCTCGCGCGCCGAGCGGACCACGGTGGCCTCGGGGTCGTTCCACAGGTACATCCGGGGGTAGATCGGGATGCAGTGGCCGCCGACCGCGATACCGGGCTGGTGGATGTGGCTGTAGGGCTGCGAATTGCAGGCCTCGATGACCTTCTTCACATCGATGTCGTTCTTGTCGGCGAACCGGGCGAACTGGTTCGCCAGACCGATGTTGACATCGCGGTAGGTGGTCTCGGCGAGCTTGGCCAGCTCGGACGCCTCGGCGGTGCCCAGGTCCCAGACGCCATTGGCGCGCGGCAGGTCCTCGCGCTCGTCGAAGTCGAGCACCTGCTCGTAGAAGTCGACACCGCGGCGCGCGGACGCGTCGTCGATGCCGCCGACCAGCTTGGGGTAGCGGCGCAGGTCGGCGAAGACCCGGCCGGTGAGGACCCGCTCCGGGGAGAAGACCAGGTGGAAGTCCTCGCCCGCGGTGAGGCCGGAGCCCTCCTCCAGCATCGGCGCCCAGCGGGTGCGGGTGGTGCCGACCGGCAGGGTGGTCTCGTAGGAGACCAGGGTGCCGGGCTTGAGGCCCTTGGCGATGGCCTTGGTGGCGGAGTCCATCCAGCCGAAGTCGGGGGTGCCCTCGGCGTCCACGAAGAGCGGGACGACGACCACGACGGCCTCGGACTGCGCGACGGCCGCGGCGGTGTCGGTGGTGGCGCTCAGCAGGCCCGCGCCGACGGTCTCCTTGAGCAGCCGGTCCAGGTCGTGCTCACCGGGGAAGGGCTCGGTGCCGGCGTTGACCAGCTCGACGACCTTCTCGTTCACATCGGCGCCGATGACCTTGTGGCCCTTGGCCGCGAACTGCACGGCCAGCGGAAGCCCGATCTTGCCGAGCGCTACTACACAGATATTCAACGGGTTACTTCCTCTTCACACGGACCAGACGGGACCGCACCCGCGGCCACCATCGCTTCTGGGGCGGGAACAGCACACTGGTCACGATGACCATCCGGCCCTTGCCATTGACACGCGCGGCCACCCGGTACGGGATGGCGCTGCGCCAGCGCCGGGCGAGCGGCATCGGCTCGCCGCGGGCGGGCACGGGGATCTCGTACACCGATCCCGCGACCTCCAGATACACGCGCACCGCGAGTGAGGCGGTGCGGGCCGCGATGGGGATGCGGGCCCTCACCACCGTACCCGTACCGCCGCCGGGCTCGGGCTCCCGGGTGAACTCGCCCACGGCCGGGGGCAGTTCATGGCCGGCGGGGAGCCGGCGGGCGCCCGCCTTGTTGCCGGACTTGGGGAAGGTGTCCTTCATCAGCCGGACGAGGGCGACGGAGTCCCCGCCGGTCCCGGCCGGCTCCGTGACGGGCACCCGTATCGCCATGGAGAGGAACAGATCGTCGCCGTTCTGCTCCCACCGGGAGTCCAGCAGCCGGGTACCGGCGGCCAGCCGGCCCGGGACCGACTCGCCGGCCAGTTCGAAGACGGTGTCGGGGAGATTGACCAGCGGTTCGCGGAAGCCCGCGTACGGGATGTACGCCCGGTCGCCCTCCAGCAGGAAGACCGGACCGTTCGACGTCTCGTCCTCGATCGCCCGGACGAGCTGGTCGACCGCCCCGAGCTGGGCCAGGCTCAGCCTGACCCGGCGCTGCACCGGCAGCTTGGCGCGCAGCGGGTCGGTGAGGTACTTGTCGGCCAGCTCGGCGATCCCGGCGCACACCCGGTGCCGGGTCAGCGAGTCCAGTGCGGGGAAGTCGTCCTGCACCAGCTTGGCGAGCTCCCAGGTGAAGTGGCGCTCGAAGAGGGTGTCCCGGTCGGGGCCGGGCTCGACCAGCTCGGCCGCGTGGTGCATGATCCGCGCGGCACAGCGCAGCCGGGCCAGATGGTCGGCGCGGTAGGTGATGTTGCTGGAGTCACCGCGCTTGACCGCGTAGTAACAGGTGTAGTCGGCGAGCACCGAGATCTTGCGGGCCCGGACACACGCCTCGATGGTGAACGGCTGGTCGCTGCCGACCGGCATGTCCTCCGGGAAGCGCAGCTTGTGCCGCTCGACGAGCTGCCGGCGGAACAGTTTGGTGTTCGCCAGCGTGAAGGGGAGCGCCGAGTCGAAGAGGCTGATGTCCGGGGCGGACTCCTTGTAGAGCGCCTGGTGGACATAGCGGCCGTTGGTGCCGACCATCTTGCCGACGACGATGTCGGAGCCGTGCTCGTCGGCGTAGCCGACCATCCGGGCCAGTGCCTCCGGGCCCAGATGGTCGTCGGACCCTATGAAATAGACATAGCGGCCGGTGGCCAGCTCCAGAGCCCGGTTGCTCGGCGCGGCCGGACCACCCGAATTCGGCTGGTGCACGACCTTGAAGACGCCGGGGTGGCGTTCGGCGAAACGATCCAGCTCAGCACCGCTGTCGTCGGTGGATCCGTCATCGACGGCCACGACCTCCAGCCGGTCCAGGCCGATGCTCTGCCCGACGAGGGAGTTCAGGCACTCCGTCAGGTAGGGCATCGTGTTGTAGACGGCGACGACGACGGTGACATCCGGGGTGGTCGTCATGTCACGCCCCGGGGCCACGACCCGGCATCAGCCGGGTGTAGAGCTTGTCCAGCACCTCGGCCTGGGCTTCCCAGGTCCAGTCGTCGAGCAGGCCCGGCTTGTCGTAGGCGGCCTTGTAGCGCTGGGGGTCGGCCAGCACTCTGCGGATCGCGCGCGCCAGGTCGGCGGGGTCCTCCGCGGTGAAGACCTCGCCCTGACCGGTGGTGTTCACCATCTCGGACATGGTCTTCACATCGCTGACGACCAGCGGCAGCCGGGCGTGCGAGTACTCGAAGAACTTGGTGATCAGCGCGATCTCGTGGTTGGGCCAGTGGTGGATCGGGATGCAGCCGATGTCGGCGGCGGACAGGAAGCGGACCACCTGCCAGTGCGGCACATACGGCACCACGTGCAGCCTGTCCCCCACGCCGAGCTCCTCGGCGCGCTGCTGGAGGCCGACGACATAGGCCGGCGGCGGGTTGGGCGCGACGAACACCATGTGCACATCGTCCAGCAGCGGCAGCGTCTCCACCATGTCACCGAGACCGCGCTGGGGTCCGGGGACACCGCTGTAGACGACCAGCGGGACGTCCGGGCCGATGCCGCACAGCTCGCGCAGGTCCGGGACGGGCTCGGTGTCACCGGCGACGACGGAGGTCTCGCCCGGCGCGATGGGCTTGTACGGGGCGTTGAGGACGACCGTCGGCTGTTCCTTGAGGCCGTGCCGGTCGACCAGCCAGTCCCCCAGGCCCTCGGAGACGGTGACGATGGCGTCCGCGTACGGGACGTACTCGGCCTCCTGGGCGATGTTGCCCGGGAGCCAGCGGCCGTTGTCCTGCCAGGGGCGGACACCGGGGAGGTACTCGTGGGCGTCCCAGACCAGCTTGACCTGGCGGCCGGCCGCGCGGGCGCGGACGGTGGCGCGGGCGCCGACGCCGATCATGCGGAAGTCGTGGGCGTGGATGATGTCGGGTTCGAGCGAGTCGATCTCTTTGCAGTAGGCGAGCTCGAAGTCCCACAGCGAGGGCTCCAGCCGGCGCCAGGCGCGGTTGCCCTTGAGCGCCGTCCAGGAGGAGGTGAAGGCGCGGTCCACGGGTCCGCGCAGCGCGCGTCCGGCCTTGCGGGCCTCGGCGGTCTGCTTGCTGCGGACGCTGATCCACTTCTGCACGATGCGGGAGACCGGTCCGGCGACGACCAGCCGGGCCTTCTCGGTCTTGCGGAAGAGGGGGGAGCCGACGGCCTGCGGCAGGACGCGGAGGGCGGCCTTGCGGGTGGCGATGTCGGCACGCCATGCCTTGGCCCACTGGCGGCGATAGGCGGCCATGGGGCCCGGCGGGTACGCCAGCGGCTTGCGCAGCAGCGAGCGGTGGCGCTCGGCGTGGCGCCGGGAGAGGGGCGTCTTCATCGGGATGAGCCGCACCTCGGCGTCGCCGAGCTTCCAGGTGCGGGCCTGCGCGGCAGTGCGGACGAACCCGATGAGCACGACGTCCCAGCCCGCCGCCGCGGCGGACTCGGCGGTCTTCTGCACGCGCGAGTCGCCCTCGACCTTGTTGGCCACGAGCATGACGACCCGGCCCTTGGTCGGGCGGGGCGTCTCCGCACTCTGCATTTCCATGAACAGCCTTTCTGGAACCAATCACTTGAGGAAGTCACCCAGACCCGCGCGGTCCGGTTTCCGTCGTGGTACGCGGGGAAGGTCTCCCCTCGCGTACTTCCCTTCGGATGGAACACAGAGCTGGGCTTCCCCTTCGCCCCCTCGCGGAGGCCCGGGGACGGGCCCGGTACGGCTCCACCGCTTCCGCGGTGGGTACCCGACCCGTCAACTAGACGAATGAGCGGGCCGTACGGATGCCCTCTGATCGCGGGCAATCCGTACGGCCTTGCCGTCGCCGTGGGTCAGGCAGCTCCGCCGTCGCGGTCGTCGAGACGGACGGTGGTTCCCTCGGCCGCGGAACGCAGTACCGCCGCCGCCACCTCGACTGTACGCAGACCCTGGCGCAGGGTGCAGATCTCGTCGGACTTGCCGAGCATCGCGTCCCGGAAGAGCTCGTGCTCGACGAGGAGCGGCTCGCGCTTCGGGATGGCGTACCGGATCATGTCGCCCTCGGCGACCCCGCGGAACGCCTGGAGGGCCTCCCACTCGGTGGCCTGGGCGGCGTTGGAGTAGAAGGTGAGGTCGGCGGTGAGGGTGTCGGCGATGAAGCAGCCGCGCTCGCCGGTGACCGAGGTGAACCGCTCCTTGAGCGGGCTCAGCCAGTTCACCAGGTGGTTGACCATGGTGCCGTCGGAGAGCTGGCCGACGGCGGAGACCATGTCCTCGTGGGGGCGGCCCGACTTCGAGACGGTGCGTGCCGCGATGGAGGTGTAGGTCTGGCCGGTCACCCAGCCGGTGAGGTCGATGTCGTGGGTGGCGAGGTCCTTGACCACGCCGACATCGGCGATCCGGTGCGGGAAGGGGCCCTGGCGGCGGGTGACGATCTGGTACACGTCGCCCAGCTCGCCGGCCTCCAGCCGCTGCCGCAGCGAGCGCAGCGCGGGGTTGCAGCGCTCGATGTGGCCGACTCCGGCGACCAGGCCGCGGGACTCGAAGGCGTCGACGAGCTTGCGGGCGCCCTCGACGGTGTCGGCGACCGGCTTCTCGATCAGGGCGCCGATACCGGCGTCCGCGAGCTGGAGGCCGACTTCCTCGTGGAGCGCGGTCGGGCAGGCGACCACCGCGTAGTCGATGCCGAGCGCTATCAGCTCGTCCACGGTCGACAGGACGGGGGCGCCCTGCGCCCAGCCGTTCTTGTCGCCCATCGGGTCCACGACGCCCACGAAGTGGACACCGTCGAGCGAGGCGAGGACACGGGCGTGGTGCCGGCCCATCGAGCCGAGGCCGATCAGGCCGGCCCGCAGCTGCTGGGCTCCCCCGGTGGTCACAGGTTCTCTCCAAGATCGTTCACGGCGGCGACGATGCGGTCCAGGTCAGCGGCCGACAGCGACGGATGGACGGGCAGCGAGACGACCTCGGCGGCGGCCTTCTCGGTCTCGGGCAGGTCCCAGTTGCGGCCCGCCTTCTGGTCCGGCTCCCAGAACGGCTTCAGCCGGTGGATGGGGGTCGGGTAGTAGACGGCGTTGCCGATGCCGGCCTCGGTGAGCGCGGCCATGGCGGCGTCGCGGTCCCCGCGGACACGGATCGTGTACTGGTGGAAGATGTGACGGGCGCCCTCGGCGACGGTGGGGGTCGTCACGGCGGGTGCGCTGATGTGCTCGGTGAGGTAGGCGGCGTTGGCGATGCGCTGCTCGGTCCAGCCGTTCAGCTTGGAGAGCTGTACCCGCCCGATGGCCGCGGCCACGTCGGTGAGCCGCATGTTCATACCGATGATCTCGTTGGCGTACCGCTGCTCCATGCCCTGGTTGCGCAGCAGGCGCAGGGTGCGCGCGATCTCGGCGTCACCCGTGGAGACCATGCCGCCCTCGAGGGAGTGCATGTTCTTGGTCGGGTAGAAGCTGAAGGTGCCGCCCGCGCCGAAGGCTCCGACGGGGGTTCCGTTCAGGGAGGCGGCGTGGGACTGACAGGCGTCCTCGACCACGGCGAGCTTGTGCTTGGCGGCTATGGCCATGATCTTGTCCATCGCGGCGGGGTGGCCGTAGAGGTGGACGGGCATGATCGCGGCGGTGCGCGGGGTGATGGCGGCCTCGACGGCGGCCGGGTCGAGACCGAAGCTGTCGGGCTCGATGTCGGCGAAGACGGCGTCGGCGCCGACCAGCCGGACGACATTGGCCGTGGCGGCGAAGGAGAAGGAGGGGACGATCACCTCGTCGCCGGGGCCGATGCCGAGGGCCAGGAGCAGGAGGTGGAGGGCGGAGGTGCCGGAGTTCACCGCGACGCAGTGACGGCCGTCGACCAGCTCCGAGAAGCTCTCCTCGAAGGCGGCGACCTCGGGGCCCTGTACGACCCGGCCGCTGCGCAGCACCCGTACGGCTGCTTCGATCTCTTCTTCACCGATGACCGGGCGGGCAGCGGGAATGGGCTGCTGACTCGTCGTCATGGACGTCCTCCTTGAACACCGCGAAAGCTGTCTGTGGCAGGAGGTTCGGAGTGGCGGGCGTCTTGCGAGGCCGTGCTCACCCCGTCGGCGCAATGCCCAACGCCCTACCGAGGATGGGACCGGTCGTGTTCCGGACCGGTCCGGTCATCCACCGCAGCGTCCGGAATACAATCCTCCCCCCGGCAGCGACCGCCCGTCACATTATCAGGGATTTGTTGGCCGATTTCGGACTGGTTAACGCTCTTTTGCATCAGTTCTGCGACAAAGCCGTGTCCCATCCCGGAGATGTGGGATGGGACACGGCTTTATTACGAGGCGATCGGTTGTTCGTTCACCGAAGCCTCACACGATATTCAGTTCACCCGTTCGCCGCGGAACCTATACCGACGGTGCCGGTTCCGATGCGGCGGTCTTCTTCGCCGCGGTCTTCTTGGCGGGTGCCTTCTTCGCCGTCGCCTTCTTGGCGGCGGTCTTCTTCGCCGCCGTCTTGGTCGCGGCGGCCTTGGCCGGAGCCTTGTCGGCGGCCTTGGCGGGTGCCTTCTTGGCGGTCGCCGTCTTCTTGACCGCCGTCTTCCTGGCGGTCTTGCGGGCCGGCTTCGCGGCCGGCTCGGCGTCCGCCTCCTCCGGGGTGCCGGGAGCCTCGGCGGCCTCGGCGGCCGGCTCCGGCTCCGGGGCGGTCACCACGACGACCGTGGTGTCCTCCGCGCCCGCCGGCGAACCGGCCGGGGCCGTCGCCTTGCGGGTGGCCCGGCGACGGGCCCTCGGCGGCGCCGCGGACGGCGCCTCCGGCTCGGTCTCCGGCTCCGGGGCGGGTGCCTCGGGTGCCTGCTCGGCCGCGGCGGGCGCCTCCGGCTCCACCAGGACGACGGGCTCGGCGGCCTTCGGCGCGCCGGCCGGGGCCGTGGCCTTGCGGGTGGCCCGGCGGCGGGTGCGGCCCGCGGGGGCCGCCTCCGGCTCGGACTCGGGTACGGACACGGCGGCCGGCGCCTCGGGGGCGGTCTCCGCCGCCGGCTCCGGGGCGGCCTCGACGGCCACCGGCTCCGGCTCGGGCGCGGTCCGGGACTCCGCCGCGCGCTCCGCGCCGGACCCGTCCCGTGCGGACCTCGGCGCGCCGCTCGGCGCGGAGACCCGGCGGGTCGCCCGGCGACGGCCGCGGCCACGCGTCGCGGCGGCCTCCGCCTCGGCGGCGCTGGAGTACAGCTCCTCGTCCGGTACGAACGCGGGCTCCTCCAGCGCGACGGGCGCGGCGGCCTCGGCGGCCACCTCGGCCTCCGTCTCGGCCCGGGCCGAGTCGGTGAGCTCGTGGTCGTGGTCGTGCTCGTGCGGCTGCTCGGAGCCGCCCCGGCCGCGCTTCTTCGAACGCTTGCCGCCACCGCCACCGCCGCCGATGGACGTCGGCTGCTCCATGTGGACGATCACACCGCGGCCGTTGCAGTGGACACAGGTCTCGGAGAAGGACTCCAGCAGGCCCTGGCCCACCCGCTTGCGGGTCATCTGGACCAGGCCGAGCGAGGTGACCTCGGCCACCTGGTGCTTGGTGCGGTCCCGGCCGAGGCACTCCAGCAGCCGGCGCATGACGAGATCGCGGTTGGACTCCAGGACCATGTCGATGAAGTCGACCACGACGATCCCGCCGAGGTCGCGCAGCCGCAGCTGGCGCACGATCTCCTCGGCCGCCTCCAGGTTGTTCCTGGTGACGGTCTCCTCCAGGTTGCCGCCCTGGCCGGTGAACTTCCCGGTGTTGACGTCGACCACGATCATGGCCTCGGTCTTGTCGATGACCAGCGAGCCGCCGGAGGGCAGCCAGACCTTCCGGTCCAGCGCCTTGATCAGCTGCTCGTCGATGCGGTACGTCGCGAAGACGTCCACCTCGCTGGTCCACCGGCTGAGCCGGTCGACCAGGTCCGGCGCGACATGCGCGACATAGCCGTGGATGGTCTGCCACGCCTCGTCACCGCTGACGATGACCTTGGAGAAGTCCTCGTTGAAGATGTCGCGGACGACCCGGACGGTCATGTCCGGCTCGCCGTAGAGCAGCGTCGGGGCGTTGCCGCTGCCCGCCTTCTTCTGGATGTCCTCCCACTGCGACTGGAGGCGCTCCACATCGCGGCGCAGCTCGTCCTCGCTGGCGCCCTCGGCGGCGGTGCGCACGATCACGCCCGCGTCCTCGGGGACGATCTTCTTGAGGATGGTCTTCAGCCGGGCGCGCTCGGTGTCGGGCAGCTTGCGGCTGATACCGGTCATCGAGCCCTCGGGCACATAGACCAGGTAGCGGCCGGGCAGCGAGACCTGGCTGGTGAGGCGGGCGCCCTTGTGGCCGATCGGGTCCTTCGTCACCTGGACGAGGACGGACTGGCCGGACTTGAGCGCGGCCTCGATCCGGCGCGGCCCGTGGGCCATGCCGAGGGCCTCGAAGTTGACCTCACCGGCGTACAGGACGGCGTTGCGGCCCTTGCCGATGTCGACGAACGCGGCCTCCATGGAGGGGAGGACGTTCTGCACCTTGCCCAGGTAGACATTGCCGACGTAGGACGTCGACTGCTCCTTGTTGACGTAGTGCTCGACCAGCACGTTGTCCTCGAGGACGCCGATCTGGGTGCGCTCGCCGCTCTGGCGTACGACCATGACGCGCTCGACGGCCTCGCGGCGGGCGAGGAACTCGGCCTCGGTGATGATCGGGACGCGGCGGCGGCCCTGCTCGCGGCCCTCGCGGCGGCGCTGCTTCTTGGCCTCCAGGCGGGTGGAGCCCTTGATGGACTGGACGGCGTCCTGGAAGTCGGACGCCTCGTCGCCGCGGACCCGGGCGGCGCGCGGCTCGCGGACCTTCACGACGGTGCGCTCGGGGTCCCCGGTGCTCTGCTCGTCCTCGGCGGCGGGCTCACCGCTGCGACGGCGGCGGCGACGGCGGCGACGGCTGCTGGAGCTGCCGCTCCCGCCGGCCTCGTCCTGGGCCCCGTGGCCGTCCTCGTCGTGGTCGTCGTCGGCGTCGTCGTCGGCCTCACCGCGGGGCTCGGCGGCGGCGGCCGCGGGCTCCTCGGTGCTCTCCTCGAAGCCCTCGTCGCTGTCGGCGGCCTCGCCGCGGCGACGGCGGCGGCCACCTCGGCGGCGGCGGCGCGAGGGACGGTCGCCGTCCTGCTCGTCCTGGTCCTCGGCCTCGTGGAGCTCGGCCTGCTCGGGCTCGGCCTCCGGCTCGGCGGCCGGGACCTCGGCGGTGCGCACGGGGGCGGCCTCGGCCGGCTCGGCCTGCTCACCCCGGCGGCGGCGACGGCGACGGCCGCCCTGCGCGGCGGGCGCCTCGGCCGCGGGGGCCTCGGGGGTCTCCACCGGGGCGGGGGCCCCGGCGGCCGGCTCGACGGCGGTGTAGTCGGCGCTGTCGGTGTAACCGTCCTCGTCGAGGTCGTCCTCCGCGTCCGCCGCGGCGGCGGCAGCGGCGGCGGCCGTCTCCGGGGTCTGGAACATCGGCTCGGTGAAGACCGGGGCCTGGAAGACGGCGACGGCGGGCCGCGCGGCGCGGCGCGGGCTGGTGTCGTCGCTGCGCTTGGCGGTGAATTCGGGGGTGGAGACGGCGCGGCGGCGGCCGCGGCCGCGGGTGGCGGCCTTCTCGGCGGCGGCGACGTCGTCCTCGGCCTGCTCGGAGGCGATCTCGGTGACGGTGTCGCGGGGCAGGCTCTCGCCCGTGCCGGCCGGGGCGGACGCGGTGGTCTTGCGGGTGGCCCGGCGGCGGGAGCGCGGCGCGGGCGCCTCCTCGGGCGCGGTCTCGGCGCTCTCCTCGGCGGCGGGGGCCTCGGCGGCGGCCGGCTCCGGTGCGCTGACGGCGCGCGTGGCGCGGCGGCGGGCACGGGGGGCGGAGGTCTCCGCGGGCGTCTCGGCGGGTGCCTGTACGGGGGCCTGTGCGGCCACCGGCTCGGTTGCCCGCTCGGTCGCCTGCCCGGAAACGGAAGCGGAAGTGGATGCGGCGGTCTCGGCGGCGGGCGCACCGGCGGGGGCGGAGGCACGACGGCGCTTGCGCGGCGCGGGAGCCTCCTCCACGGCCGGAGCCTCGGCGGCCGGGGCGGCCTCGACGGCCTCCGGAGCACTCACCGCACGCGTCGCCCGGCGACGGGCACGCGGCGCCGGCGCCTCGGCCGGTGTCTCCTCGGGCACGGGAGTGCCGGCCGGGGCGGGGGCCTCGGCGGCGGCAGCGGTCTTGCGGGTGGCCCGGCGGCGGGTGGCCGGAGCGGGGGCCTCCTCGGCGGCGGTCTCGGCGGCCGGGGCGGTCTCGGCGGCGGGCGCACCGGCGGGGGCGGAGGCACGACGGCGCTTGCGCGGCGCGGGAGCCTCCTCCACGGCCGGAGCCTCGGCGGTCTCGGCGGCCGGGGCGGTCTCCACGGCCTCCGGAGCACTCACCGCACGCGTCGCCCGGCGACGGGCACGCGGCGCCGGCGCCTCGGCCGGCGTCTCCTCGGAAGCGTCGGAAGCGGAGGAGGAAGTGGATGCGGCGGCCGGCGCGGTCTCCGGCTCGGCGGCCTGGACGGCCCCGCCCGGCGGACCGGCCGGACGCGACGCGGCCCTGCGGCGGCGGCGCGGCGGCAGGGTGTCGCTGGGGGAGGTGTTCTCTGCGGGGATGTCCCCGGACGTACCGGGTTCAGTGGACGCGTGCATTGCGGGCGGTTCTCCCGTCACGCTCCCGGGCGTACGCGCTCACGGTCCAGCCTGGCCCGCTGATGTGCGGGCCCGCTGTCCGGGGCGCGGCCGCCGCACGGGAGCTCTGGTGTCTGGCTCGCCGGTTCCGTACGCGATGTACGCACGGCCTGGCGAAAGTCTTGTGTGGTTGGGCGCGGCCCGACCCAGGTGGCTCCCGAGTGCCAGGGCTGCGCTGCAACGACTGCCTGTGAGCGCGGCGGGACCATCCGGCGCCGTCGCGGGGTTTCCCCTGGCTGAGCTAGGGGGAAGGCGTACCGGCGGCTGTGGGTGCAGCGGCCGGAACTGCCTCGCGGTCGAGCGCGAGCGGGTCGGTCACCGTGCCGGACTCCTCGTCGAAGAGCCCCTGCGCCAGCCTGGTCACCGCTGCGGGGACCGGCGGCGCCAGGTCGGCCACAGCGCGGAGACCGGACAGGACGTCGTCGGGTCGCACGGCAGGCGTTACGTGCCGAACAACCAGGCGCAGTATCGCACAGGGGCCCGCCCCGGGCCTATCAGGCTGCGGCGGAAGCACCCGGAGCTCCACCACGGCTCCACGCGAGTCGAAGGTGCGCATGCCGTTCTTCGTCCTGCGCTGGACGTCGACGGTCTCGGCCGCGAGGAAGGCGGCGGCGGCTTTCTCCGCGTCCTCGCTCTCGACCTTGTCGAGCCTGAGCTCCCAGACGGAAGCGGTCAGCCGGTCGGCGAGTCCCGTGGTGCGGGCCTCCACGGCGTCGGTGATGTCGAGCCCGTCCGGCAGTGACTCATTGAGCAGGTCGCGCAGCTCGGCGGGGTCGCGGTGGGCCGTGAGGGCGATCTCCAGATACTCGGCCTCGCTGCCCGTGCCGGTGGGTGCGGCATTGGCGTACGACACCTTCGGGTGCGGGGTGAAGCCCGCCGAGTACGCCATGGGCACATCGGCGCGGCGCAGCGCCCGCTCGAAGGCGCGCTGGAAGTCACGGTGGCTGGTGAACCGGAGGCGGCCGCGCTTGGTGTAGCGCAGTCGGATGCGCTGCACCGCGGGTGCGGGCGGCGGGCCTTCGGGCTGTCGCTTGCCCAGTGGTTCTTCTCCTCGGTGCGGGGCGGCGCGCACGCGCCTGCCCTCTGGCTGTCTGACTATGCGAAACGCGGGGTGCCCCGTGCGGGCCTGCCCGGCTCAGCCCCGCTTCCGGAGGGAGATCTCGGGCCCGGCCGTCGCGCCGGGGACAGTCGTTGTACTACCCAGAGTACGCTCCGCGCGCGCCGCCGGTTCCACGGGCGGGGAGCCGGCGGGCTCGCCGCCCGGTCGCCACGGGGCCGTCCGCAGTGCCCGGCGGACGGTTTCGCGGGCCGCCCGCAGTGCGGAGCGGCCGGCCCGGCCCGCTTCGATCGCGGCCTGTTTCGCGGGCCGCCACAGCTGATCGCGGACGATGTGCCCGACGGGGGTGCAGATGTTCCGGTAGAACCACCGGGCGGGGCGCAGCAGGAGCCACGCGAGCGCGGCGGCGAGGGCGTGGGAGAGCTTCCCCGCGATGCGCCAGGTCACCTCGAGGGCGTCCAGGGTCTCCCGGCCGAGGGGTTTGAGGACGTACCGCCAGAGCAGTCTCAGGGGCGGGGCGAGGACCTGCCGCACGACCCATGCGGCGGGCTTCCACAGCAGATTGACGGCGGACCAGCTCAGTCCGGCCCACAGCACGTCGAAGAGCCGCTCCATCAGCCGGGTGAAGCCCCGCTGGAGCGGGACGAGGACCTGCCGGAGGAACCAGACGGACGGGATGACGAGGAGGTACCGCAGGACGGGGAGCAGGGCGTTCCCGGCGAGCCGGGCGATCCCCCGGCCGCACGGGGCGAGGAGATGCCGGTGGGTCCAGGAGAGCAGGACCACACCGTGGGTCCACAGGGGCACCAGCAGATGGCGCCAGAGGCCGGCCCACGGCCAGACCAGGATCAGCTTCGCGGTGACGCGGAGCGTCCACATCAGGGCGCGGCCGACGGGGACGAGGAGCTGTTCGTACGCCCATCCCGCGGCGCGGCCCAGCGGTCGCAGCAGTACGCGGCCGAGCGCCCGGCCCGCGACCGCGAGGAGATCCCAGACGATCCGTACGGGGACGACGATGACCAGCACCACGACGCGTACGGGTATCCGGACCGCGGCGGCGAGGCATCCCCCGCCCTGCCCGCCGGGGTCGGCACGCCGGGCGGGCGGGGACGGGGGTACCGCGCTGTGCGAATCGGCCATGTCACTCATGACGCTTCGGACATCTGTACGGATCCCAGATCCGGCCACTGTTTTCCGGCCGGACGCGAGCGGGCCCGGTCACCTTTCCGCGGGTGACCGGGCCCGCGCGGGTGCCGCTACTTGTTGACGACGCTCAGGGGGAGCAGTTTCTTGCCCGTCGGGCCGATCTGGATGTCCAGGTCGAGCTGAGGGCAGACACCGCAGTCGAAGCAGGGCGTCCAGCGGCAGTCCTCGACCTCGGTCTCGTCGAGGGCGTCCTGCCAGTCCTCCCAGAGCCAGTCCTTGTCCAGACCGGAGTCCAGGTGGTCCCAGGGCAGGACTTCCTCGTAGGTGCGCTCGCGGGTGGTGTACCAGGCGACGTCCACCCCGGTGTCGGGGAGGGTCTGCTCGGCGCACTTCATCCAGCGGTCGTAGCTGAAGTGCTCGCGCCAGCCGTCGAACCGGCCGCCGTCCTCGTAGACGGCGCGGATGACGGCGCCGACCCGGCGGTCACCGCGGGAGAGCAGTCCCTCCACGATGCCCGGCTTCCCGTCGTGGTAGCGGAAGCCGATCGAGCGGCCGTACTTCTTGTCGCCGCGGATCTTGTCGCGGAGCTTGCCCAGCCGGGCGTCCGTCTCCTCCGCGCTGAGCTGCGGCGCCCACTGGAAGGGGGTGTGCGGCTTGGGCACGAAACCGCCGATGGAGACGGTGCAGCGGATGTCCTGGGAGCCGGAGACCTCGCGGCCCTTGGCGATGACATTGACCGCCATGTCACCGATCTGGAGCACATCGTCATCGGTCTCGGTGGGCAGGCCGCACATGAAGTACAGCTTCACCTGCCGCCAGCCGTTTCCGTACGCCGTGGAGACGGTACGGATCAGGTCCTCCTCCGAGACCATCTTGTTGATGACCTTGCGCATCCGCTCGGAGCCGCCCTCGGGGGCGAAGGTGAGACCGGAGCGGCGGCCGTTGCGGGTCAGCTCATTGGCCAGGTCGACATTGAAGGCGTCGACCCGGGTGGAGGGCAGCGAGAGGCCGATCTTGTCCTCTTCGTACCGGTCCGCGAGGCCCTTGGCGATGTCGCCGATCTCGCTGTGGTCGGCGCTGGAGAGCGAGAGCAGGCCGACCTCCTCGAAGCCGGTCGCCTTGAGGCCCTTCTCCACCATCTCGCCGATGCCGGTGATGCTTCGCTCCCGTACGGGACGCGTGATCATGCCGGCCTGGCAGAAACGGCAGCCGCGGGTGCAGCCGCGGAAGATCTCCACGGACATCCGCTCGTGGACGGTCTCGGCGAGCGGGACGAGGGGCTGCTTGGGGTAGGGCCACTCGTCCAGGTCCATGACGGTGTGCTTCGACACCCGCCACGGGACGCCCGATCTGTTGGGGACGACGCGGCCGATGCGGCCGTCCGGCAGATACTCCACGTCGTAGAAGCCGGGGACGTACACGCCGCCGGTCCGCGCCAGCCGGAAGAGCACCTCCTCGCGGCCGCCGGGGCGGCCCTCCGCCTTCCAGGCGCGGATGATCTCGGTCATGTCGAGGACGGCCTGCTCCCCGTCGCCGATGACCGCGCAGTCGATGAATTCGGCGATGGGCTCCGGGTTGAAGGCCGCGTGGCCGCCCGCGAGGACGATCGGGTCGTCGACGGTGCGGTTGCGGGCCTCCAGGGGAATGCCGGCGAGATCCAGTGCGGTGAGCATGTTGGTGTAGCCGAGCTCCGTGGAGAAGCTCAGGCCGAACACGTCGAAGGCGCCGACGGGGCGGTGGCTGTCCACGGTGAACTGCGGTACGCGGTGCTCGCGCATCAGCTCCTCGAGGTCGGGCCAGACGCTGTAGGTGCGCTCGGCGAGTACGCCCTCGCGCTCGTTGAGCACCTCGTAAAGGATCATGACGCCCTGGTTGGGGAGACCGACCTCGTACGCGTCGGGGTACATCAGCGCCCAGCGGACATCGCACTCGTCCCAGGGCTTGACGGTGGAGTTGAGCTCACCGCCGACGTACTGGATGGGCTTCTGCACATGCGGGAGCAGAGCTTCGAGCTGTGGGAAGACCGATTCAGCGGCAGGCATCTCGGGGCTTTCGTGGGCTGGCAGGGGAGTGACTCTCCAGCGTAACGCCCTCCGGGCGGGTGAAGGGTACGGACGGGTGCCCCGGCCCGCCTCGCCTGGGCGAGGTGCCCGAATTCCAGCCCGTCCGGCGATTGAGGACACGGCCGGAGGCCGTGCGCGTCAGCACGCCGGACGGAACGGAAGGGTTCCGCCCTGCCGCCCGGCCGCGGCTCCGACGGCTTACGCGCACACCCTGCGGGCATGTCCTCAATCGCCGGACGGGCTGATTTTGCGCACCCTCGCGGGAAGGGTCACCACAGGACGGGGTGAAACCGGCACGTTTGCGCACCCCGCCCGGGAAAAGCCACCGCCCGGCGGGGCGGCACGGTCGCGCGCCCCGCCAGGGGAGAGGGCGAAGCTACTCGCCCAGGGCCGCGCGCAGGGCGGGGTCCGCGGCGCGGGACCACGTCGCCGGGAGTTCGGCCTCGCGCGCATCCGCCGCGGACTGTTCCCGGGCGTGGAGCAGGCCCCAGGTGAAGGCCGACTCCCCCGCCGCATGCGACTGGATGCCCAGGTCCCGCAGCGTGTCACGGGCGACCACACTGTCCTGGTGGTCGCCCAGCAGGCTCTGCACGGACTTCATCCGCCTGGCGAAGCGCTTCGCCGGCTTCCCCAGGGCGGGGACGGCCGCCTCCCCCGCGTACCGCACCCGTTTGGCGGCCTTGCGGGCGTCGTGCATGGCGAGGTCGCGGTCCGGGCCCGGCGGGAGGGCGAGGGCGTGGTCGATCCGGGCGGCGAGGCGGTCGAAGTCCTTGCGGATCGCCCGGGGGAGGGCGCGCTCGGCGGGGGCGCCGGCGGGCTTCAGCAGGGGCGGGTCGGCGAGGAGCGCGTCCAGGGAGTCCAGCAGGGCCCGGTAGCGCCGGCTGTCCAGGGTGGTGAGGGCCCTGCGGCGGGCGCCGGAGCCGTGCGCGGCGGACCAGATCCGGAGCCGGCCCCGGACCGGGCCGAGGAGCAGGGTGCGGGGCAGGGCGTCGAGCCCGGCGCGGAGGCGTTCGGTGAGGACTTCCTGGTCGCGGGCGACGCCCAGCTCCCCGGCGAGCCATTTCAGCTCCTCGCCGATCGGGTCGGTGACGGACCGGTCGAGCAGCCTGCGGTAGGAGCGGAAGGCGCTGCGCAGCCTGCGGGTGGCCACCCGCATCTGGTGGACGGAATCGGGCAGGTCGCGGCGGACGGCGGGGTCGTGGGAGAGCAGCGCCTCGGACTGTTCGCGGAGGTAGGCGAGGAGGTGGCCGCCCGCGTCGTGGGGTTCGGGGGTGGGGCGGACGGGGGGTTCCAGACCGGTTTCGGCGAGGGCGCGGGCCAGTTTGGAGGGGGCGGCCGAGGGCTGGATCCCGGCTTTGCGGAATTTCCTGGCGACCAGGTCGAGAAAGGCCGGGTCCCGGTCGTCGCCGAGTTCGATCTCGATCTCGTCCCAGGCCGCGGTGGGCCGGTCGGGGCCGGTGAGGCGTTCCGCGCGGACGGCGTCCCGGCTGACCTCGGCCAGCAGGGTGCCGTCGGCGTCCACGAGATGGTGGACGGCGCGGGAGGAGCGGAGCCGTACGACGGGGCCGATCCCGGCGCCCCGGACGCGGGCCCGGACGAGCGCGGCGAGGGCGCGCGGGAGGCTGTCGGAGAGGGGCGCGGTGATCTCGTCGCGCACACCGGGGGCGACGGGGAGCTTGAGGTGCCAGCCGGCGTCGCCGCCGCCGGTGCGGCGCCGCAGGGTGATGGAGGCCGCGGCGAGCCGCAGATCGGCCGTGTCGTGGTAGACCGCGTCCAGCTCGGCCGTGCCCAGGTCGAGGACGGCCGATACCCCGGTTACACGGGAGAGATCCGGCAGCCGGGTGTCGGGGGTGGCTTCGTACTTCCGCTCGATTTCTCGTTTGGTGTCCGCCATGAACCGAATCTAGTCCGCCGGGGCGGCCGGCGGCAGCCCCTGACCGGCTCCTATGCCGTTATCGGCCGCTGGACCCGGATGGACTGGAGCAGTCCGACCGCGACCCAGACCGCGAACATCGAGGATCCTCCGTAGGAGACGAAGGGCAGCGGCAGTCCGGCGACGGGCATGATGCCGAGGGTCATGCCGATGTTCTCGAAGGACTGGAAGGCGAACCAGGCGATGATTCCGGCGGCGACGATGGTGCCGTAGAGCTCGGTCGTCTCGCGGGCGATCCGGCAGGCGCGCCAGAGGACCACGCCCAGCAGGACGAGGATGAGTCCGGCGCCGACGAAGCCGAGTTCCTCGCCGGCGACGGTGAAGACGAAGTCGGTCTGCTGTTCGGGGACGAACTGTCCGGTGGTCTGGGAGCCCTTGAAGAGGCCGGTGCCGGTGAGTCCGCCGGAGCCGATCGCGATCCGGGCCTGGTTGGTGTTGTAGCCGACGCCCGCGGGGTCGAGTTCCGGGTTGGCGAAGGCGGCGAAGCGGTTGATCTGGTACTCGTCGAGCAGTCCGAGCGCGGTGACCAGGAAGGCTCCGGCGATTCCGCTGCCGATCAGGCCGAGCACCCAGCGGTTGGAGGCGCCGGAGGCCAGGAGTACGCCGAGCACCATCACGGCCATGACCATGACGGATCCGAGGTCCGGCATCAGCATGACGATGGCCATGGGCAGGACGGCGATACCGAGGGATTTGACGACGGTGCGGTGGTCGGGGTGGAGCTGGTCGCCCGCGTCGACCCTGGCGGCGAGCAGCATCGCCATCCCCAGAATGATCGTGATCTTCACGAATTCGGAGGGCTGGATGGAGAAGCCGCCGCCGATGACGATCCAGGCGTGGGCGCCGTTGATGGTGGCGCCGACCGGGGTGAGCACCAGCACGATGAGGAGGACGGAGATTCCGTAGAGCACCGGGACGGCTCCGCGCAGGGTGCGGTGGCCGAGCCAGATGGTGCCGATCATCAGGGTGACGCCGATGCCGGTGTTGAGCAGATGGCGGAAGAGGAAGTTGTAGGGGTCTCCCCCGGTGAGCTCGGTGCGCCCGCGGGTGGCGGACCAGACCAGCAGGGCGCCGATGCCGGAGAGGACCAGCGCGGACAGGAGCAGGGGCCAGTCGAGACGCCGGACCACGGAGTCGCGGGCGGAGAGGGTGGACCAGAGTCCGTCGCGCCGGGGGCCGTAGCCGGAGACCGAGAAGCCATTGGTGCCGGACATGCGTCAGTCCCTCCGCGCGGGTGCGACCGCGAGCTGCTGGTCGTTCCGGTGTTCGGCCGGGACGCCGTCCGGGCGGCTGCCGGCGCTCACCGGCTGGAGCGAGGCGGCCGGCTTGCGCGGTTTGTAGGGCTTGATCCCGGGGGCGTCGATCTGGCCGTCCGGGGCGATCTTCGGCAGGGCCTTCTGGGGCTTGGGCAGCAGCGCGCGCTTGAGGTCCTGGCCGCCCTTCTCGTCCAGTCCGTACATGGCCTCGTAGATCTTCCGCACGGCCGGTCCGGAGGCGCCGGAGCCCGTACCGCCCTGGGAGATCGTCATCACGATGGTGTAGTCGCCGGTGTACGAGGCGAACCACGAGGTGGTCTGCTTGCCGTAGACCTCGGCGGTGCCGGTCTTGGCGTGTATCGGGATGCGGTCGTGGGGCCAGCCGCCGAAGCGCCAGCCGGCCGAGCCGACGGTGGCGACGCCCGCCAGTGCTTCGTCTATCTGGTTCCTGGTCCGCTTGTCCATCGGGAGCCTGCCGTGGGATTCCGGCTTGATCTCGTCGATGTTCTTGCCGTCGGCGCTGATCACGGCCTTGCCGACGGTCGGGTTGTACAGGGTGCCGCCGTTGGCGATGGCGGCGTAGATGGTCGCCATCTGGATGGGGGTGACGAGGATGTCGCCCTGTCCGATGGAGTAGTTGACGGAGTCACCGGCGCGCATCCGGTTGCCCTCCAGGCAGTTCTCGTAGGCGATGCGCTGGATCTCCGAGCCGTCACGCTTGCCGGACTTGCACCAGTAGTCCTTGTTGTCCTCCCAGAAGTTCTGCTTCCACTGGCGGTCGGGGATCCGGCCGGGGACCTCGTTGGGGAGGTCGACGCCGGTCTCCTTGCCGAGACCGAACTGGTGGGCGGTCTTGTAGAACCAGTCCTTGGGCTTCTTCTTGGGGGTGATCCCGCCGTCCTTCAGCCACTCCCGGTGGGCGAGGCCGTAGTACACGGTGTCGCAGGAGACCTCCAGGGCGCGGCCGAGGGTGATGCTGCCGTAGCCGCGGGACTCGAAGTTCTTGAACTCCCGGCCGCCGAAGGAGAGCGAGGAGGGGCACGGGTAGTTGCCGTCGAATTCGTATCCGGCGCGGACGGCGGCGGCCGAGGAGATGACCTTGAAGACGGACCCGGGCGCGGCCTGGCCCTGGATGGCCCGGTTCAGCAGCGGGAAGTTGGACTTCTTGCTGGTGAGCTTGGTGTAGTCCTTGCTGGAGATGCCGCCGACCCAGGCATTGGGGTCATAGGTGGGCTGGGAGGCCATGGAGATGATCCGGCCGGTCTTGTTCTCCATGACGACGACGGCGCCGGCGTCGGCCTTGTAGTTCCGGTCGGTGTTCTTGTCGAAGACCTTCCGGGCCTCCTTCATCGCCCCGTGGAGCTCGTACTCGGCGACCGCCTGGACGCGGGCGTCGATGGAGGTGACGAGGTTGGCGCCGGGCTGGGCCTTGTCGTGGTCGGCCTCGCCGATGACCCGGCCGAGGTTGTCGACCTCGTACCGGGTGATGCCGGCCTTGCCGCGGAGCGCCTTGTCGTAGGTGCGCTCCAGCCCGGAGCGGCCGACCTGGTCGGAGCGGAGGTAGGGCGACTCGCTGTCCTTGGCCTTCTGGATCTCGGCGTCGGTGACGGGCGAGAGATAGCCGAGGACCTGGGCGGTGTTGGCCTTGCCGGGGGCGGCGTAGCGGCGGACGGCGGTCGGCTCGGCGGTGATGCCGGGGAAGTCCTCGGTGCGCTCGCGGATCTGGAGGGCCTGCTGGGTGGTGGCCTCGTCGGTGACCGGGATCGGCTGGTACGGGGAGCCGTTCCAGCAGGGCTGGGGGGTCTTGGAGTCGCAGAGCCGGACCTTGTTGCGGACCTCGTCGGGTGCCATGCCGAGAACGCCCGCGAGCCGGGTGAGGACGGCCTTGCCGTCGTCCTCCATCTTCATCAGCTCGGTGCGGGAGGCGGAGACGACCAGCCGGGTCTCGTTGTCGGCGAGCGGTACGCCGCGGGCGTCGAGGATCGCGCCGCGGACGGCGGGCTGCACGACGCGCTGGACGCCGTTGTTCTTCGCCGCGTCGGTGTATCCGTCGCCGTTGCGGATCTGGAGATACCAGAGCCGTCCGCCGAGGGTGAGGAGAAGGGAGAAGACCAGTACCTGAATGATGACGAGCCGGATCTGGACCCGGGGGGTCCGCCCGGTCTCGGGGATGTTGCTCATGGTGTGCGCGCCCCCTCGGCCGCAGTCGCTTGACGCCCGGTCACAGTCGCTTGACGCCCTTGATCCGTCCGGCCCTGGAGGCTCTGGAGCGTGCCGTCCGCATCCGCAGCCCGCCGCGCTGGGTGCCGATCCGCAGTCCGGTGCCGGAGGCCAGCCAGCCGGACGAGACATCGCCCGAGCCGGTGCTCTGGCTGTCGGCGACCGGGTCGCTCTCCGAGCGGCGGGCGAGCGCCATGATGAAGGGCACGGTGAAGGGCGCGAGCAGCAGGTCGTAGACGGCGGCGGTGAAGAGCAGGCCGGTGATGCCGACATGGCGGGCGGCGGTGTCGCCGACCAGGGCGCCGACGCCCGCGTAGAGCAGGGTGGATCCGATGGCCGCCGCGACGACCACCAGCATGGGGACGGTGGCGGACTTGAGCTTGCCGTTCTCGGGGCGGGCGAGACCGGCGAGGTAGCCGATCACGCAGAGGACCAGGGCGTACCGTCCGGCCGCGTGGTCGGCGGGCGGGGCGAGGTCGGCGAGGAGCCCGGCGCCGAAGCCGATGAAGGCGCCCGCGACATGCCCGTACACCAGTGCCAGTCCGAGGACGGTCAGCAGCAGCAGATCGGGGACCGCGCCGGGGAGCTGGAGGCGGGCGAGGATGGAGACCTGGACGACGAGGGCGACCACGACGAGGGTCGTGGAGAGAAGCATCCGGTTGAAACGCATGACGGGTCAGTCCCTACCGCTGCTCGTTGGTGGTGGCGTCCGGGTCGTCCGGTTCATCCGGGTCGGGTGTGCCGGTGTCCGGGTCCGGGGACGGATCGCCGGTCGCGGCGGCGGCCGGCGAGCGACCCGGGAGGGGCGCCAGGGGGGCGCCGGAGCGGGCGCTGTCCGGGACCGGGGTGCCGCTGTCGCCCTGTGCCTCGGTGCCGTCCGGGTTGGTGCCGGGGGCGCTCGGGTTCACGGTGACGGTGACGGTCGGGGTGGGCTTGGGCCCGGCGGGCTTGGGCGGCAGCACGGTGTCCCGGGGGTCGGTGCGCGGTGCCTGGACGACGACGCCGACCACATCGAGCTTGGAGAAGCCGACATAGGGGCGGACGTAGACGGTACGGGTGAGGTCGCCGCCGGACGGGTCGACGCGGACGACCTCGCCGATCGGGACCCCGGGGACGAAGGGCCGGTTGGCCTGGGAGCCGAAGGTGACGAGCCGGTCGCCTTTCTTCACCTTCGCCTTGCCGTTGAGGAGCTGGACGGAGAGGGAGCGGTCGCCCTGGCCGGTGGCGAAGCCGAGTTCGTCGCTCTTCTCCATCCGGGTGCCGACGGTGAAGTCGGGGTCGTTGGCGAGCAGCACGGTGGCGGTGTGCGGGCCGACGGTGGTGACCCGGCCGACGAGTCCGTCGCCGTTGAGCACCGTCATGTCGCGCCGGATGCCGTCGCGGGAGCCGATGTCGATGGTGACGGTCCAGGAGAAGCCCTGGGCCGCTCCTATGGCGATGACCTCGGCGCCCTTGATGCCGTACTGCCCGGCCCCGGCGGTCCTGAGCATCTTGTCCAGCTCGCGGGCGCGGCTGCGGGTGCGGTCGTCGCTGCCGAGCCTGGCCTTGAGTTCGGCGTTCTCGCGCTCCAGCACGCTGATGCGGTCGTGGCGCTCGCCCGAGTCCCGTACCGCGCCGATGGCGTTGCCGATGGGGTCGACCGCCGCCGCGACGCCGTTCTCGACCGGTCCGAAGACCGTGGCGGCAGCCTGCCGGGCACCGTCGACCGGGGAGTCCTCACCCGCGCGGATGTCCACCGTGATCAGCGCGAACGCGATCGCGATCAGCAGCACCAGGAGCAGCCGGCTCTCTCGTGTGTCCCTCACGTGCGACGGCCGTGCCTTCCTCATAGGAATGGGGATGTCTGTATATCAACGATCTTCCCCGCGGGAGGGCAGGCACCCGGACCGCGGAGGTCGCCGGCGGTGTGCCCGCGCCGGGCGGCGGACCGCCCCACCCGTACCGTACGCGCCGTCTCCCGGGGAAGATCACCGGAGTCCCGGAAACGGCGTCGCGGGTACGGGTGCGGGTACGGACACGAGTGAGGCGGAGCCGGTGCCGGTGCGCGACCGCACCCGGCCGGCCGGGTGACCGAAGTGACCCGGACGGCGGGGGCGGGGCCGTGTCGCATGGCACTGAACCGCGTGGGCGCGCTAGCGGCGCGGCTGGGCGTCCAGGACCTGCTGGAGCGCCTCGAACTCCTCCACGCACTTGCCGGAGCCGAGCGCGACCGAGTCCAGCGGGTTCTCGGCGATGTGGATGGGCATCCCGGTCTCGCGGCGCAGCCGTTCGTCGAGGCCGCGCAGCAGGGCGCCGCCGCCGGTGAGCACGATTCCCCGGTCCATCACATCGCCCGAGAGCTCCGGCGGGCACTTGTCGAGGGTGGTTTTGACGGCATCCACGATGGAATTGACCGGCTCCTCGATCGCCTTGCGGACTTCGGCGGCCGAGATGACCACGGTCTTGGGCAGTCCGGAGACAAGGTCACGGCCGCGGATCTCGGTGTGTTCGTCCTGGTCCATGTCATACGCGGAACCAATGGTGATCTTGATGTTCTCCGCGGTGCGTTCGCCGAGAAGGAGCGAATACTCCTTCTTGATGTGCTGAATGATGGCGTTGTCCAGTTCGTCGCCGGCGACCCGGATGGACTGTGCCGTGACGATTCCGCCGAGGGAGATGACGGCGACCTCGGTGGTGCCGCCACCGATGTCCACGACCATATTGCCGGTGGCCTCGTGAACCGGGAGCCCGGAGCCGATGGCCGCCGCCATGGGCTCCTCGATGATGTGCACCTGGCGCGCGCCGGCCTGGGTGGACGCCTCGATGACGGCACGGCGCTCGACCCCGGTGATACCGGAGGGCACACAGACGACCACCCGGGGGCGGGCCAGATAGCGGCGCTTGTGGATCTTGAGGATGAAGTAGCGGAGCATCCGCTCGGTGATCTCGAAGTCGGCGATGACGCCGTCCTTCAGCGGCCGGACGGCAACGATGTTGCCCGGTGTCCGGCCGATCATCTTCTTGGCCTCGGAGCCGACCGCGAGAATACCGCCGGTGTTGGTGTTGATGGCGACGACGGACGGTTCGTTGAGAACGATCCCCTTCCCCCTGACGTACACCAGCGTGTTGGCGGTCCCGAGGTCGACAGCCATATCACGGCCGATGAACGACATGTTGTACCCCATGAGGATGCGTCTGGCCTTCCCAAATCGAGCGTTGACGACTTTTCAGGATGGCGAGTGGGTGCTGTGGCGCGAGGCTTCCATCGTAATGCCGCCTCCGCGGAGACGGCGCGGTGGTCCACCTCTTCTCAATGTGACGTCGTGTCGTTGCGATCCGTTCCCGCATTGCGTTCGCATATGCCGAAGGGCGACCGAATTCCTTCGGTCGCCCCAGGTCATGAGCGCTGTATGGCTGACACCCGATCAGGAAAGTCCCGGAAAGAAAATCTTCAGCTCTCGAATGGCGGACTCCTCGGAGTCCGACGCGTGGATCAGGTTCTCCCGGACGACGGTGCCGAAATCACCGCGGATGGAGCCGGGCGCGGCGGCGATCGGGTCGGTGGGGCCGGCCAGCTGCCGTACGCCCTCGATGACCCGCTCGCCCTCGACGACCAGGGCGACGACCGGGCCGGAGGCCATGAAGGCGACCAGCGGCTCGTAGAACGGCTTGCCCTTGTGCTCGCCGTAGTGCTGCTCCAGGGTCTCCTGGTCCAGCGTGCGCAGCTCCAGCGCGGAGAGCGTCCAGCCCGCCTTGGCCTCGATCCGGCCGATGATCTCGCCGACCAGTCCGCGCTGCACGGCGTCGGGCTTGAGGAGGACGAGGGTGCGCTGGGTCATGGTGTGCGGCTCCTTGCAGACATACGGACGCGGTGAGGCGAGGGTACAGGGGGCCATTCGGGGGGCGGCACCCGGATCCGGCCGGAATCCGGGCACCACCGCGCACGGCGCGCCTACCGCGCGGGCTCCGCCTCCTGCGCGGCTTCCCAGCGCGCCTTCACCGCGTCGACCTTGCGGCCGTAGTGGACCGACGCCCACCACAGCGCCGCGAACACGGCGCCCAGGAAGAACATCAGCGGCACCACGAAACCGCTCAGCACCAGCCCGGCCTGGAGCACCCAGCCGAGCTGGATCCCGCCCGGCCGGGTGAGCATCCCGCAGAGCAGCAGGGAGAACACCATGGCCACCCCGCAGACCGTCCAGACCTGGGTCATGGAGAGGTCGGGGTCCTTCATGGCGACCAGCCCGGCGAAGCCCAGCAGAAAGAACTCGCCGATCAGTGTGGACGCGCAGAGCGTACGCATCTCAGCCCCTCCCCAGCAGCAGCCGGGCCTCGCCGACCGTGATCACCGAGCCGGTCACCAGCACACCGGCGCCGGCGAACTCCGACTCCTCCTCGGCGAGGGTGATCGCCGCCTCCAGCGCCTCGTCCAGCCGGGGTTCCACCACGACGCGGTCGTCGCCGAAGACCTCCACCGCGACCGCCGCGAGGGCGTCCGCGTCCATCGCGCGATGGCTGGAGTTCCGGGTGACGACCACCTCGGCGAAGATCGGCTCGAAGGCTTCGAGCAGGCCGCGCACATCCTTGTCGTCGCTGGCCCCGACCACCCCGATCAGCCGGGAGAAGCCGAACGCCTCGGCGACCGCGTCCGCCGTGGCCCGCGCGCCCGCCGGATTGTGCGCCGCGTCCAGCACCACGGTGGGCGAACGGCGCACGACCTCCAGCCGCCCCGGCGAGGAGACCTGGGCGAACGCCTTGCGCACGGTGTCGGGGTCGAGCGTGCGGGTGTGCTCGGCGCCGATGCCGAAGAACGCCTCGACCGCCGCGAGCGCCACCGCCGCGTTATGAGCCTGGTGGGCCCCGTACAGCGGAAGGAAGATCTCGGGGTACTCGCCGCCGAGCCCGCGCAGGGTGAGCTGCTGGCCGCCGACCGCGATCTCGCGGGAGACGACACCGAACTCCATGCCCTCCCGGGCCACGGTCGCGTCGACCTCGACCGCCTTCTTCAGCATGATCTGCGCCGCGTCCACCGGCTGCTGGGCCAGGATCACGGTCGCGTCCTGCTTGACGACACCGGACTTCTCCCCCGCGATGGCGGCGGGGGTGGAGCCGAGCCGGTCGGTGTGGTCCAGCGAGATGGGGGTGACCACGGCGACCGACGCGTCGATCACATTGGTGGCGTCCCAGGTGCCGCCCATGCCGACCTCGACCACGGCCACATCGACGGGCGCGTCCGCGAAGGCGGCGTACGCCATGCCGGTCAGCACCTCGAAGAAGGAGAGGCGGTACTCCTGTGCCGCGTCCACCATCTCCACATAGGGCTTGATGTCCTCATAGGTGGAGATGAAGCCCTCGGCGCTGATCGGCGCGCCGTCCAGGCTGATCCGCTCGGTGATCGACTGCACATGCGGCGAGGTGTAGCGGCCGGTGCGCAGCTCGAAGGCGGAGAGAAGGGCCTCGATCATGCGGGCCGTGGAGGTCTTGCCATTGGTGCCGGTGATGTGGATCGAGGGATAGGCGCGCTGGGGCTCGCCCAGAACGTCCATCAGGGCGGCGATCCGGGTGACCGAGGGCTCCAGCTTGGTCTCACCCCAGCGGCCGGCCAGCTCGGTCTCGACGGCGCGCAGGGCGGCGTCGACCTCGGGGTCGGCGGGCCGCGCGGGCACGGCGTCACCGGCGGGACCGCCGGCCCGGGCGCGCAGTGTCCGGCTCCCTGCCTCGATCACCGCCAGGTCGGGGTCGCGGTCGGTCTCGGCGTCGACGATCTCGTCGAACCGCGCGTCGGGGTCGGCGGACTCATCCGGGTCGTACGGGGGCTGCTCACTCACGGGGTCCAGTCTAGGCCGTCTCTTACGGATCTTGCTGGGCTCGCGTGCCCTGGCACCGCGCCTCGCCGCGTTGTCGTCAATCACCAATGCTCCGCAGTGGCTCAATCCTCCGCCTTGCGATCCACGGCACCAGACCCCGCTCACTCACCCAGCCTGATCCGAAAGAAACGACCTGGGCTCCGGCCGATCGCCGGACTCGCCGGGCCGCGCGGGCGGCGGGTGCGGCCGGGGAGTGGCAGGTCAGCGGCGTGGGGGCCGGCGGCCGGCGGGCAGGGTGGCGACCACCTCGTACACACAGTCCGCCGCTCCGGCGGTCAGGGTGCCGCCCATCGAGCGGACCCGTTCGCGCATGGAGAAGGTGCCGGTGCCGCTGGAGACGGGTGCGGTGGACGGGGCGGAGGAGGGCAGCCGGTTGCGCGCGGAGACCCGCAGCCGGGCGCCGTCCAGGCCGATGGTGACGGTGATCCGCTCCCCCGGCGCGTGTTTGGCCGCATTGGTCAGACACTCCTGGACGACCCGGTAGACCGCCGTCTGGCGCAGCGGGGAGACGCCGCGCGCGGCGGCGGCGATCTCCAGGGTGACCGGGCTGCCCATCCGTTCGCTCTCGGCGGCCAGCGCGGGCAGCCCTTCGAGGCCCGGGGTCGCGGTGCGTTCGTCGGCGCGGTGCACGATCGTGTCGTTGAGCATGTGGTGGGCGCGGCGGGCGGTGTCGGCGAGCTCCGCGAAGTCCTGGTGGTGGGCGGTGCCCCGGGCGCGCACCGCCAGGACCTCGGCGCGCACGGCCAGGACGGTGAGCTCCCGGCCGACCAGGTCGTGCACATCGCGGGCGACCGAGGTCCGCTCGTCCTGGACGGCCTGGAGCGCTGCGGTCTCGGCACGCCGGAGCTCCAGTTCGCGGACGAGGTCCTGGCGGTACGCGGCGATGCCGACGCCGGAGGCGAGCACCCCGATCGGGACGACGAGGCCGAGGAAGACGCTGAGCGAGCCCGAGTGGTGGTCCGGCCAGCCCGGGAGGTTGAAGAGGGCGTAGGCGACGGCGAGGTAGCCGAGGGTGGCCAGCACCCCGGCCCAGCGGCCCCGGAAGCGGCCCAGGGAGTAGAGCGCGAACTGTATGAGGGTCAGTTCGTGCAGCCAGCCGAGGAAGAGCAGGGCGACGAGATAGGGCATCCAGGGGAGGTGCCGCCGGGCGACGAGGGTCGCGGCTCCGGCGGCCAGGACCAGGGTGGCGGTGAGGCCGGTGAGGGAGTTCTCGGCCTCGGCCAGCCCGGGGACGTCGAGCACCATGAGCGAGAAGCAGCTCAGGGCGGTGATCGCGTCCACCGCCAGGGGCGAGGCGGTCCACCGCACCTGCCCCCGCTCGGCCGTGCCGGGCGCGCGGAGGCGGCGGCGGATGGCGTGGGCGACGGCGGGGAACGGCATGACTTCCATCATCCAGGGGCGGATTCCGGCGCCGCCCCGGGGGGCGGGTTCAGGCCACGACCAGGTGATTCCGGACGAGCCGCCCCGGGCCGGGGGGCTGCCGGAGGCGTGATCCCGCCCCGCGCCGCGCACGGGTGAGGCCCCGGGCGGTCACCCGGGGCCTCACTCACGCACGCCTTCGCGCCGGGATCACGCCTCCGGCAGGGCGTCCAGCTGGCCGGTGATCCGGGCGATGTCCTCGCCGGCCTTGGCGAGCCGGGTGCGGATCTTCTCCACCACCTGGTCGGGGGCCTTCGCCAGGAATGCCTCATTGCCCAGCTTGGCCTCGGCCTGCTTGCGCTCGCTCTCGGCGGCGGCGAGGTCCTTGGCGAGGCGCTTGCGCTCCGCCGCGACGTCGATGGTGCCCGAGAGGTCGAGCGCGACCGTGCAGCCGGCGACCGGCAGGGTGGCGGTGGCGTGGAAGCCCTCGCCCGCCGGCTGGAGGCGGAGCAGCTGGCGGATGGCGGCCTCGTGCGGGGCGAGCGCCGTGCCCTCCAGGCCGAGCCGGGCCGGGACCTTCTGGCCCGGCTGGAGGCCCTGGTCGCTGCGGAAGCGGCGGACCTCGGTCACGACCCGCTGGACCAGCTCGATCTCCCGCTCGGCGGCCTCGTCGCGGAAGCCGCTGTCACCCGGCCAGTCGGCGATGACCAGCGACTCCCCGCCGGTGAGCGTGGTCCAGAGCGTCTCGGTGACGAAGGGGACGACCGGGTGGAGCAGCCGCAGGGTGACGTCCAGGACCTCGCCGAGGACCCGGGCCGACACCCTGGCCTGCTCGCCGCCCGCGAAGTAGGTCGTCTTGGAGAGCTCGACGTACCAGTCGAAGACCTCGTCCCACGCGAAGTGGTAGAGGTTGTCGGCCAGCTTGGCGAACTGGTAGTCGTCGTAGTACGCGTCGACCTCGGCCACGGTCTTGTTGAGCCGCGACAGGATCCACCGGTCGGCCGCCGAGAGCTGCTCGGCGGGCGGCAGATCGCCCTCCACCGTGGCGCCGTTCATCAGGGCGAAGCGGGTGGCGTTCCACAGCTTGTTGGCGAAGTTGCGGGACGCCTGGACCCAGTCCTCGCCGATCGGGACGTCCGCGCCCGGGTTGGCGCCCTTGGCGAGGGTGAAGCGGACGGCGTCGGAGCCGTACGCGTCCATCCAGTCCAGCGGGTCCACCGAATTCGGGTTCGACTTGGACATCTTCTTGCCGGTCTCGTCACGGACGAGTCCGGTGAGCGCGACGGTGTGGAAGGGCGCCTCGCCGTCCATCGCGTAGAGACCGAACATCATCATCCGGGCGACCCAGAAAAAGATGATGTCGTGGCCGGTGACCAGGACGTCGGTGGCGTAGAACTTCTCCAGGTCCGGGGTCCGCTCGGGCCATCCGAGAGTGGAGAAGGGCCAGAGCCCGGAGGAGAACCAGGTGTCCAGGACATCGGGGTCCTGGGTCCAGCCCTCGCCGGCGGGCGGCTGCTCGTCGGGGCCGACGCAGACCATCTCGCCGTCCGGGCCGTACCAGACGGGGATGCGGTGGCCCCACCAGAGCTGGCGGGAGATGCACCACTGGTGCATGTTGTCGACCCAGTCGAAGTAGCGCTTCGACATGTCGGCCGGGTGGATGGCGACGCGGCCGTCGCGGACGGCGTCACCGGCGGCCTTGGCCAGCGGGTCGACATTGACCCACCACTGGAGGGACTGCCGGGGCTCGATGGTGGTCTTGCAGCGGGAGCAGTGGCCGACCGAGTGGACGTACGGGCGCTTCTCGGCGACGACCCGGCCCTGCTCGCGCAGGGCGGCGACGATCGCGGACCGGGCCTCGAAGCGGTCCAGCCCCTGGAACGGGCCGGGGACCGTGATCACGGCCCGCTCGTCCATGACCGTCAGGGACTCCAGGCCGTGGCGCCGGCCGATGGCGAAGTCATTGGGGTCGTGGGCGGGGGTCACCTTGACCGCGCCGGTGCCGAACTCGGGGTCGACATGGGTGTCCGCGACGACGGGAATCATCCGGTCGGTCAGCGGGAGCTTGATCATCTTGCCGATGAGATGGGCATAGCGCGGGTCGTCGGGGTGGACGGCGACACCGGTGTCACCGAGCATCGTCTCGACCCGGGTGGTGGCGACGACCAGCGTGTCCTCGCCCTCGCCGTACTTCAGGGAGACCAGCTCGCCGTTGTCGTCCTGGTACTCGACCTCGATGTCGGAGATCGCGGTGAGACAGCGGGGACACCAGTTGATGATGCGCTCGGCGCGGTAGATCAGCTCGTCGTCGTAGAGCTTCTTGAAGATCGTCTGGACGGCGCGGGAGAGGCCCTCGTCCATGGTGAAGCGCTCACGGCTCCAGTCGAGACCGGCGCCGAGGCGGCGGAGCTGGCCGAGGATCCGGCCGCCGTACTCCTCCTTCCACTGCCAGACCCGCTCGGTGAACGCCTCACGGCCGAGGTCGTGGCGGGATTTGCCCTCCTCGGCGAGCTGCTGCTCGACCTTGTTCTGGGTGGCGATACCGGCGTGGTCCATCCCGGGGAGCCAGAGCGCCTCGTACCCCTGCATCCGCTTGCGGCGGGTGAGGGCGTCCATGAGGGTCACCTGGAAGGCGTGGCCCAGGTGGAGGGCGCCGGTGACATTCGGGGGCGGGATGACGATGGTGTACGGCGGCTTCTCGCTCCGCGCGTCGGCCGTGAAGTAACCCCGCTCCACCCAGCGCTCGTACAGCGGTCCCTCTACCTGGGCCGGTGCGTACTGGGTCGGCAGTTCGGGGTTGGCGGCTGGCTGCGTCTGAGCGTTCTCGGTCACGGACTCAGTTTAGGGGTGTCACGGGGCCGTACTGAAACGGGATTGTTCGGTAACGGTTGGGGACCCCGGCGCCGCGTGATCGGCTCCCTGGGTGAGGATGTCGGCATCACACAAGCATCTGGAGGGGAACCCAGGAATGAGCCAGAACCAGCCGGGCCCGTACGACGGACAGCCTCAGCAGCCCGGACCGTATGGTCAGCCGGGTCCCTACGGCCAGCCGCCGCAGGCCCCGCAGCCCGGCCACGGCTATCCGGGTCAGCCCGACCCGGCGGCGGCGCCCGGGCAGCCCGGGTACGGCTACCCGCAGCAGCCCGGACCGTACGGCGGCCCCGAGCAGACTCCGGCCCAGCCGGGTCAGGCGGGCCCCTATGCCCAGCAGCCCGGCCAGTGGAGCCAGGCACAGCAGCCGGGCCCGTACGCCGCCCAGCCGCAGGGCGGGCAGCCCGGCTACGGCTATCCCGGCCAGCCGGGCCAGGTGCCGCCGCAGGCGCCCGGCCCCAAGAAGAAGACCGGTCTGATCATCGGTGCCGCCGTGGTGGCCCTCGCGCTGATCGCCGGTGGCGCCTTCTTCCTGCTCGCCGATGATTCCGAGGGCAACGGCGCGGTCGCGGCCGAGACCAAGGGGTACAAGCTGACCCCGGCGGAGTCGGTCGACGACTTCAAGCGGGACGGCGCCGCGCCGGCGTCGAAGAAGTCGACCGGCGAGGACGCGAAGAAGGCCGAGGCGATCGGCGTCAAGAACCCGAACGAGGTCAGCGCCCAGTACCAGTCCGGCAGCTCGTCCGACCCGATGTCGCAGCAGATGCTGATGTTCAACGGGCTCTGGGGCGAGATCGACGACCCGGCGAAGACCATCGACGGCTTCTTCGACACCGCCGAGAAGGCGGCGCTCGGCAGCGACGACAACACCAAGTTCGAACTGCTCGGCTCGGCGAAGGACTACAAGCCGGCCGGGTTCGAGGGCGCGCTGCTGAAGTGCCAGGACGCGAAGATCAGCTCGACCAAGGAGCCGAAGGGCCCCGGTCCGCAGAGCTTCCGGATCCCGATCTGCGTCTGGGCCGACTACAGCACCGTCACCGCCGTGATGGCGATGGACTTCAAGACCATCATGGGCAAGGGCGACGGCAAGGGCGTCAGCCAGGAGAAGGTGGCCGAACTGGCCGCGAAGCTCTACAAGACCTCCCGTACGAAGGTCTGACACTCACAGCGGCACGAGATGAGGGGCGCCCCCGGCCGGGGGCGCCCCTCATCTCGTGTGTCTCCAACGGCCCGCCGCTACGCGGACTTCTCGTGCCGTCCGTCGTTCTTCACGATCCGGGGCACCAGCGTCGGGTTGACGTTGTTGCGGACCACGTCCGCCGTGATGACGACCCGGGCGACGTCCTTGCGGGACGGGACCTCGTACATCACCGACTGGAGGACTTCCTCCATGATGGCGCGCAGCCCGCGGGCTCCGGTGCCGCGCAGGATCGCCTGGTCGGCGATGGCCTCCAGGGCCGGGCGGTCGAAGTCCAGCTCCACACCGTCGAGTTCGAAGAGCCGCTGGTACTGCTTGACCAGGGCGTTCCGCGGCTCGACGAGGATCTGGAGCAGGGCCTCGCGGTCGAGGTTGTGGACCGAGGTGATGACGGGGAGACGGCCGATGAACTCGGGGATCATCCCGAACTTCACCAGGTCCTCCGGCATGACCTGCTGGAACTGGTCGCTGGCCTCGATCTCCCGCTTGGAGCGGATGGTGGCGCCGAAGCCGATGCCCTTGGCGCCCGCGCGGGACTCGATGATCTTCTCCAGGCCGGCGAACGCGCCGCCCACGATGAAGAGGACATTGGTGGTGTCGATCTGGATGAACTCCTGGTGCGGGTGCTTCCGTCCGCCCTGCGGCGGCACGGAGGCGGTGGTGCCCTCCAGGATCTTCAGCAGGGCCTGCTGGACGCCCTCGCCGGAGACATCGCGGGTGATCGACGGGTTCTCGCTCTTGCGGGCGACCTTGTCGATCTCGTCGATGTAGATGATGCCGGTCTCGGCCTTCTTGACGTCGTAGTCGGCCGCCTGAATGAGCTTCAGGAGAATGTTCTCGACGTCCTCGCCGACATAGCCCGCCTCGGTGAGCGCGGTCGCGTCGGCGATGGCGAAGGGCACATTGAGCATCCGCGCCAGGGTCTGCGCCAGCAGGGTCTTGCCCGAGCCGGTGGGGCCGAGGAGAAGGATGTTCGACTTCGACAGCTCGATGCCGTCGTCGCGGCCGGTGCCGCCGCCGTTCTCCCCCGCCTGGACGCGCTTGTAGTGGTTGTAGACCGCCACGGAGAGAGCTTTCTTCGCGGGCTCCTGCCCGACGACATAGCCCTCGAGGAACTCATAGATCTCGCGCGGTTTGGGGAGCTCCTCCCACCGCACCTCGGAGGTCTCGGCCAGCTCCTCCTCGATGATCTCATTACAGAGATCGATGCACTCGTCGCAGATGTACACACCGGGGCCTGCGATGAGCTTCTTCACCTGCTTCTGGCTCTTTCCGCAGAACGAGCACTTGAGCAGGTCGCCGCCATCACCGATGCGTGCCACGAGGTGCTTCCCCTTCGCCTGGGAGCGGCTTGGTTCAGCCGACTCCTGGTGCCTCATATCCGACGGTACCTTGCCGGGGCCCTCGTTCGGGCCCCCCTTGGCGCGGTTCCCATTGTGGTGCACCGCTCGCCGTGCGCCCAACGGGGGCACCGCGCCAAGGGTTGTCGTACCGGTCAGGCCGCGGCAGCGGCCGTGCTCTTGCGGGTGGAGACGATCTGGTCGACAAGACCGTAGGCCAGCGCCTCGTCGGCGGTGAGGATCTTGTCGCGCTCGATGTCGTCGCGGACCTTCTCCAGCGGGGTGGTGGAGTGCCTGGCCAGCATCTCCTCCAGCTGCTCGCGCATCCGCAGGATCTCCTTGGCCGCGATCTCCAGGTCGGAGAGCTGCTCGCGGCCGGTCTGCGAGGACGGCTGGTGGATCAGGACGCGCGCGTGCGGCAGGGCCATCCGCTTGCCGGGGGTGCCGGCGGCGAGCAGCACGGCCGCGGCGGAGGCCGCCTGGCCCATGCAGACCGTCTGGATGTCGGGCTTGACGAACTGCATGGTGTCGTAGATCGCGGTCAGCGCGGTGAAGGAGCCACCGGGGCTGTTGATGTAAATGGAGATGTCCCGGTCCGGGTCCATCGACTCCAGGCACAGCAGCTGTGCCATGACGTCGTTGGCGGAGGCGTCGTCGATCTGCACGCCGAGGAAGATCACGCGCTCCTCGAAGAGCTTGGCGTACGGGTCGTACTCGCGCACACCCTGGGAGGTGCGCTCGACGAAGCGCGGGACGACATAGCGGTTGTCCGGCTGCGGGCCGGTGTAGAGGCCGCTCGCGGTGAAGTTGCTCATGTGGGTGTTCACCATCCTGGTGGCGTTCTGCGGGCGTATCGCGGGGCTGTTCGCGGGTGGTGCCTGCGCGGGTGCCCCGCGGGCTGGGGTGGCTGGGAGGGGTGGCGGCCGGTGCCGGGCCGGTCGGGGGGACCGGTACGGGCCGGAGGCGGGCGGCGCCGGGTGCGGTCCGCCGCCCGGCGGCTCAGGCTCCGGTGCCGCCGCCGCCCGGAACGCCCGATGCGGCGGTGATGATCTCGTCGATGAGGCCGTAGTCCTTGGCCTCCTCGGAGGTGAACCAGCGGTCGCGGTCGCCGTCGCGGATGATCGCCTCGACGGTCTGGCCGGAGTGACGGGCGGTGATCTCCGCCATCCGCTGCTTCGTGCGGAGCAGGTACTCGGCCTGGATCTTGATGTCGGAGGCGGTGCCGCCGAGCCCGGCCGAGCCCTGGTGCATGAGGATGTCGGTGTTGGGCAGCGCGAAGCGCTTGCCGACGGCGCCGCCGGTGAGCAGGAACTGGCCCATCGAGGCCGCCATGCCCATGCCGATGGTCACCACGTCGTTCGGGATGTACTGCATGGTGTCGTAGACCGCCATACCGGCCGTCACCGAGCCACCGGGGCTGTTGATGTACAGGTAGATGTCCTTGTCGGGGTCGGCGGCAAGGAGCAGCAGCTGTGCGGTGATCTTGTTGGCGATGTCATCGTCGACCTGCTGACCGAGGAAGATGATGCGCTCGCCGAGCAGCCGGCTGTAGACCTGGTCGCCGAGGCCACCACCGAAGGACGGCTCACCGGCGGCGTAAGGCATCAGATTCGTCACGTATCCACCTGCTCGTCTCTGACGGCTGCCTGCCGTCTCAGCGTCTTCGTACCCGGGGGTGGGTACTCCCCTGCCCCCGTATTCATGGACCCTAACGCGCAGGTCGGACAACGCCATCCCGGTTCCCGAACTGTTCGCTCGGAGCGCAAGGTGTGGGGCGGGGGTTACTCGGGGTGCGGGTCGGTTTCCGGAGCCCCGCCCGGGGGACCTCCGGGGCCCCGCCCGCGCGACGGCTCAGGGCCCGCACACGGGACGGCTCAGGGCCCGGACGCTTGACGCGTCCGGGCCCTGAGTGCGGCACCACGGGGGTGCGGGGTCCTTCACCGGTGCGGCGGGTCGGGCCGGCCGGCGGCGGGGCTCAGCGGGAGGCCGGGCCGGAGGTGGGGCCGGGGCTTCAGGCCCCCGCCTTCTCCTCGCCCTTGTCCTCGGCGGCGTCGGCCTGCTCGGCGCCGGCGTCGGCGTCGGTGACCTCGGCGACCGTCTCGGCGGCCTCCTCGTCGTCCTCGTCCAGGTCGACGATCTCACCGTTGGTGTCCGTGACCTTCGCGGACTCCACGACCAGGGCGAGCGCCTTGCCGCGCGCGACCTCGCCGACCAGCATCGGGACCTGGCCGCCCTCGACCACGGCCTGCGCGAACTGGTCCGGGCTCATGTTGGAGGAAGCCGCACGCCGCATGAGGTGCTCGGTGAGCTCCTCCTGGTTGACGTTCAGCTTCTCCTTGTTGACGAGCTCGTCGAGGATGAACTGGGTCTTGATGCCCTTGACCGCGGCTTCGCGGGTCTCGGCGTCGAACTCTTCCTCGGTCTTGCCCTGGATCTCCAGGTACTTCGCGAGGTCGAGACCCATCTGGCCGAGCTGGTGGTGCTCCAGGTTGTGCTTGCGGGTGTTGATCTCGTCCGCGAGCAGCTTCTCGGGCATCGGGACGTCGACCAGCTTCAGCAGCTCTTCCAGCACGCGCTCCTGAGCCTGCGTGGCCTGGTCGTACTGCTTCATGTTCGCCAGCCGCTCACGGCTGTCGGCCTTCAGCGCCTCAAGGGTGTCGAACTGGCTCGCCAGCTGGGCGAAGTCGTCGTCGAGCTCGGGGAGCTCACGGGCGGTGACGGCGGTGACCTTCACGGTGACCTCGGCGTCCTTGCCCTCGGCGGAGCCGCCCTTGAGCTGAGAGGTGAAGGTGGCCTCGCCACCGGCCTCCAGGCCGGTCACGGCCTCGTCGATGCCTTCCAGCAGCTCGCCGGAGCCGATGGTGTAGGAGACGCCCTCGGCGACGCCGTCCTCCAGCACCTCGCCCTCGACCTTGGCCTCCAGGTCGAGCGTGACGACATCGCCGTCCTGCGCGGCCCGCTCGACCGGGGAGGTGGAGGCGAAGCGCTCGCGCAGCTGCTCGACCGACTTCTCGACGTCCTCGTCGGTGACCTCGATGGCGTCCACGACAACCTCGATACCGGAGTAGTCCGGGATCTCGATGGCCGGACGGATGTCGACCTCGGCGGTGAAGTTCAGCGTCTCGCCGTCCTTCAGCTCCGTGATGTCCACCTCCGGCTGGCCCAGCGGGTTGAGGTCCGCCTCGTTGACCGCCTCGGTGTAGAACTTCGGGAGGGCGTCGTTGACGGCCTCCTCCAGCACCGCACCGCGGCCGAACCGCTGGTCGATGACTCGGGCCGGGATCTTGCCCTTGCGGAAGCCCTTCACCGTGACCTGCTGGTTGATCTTCTTGTACGCCGCGTCGAGGCTGTCCTTGAGCTCCTCGAAGGGCACCTCGACAGTGAGCCGAACCCGGGTCGGGTTCAGGGTCTCCACGGCGCTCTTCACGGTTCGGTCTCCTTGATGGCTGATTCTTGGGTTTGCCGCATCCGCCGCTCCAGCGGCGGCTCAGCTGATCGGCCCGGATCATGGCAGTCGGTCTTCTTGACCGGCCGACTTCAGTCGGCCGGCCCGGTCGGACTCTTCGTCGGACACACGGGCACGCAGCTTGCATAGTAGCCGCACGCCGGATGAGCCCCACAATGTGATCTTGTGCGGGCGAAGTCGATCGTGGTCGGGGTGGCCGGATTCGAACCGACGACCTTCCGCTCCCAAAGCGGACGCGCTACCAAGCTGCGCCACACCCCGTCGGTGCGACACGTAGGGTACATGTTCAGTGGCGCTGCGGCTGCCGCATTTCGGGGCGCAGGCGGCGGAGTGCCGCACACGGGCACGACGGCGGGGCGGTCGGAGGGGGCGGTGTGTGCGACGCGCGTCCGGGACCCGCTACGATGCTTCTCGTACCGCAGTCGGCGCTCAGCCGCGCGACCTGTGGTGCACGCGGGCGTAGCTCAATGGTAGAGCACTAGTCTTCCAAACTAGCTACGCGGGTTCGATTCCCGTCGCCCGCTCTGCGCGATTCAGGCGCGGTGAATTCAGGGCCCCGGGTCCGGTGCGGATGGTCAGCCATTCGAGCCGGGCCCGGGGTCTTTTCCATGCCCTGCCCGCACGCCGTCCGCGCCCGTCCGCGACCGGTGCCTTCTCGCACGCCGGCCGCCACGCTCGTACGAGTGTGACGGCCGGGCCGCGACGGGGCTCGCGGGGAGCGCCCGGAGGCTTCAAGAGCCTCAGAAACTGATGTCGTTGATCGTCTCGGCTATCGAGTTGAGGAACCGCTGAATCGACGGTGCCATGCCCGACGAGGCGAGGAAGAAACCGAAGAGGATGGGGACGACGGCGGGGCCGCCCTTGATGGACCCCGAGCGAATCATGATCACAAGGATGATCCCCAACAGCACCACCACAGACAGTGAAATGGCCACAACTGATCACATCCTCGGTCGGTTCACCCAGCCGGCCGGGGATCGTGCGACCCTGCACACCCCTGCCCAAGACCATCGTGCCACCAACGAGCGCTTCCATGCCGCTTCCTGACAGTTCGTCGAGGGCGGAATCCCGCCATCCGGGCGCCCGGAACCGCCGTCGGCGCAGCGCGGGCGGCCCCGGCGGTGCTCGGGCGGGTGAAATACCGGATCGAATTCGGCTCGATCATTTCCATGCCGACACACGTCGGCCACGAGAAATTCAAACCCGAGTGGCCGGGTAATTCACACACTCACAATCGCGTGGCGATATGCCCTCTTTAAGAGGGATTAAATGGGGCATAGTAGTCATGTTTGCTGAGGTTTGAGATGCGAAAACGGGGATAGGAGCGGGTTTTACGAATTCCAATCCGCACGGCTAGGGTGCCTCGAATGTTCCACGCTCCGCATGGATATCGCAGGGCTCCGCGCCCCCAGGCGCGGGAGCCGGACCTCACCCCCACCACGACAGCTCCGCCGGCCCCGGCGGCACGAATGACAAAAGCACCGGCGGCGGCGCCGGAGACACGGACGGCTCCGGGCCGGGTGACTCCGACGGCTCCGGCTCGTCCTCCGGCGCGGGATGCCGGGCCCGCCGCCACACCGGGTGACACGGGTCGGCCCTCGGCTCCGCAGTCCCGCGCGGCGGCCGGGGCGGAGCGGAACGCCCCCGGTGCCGCGGCGGCGGACGACCGGCGGGACGCGTACTTCGACAACGCGAAGTACCTGGCGATCGTGCTGGTGGCGATAGCGCACGCCTGGGAGCCGGTCATGGCGGACAGCCGGGCCGCGCGGGCGCTCTACATGGTCGTCTACACCTTCCACATGCCCGCGTTCATCATCATCTCCGGTTACTTCTCACGGAGTTACAGCGGGCGCGCGCATCAGCTGAGACGGCTGGTCACCGGCATCGCGCTGCCGTACGTCCTCTTCGAGGTCATGTACTCGCTCTTCCGGCGGTGGGCCGACGACGCCAACCCCGATCAGCCGATCAGCCTGCTCGATCCGTTCTATCTGACGTGGTTCCTCGCCGCGCTGTTCATCTGGCGGCTGACCACCCCGCTGTGGCGGCTGATCCGGTACCCGGTGCCGGTGGCGCTCGCGGTCGCCGCGCTCGCCTCGATGACGCCGGGTATCGGGGACGATCTCAATCTCCAGCGGGTACTCCAGTTCCTGCCGTTCTTCGTCCTGGGCCTGGTGCTCCGTCCCGAGCACTTCCAGCTCGTACGGCGGCGGGAGATCCGGCTGCTGTCACTGCCGCTCTTCGCCGGCGCGCTCGGGCTCGCCTACTGGGCGGCGCCCGCGATCCGGCTGGACTGGTTCTTCCGCTCCACCAGCGCACAGGAGATCGACGCCCCCTGGTGGGCCGGCGTGACCGCGACCCTGGTGCTCTTCGGCGTCGGGCTGCTGCTCACGGCCGGATTCCTGGCGTGGGTGCCGCGCCGCCGGACCTGGTTCACCGTGCTGGGGCTCGGCACCATCTGCGGCTATCTGCTGCACGGCCTGCCGCTCCAGGCGGCGGAGTACGCCGGATTCTTCGAGACGCACACCTGGCTGGGCGATCCGGCGGGGCTGATCCTGCTGACCCTCTTCACCGCCGTTGTGGTGACGGTGCTCTGCACTCCCCCGGTGCGGCGGGCGCTGCGCTGGGCGACGGAGCCGGACATGGAATGGGCCTTCCGCCGCGACGCGGCGGAACTGGGCCCGAAGCGCTGAGCCGCCCGGGCGCGGGTACGGGTGGGGCGGTGGCCGTCCTTCCCGTACCGGCCCGGTGGCGGCCGGCGGGGAAGGCCCCGCCCGGACCGCGCGGCGCGGCCGGTGGGCCGGGAGAGTCAGGACGGGGGCTCGGGCAGGCCGAGGAGGGTTCGGGTGCGGGCGTATTTCGCGGTCAGGCGGTCGCGGGTGGCGGAGTCGAGCACGGAAAGCCGGGCGGGGTCGGTATTGCTCGCCAGATCGGACTCCTTGACCAGCAGCGCGCCCGGGGTGGCCAGGATCCGGCGGGTGTAGGACTCCAGCTCCTCGTCCGCGCCCCGGGTGAGGGCGAGGACGATGTCCTTCACGGCCTGCGGCAGCGGGGCGGTCTGGAGCCATTCCAGGGAGAGGGCGTCGTCCTCGACCGCGTCGTGCAGCCACCCCGCCGCGATCTGCTCGAAGCTGCCGCCCCGGGCGCGTACGCCCTCGGCGACCGCGGCGATGTGCTCCGCGTACGGCCGTCCGGATTTGTCGGTCTGGCCCGCGTGGGCCCGGCGGGCGACCGCCTCGATCTCGGCGAGGGTCATGAGCTGCGACATAGGGCGACTGTACGGCGGGGGCGGCCGTCCGGCTCCCCGGGCGCGTCCCCTGTGTGCGGGGACGCGCCCGGGACGTCGCCGGACGGCTGTCCGCTAGGCGAACTGGATGGAGTAGGAGGCGGGAGTGTTCCCGGGGCCGCACGAGACGGTGGTCACGCCCGGGCCACGCCAGGGGCTGAATATGACGAAGGACGAGCCGCTGGGGGTCGTGCACACGACGCGGACCCGGTACTGCGTGTACGGGGTCAGGCTGAGGCAGTTGACACGTAACGTGTCGCCGATGACCTGTGACTGGCACACCGGCGCGAGCCGGGCACCGTCACCGGGTGCCGCCGTCGCGGTGCCCGCTCCGGCGGTGAGACCGCCGAGCGCGAGAACCGCCGCCAGGCCCAGCCCGGAAATCGCTTGTGCCGTCTTCATCGTTCTCCTCTGAGAGCTCGGTGTTCCGCGGTCCGGTGGAGAGGCTCTATCCGGTGGAGAGGCTCTATTCGAGCTGGTAGGTGACACTGACCGGGACTCGGCCGCCGGACGGGTGGCAGATCGCCTCGGACCAGCCGGAAGTGCGCCAGGAGCCGTAGATCGTGGACACGGGGCCGCCGCCGGCGCTGGTGCAGCCGACCTTGACGCGCCACTTCTGGCCGGGGGCGTTGGTGCACCTGGCCCGGCCGCCGAAGCCCCAGTACTCGGCGGTGCAGGTGGCCCGGACCTGTTCGGGGCCGGCGGGGGCGGCCATGGCGGGGGCCGTCGCGACGGTGAGGCCGCCGAGGGTGAGCGCGGCGGTGGAACCGATCGCGGTCAGGGTCTTCCGTACGGACATGGCTCTCCTTCGGGAGGGAGACGGACGGGATGCGCGGGCGGGGATGGAGCGCGGGTCCCGCCCGTCCGGAGGGCGGGACCCGGGCGATTGCTAGACGAACAGCTGGGGGTGGACGCTGACGACCGTGTTCGGGGAGCAGTTGGCAACGGACCAGCCGGAGCTGCGGACCGGGCCGTACTCGTTGTACGTGGTGCCGCCGGGGGTCCCGCAGACCGCCCGGGCGCGGTAGCCCGAGTGCGGGCTGGTGAGAGTGCACTGAACACGGCCCGTGGCACCGACGACGCTCGTCGTACAGCTGCTCCGCACCTGCTCCGGGGCGGCGGGTGCGGCTGCGGCCGGGGCTGTGACGGCCAGGGTGCCGCCGAGGATGAGTGCGGCGGTGGCGCCCAGCGAGGACAGGGACTTCAGCGCGGACATGGCTCTCCTTGGGATCGGGTGCGAGCTGTGCGGGAAGGCGCGTGGCGGAGCCCCGGGGGCTGCCGTGGATCGTCCCGGGGAGGGAAGGGAGGTGACGGGAGCGGCCGGTGCGTCGCCCGTCGGCGGGCACCTGCCGGGAATCGGGTGAAGGGCGCGTCGGAGTACCCGCGGGATCGCCGCAGGGGTGTCCGCCGTGCGTATGTCCTCACCGTGCACGAGCAGCCCGGCGGGGGAGAGTTCCGGATCCCCCGGGGCGGCCCGTGGCCATGGAAAAGAGTCTGCCCCGGGGTCCGCTCGAAGTCTCCCTATCACTTGCACCCGTTCGGAACACGGGCACACATCGCAGGTCAGCGGCGTGCGAGGGGCTATCGAGGCCCTGCGGGGCCCTGCGGGTGTCCGGAAATACGCGGCCGGGAACGCATCGGCGCCCGGGGCCGTGAGTCACCACCGCGCGCGACAGGGTGATCACGAAGAGATATACGGGGTGTGAGTTTCCCCGGCATGTCCGCTGGGCACCCCGCGCCACTCCGGCCTCTTGTGCGGCGCGGGGCCCACAGATGAGCAGGAGACACGGAGAAGGGAGCCGGGCGCACCGCCCGGCTCCCTCTCCTGTCCCGCGCGTCCGGTCAGTAGTCGGAGCCGACGCTCCAGACCGTCGACGCCCCGGTCGTGGAGCAGACCGCGACCGACCAGCCCGCGACGCGCCATGCCCCGTAGATCGTGAAGAGCGTGCCGTTGCTGACGCGTCGACAGGTCACCCGGACGCGGTAGCCGGAAACCGTGCCCAGGTTGGTGCACTGGGTCTGACCGGTGTATCCGTCGACGTTCTGCGGGGTACAGCTGATCCGGACCCGCTCCGGGCCCGCCGGAGCCGCCGTGGCGGGGGCGGCCGTGGCGGCGAGGCCGCCGAGTCCGAGCACCGCCACCGCGGCTAACGCGGAGATCTTCTTCGGTGTGGGCACAACTCTCCTTCAGTGGGCTCTCATTGCCGTCTGGTGCGGAGGCCGGGCCGGCCGGCCGGGGCTCCCCGGCCGCGTGGGCGGCGGCGGAACCCGGGCGGGCGCGCGAGGCCCGGGGCAGCACGGTGCACTCCCCCGGCGGCCCGAAGCCACGTTCGGCAGTGTGCCGATGGAATCCGCTTTCTGTCTGCACGGCGGACGGCGGACGGCGAAGACAGCGGCGGGGGGCGGCGGCGCGGAATCCGCGCCCCCGCCCCCGCACTCCCCGGCAGGCTCCTCAGACCCGTTCGGCCCGGATCGCCGCCCGTGCCGGGAGGAGCGAGGCCGTCAGCCCCAGGGCCACGATTCCGGCGACGAACGATCCGTACACCGCCGGCGGAATGTGCACGGCCCCTCCGGTGATCCCCCGGACCATCGGCACCAGCGTGGCCAGCGCGATGGCGGTGCCCAGCACCACCCCCACACCGGTGACCAGCAGCGCCTCCCAGCGGATCATGCCCAGCACCTGGCGGCGCGTGGAGCCGATCAGCCGCAGCATTCCCAGCTCCCTGCGGCGGTCCAGGACCGTCATCACCAGCGTGTTGGCGGCGGCGAGGGCCGCGAATCCGCCGAGGACGGCGGCCATGGTGCGATTGCCCCAGGCGTTGATCTCGCGGTCCACGCTCTGTGCGGCGGCGTGGCCGTCCCGGTCCTGGACCGCGCCCAGTGCCGCGAGCCCGCCGGCCGCCTCCGGGCCCGCCTTGACCAGCAGTTCCTGCGGGAAGGGTGAGCTGATGTGCCCCTTCAGCGCGGCGGCGGGCAGGGTGACCTCCGCCAGTCCGAGACCCCGGCCGTAGACCGCGACGACCTCGGGGGACGCCTTCGCGCCGTCCGGCAGACGGATGTCGATCCGCTCGCCCACCCCGGCCCCGGCCGCGTCGGCGACGGACGCGTCGAGGGCGATCGTGCCGGTGCGCAGCCCGGCCAGGGAGCCCTCGCGCACACCGAGGTCCTGCACCTTCGCCAGTGCCGCCGGGCCGCCGTCCACACCCTGGGCGGACGCCTGCTGAAGGCCCGTGCTCGACGGTACGAGGACGCCGGTGCGGATCAGCGAGACGGCGGCCGAGACCCCGGGGACGTCCGCCGCGCGGCGCGCCGCGTCGGCCGTGAGACCGCCGGGCCCGCCGACGATGTGGTCGGCGGTGAGACCCTCCCGCTGCTGCCGCTCGGTCGCCCGGTCCACATTGCTGTGCAGGAAGATCAGTACGCAGGAGAAGGACATGGCGAGCACGATGGGTGTGATCGCGGAGGCCAGCCGCCGGGCGTTGGCGCGGGAGTTGGCGGCGGCGAGCGAGGCGGCGGCACCGGCGGCCCGCAGCGGCAGCCCGAAGAGTCCGGCGCAGAACCGGGCGAGCTGCGGACCGAGCAGCGCGACGGCGAGCATGAAGCACATGACCACGCCGGAGGCGGTGTTGGCCGCGTCGGGGCCCGTCATGTTCGCGGAGACCCCGGCCAGCGCCGCGCCGCCGGCGACGGCCGCGATGCCCAGGGGCGTACGGACCTTGCCGAAGCCGATCCGCTCGACGGCCGCGTCGGCGAGTGCCTCGCCCGGTTTGATCCTCGCGGGCCGGCGGGCGGCCATCCGTCCGGCGAGTACGGCGGTGAGCACTCCGGTGACGACGGCGACCGCGAGCGGGATGGGCCCGACGGCCAGGTCGACCGCGTCCGGGACCGCGCCCTTCTCCTTCAGCTGTCCGGTCCACCAGACCGCGAGGCCGATGCCGGGCAGGGTGCCCAGCGCACTCGCGAGCGGGGCGATCAGCAGCGCTTCGGTGGTGATGGTGCGCCGGATCTGGGCGGGGGTGGCGCCGATCGCGCGGAGCAGGGCGAAGTCACGGCGGCGCAGACCCACGGAGAGCGCGACGGTGCCGGCGGCGGTGAAGACCGCGACCATGGTCGCGATTCCGCCGAAGGATCCGCCGAGCGCGATCAGCGTCTCCTTCGCCCGCGCCAGGCCGGCGTTCTCGATGCCGCCCCGGTCGTCGCCGGTGCGGACCTTGGCCTTGCCGTCGAGCGCGGCGTTGACCCGCGAGGCGAGCTCGCCGGTGTCCGTGCCCTTCGCGGGCAGCACGGCGATGGCGTCGACGGTGCCGGGGTGGCCGGAGAGGGCGATGGCGTCGCGGTCGGCGAACCACGCACCCGGCGCCGAGGTGATGCCGGAGACCTGGAATTCCCGCTTCCCGCCGGGGGTTTCCAGACTCACCCGGTCGCCGGTCGCGGCGGCGCCGCCGCCGAGGACGACCTCGCCCCTGCCCGGCTCGGTGCCTTCCGTGAGCGTGACGCCGGTGAAGGCGGTCGAGCCCCAGCCCTGTGCGGTGAGCGGCCCCTTCTCCCCCCGTACGGGGTAGCCGACATCCGGAATCGCGGCTGCCGCGCCCGGTACGGCGGCGGCGGTACGGACCAGTCCGGCATCCAGCCGCGCCTTGTCCGGGATCTGGATGTACTCGGTGGTCCGGTCCTCGCCGCTGCCGGTGGTGAAACGAATCTGCTGGTCGGCGGCGGCGACCACCGGCGCGTTCGCGTACCGGGTGGGCGGGACGGAGGCCCGCAGTCCGCTCTCCAGCATGATGCCGCAGGCCGAGACGATCAGCGCGGTCATGAAGAGGGCGACGAAGGTACCGGCGAAGGAGGACGGTTTGAACTTGACGGCGGCGCGCGCCAGGCCGTTGGCGGGCATCAGGCGACCGCTCCGGCTCCGGCGAAGTGCTGCCGGGTGGGGGCGGTGAGGGCGGCCATCCGGGCCGCGATCTCCCGGGCGTCGGCCCGCACCGCGCTGTCCGCGATGGATCCGTCGGCGAGGAAGAGGACCTGGTCGGCGTAGGTCGCGGCGACCGGGTCATGGGTGACCATCACCACGGTGGCGCCGAGGGTGTCCACGGCGGACCGCAGCAGTGCGAGCACCTCGGACGCGGTGGTGGTGTCCAGCGCTCCGGTCGGCTCGTCCGCGAAGATCACATCGGGCCGGGTGACCAGGGCGCGGGCGAGGGCGACCCGCTGCTGCTGGCCGCCGGAGAGCTCGGAGGGACGGCGGGCGCCCTTGTCCCCGAGGCCGACCTCGGCAAGGACTTCGGCGGCCCGGCGGCGGTCGGGCCGCTCGCCCGCCAGCCGCATCGGGAGCAGCACATTCTGCTCGACGGTCAGCGACGGCAGCAGATTGAACGCCTGGAAGACGAAGCCGAGCCGGCTGCGGCGCAGCAGGGTGAGCTTGTTCTCGCTCATCCCGGTGATCTCGGTGCCGCCGAGACGGACGGAGCCGTCGGTGGGCCGGTCGAGTCCGGCCGCGCACTGGAGGAAGGTCGACTTGCCGGAGCCGGACGGTCCCATCACGGCGGTGAAGCTGCCGTGCGGGAGGCTCAGATCGATGCCGCGCAGCGCGTGGACGGCGCCGGAGCCCTTGCCGTACTGACGTCGTACACCCCGGAGTTCGACCGCAGCCCGAGCGCCCTGGTACGCGGACGTGCCGTCCGCGTACGTCCGGTGCTCGATCCGCTGCTTGCCGCGTCGCAGCCCCATGGTGTGTTCCTCCGCCGGTGTCGCCTTGTGCCCGCACTGGTATCAGCGCTGGTCAGTGGCTCAAACGTACGGATGAGGCGGTGATCGCGACCATGGCGCCCGCTGGCGGACCGGGGGTGGGGAGAACCCCACCGGAACCCCGGGGCCACCCCTATATAGTTGCGCACGACAACCATTTGGTAAACTAATTACTGACGGTTCCTTGACGCCATCTTGACGACGTTGACGGAGGACGAGCCCATCGGACACGCAGACACCCTCATAGCCATGGGCGGCGCGTTTCTCGCCGCCGCCTTTCTCGCCCGTGTCGGGGGCCGGATCGGCCTGCCGACCATCCCTCTCTTCATCCTGGCCGGGATCCTGCTCGGCCCCCACACCCCCGGGATCGTCCTGGTGGACGACCCGCACGAGCTGGAGATGCTCTCCGCGCTCGGGCTCGTCCTGCTCCTCTTCTATCTGGGCCTTGAATTCCACCTCGACGACCTGAAGACCGGCGGCCGGAAGATGGCCCTGGCGGGCGGCGCCTATCTGCTGCTCAATGTCGGCGCCGGCCTCGGCTTCGGCTTCGCGCTGGGCTGGGGCACCTCGGAGGCGCTGGTACTCGCCGGAGTGCTCGGCATCTCGTCGTCGGCGATCGTCACCAAGGTGCTGGTCGATCTGGGCCGGATCGGCAATCCGGAGACGAAGCCGATTCTCGGCATCATCGTGGTCGAGGACATTTTCCTGGCCCTCTATCTCGCCGCGCTCCAGCCCATCCTCTCCGGCGCGGACAGCCTCTCCGCCGCCGTCATGGACGGCGGAAAGGCATTCGGCTTCCTGCTGCTGCTCGCCCTCGTCGCCCGTTTCGGCACCCGGGTCATCGGCCGGCTCATCAACACCCGGGACGATGAACTTCTCGTCATCTCATTCCTGGGCGCGGCCGTATTCCTCGCGGGTGTCTCCGAATGGTTCGGGGTGGCCGACGCGATCGGCGCCTTCATGGTCGGTCTGATGCTCGGGAGCACGACCTCGGGCGACCGCATCCGGAAGCTCGTCCATCCGCTCCGGGACGCCTTCGGCGCGATCTTCTTCTTCGCCTTCGGCCTCTCGATCGACCCCGGCGATCTGCCGACCGTGGTGTGGCCCGTCCTCGCCGCCGTCGCGGTGACCCTGGCGATGAACGTCCTGGCGGGACTCGCGGCGGCCCGTATCTACGACTTCGGCCCCGGCCCCGCCGCGAACATCTCCACCACGCTGCTGGCGCGCGGTGAGTTCGCGCTCATCCTGGCGACGATGGCGGCGGCGGCCGGCCTGGACGACCGGCTCTCCCCGTTCATCGCCAGTTACGTCCTGGTCCTGGCCGTCCTCGCCCCGCTGGTCGCCGGCCGCTCGCAGCTGCTCGCCCGGATCCTCCCGGAGCGAAAACCGGAGCCCGCGCGGCTGTGACCTCTGCACGGGCTGGTGACTCCCCCGGGGGAGTCACCAGCCCGCATGCGTGGCTCAGACCGGCAGCGACCAGCCCGGCCCGGACTGATCACCGATCCACACTCGCTGGTTCTCGTCGGTCACCGTCATGCCGAAGGCCGTCTGATCGGGCGATCCAGCCCCCTCCCACAGCAGCAGGGCCTCCTCCACCCGGTCCCAGAGCCTGAGCGGCCCGTGCTGATGGACAACCCAGCCGGTGCCCATGCGTTCCGTCCACGCCTGGGACCCGGTGGCGACATCGGAGAGAACCGCATCGTCGTCACCCGCGAGCCAGTATTCGGCGGACGGCGCGGCGAGTTGCGCGACGAAAAGCGCCGTCCACTCCTCCAGAATTCCGGGGTCGACCCTGCTTCGGCGGGTGTCACCGCGCAGCCGGTGGAACTGCGGACGCGGCGGACGCTCATGAGGCCGGGCGAGCATGTAGGAAATGCGGTCGGCGGCGAAGCGCCCGGACGCCCCGCCCGCATCGTCCACTTCCAGCCGGATCAGCCCGGAGGCGACCATCCACCCGCTGATGGTGGTGGTGATGGAACCACCCGCCCGGACCTGCCAGAGCCAAGACCGGGGGACATACCGTACGGAACAGGTGGCCACCAGGGCGTCGTACTCGTGCCCCCTGTCATGCCCCTGGAGCCCGTCGCCGACCACGAGGGTGGGCGCACACCCCGCCGCCCGCAGGTGATCGGCGGCGTCCGCCGCGAGACCGGGGTCGTACTCGACGGAGGTGACGTGTTCGTCCCCCAGCCGGTGACAGAGGATCGCGGTGGAGTAGCCGGTGCCCGTGCCGATCTCCAGGACGTCATCCCCCGGCCGCGCACCGGACAACTCCAGTGTCCGGACCACCAGCGAGGGAAGCGTGGAGGAGGAGGTCGGCCGCCCTTCGAGCGGCCCCGGGGCATCTCCCGCCCGTACGCCGTCCACCTGAGTCACCCAGGTCGTGTCGGAGTACGCCAGGGCCGACCATGTCTCCTCGCCGGTCTCGGCCCGCCGCACCGGATTCCACCGGCCCTCCTCGGGCCGGAAGACATCCGCGCCGAGGAAGAGCTCCCGGGGAACGGCCTCCACGGCCGCGCGCCACTCCGGGCCGAACCGCGCGGCGAGACGCCGGCGGAGGTGTGCGGTGTCAGTGGTCATGGCACTTCCCGGATTCAGAGCCGTGTTGCAGCCGATCGGCGAGGGTGTGGACGATCCGCCGAGTGATGGGGTCCGGAAACCACGCCCATTGCCCGTTCGGATTGCATTCGTAGAACCACCAGCGTCCGTCGGAATCCAGGCCGAAGTCGAATGCCCCGAACGTGAGCCCGAAGGCGTCCAGGTAAGCACGGACTCCCTTGACCACGTCCGCAGGCGGGTCGATCACGGCGTATGACAGCGATTCATAATATTGACGCCAGTCAAGTCCCGGCGCACCGTCGATACGCACGGCCAACAGCTCCTCGCCGACCGCCGTCAGCCGTACATCGGCTGCTTTGTTCAGCCTCCGCTGGAACATATGAGCTGTCAGGGCAATACCACCGTCACTCATGGCCTCCGGGGTGACCTCCTCGACCCACACCGTGAGTCCGCGTCCGTCGGCACCCGCGTAGTCGCTGTTCCACACGGGCTTGTACACCACCGGCCCGTACTCCGAGGCGAATCGGCGGGCCTTTCCGGGGTCGTTGGTGATCAGGGTCGGGAGTACGCGCAGACCGCTCCGCGCCGCAGCGGCGAGCTGGGCGGGTTTGTGCTCGGCATCCCGGTTGCGCCAGGGATGATTGACGTAGAACGCGTCCGGAAGCGCCGCGAGGACGCCTCCGAGTCCGTACCGGCCCTGCTCCACGCACCAGTGCGCGTCCTGCTCGGACAATCCAGCCGGCGCGGCGCAGGCGTTCGGGCGACGCCAGTACACGGATCGCACCTCGCCCAGAACCACCTCGCGTGAAGAGGTGCGCACAGTGCCGCCGAGGCCGTTCGCGTCCGGGCAGGCGGCCAGTGTCAGAGCACCGGGGAAGTCCCCGGGATCCAAGCGGGCCACGGGAACGTCACGCTCGTTCAGCTCCCCGACGACCAGGTCCGCAGTGATGTCGTCCGGCTTGGTGACGACCAACACCACAGGATCGCCCGACATCAGTCGGTCTCCTGATCGCGGCCCTCGTCCCTGTTGCCGTCCAGGCTCGTCCTGGGTTTCGTCTCCCGGTACGTGGAGGGCTTCTTGTGCTTGCCCTCGCCCGGAACGGCCTCCCCGTCGGCGTCGAACCACCGGCCCATCTGCGTCTCCGGGTCGAGCACGACCGTCGTGCACTCGGTCGGTTCACCTTCAGGGAAGGGCCTCATCCTGGTGAGCCCCCAGGGCATCGCGGAACCTTCGGCCATCTCTTCCTCCAGTAGTCGTGCTGGAACAGCTCAGGGTGGTGGGAACGAGTGCGAGAACGAGGGGAAACCGGAGAATTCGGCCGAAAGCCGGACCCGCACATCGCCGCCTCAGGGAAGTGCCGTGTGCTTGGTCTCGCACTCGAACCAGACGGTCTTCCCCTGGGGGCTGAGAGGGACGACGCCCCAGCGCCTGGAGATGCCGTCGATCAGGATCAGACCGCGTCCGCCCTCGTCCAGCTCGTCCGTGTCCTGCGGCGGCGCGAACTCGGCCGGCTGGGGCATACGGGGCATGGCGGCGGCTCCGTCGCTCACCTCGACGCGGGCGCCCCAGGGGAGCCAGAGGAGTGCGAAATCGCAGCGGCGGCCCGGAACATGGCGGACCACATTCGCGAGGAGTTCCGTCGTGCCCAATTGAATGGAATCGATCATTTCTTCGAGATGCCACGCTTCCAGGTAAGCGCGCACGATCCGGCGGACATGGCCCGCCGAATGGTCTCCGGCGGTCAGGCTCATCCGGTACATCGTGGAGGATTCAGGATCGATCAATTGCACGATAACTCCCAGCGCGGCGGGAAAACTTCGTTGTTTCCCCTCCCAGCTTGAACCCTCGTCACTAGCCTTGGCGACGATAAGCAGCGAACCCTGGACACCGTTGGGGGTGAGTCGTGAAACACCTCAAGGACCTGGACCCGAGCGCTTCGCCGCTCGATTACTACGGCGCCGAATTACGGCGGATGAGAGACGAGGCCAAGCTCAGCCAGCCACAGCTCGGATCCATCATCTTCTGCACCGGGTCCCTCGTCGGGCAGATCGAGACCGCGAAGAAGGTGCCCACCCGCGACTTCTCGGAGCGCGCGGATGCCGCGCTGGGCGGCAACGGGCACTTCTCGCGGCTGGTGGGGCTGGTGCTGCGGAGCCAGTTGCCGACCTGGTTCCAGCCATATGCGGAGATGGAAGCGAAGGCTACGTACATCTCCTCATTCCAGCCGCAGTTGGTCTACGGGCTGCTTCAGACGGAGGAGTACGCACGGGCGGTGCTGGGAGCCCGTGGTAAGGACGGGTTGCACGCCAAGGTCGCGGCCAGGATGGAGAGGCAGCGGATCCTGCACCGGGAGCATCCACCAGTGATCTGGGTGATCCTGAGCGAGGCCGTACTCCATCAAGAGATCGGTGGAAGGGAGGTGATGCGGAATCAACTCTCACATTTGTTGAGTCTGCGGGATCTGCCGTCGGTGCAGCTTCAGGTGCTGCCCTTCGAGGCTGGTGCCCACACCGGGCTCATGGGCGAGTTCACCGTTCTGCGGTTCGCGGACGACCCGGACATCCTCTATACCGAGGACTTCGTCCAGGGGCATATGACGGCCAATCCGGACGCTATTAGAGAAGGCACGCTCCGATACGATCATCTGCAAGCCGCCGCGCTCTCCGTGGAACAGTCGGCGGCATTGATCGCCCGCATCATGGAGGAGCGTTATGGAGAACCAGAAGCTGACGGGCGCACAGTGGCGTAAGTCGTCCTACAGCGGAGACACCGGCGGCAACTGCGTCGAGTGCGCCGCCCTCGGCACCGCCGTATGGCTCAAGTCCTCGTACAGCGGCAGCACCGGCGGCGAGTGCGTCGAGGTCGCCGCCTGCACCGCCGCCGTCGCCGTCCGCGACTCGAAGAATCCCGGAGGCGGGGCGTTCACCACGAGCGCCGCCGCCTTCGCGGCCTTCGCCCGGGCCGCCGGGCAGGGCGTGCTGCACCAGAAGTGACCCGCGCGTACCCGTCCCGCCGACCCCGGCGGGACGGGTGCCAGACTGTCGGGATGATCGTACGAATCGCGCTGGAGCAGGATTTCGACCGGATTCTCGGGCTCGCCGGTGAGGTCGAGCACTGGTTCGGGGCGATGGTCGGCGAGCCCGGGTTTCACCGGGCCGTGCGGAGCCACATCGGGCGGGGAACCGCTCTCGTCGCCGAGGGGGACGGCAAGGACCTGTTCGGGGGGCTGCTCTTCGGGGTCGCGCCGCCCGCGTACCACGTCGACTGGCTGGTCGTCTCGGCCGGTTCGCGCGGGCAGGGGGTCGGGCGGGCGCTGCTGGACGCCGCCCTGGGGCGGTTTGTCGCCGGGCCCGGAACGCTCGATGTGGTCACCTTCGGGGACGATCATCCGGGGGCCGTGGCCAGTGGGGCGCGGGTCTTCTACGAGCGGCTCGGGTTCACGGCCGGGGAGGTCACCGAGCCGGGGCCCGAGGGCGGGTCGCGGCAGATCTACCGGCGGAGTGTGGGCGGGGCCCGCCCGGCCGGGTGAATGACCGGATTCCGCTCAACCTTTCCGCCCGGGCAACCCTCTCGCCCCCGTCCGGGTCCTTTCCGCCAACCGCGCCGCACATCGCGGCGCGTGTAGGCAGGAAGGACGGGCACATGTCCCGCCACACCCTCACGGCCACCCGTGCCATCGGCACCACTCTCGCGGCGGTGGTCGCGGCCGGGCTGCTCGCGGCGCCCGCCGTCGCACAGACCGGGAAGCCCGCGAAGGATCCCAGGACCACCGCGCTCCAGGAGGTCATCGAGGACCAGGTGGAACGGGCCGGCATACCAGGGGTGCTGGCCTCGGTCCGGGACGGGAAACGCGTCTGGCGGGGTGAGGCCGGGGTCGCCGATCTGCGGACCGGGAAGAAGCGCGGGGACCACGACCGCTTCCGTATCGGGTCGATCACCAAGACCTTCGTCACCACCGTGATCCTCAAGCTGGAGGCCGAGGGACGGCTGGATCTGGACGACACCGTGGAGAAGTGGCTGCCGGGCCTGGTCACCGGGAACGGTCACGACGGCAGCAAGGTGACCATCCGCCAGCTCCTCAACCACACCAGCGGTATCAGCAACTACACGGCCAATCCGGAGTTCGGCGCCACCTATCTGGGCGAGGAGGGCTTCCTGAAGAACCGCTACCACCGGCACAGCCCCGAGAGCCTCGTCGGCTGGGCCATGCGCTCCGCCCCGGACTTCGAACCCGGCGCCGGCTGGAACTACTCCAACACCAACTTCATCCTCGCCGGACTCATCATCGAGAAGGCGACCGGCCGCTCCTACGAGCAGGAGATGCAGGACCGGATCCTGCGCCCGCTGGGGCTGCGGAACACCACCCTGCCCCGCCACTCGGCCGCCATGCCGAAGCCCTCGGGCCGCGCCTACAGCAAGATGTTCAACGCGGGCCCGGACGCGAAGTTCCACGACGCCACCCGGCTCAACGCCTCCTGGGGCTGGTCGGCCGGGGACATGATCTCCACCACCGGGGATCTTCAGCGTTTCGCCGGCGCCCTGCTCTCCGGGAAGCTGCTGCCGCCCGCGCAGCAGAAGGAGCTGACCACGGCCGTGACCCTGCCCGTCCCCGGCGCCGACGTCGGGTACGGCCTGGGGCTGGAACGCGCCGTGCTCTCCTGCGGGGTGGAGATCTGGGGCCACAGCGGCGGCATCCACGGCTCCATCTCGGAGATGTACACCACCTCGGACGGCAAGCGGACCATGGTGACCAACGCCAACGGCGACTGGAACCCGGACCGGACCCCGGCGACCCTGAACGCGGCCTTCTGCGGTGAGAAGCCGTCTCAGCCGGCGCCGAGCCTCCGCAGCGTCCAGCCGTCGCCGTTCGGGTCGAGTGAGCTGGTGGCGCGCTTGAACACATACTCCGCGCGTTCGTAGGAGAGCCGGCTGCGGCCGGTGTCCGGGCACAGGTCCGCCTCCGGAGGGCGGCGGGCCGGGCCCGGGCGGCGGTCGGTGAGGAAGAGCGGGCCCCGGGTGCGGTCCGCGATCAGCGGGGGCAGCAGCCGGGCCGTGGCCGCGCGCCAGTTCACCCAGCCGGAGGCCGTACGGGCCCGGCGGTCGTCCAGGTCCAGATCCTGGATGTCGAGCGCGAGGACGGTGGTGATCGGCGCCCCGGACTCGTGGAGCAGCCGCCAGAGGGCGTGCTCGCGCGGCGGAAGGTCCGGGCGGGACCAGAGGGCTTCGAGGAGTTCCGGCGGGATGGGGAGGGTGCGGGACGGGGTCTCGGCGCGGCGTTCCAGGCCGGACGCGAGGTCTCCGAGCGACGCCCAGCCGGCGAAGGAGCGGACGGCGGCGCGGTGGCGGTTCCAGGTGGTGGCCGCCGCGCCGCCCCAGGCCAGGGCGAAGACACCGGTGATGTCGCCGGCGGTGAGGCCGGAGACGGGGCGGCGGTCGCCGAGGGCGGTACGGAGCCGGCGCAGTGTCTGGCCGTACGAGCGGGCCGTGGCCGGGTCCATGTTGTCCCGGGTGAGGAAGTCGTCCGCCGCCTCGGCGAGGGTGGGGCCCTGAGCGGCGGCGGGCTCCAGGGCTTCCGCGCGGCCGAGCAGGAAGGCGCGTTCGGCGGTGTTGTGGGTGAGGGCCGCCGCACGGTCGAATTCGGGGCGGGCCTCCGCGTACCGCCCCAGCTTCACCAGCAGGTCGCCCCGGGCGGCGGGGAGAAGGTGGTAGTCCCGCAGCGCCGGGTCGGTGGTGAGGGTGTCCATCAGGGCGAGACCGGCCTCGGGGCCCCGGGCCATGGCGAGGGCGACGGCGCGGTTGAGGCGTACGACGGCGGTGGGGAGCAGGGCCTCCAGCGTCTCGTAGAGGGCGGCGATCCGCTGCCAGTCGGTGGACTCGGCGGTGGGTGCCTGGGCGTGGGTGACGGCGATGGCGGCCTGGAGGAGGTATGGGCCGGGCGGGCGGCCCCGCTGGGTGTCGCGGGCCCGGAGCATCGCGGCGAAGCCCCGGCGGATCAGGAGCGGGTCCCAGCGGCCCCGGTTCTGTTCGTGGAGCCGGACGGGTTCGCCCGAGGGGCCGGTGCGGGCGGCCGAGCGGGATTCCTGGATCTCCATCAGGGCGACGAGGGCATGGGCCTCGGGCTCGCCGGGGGCGAGTCCGGCGAGGAGGCGGCCGAGGCGCAGCGCCTCCAGGGTGAGGCCGGGGCGGAGCAGATCGTCGCCGGAGGTGGCCGAGTACCCCTCGTTGAAGACCAGATAGATGACTTCGAGTACGGAGGAGAGGCGTTCGGCCGGTTCGGTGCCGCCCTCGGGGAGTTCGAAGGGAACCCGGGCCTCGGCGAGGGTTCTCTTGGCATCGGCGATGCGGCGGGTGATCGCCGTCTCGGGGAGCAGGAAGGCGCGGGCGATCTCGCCGGCGGTGAGACCGCCGACGAGGCGGAGGGTGAGGGCCACCCGGGCCGCGGTGGGCAGCACCGGGTGGCAGGAGAGGAACATCAGCCGCAGGGCGTCGTCCCGCTCCGGTTCCTCCTGGTCCGCTTCGTCTCGGTCCGGGGTGAGCCGGTCCTGTTCACGGGCGATCCGCTGGTGTTTCTCGTCCAGGCGCCGGGCGCGGCGGATGTGGTCGACGGCCCGGCGTTTGGCGATGGCCGTCAGCCAGGCGCCCGGATTCTCCGGGACGCCCGACCGGGGCCACTGTTCGAGGGCGGCGACCAGGGCGTCCTGTGCCAGTTCCTCGGCGAGGCCGACATCGTGGACCAGCCTGGTGAGCGCGCCGATGATCCTGGCGGACTCCTGTTTCCAGACGGCGTCGACGGTGCGGTGCGGGTCACCCCGGCGGGGGGTGACCGGGCTGCCGCCGGACGGTCCGGCCGAGTGGTCCCCGCCGCTCATGGCGTGACGGTCCTCGGCACTCGGGGCCTGGCGGACTTCCCCGGCGCAGTCACGGGCCGAAGACCTGCTGGATCACGCTCTCGCCGTCGCCGACGATCCGGCGGAAGCGGCGGGCCAGCTCGACGGCCTCCTCCTCCGAGCGGACCTCGACCAGGGCGAATCCGGCGACGGCCTCCTTGGCCTCGGTGAACGGGCCGTCGGTGACGGTGATCTCGCCGCCCGAGGAGATGAGGCGCACTCCGAAGGGGGCGAGTCCGCCGGTGGCCAGCAGTACGCCGGAGGCGGTGAGCTCCTCCACGAAGGCGCCCATCTCGGCGAAGAGCTTCTCGTCGGGGGCGGCGGCGTTGTCGGTGGCCTTGGTCGTCATCAGGTAGCGCATGGGGTTTCTCCATCTGCTCGGTGGGGTGCTGCTTGCTCTGCCCACACGTCGAACAGCTTATGTGACAGGGAATGGCGGCGTTCCCTGTCACATCGCTTGTTCGATGTGAGGGCGAGAAGCGAATCCACGGAGACGAAGAGGACCGATCGCCATGACCGCCACCGCAGTGCACACCACCGCCGCCACCACCGCGACGAACGCCCGGGTCTCCACCCGTACGCTGCTCGGGTTCGCCGCCGCCGCGGCGCCCCTGTGGGCCGTGGTCTCGCTCGGCCAGGCCGCCGCCCGGGACGGGTTCGACATCACCCGCCACCCGCTGAGCGCCCTGAGCAATGGCTCGCTCGGCTGGCTCCAGATCACGAACTTCGTGCTCGCCGGGGTGCTGACCGTCATCGGGTCGGTCGGGCTCCGCCGGGTGCTCCGGGGCACTCCCGGCGGGGTCTGGGCTCCCCGGCTGGTCCTGCTCAGCGGCATTGGCCTGATCGCGGCGGGGGCCTTTGTGATGGACCCGGCGGACGGCTTCCCGGCCGGTGCGCCGGAGGGGATGCCGACCGCGATGACCTGGCCGAGCTATGCGCACATGGCCGCCGGGACGCTCACCTTCACCTCGCTGATCGCCGCCAACTATGTCCTCGGCCGGCACTTCTCCCGGGCCGGGGAGCGGGGCCGGGCGATCGTCTCCCGGATCGCCGGGACCGCGCTGCTGCTCGGCAACGGGTGGGCGATGAGCGGTGGCACGGCCGGGACGCTGACGCTGGCGGTCGGCGCGATCACCGCCATGGTGTCGGTGGCGGCGGTGGCGGCGCACTACCGCTCGCGGGAGATCTGAGCCCCGCCCCGCGCACCGTACGACGGCCCGGACCCGCACCTGTCGAGGTGCGGGTCCGGGCCGTCGTGCGTGCGCCGGCGGTCAGTGGTTGAAGCCGGAGCCGAAGTTGTCGCCGTAGGAGGGGGTCAGGCCGAGCGTGCGGGGGCCGAAGGAGTACGCGCCCTTGGCGGTGATGCCGGAGGGCGAGCCCTTGAGGGAGAGGACCGCGCCCGTGTACCCGTCCTCGTGGGGGACGCCGATGACCAGGTCGGCCCGGTGGTCGCGGTTGTGGTCGACCAGCTTGATCGCGGTGGCGAAGCCGTCGTACGTCTCGGCGGTGCCGGGGACCCCGGCGGCGTCCTGGCTGAAGACCGCGCCGCCGGCGGCGGAGACCCCGCCCTTGGAGCCGCGCAGTACGACCACCGCGCCCGCGTGCCGCTTCTTGCCGATCGCCTCGTCCGGCACGGCGACCGCGAGATCCTCGTAGCCGTCCTTGTCGATGTCGCCGAGGGCGATGTCACCGCCGAAGCTGTCGCCGGATTCGGCGGCGCCCGGGACTCCGGGGCTGTTCTGGTCGATGACCTTCGCCTTGGCGGCCACCGGGCCCTTCGCGGAGCCGGGGACGACGGCGATCATGCCGCCCACGTTCTTCGGGCGGTAGTCGTCGCCGAGATATCCCCTGCGGCCGACGACGATCTCGTCGTAACCGTCGTTGTTGATGTCGCCCAGGCCGACCGACTGGCCGCCGGGGACCTTCTTGAGCATGCCCTCGTCGACCGGGCCCTGCCGGGTGCCCTTGAAGATCCGGGTGGCGATGCTGGACCAGACGGGTGCGTTCTGGAGGACGACCAGGTCGGGTATCGCGTCACCGTTGTAATCGCCGGTGGCGATGTCGTGGACGTACTCGTTCCCGAGCGGGGTGACGGTGGTGGCAGCCGGGGAGCCGTCGCGCGTGAACGGGCCGGAGTGGAGGATCAGCTCACCGGCCCGCTGCTCCTTGAGGTATCCGACGGTGGCGACATCCGGGTGCCGGTCGCCGTTGAAGTCGCCGGTGACCAGGTGCTTCCCGCCGCCCTGGAGCACCGTGGCCGAGGTGTTCAGGCCCGTCTTCCCGCCCCGGAAGACGGAGAGGGAGCCGGTGTCCAGGTAGGCGTTCGCACCGGGGGCCTCCTCGCCGGGGGTGCCCACGACGAGATCTCCGTAACCGTCCCCGTCGAGGTCGGCGGCGGCGGTGCTCGCGCCGAAGTTGTCGAAGGGCTCGGGGTCGTCGGGGACTCCCGGCCGGCTCTGGTCGAGGAGCTGCCGCCTGGTGTGGAGGGAGCCCGCCTTCGAGCCGTACAGCACGGAGACATGCCCCGCGCTCACCCGGCCCTTGACCCTCAGGTACTCCGATCCGACGGCGACATCGCGGTATCCGTCGCCGTTGAAGTCGTCGGGGAGGACCGCCTTGCCCGAGTGCGCCGACGGGGCGGCCGGAGCCGGGGCGGCGAGGGCGGTGGGGGTCACCAGCGCGCCGACGGCCGTGATCGCGGCGGCCAGGGTCAGGGCACGTGCCGGAGTGAGTGAATTCATGTCAACTCTCGTAGCAGGGAGCCGGAAGGTGAGGGCGGGGACCGGCCCACCCGCTCCGGGCCGGTCGTCCCCATGACTCACCGGGCCGGGGAAAGGTTGCGCCGGCGGCCCGGAAACGGGCGGACCCGCACCTGGCGGGTGCGGGTCCGGGGGTACGAGCCGGCCGGCCGGTCAGTCGCCGGAGCCGGTCGGTCAGTGGTTGAAGCCGAGACCGAAGCCGTAGTACGGAACCGGGGTGATGCCGACCACGCGGGGGCCGAAGGAGACCGACCCCTTGGCGGTGATGCCGGCGGCCGAGCCCTTCAGGGCCCACACCGCGCCGTGCGAGAGGTCCTCGCCATCGGCGCCGGCGATCAGGTCGGCCCGGCCGTCGCGGTTGAAGTCGGTCAGCCTGAGCCCGCCGCCGAAGTAGTCGTTCTTCTCGGCGGTGCCGGGCACGGAGGCGGTGTCCTGGGTGAAGACGGCCCCGCCGGCGGCGGCCAGACCGGTCTTGGCGCCGCGCAGCACGATCACCGCGCCGGCGTCCTTCTTCCCGCCGACGTCCTTGCCGGGCGCGCCGACCACGACATCCGCGTACTTGTCGCCGTTGACATCGGCGATGGCGACGTCGGAGCCGAAGTGGTCGCCCCAGACGGCGGTGCCCGGGACACCGGTGCTGTTCTGGTTGATCAGCTTGCGCTTGGCGGTCACCGGGCCCTTGGCGGAGCCGGGGATGTGGATGATCCGGCCGCCCTTGGCCTCCGGCACGCCCTCGTCGGTCAGACCCCGGTCGGGGCGGCCGAGGACGATGTCGTCGAAGCCGTCCTTGTTGATGTCACCGAGGGCGACCCGCTCCCCGCCGGGGTACTTGCTCAGCGAGCCGGCGGCGGCCAGGCCGCTCTTGGTGCCCTTCCAGAACCGGGTGGAGAGCATGGACGGGCCGTCCTGGACATTGTCGACCGTGACGAGGTCGGTGATGCGGTCGCCGTTGAAGTCACCGACGGCGACATCGCGGACGACCTCATGGGGGTTGGCGATCAGCTTGGTGCTCGCGGCGGCACCGCTGCGCTGGAACGGCCCCTTGTGGACGCGGAAGTTTCCGCCGTCCAGGGTGGCTATGTCGGGGTTCTTGTCGCCGTCGAAGTCACCGGCCGCGAGATATCCGCCATTGCCCTTGACCACGGAGGGCACCGGGTTCAGGCCCGTCTTGCCGCCCCAGAACACCGACAGGGCGCCGGAGCCCTCCCGCTCGGTGCTGCCCGGCTGGTCCTCGCCGGGGGTGCCGACGACCAGATCGGCGTAGCCGTCCCGGTCCAGGTCGGCGGAGGTGGTCGCGGTCCGGGCGTCGAAGTCGTACGACGGGCGCGCGGGCACACCGGCCCGGTTCGTCTTCAGGGTCTGCTTCTTGGCGTGCAGCGCGGCGGTCTTGGCGCCGTAGACCACGGCGACCTGCGCCGGGCGGTTGGTGCCGCTGATGTGCATCGCGCGCGTGGTGGTGACGACATCGCGGTAACCGTCGCCGTTGAAGTCGTCGGACTGGACCGACGCGGGCTTCGCGGGGGCCGCGGGCGCGGCCGGGGCGGCGAACGCGGTGGGCGCGGTGAGCGCGCCCACGACGGTGATCGCGACGGCCAGGCCCAGGCTGCGGGCCGAGGTGATTGAGGTCATCGTCAACTTTCGTAACTGGTGCCTGTGAACCACGTGTTGCGGGGGTGAACCCACCTCAAGTGGGACCTTGTGACTGCATGACCGGCCAAGTACGGAAATGGTTGCGCCCTAAACTCGGGCAAACAATGGCCGCCTTGGCGCGGCGGGGCGAACGGGGCCGTCCGGCGATTGTTCGGTGGTGCGGACGGGTCCGGTTCGTCCCTTTCCCGCGCGGGGCGGGGGTCCGGTTCGCACGCGGTGGACACCGGCATTCCGGCCGGGGCCGGGGTGCCGGGGCCGGATGCCGGGGTGCCGGGGCCGGATGCCGGGGTGCCGGGGCCCGTGATCATCTGTTGAAGTCGGCCCCGAAGGACAGATCGCGCGGCTCGCTGATCCCGAGGGTGCGCGGGCCGAAGGAGTGCGAGCCCTTCGCGGTGATGCCGGCGGCCGAGCCCTTGAGGACCCATACCGCGCCCCGCGAGGCGTCCTCGCCGGTCGCGCCGGTGATCAGGTCGGCCCGGCCGTCGCGGTTGAAGTCGACCAGTTTGGTCCGCCCGCCGAAGCGGTCGCCCTTCTCCAGGGTGCCGGGCACGCCCGCGCTGTCCTGGTTGACGAGCCTCGCCCCGGCACTCGCCGGCCCGCCGGCGCTCCCGCGCAGGATCATGACCGCACCGGCGCTCTCCTTGCCGCCGATGCTCTCGCCCGGGACGCCGAAGGCGATGTCCGCGTACTTGTCGGAGTCGATCCGGCCGACCGAGACACCCGTGCCGAAGCCGTCGTCGGTCTCGGCGGTGCCCGGGATGCCGGGGCTGCTCTGGCTGATGGCCCGCGCCCTGGCCGGGACCGGGCCCTTGGCCGAGCCGGGGATCCAGGTGATCGCGCCGCCCTTGTGGCGGGTGAAGGGGCCGTGGTCGCTGCCCCACTCGGTGGTGCCGGTGACGATGTCGCCGTAGCCGTCGCCGTTGACATCCCCGAGGGCGATCGTGTGGCCGGCCTCGACCTCGTCGATCACCGGGGCGAGGACCGGGCCCCTGGCGGTGCCGTTCCACACGGTCAGCGCGCTGACCGTGTCGAAGTCCTCGGGGTGGACGCGGGACTGGGTGGCGACGATGTCCGACCGGCCGTCGCCGTTGTGGTCGCCGACCGCCAGGCTCTCGGTGTACCAGGTGTCCGGGTTGGTGAGGGTGGTCACGCGGGCGGGGGAACCGTCGCGCTTGAAGGGGCCGAAGAGGGTGCGGAGCTGGTGGGCGCTCCCGGTGACGAGGTCCCGGTTGCCGTCGCCGTCGAAGTCGCCGTAACCGAGGTGGTCGGCGACCTCGAAAGATCCCCGGACACCGTTGATGACCGCCGCCGACCGGGTCAGACCGCCCTTGGTGCCCCAGAACACCGACAGGGAGCCGGTGTCCGAGTCCTCCCGCTCGCCCGGGAGCTCGTCGCCGGGGGCGCCGACGACCAGATCGGCGTAACCGTCCCGGTTGAGGTCGGACGAGGTGATCGAGGCGCCGAAGCGGTCGTGGCGCACGGGCTCGCCGGGCACACCCGGCAGACCCTGGTCGAGCAGCTGCTTCCGGGCGTGGAGCGTGCCCGACTTCGAGCCGTAGAGCACGGCGACCCGGCCGGCCGCCCGGGCGCCCCGCACGGTCGCGTTCGGGGCGCCGGTGACGACATCGCGGTAGCCGTCGCCGTTGAAGTCGTCGGCCTGGACCGACGCGGGTTTCGCGGGGGCCGCGGGCGCGGCCGGGGCGGCGAACGCGGTGGGCGCGGTGAGCGCGCCCACGACGGTGATCGCGACGGCCGGGCCCAGGCTGCGGGCCGAGGGGAATGAGGTCATGGTCAACTCTCGCGATTCGGGGACGGGGAACGCCGGTCGTGGGCGCTGCGGCCCACGCCGGCCGAACCCTGTACAGGGACAACTCGCCGGGTGCGGGCAGGGGTTGCCCGGCGGTCCGGCGGAAGTGGATCAGGCTGTGCCGTACGGGTGGGGCACCCGCACGGATGTTCCGGCGGCGGTTCGGCGGGTGGGGCGGCCGTCACCGGTTGAAGGTGAAGCCGAACCAGCCGGCGGCGGGCTCGGTGATGCCGACCGTGCGGGGGCCGAAGGAGACCGAGCCCTTCGCGGTGACGCCGGCGGCCGAACCCTTCAGGGCCCACACCGCGCCCTCGCTGCCGTTCTCGCCCATCGCTCCGGCGAACAGATCGGCCCGGCCGTCGCGGTTGAAGTCCACCAGCGCGACCGCGCCGCCGAAGACATCGGCCTTCTCCGCGGTGCCGGGCACACCCGGCGTGCTCTGGCTGAGGACCGCGGCCCCGGTGCCGGTGAGGCCGCCCCGCGCACCGCGCAGGACGACGACCGCGCCGGCGTCCTTGCGGCCCCCGTGGTCCTCGCCCGGCACACCGACGGCGACATCCGCGTATCCGTCGCCGTTCACATCGCCGACGGTGAGATCGGCACCGAAGTGGTCGCCCCACTCGGCGACCCCGGGAATGCCGGGATCGTCCTGGTTGACGACCCGGGCACGGGCGGCCACCGGGCCCTTCGCGGAGCCGGGGACGTACACGAACAGGCCGCCCTTGGCCTCGGGGGTGTCGAGGTCGCTGTCGTACCCCTCCCGGCGGCCGATGACCAGGTCGTCGAAGCCGTCCCGGTTGATGTCGCCGGTGGCGACCGTGTCGCCGCCGGGGCCGCCCCTGACCGCGCCGGCGGCGACCAGGCCCTTCGGGGTGCCCTTCCAGAGCCGGGTGGTGCGGGCGGAGCCCTCCTCGGGGTGGTGCTGGGCGGCGACCAGGTCGGTGACGCGGTCGCCATTGACATCGCCGGCGGCGATGCCCTGGGTGAGGTCGCCGCCGCCCGGGACGACCGCCGTGGCGGCGGCGGAGCCGTCGCGCCCGAACGGACCTGCGTGGAACCGGAAGTCGGCGCCGTCCAGGGTGACGAGGTCCGCGTCGCCGTCGCCGTCGAAGTCACCGGCGGCGAGATGGCCGCCGAGGCCGGAGCCCTGCGCGGTGCCGTTGATCACGGCGGCCCGGGGGCCGAGGCCCGTCCCGCCGCCCCAGAACACCGACAGGGAGCCGGTGTTCACCCACTCCTTCGCGCCGGGGGCCTCCTCGCCGGGGGTGCCGACGACCAGATCGGCGTAGCCGTCCCGGTCCAGATCGGCGGAGGTGACGGCGGCACCGAAGTGGTCCAGATACTCGGGGTCCTCGGGGACACCGGCCCCGGACTGGTCGAGAACCAGCCTCTTCGCGTGCGGAGCGGCCGACTTGGAGCCGTACAGCACCGTGACCCGGCCCGCGTACTTCCGGCCCTTCACGGTGCCGTACTTGGTGGCGGTGACGACATCGCGGTGGCCGTCGCCGTTGAAGTCGTCCGGCTGGACGGCCCCGGGCTTCGCCGGGGATGTCCCGGCGGACGGCACCGGGGAGGCGGACGACACAGGGGAGGCGGACCTCTCCGGGGCCGGGGACGCGGACGCGACGGGGGTCACCAGGGCGGCGACAGCCGCCGTCGCGGCGGCCAGGACGAGGCCGCGGGCCGGGGTGAATGCGGTCATGGATGGTCAACCCTCTGCTGGAACGCGGGTGGTGCCGGTGCGCGGCGGGCGCTCCGGCGCCACCGTGTGTGTACGTGACCCGCCGGATCCGGAAAAGGTTGCCCAATGATCTTGAACCGCCCCCGGTCCGGCGGTCCGTCACCTGTTCAGGACGGCGCCGAGGAAGTCCGCCCGGCCGGTGGGGAGTCCGAGGGCGCGGGGCCCGAAGGAGTGCGAGCCCTTCGCGGTGATCCCGCTCGCCGTGCCCTTGAGGGCCCAGACCGCGCCGTCGGCCGCGTCCTCGGTCGGGGCGCCGGCGATCAGGTCCGCCCGGCCGTCACGGTTGAAGTCGACGAGCTTGGTGGCCCAGCCGAATCCGTCCGCGTTCTCCTCCGTGCCGGGCACCCCGGCGGTGTTCTGGCCGAAGAGCCGGGCGCCGGTGCCGGTGGGGCCGTTCGCGGAGCCGCGCAGCACGACCACCGCACCCGGTTCGTTCCGGCCGCCGGTGTCCTCACCCGGGACGCCGAGGGAGATGTCCGCGTACGTGTCGGAGTCGATCCGGCCGACCGAGACGCCCGACCCGAAGGCGTCACCGCGCTCGGCGGTGCCGGGGACGCCGGCGGTGCTCTGGTTGAGGGTGCGCGCCTTCGCCGGGACGAGGCCCTTGGCGGAGCCGGGTATCCAGGTGATCGCGCCGCCCTTGTTCCGGGCGGTCGGCAGATCGCGTTCGTCGCCCGTCTCGCTGGTGCCGGTGACGAGGTCGGCGTAACCGTCGCCGTTGACGTCCCCGGCGGCGGCCGAGAAGCCGAGGTCGGCCCGGCGGATGTCGGGTGCGGCGGTCAGGGCGGCGGACCGGCTGCCGTGCCAGATCCGCAGATACGGCCTGGGCAGATCGTTCTCCACCCGGACGGCGGTGGCGGCGATGTCGGTCAGTCCGTCGCGGTTGAAGTCACCGGCGGCGAGCTGTTCCGGGGTCTCCGGGCCGGGGCCCGCGACGACGGTCGTACGGGCGGGGGAGCCGTTCCTCGTGAAGGGGCCGAGGAGGGCCCGCACACCGGCGGACTGGGAGGTGACCAGATCGGGGCTGCCGTCGCCGTTGACGTCGCCGGTGATCAGGTGGGCGCCGATGGTGGATCCGGCGGGGCCCGCGATCACCGCGGCGGCGGGGTTCAGGCCCTTCTTCCCGCCCCAGAAGACAGAGACGGTGCCGGTGTCGGCGGCGGTCTCCCCCGGGGCGCCGACGACCAGATCGGCGTAGCCGTCCCGGTCCAGATCGGCGGAGCTGACGGCGGCGCCGAAGCCGTCATACGGCTCGGGGGTGCCGGGCACGCCGGGTCTGCCCTGGTCGAGGAGTTGCTTCCGGGCGTGGAGCGTCCCCGACTTGGAGCCGTACAGCACGGCGGCATGGCCCGCGTTGCGGATGGTGCCCACATCCCCGAAGGGGGTGCCGATGACGACATCGCGGTAACCGTCGCCGTCGAAGTCGTCCGGCTGGACGGCCTTGGCCTTCGCGGGGGCGGCGGGCGCGGCGGAGGCCGTGGGGGCGAGCAGCGCGCCGGCGATGGCGACGACGCCGGCGACGGCCGGTCCGAGCGTGCGGGCCGGAGTGAGTGAAGTCATGGGCAAACCCTCGTCCTCGTGGACTTTCATGGCGGTGGGCACGGCGCGGCGGGTGCGCCGGAGCGTCCACCGGATGCGTGGATGACTCACCGGACGGCGAAAAGGTTGCACGTGAACTCCGTTGCGGGGGCGGCGAGTCGGCGTGCCGCCGGGCGCGGCGGGGTACGGATCCCGGGGGCCCGCCCGTCCGGGGCGGCGGGGACGACGAGGACCGGTGCGCACGGCCGGGCGGCCGGGGTGACTCGCACGGGCGCACGGGGGGCGGCCGGCGGGATCCCGGCGCGGGCCGGTCACGACCCGTACGGCCGGGGATTCCGTACGCGCACGGCGGGGAGGCGGCGCGGACACGGCGGGGAACCGGCGCGGACACGGCCGAACCGCGCGTCGCCGCACGGCCGGATCCCGGGCGCGGGCACGGCCCGATCCCGGGCACGGGCGGAAGGCCGCGTACGACCGCACCGCGCACGACCGCACCAAGGTCACCGCCGGCACCCCGGCGGGCGATCCCGGCCGGTCCCGAACCCCGGCCCGGGCCGCCGCGTGAAACCAGTACGGGGTACCCGGCGGAGGCCGCCGCCCGCACCCGCGCTTCCCGGGTGCGGGCGCTCATCTTCCGGACGAATGGACGAGGCGAGATGACAGCAGAGGACGAGCAGTGCCCCTTCACCTCCCCGGCGCACTCCCCCGGCCCCTTCCGGGCTCCGGGAAAGGACCGGGCCCCGGTGCGCGCCCCGGCCGGGGGCGCGGCGCTCAGCCGTACCGCGGCGAGCCGGGCGCCGGCGCTCGCGCCCCGGGCGGGGCTGTGGCGGACCGCCGCCGGGGCCGCCGGGGATCATCTGAAGTTCCTGACCGGGCTCTGCGCCCACGGTGATCTGGTCCGGGTGGGGGCGGGGCCCTGGCAGGCGTATGTGATCTGCCATCCGGAGCCCACGCTGGCGGTCCTGATGGACGACCGCACCTTCGAGCGGGGCGGCCCGCTCTTCGACCAGCTCCGCACCTTCCTCGGCAATGGGCTGCTCACCTGCGGACACGGCGAACACCGGACCCAGCGGCGGCAGGTGCAGCCGGGCTTCCGGCGCGACCGGATGCCGCTCTACGCCGGGGTGATGACCGAGCGCATCGACGCCGTCCTGGGCACCTGGCGGGACGGACAGCGCATCGACCCCCGCGAGGAGATGTTCGCCATCGCGGCCGGGGTGGCGGTCAGCGGGCTCTTCGGCGGCGCCCTGGAGGAGAGGGCGATCACCGATCTCCGCCGGGCCATGGAGATCATCCTGTCCGTCGGCTTCCGGCGGATGCTGACCCCGTCCGCGCTGGCCGGGAAGCTGCCGACCCGGGGCAACGCCCGCTACGACCGGGCGCAGGCCAGGGTGCGGGAGATCGTGTACGGGGTGATCAGGGAGCACCGCGCCGAATCCCGCCGGGGAGATCTGCTCTCCATACTGCTGAGCGCCGGGGAGGCGGAGGACGTGCCCGCGCTGACCGACGCCGAGGTGTACGACCAGGTTCTGTCGCTGATGGCGGCGAGCTTCGAGACCACGGCGGCCGTGCTGGCGTGGTCCTGCCATCTGCTGGCGGCGCATCCCGAGGCGCAGCGGCGGCTGCATGCCGAGGCCCGCGCGGTGCTGGGCGGGGAGCCGGCCGGCCACGGTCATCTGCCCCGGCTCCGGCAGGCCCGGAATGTGCTGCTCGAAGCGCTGCGGCTGTATCCGCCGGCCTGGGTGCTCACCCGGGTCACCACCCGGGACGCCTCGGTGGGCGGCTATCGGGTGCCGCGCGGGGCGACGGTGGTCCTCAGCCCCTATGTACTGCACCGGCGCGCGGATCTGTTCCCCCGTCCCGGCGACTTTCTGCCGGACCGCTGGTCCGATCCGGCCGCCTCCACCCGGCCGCAGTCCGGTTTCCTGCCCTTCGGCTCGGGGGCCCGGCAGTGCATCGGGAACGATTTCGCGCTGCTGGAGGCGACCCTCGTACTGGCCACCGTCGCCGACCGGTGGCGGCTGACCGCGCCGGCCGGCACCCCGATGGTCCGGCCGGTCAGAAACATGTCCCTGATGCCGGCGGCGGGCTCGCTGACACTCCACAGCCGCTGACTGCCGTACGGGTGAGCGGCGACGCGGCCGGTGGGTCGCCGGTCTCCGGTCTCCGTCAGGGGGTCGCCGGTCTCCGGGCCACCGTCAGGGGGTCGCCGTCAGGAGTCGCGGCAGACCAGCAGGAGAGCGCGGTCGTCGTTGACGTCCTTGGCGACCGCCTCGATGAGATGCCAGGCCGCGCCCTCGAAGCCGGTGGCGACATAGCGGTCGGCCTCGCCGGTGAGACGGTCCATGCCCTCGGTGAGATCGCGCTCGGCCGACTCCACCAGGCCGTCGGTGAAGAGCATCAGGACGTCGCCGGGGCCGAGGGAGCCCTTGACCGGGTCGAACTCGGCTCCGTCGTAGACGCCGAGCAGCGGGCCCTCGGCGGCCTTCTCCTCCCAGCGGCCGGTGCTCGCGTCGAGCTGGAGGGCGGGGAGATGGCCGGCGGAGAGGAGCTCGTAATCGCCGGTCTCCAGGTCGAGCACGAGATGGATGGAGGTGGCGAAGCCCTCGTCCCAGTCCTGGCGGAGCAGATAGCCGTTGGCCGCATGCAGAAAGGCGTGCGGCGGGAGCGAGCCGAGGAGGCCGCCGAAGGCGCCGGAGAGGAGCAGGGCACGGGAGGCGGCGTCCATGCCCTTGCCGGAGACGTCGGTGAGGACGACCTCCAGGGTCCGGCCGCCGTGGGTGCGGGCGGCGACGACGAAGTCACCGGAGAAGGACTGGCCGCCCGCCGGGCGGAGCGCCATCTCGCGGTGCCAGCCCTTGGGCAGCCGGGGCAGCGCGCTCTGCACCCGGATGCGTTCGCGCAGGTCGAAGAGCATGGTGCCGCCGCGTCTCCAGGGCACCCCGACCCGGGCCCGGAACTGCGCGATCAGCAGTCCGAAGAACCCGCAGGCCGCGACCACCAGCACGGTGCCGGGGGTGACCCGGGCGGGGCCGGCGGTGTACGGGCCGAGGACGAAGGTCTCCACGATCAGACCGGCCGCGCAGGCCGCGTACAGACCGAGCAGGCTGGCGGGGCGGAGCAGCAGCGCGCCCGCGACGATGGGGAGCACCAGGGCGGCGGGGGAGATCCACTCGGACTGGACGATGGTGCCCCAGGTGAAGGCCGGGACGGTCGCCAGCAGGCCGGCGAGGGCCAGGGTGTCCGAGCGGTCGCCGCGGAAGTAGTCCACGGCGGATTTGCGCAGCGCGATACGGACCCGGTGCACCTGCTTCCGCAGCCGGGCCCGGAACGAATCCACTCCGCCGATATGAGCCATTGTCGTGTGACCTTATCGACCCATCGGCCATTCGTGCAGGGGGACCCCCGCGACAATCTGTTCGAAATCGGGTCGCACTGTCGATGTATCGCTTGATAGTCATGGCATATGACAGCCTCTCTGCGGGTACTTGGGCATGACGATCGGGACCAGTGGTACGGAGCCGTGGAACGTGCCTTCGGCGGGGTGCCGATGGCGGCGGAGCGGCGGGCGCTGCGCGGCGCGCTGACCGAGGACCGGCGGTCGCTCGGGGCGTGGGACGGCGGGGAGTGCGTGGGGACCGCGTCCTCCTACGCCTTCCGGATATCCGTGCCCGGGGGCGCGCTGGTGCCGGCGGCGGGCGTGGCCCTGGTGGGGGTGGTGCCGACCCACCGGCGCCGGGGGCTGCTCACCGCGATGATGCGCCGCCAGCTCGACGACATCCGGGCCCGGAACGAACCCCTCGCCCTGCTGACCGCCTCCGAACCGGCCGCCTACGGACGGTTCGGCTACGGCATCGCCACCCGGCAGCTCTGCGTGGAGATCGACACGGTCCGGGCCGCCGTCGAGCCGCCGGAGGGGACGGAGCTGATCCGGCTGCGGCAGGCGGATCCGGCGGACGGGGCGGTCCTGGCCCGGTGCGAGGCGGTCTACGCGGCACTGGTGCGGGAGCGGCCCGGGATGCTCGCCCGGCGGCCGGGCTGGGAGCGGTGGGGGCTGCTCGATCCGCCGTCGGCGCGCGGGGGCGGATCACCGCTCCAGTGCGTGCTCGCCGAGCGGGACGGGGAGACGGTGGGCTGGGCGCGGTATCGCACCGCGCCGTCCTGGAGCCATGCCGGGCCGACCGGCACGGTGACCGTGACGGAGATCCACGCGCGGGACGCGGCCGCGTCGGCGGCGCTGTGGCGGTTCCTCTGCGGGATCGACCTGATGGCCGGGGTGCATGCCTTCAATCTGCCGGTCGATGATCCGGTGCTCCATCTGGTGCCCGACCCCCGGCGCTGTGAGCCCCGGCTGCGGGACGGGGCGCATCTGCGGCTGGTGGAGGTGGGCGGCGCGCTGGCCGCGCGCGCCTACCGGGTGCCGGTGGATGTGGTGCTGGAGGTGACCGACGCCTTCTGCCCGTGGAACGAGGGCCGCTGGCGGCTCTCCGGCGGCCCCGGGGGCGCGGTCTGCGAGCGGACCGCCGACCCGGCGGATCTGGCGCTGGACGTACGCGATCTGGCCTCGGTCCATCTCGGCGGGGTGCCGGTCCGCGAGCTCGCCCGCGCGGGCAGGGTGCGGGAGCTCTCGCCGGGTGCGGTGAGCGCGGCGTCACTCGCCTTCGGCAGCGAGGTCGTGCCCTGGCTGCCGCACAACTTCTGAGCCCGCCGGGCCGGGTGCCGGGTGCCGGGTGCCGGGCCGTGCTGCCGGACCCTGCGGGCCGGGCTGCCGGGCCCGCCGCCCCCGGATCAGAGCACCCCGCCCGGCTCGTCGTGGAAGGCTTCCTTCCAGTAGGGCCACTCCTCGGGGTCGTCCAGGGTGCGGCAGGCGACCGGGTCCACCGATGCCAGGGTGCGGACCATGGCGACCGCCAGCGGTCCGTACCACTCCTCGGCGAAGCGCTCCTCCTCGTCGATGGTGAGCTCCCGGCGGTGCAGCCAGAGAGTGAAGGCCAGGGTGGAGACATCGGCATTGATCAGGCCGAGGGTGTCGTCCCCGTACCGCCAGGAGTGGATCCTGCCGGTCCGGCCGTCGATCAGGACCACGAGGTCGTGGATGAGCTCGCCCAGACAGAGCAGCCGACCGGGATCGACGGGCAGCTCGCCGATGACCGCGTGGAGCTGGGACATCCGCTCGTCGTCCCGGTGGTGCGCGCTCTGCTCGGCGAGGGTCAGCAGCAGCCGCTCCGGGTCGCGGAGCTCGAACATCACCGCCTTCGCCGGCAGGCCCACCCGGGTGAGGAAGTGACGGGTGGGCTCGTGCTCCAGCTCCGGGGGCAGGGTCTCCGGGTCGGCGCGGACGATGTTCGACTCGCCGAACTCCTCCTCCAGCACGGCCGCCGGAAGATCGAGCAGCAGCCCCGAGCCGGGCCCGGCGATCAGGGAGAGCGGCTGGATCAGGGCGGGAATGCGCCAGAACGCCGGTATGTCGTCGTCCCACTCCTCCGGGCTCCCGGCGCTCCCCCACTCCCCCTCCCACTCCTCGTCCTCGACGAGGGCGAAGAAGAGATCGGACGCCTCCTCCACGGCCCGGGGGCCGGGCCGGGCCGCGAGGCCGGCGAACCGGCCGCGCACCTCCGTCAGCTCGTCGACCGCGTCCAGCAGCCGGACCAGCGCGGCGAGGGACGGAGCGAGCGGGAAGACCTCGGTGAACTCGGGTGACTCCTCGTCCACATAGAGGACGAAGACCCGGCCGGTGGCGCCGTCCATGACGACCTCCTCCTCTTCCTCCCCCTCCTCCACCACGCTGAGATGGCCGATCACCAGCAGCTCCGCGACATACGGATCCAGCACGGCCGGATCGAACGCGGACGGGTCGAACTCACCGGCCAGCAGCTCGCGCAGCGGCAGCCCGCCGGTCTCGGCCAGCGGGCCGAACCGCATCAGCCGGTGGCCGTCCGGCACCCCGCCGCCGGTGAGCAGGGAGCGGGTGGGCTCATGGGTGAGCGATGGGTGGATCCCGTCCGGCGGCAGGGTGACGAGCACCCTCTCGCGGCCCATCGGCTTCGCTGACAGCTCTGACATTCTTCCCCCGATTTTGCTCATGCCCTCGGCGGATCTCCCCGCCCTGTGACCGCCGGCGCGCCCTGAGACCAACTCTAGGAGCCACCACCGACAACGGCCCGCGGTGACCCGGCGAACGTCTGCTTCGGCAGCAGGAGTTCGCAGCTCAGCGGCCTCCGGCGATACGTACCACCGTACCCGTGGTGTAGGAGGCGTCCGACGACAGCAGCCAGGAGACGGCCCCCGCCACCTCGGCCGGTTCCCCCGGCCGGCCGAGCGGGACCCGGCGGGCCACTCTCGCCGGGCGGCCGGGGTCCCCCATCGCCGCGTGGATCTCCGTGTTGATCACGCCGGGCGCCACCGCGTTGACCCGGACACCGGACGGTCCGAGCTCCTTGGCGAGGCCCACCGTCATGGCGTCGACGGCCGCCTTGGCCGCCGCGTAGTGGACGTACTCGCCGGGGCTGCCCAGGGTCGCCGCCGCCGAGGAGATGTTGACGATCGCGCCGGAGCCCCGCGCGCTCATGTCCCGGGCCGCGCGGCGGCAGCAGAGCAGATATCCGAGGACATTCACCTCCAGCACCCGGCGCAGGGTCTCGGTGTCGGTCTCCGCGAGAGGGCCGATCCGGCCGGTCACCCCCGCGTTGTTGACCAGCCCGGTGACCGGGCCCAGCTCCGCCTCGGCGGTGTCGAACAGCAGCTCCACGGCCGTCTCGTCCGCGATGTCCGCCCGTACGGCCGCACAGCGGGCGCCGGCCGCGCGCACCGCGCCGGCGGTCTCCTCGGCGGCCCGCGCGTTCCCGGCGTAACCGAGGACCAGATCGTGCCCGTCGGCGGCCAGCCGCAGAGCGATGGCGGCGCCGATGCCGCGGCTGCCGCCGGTGACGACGGTGACCGGGCGGGGCGCGGACGGGGACGGGGACAGTGACGGAGACGGAGTCACGGACGGGGACAAGGGGGCCTCCGGGAAGGGGGAGCGGGGCCGGGGGAAGGAGCGCCGGTACCGGTTCCGGCGGTACCGGAACGGTCGGCTCCATCATGGGACGCGGGGTGTCCGTATCCGTACCCCGGCCCCCCTCCCGACCGGAAATTCGTTCGCGTCCGGGGCAAAACCCTTGATAGGGATGGCATATGACCACTGAACTGCGAGTCCTGCGCCCATCCGAGTGGGACGGCTGGTACGAGGGGCTGGAGCTGGCCTTCGGCGGAGTCCCGCAGTCCGCGGAGAAGCGCGAACTGATTCGCGACATCACCGACCTCGACCGCTCGATCGCCGCCTGGGACGGCGATGTGTGCGTCGGCTCCGCGGGATCCTTCCGCTTCGAGGTCGCCGTGCCGGGCGGCGGACTCGCCGTCATGGCGGGGGTCACCATGGTGAGCGTCGCCGCCACCCACCGGCGGCGGGGTGTCCTCACCTCGATGATGCGCAAGCAGCTGGACGACATCCGTTCCCGGGGCGAGCACTTCGCCATCCTGGCCGCCTCCGAGCCCGCCATCTACGGCCGCTTCGGTTACGGCGCCGCCACCGCTCTCCTCAAGGCCGACATCGACACGGACCGGGTGCGGCTCGCCGTCCCCGAGGGCACGGACGCCGTGCGGATCCGCAAGGCCCCGCCGAAGGAGGCGCTCGCCGCCTGTGAGGCGGTCTACGCCCGCGCTGTCCCCGGCCGGCCCGGAATGATCTCCCGGCGCTCCGGCTGGGAGAACTTCACCGCCCTCGACGCCCCCGAGGACCGCCAGGGCACCTCGCCGCTCCAGTGCGCCCTCGCCGAGCGGGACGGGGAGACCATCGGCTACACGACCTTCCGCATCCGCCCGGCCTGGGACCACGCGGGGCCCAAGGGCACCGTCGAGGTGCAGGATCTGTACGCCGACGACCCCGCGTCCTACGCGGCGCTGCTGCGGTACCTCTTCGGGATCGACCTGACCTCCACCGTGAGCCTGGGCAACCGGCCGGTGGACGACGCCTGGCAGCAGATGGTCTCCGACATCCGCCGGTGCAATGTCCGCGTCTGCGACGGCGGCTATGTGCGGCTGGTGGAGGTGGGCCCGGCGCTGGAGTCGCGCGCCTACCGGACCCCGGTGGATGTGGTGCTGGAGGTGACCGACGCCTTCTGCCCGTGGAACGAGGGCCGCTGGCGGCTCTCCGGCGACCCCAAGGGCGCGGTCTGCGAGCGGACCGCCGACCCGGCGGATCTGGCGCTGGACGTACGCGATCTGGGCGCGGCCTCGCTGGGCGGCGTATCGCTCGCGGAGCTGGCGGCGGCCGGGCGGGTGCGGGAGCTGCGCGGCGGGGCGCTGGCGGAGGCGTCGCTCGCCTTCGGCAGCGAGCCGGCGGCGTGGGTGCCGCACGACATCTAGGCCCAATGCCGTTGTCTTTGTGGTGGGCGTACTGTGTTTGGTAGTGGGTCCCGGGGGTGGTTCAGGTGGCTGCGAGTGTGTCTAACTTATCGGGTCTTGGTCTCCTGACCTGGGTGTATCCGCCGGGTTTGGTGGACCGGGTGGTGGCGGCGTGCGGGCGGGCCGAGCAACGCCAGCGGTTGCTGCCGGCGAGGCTGGTGGTGTACT